>JAPLSO010000055.1:0-31555 GCA_026398595.1 Spirochaetota bacterium | reverse complement strand
TTCTTCATCGATCTCTTGAAGCGCCACTACAAGCTCGACGTGCATCTCATCGGCGGGGGCATCTACAGCTACTGGCCGGTGGACTACTCCAGGCCCATCGACAAAATAGGCGACTGGGGGCGCAGCGTCGAGGGCGTTCGCGAGGTCGCCAAGGTCGCCGAGGACTGCGGCGTCGATTATTGCCTCGAGGCGCTTAATCGTTTCGAAGGCTATCTCCTGAACACGGCCGAGGAGGCCGTGGAATTCGTCCGACAGGTGGAAAGCCCGCGCGTGAAGGTGATGCTGGACACCTTCCACATGAACATCGAGGAGGACAGCATCGGAGGGGCGATCAGGACGGCCGGTCCCCGTCTCGGCCACTTCCATGTCGTGGAATGCAACCGCAGGGTCCCCGGGAAGGGAAGGATACCGTGGCTGGAAATCCGCGACGCGCTCAAGGACATAGGCTACGACAGGATGGTCGTCATGGAACCCTTCGTCCGGATGGGCGGTAAGGTCGGCTCGGACATCAAGGTCTGGCGCGACCTGAGCCGCGGCGCGAGCCTGCGAATTCCTGCGGTCGACGCTTTAGCGCCCCACAGGTTTTTCGAAGGTATACTGCGTCTTCGTCCTTGTGAATCCCTGCCGCTCGTAGAAGCGGTGGGCGTCGACGCGGACGACGTTGGCGCGTAGCCGGACCAGGCCGAGATTCCTTTCCGCGGCCCAGCGCTCGACCTCGGCGATGAGGAGGGCGCCGATGCCCCTGTTTCTCGAATCCGCGTCGACGATGAGGCCCGAGATTTCCACGTACCGAGCCAGGTAGAAATGGTCGACGATGGCCGCGCTCGTCCAGCCGACGACCTTGCCTTCATCGACCGCGACGATCACGCGCTCGTCGGCCGATCCTTCATACCTGGCGAGCCTTTTACCGACTTCCTGAGCCGTCGTGGGGTAGCCCAGCTGGGTCGCAAGTTCGGCAAGTCTGCCCGAGTCTTCGAGTCTCGCGTCCCTGACGCCGATGGTCGCTCCGCCTGGCATAGCTTCCTCCCTGGCCGCCGGACTCTATGGAAAGATGCCGTGCGGCAAATATCTATAAAGAATGAATTTAATCCGAAAGCTTGTTCTTTGGCCGCCTCGCTCTATACCTTATTCCCAAGGAGCCATCACATGAAATTCGTTCCCTATCTCAACTTTTCGGGCAAGGCCGATGAAGCCATGGGATTCTATCGCGAAGCCCTCGGCGGCGAACTTTCCCAGATCATGCGCTTCGGCGACATGCCTAACCCGGCGATTCCCGCGGCCTTCAGCCGGTACGTCCTCCACGCCGAACTCAAGTCCGGCGATCTCCTCATCTACTTTTCGGATTCGCCCTCCCCGGTCGCGGTCGGCAACAACGTCTCCATCCTCCTCGACTGCGGATCGGGAAAGCAGGTGGACGAGGTCTTCGCCAAACTTTCGGCCGGGGGAAAGGTCGACATGCCGCCCCAGAAGATGTTCTGGAAAGCCTATTACGCCAATTTCACGGACAAGTATGGCGTATCCTGGCAGCTGAATTTCGGCCTGGCCTGAGTCCCTGTCCTTGGGATCGGCTCAGATCACCCTGATCAGGTTGGAAAAGTCGTTCTTGATTCCGGCCATGTCGAGGTAGACGGCGATCATGCCCCGGTGATGGGTGTCGTGGTTGAAGAGGTGCAGCCAGAGACCGCCGAAATTCTTGCTCTGCATCTCCCCGGCCCAGTTCTTGAACGTGAGTGAAGCGGCCAGATCCTCGTCGGTCACTTCGGCCGCGAAGGCCGCGATGAGAGTGTCGAGTTCGGCCCGCTTCGCCAGATACTCAGGGATCGTCGCGAAGGGCTTGGTATCCTTGGGCTGCTCTTTGGTGAGAAGGGCGTCTTTCGCGCAGGCGAAGGCCCGCAAACCCGCCAGCCGCTTGAGCCAGGTGAAATCTCCACTGTAGATGTGATCGCAGAGGTCCTTGATAGAGCCGAAGAAGCCTCCGAAATTCTTCTCCCAGAGTTCGGACGGGACTTTGGCGAGAACTTCGTTCATCCCCTTGGTCGCATAGGCGTTGTACGACGCCATGAGCCGGATCGTGTCTTTCGTCATGATTTCTCCTTCGGCCGGTTATTTCCGGCCTCCCGATCAGGTGCTAGCCGAGGATCTCCCCCAGGCGTTCGATCAGTATCTTCATCTCTTCGTCCGTGCCGATGCTGACGCGGAGATAGTTGTCGATGCGGGGCTTCCTGAAGTACCGGACGAGGATACCCTTCGCTTTCAGTTCGGCATAGATCCGCTCGGCGGGTAAACTCTTGTGGCTTATGAAGACGAAGTTGGCGCTGGAGGGCAGGACGATGAAGCCCAGGGCTTCGAGGCGCTCCGTCGCCCAGGCGCGCGTCGCCAAGACCTTTCGCCGGGTTTCCCGGTAGTAGGATTCATCCGCGAAAGCCGCCGTGGCCCCGGCTAAAGCCAGCCTGTCCAGGGTGTAGGAGTTGATCGAGCTCTTGATCCGCTCGAGGCCCGCGATCAACTCCTCCTGGCCGAGGGCGAAGCCCACGCGCAGGCCGGCGAGGGACTTCGACTTGGAGAGGGTATGGACGACGAGGAGGTTGGGATACTCGGCCGTAAGGGGGGAGGCAGATTCGCCTCCGAACTCGACGTAGGCTTCGTCGACGAGGACGACGCGCTTGCGCGCGAGGTTGTAGTCGAGGAGGCGCCGGATCTGGTCGAGCGGCAGGAATTTTCCGGTGGGGGCGTTGGGGTTGGCGAGGACGATGCCCCCGTTGGGGATGAGGAACTCATCCACCGGAATCGAGAAGTCGGACTTGACGGCTATCGTTCGGCATCTCAGCCTGAAGAACTTCGCATAGACGGGATAGAAGCTGTAGCTGATGTCGGGGCAGAGGAGGGGCTCTTCGTGGCCGAGGAAAGCCGCGAAGGCGAAGGCGAGGACTTCGTCCGAGCCGTTACCCATGAAAATCCGCGTCTTGGGTATGGAAAAGCGGGCGGCAATAGCCGTTCGGAGAACCTCGCAGGTCGGGTCGGGGTAGAGCCTCATGCTCGAATCGACCGCGGCTTTTATGGCTTCCAGCACCTTGGGCGAAGGGGGATAAGGGTTCTCGTTCGTGTTCAGCTTGACGTACTTCTGGTCCCGGGGCTGTTCGCCCGGGACATAGGGTTCGATTTCCGCGACTCCGTCGCTCCAATACTCGCTCATTGCCTTACCTCGCCGTACTTTTTGAGGACCCTCAGGGCCCTCAGGGTGTTCCATCTGCCGGGCGCTCCGTTCTTTTCGGGAGGGTAGAAGGTCTTCCCCGGCTGGGACTGGGATTTCCATCTTCCGCCGATGTCTCCGTATGCCCGGAGGACTTCGATGGCATCGTCCATCCGCGGATCCTTGTCGACTCCGAACTTCCTGAAAAGATCGAGACAACGCAGGATATCGTATTTCCAGCGGACCGGGAAGCAGAACTTGAAAAACTCATCCTTTATGACTTCGCCCGTCGTCGATGTCCTGAAGAGCCTATGGCGCAAGATGAATTCCATCCCCGACCCGCAGGCTTCGGCCAGCGCTTCAGGTCGGTACGAAGGGCAGACGCGTCCAAACTCCTTTAGCCCTTCCAGGACGGCTATGGTAGTGTGGAGGGAGGAACGCCTCGCCCCGTGATAGTATTCGCAGTTCCAGCCTCCGTCGTCCATTCTCATGTCGAGAAGGTAGTCCGCTATCTCATTGGCTTTCTCCCCGAGAATCCCGAAATGGGAGAATATGGTCAGGATCATGCCGTTGACGCAGACATCGCTGACCGCGACGGTCTTCGCATAGTTGATGCCTCCGTCGGCGCCCCGGGGGCAGGCTGGAATCAGAAAGGCCGACTGGCGGCAGGCTTCGCTGACGCCGGGCAGCCCGAGCTGACACAGCTCGTAGAGGGCATAGTGGGTGCAGGCCCACTTGGGATTGTAAAAGCCGTTGCCCCAGTGGCCGTCGGGCTTTCGCGCGTCGAGGAGAATCCCGCATCGTCCCGCGTGGGCGATCTTGTTTCGCAGGCTCCCGAGCGCGGATTCGGGTTCCCCCAGAAGATCCCTGCGGACCTGGAGGGCGAGGGCTGGGTCGGGGTCCTCGAGGAGCCAGGATATGACATCCATGCCTTCCTCCTAGGGTGCCTGCTTCGAAACAGCCGCAGCGAGGGCGTTTTCCATGGCTTTCATGATGGCCTTGCTTGAGTAGGTAGCTCCCGCTATCACATCCAGGTCTATCTTCTGTTTGACGACAGCCTCGGCGAGGAGGACCTCGGCCGGTTTGCCCTGCCCGTTCCTGTGCTTGAGCAGGTCGAAGCCCGTGATGGTATGGTCCTGCACGGTAACCTTCAGCTTCACCGAGATGGGGAAGATGCTGAATGATCCCTCGTAAGTTCCGTCGGCTATCTGTCCCAGGTCGACGGGGTGGATTATTGTCCTGGCGAATGTCCTCAGATTGTAGTCCAGCTCGGCCTTGAGGATGCCGGCGGCGACGGCGAGCACCGCGATGACGGCGGCGACGATTATCAGCGTTTTTTTAACCTTCATGGAGTCTCCTTCCCCCGCGATGATCCTTGAGTATATCCCAGACAGCGGGGGAGCGTGAGTATTGCCCCGGCTCGGTTCCGGAGCGTAGGATGGTGCGTAAAGGACAGGAACATGAAAATGAAAATGAAATCCAGGATGAAGCGGGTCGCGGCGGCGGCGCTGGTCCTTTTTCTCACCGCCCTCCTTTCGTCCTGCCTGCCCGGCGACGGCAGGAACAACGCCGGGAAGCCGGCCAATTTCCTCATGGGTATCTGGCATGGCTGGGTGGCGCCCATATCGGTCATCGTGGGCATTTTCAACGGAAAAATCAGGGTTTACGAGCAGTACAATTCGGGCTGGTGGTACGACCTCGGCTTTTACATGGCCATCATCTCGGGTTTCGGGGGCATCGCTCTCTCGCGCAGGTCCAAGCGGAAGCCTAAGGAGTAATCCCATCCGTCGGCAGGTCCAGGAGGGCCGCGAGGTCGGGGAAGCCCGCCTTGCAGCCTTTTTCCAGGACGGACCTGGCCAGATCGAAGATCGGGGACTTGGCGCGGAGCGCGACGACGGAGTCGGCGCTCGCCGCCCAGCGGCCTTCGAAAGCCGCGACGAATGGGTCGGCGCTGGGCACGAGGATTACTTCGTTATCGATACGGGCCGCCGAAAGCTTCTCCCTGCAGGCCTCGGCGTGCCGCGAACTGAAGGGTATAGGCGCGTCGAGATAGATGGTGACCGAGGCTCGGACCTTTTCGGCGAGCTCCCCAGTCGTGAGGCTGATGGCTCTGAGGAACTGCCCTTCGTCGGCTACCCGGCCATGAGCGCCGCCTGAGTCGCGCAGGAGTCCGTCCGTGGAGACGAAGAGGCTGTGCCCGCGAAGGTAGTTCGTGATCGTGAAGAAGATGTTGTAGCCGTCGAGGGCGACTCGGGCGGCCTCGCCAACCTGGTTGGCGCCTGCGGGATCGGCCAGGATCCGGGCCTTCACTTTTGCCGACTGTTCCGAGGGCAGGATTCCCCTGAAGAGGGTCATGCGCTCGATCGTGTCCAGGCGGTACCGGTCGCCGACGAGTTTGAGGCAGGCGTTGACGGGGTAGCCGCGATCCAGGAGAAGCCGGTAATCGCGGGCTGCTTTGGCGAATTCCGGTCTCATTTCCATTTCAGCGTGGCTTCCAGCCGACTCCTGAGCGGTTCTCCGTAGGCTTCGAGGGCAGCCTTCGTCGTCTCGACGGTCATGCGCCCCCGTTCCAGCCTGGGGTTGGCCTCTGTACGTCCCGCGTCGAAGACCATGAAGGGAGGCTCAGAAGCGGCTGCCGACCAGGATTCCCAGACGGGAAGGGATTCTCGCGTCCCGGGAAGGCGTTCCGCTCCGTTCGGGTCGCCTGTCTTCACGAAGGACGAAAGCAGGGAGCCCATAATCCCCTGCAGATCCTTCCTGCCGGGCTCGTTCGCCCTGGTAAAAAGTTGGAGAGGCAGGGCATTGGCGTAGACCGAGTCGTTCTGGAGAAAAAAGGAAATTTCCATGGCGTGGGCTGCCCCCACCTTCAGGCCCGCCCTGCCGCCGAAGACGCTCTTTCCTTCCCTGTCGGGGGCGCCCCAGTCGAAGCGGTAGACGTAGACCTTCCTGCCCGGGTCACCCGAGAGGATGGCGTCGGCGATGGAGTCGGCCCCCTCGGCCTTCCATCGGGCGCTTGCAAGTTCGGCTCCTGCCTGGTAGACCGGATCGCCCGGGTTCTTTCTCCCCAGCCACTGGAACAGCTTCGTCTCCTCCTTGTTCGTCCCGATCATGAGGGGCACATCGGCTACCTTCGAGGGGTCGGAGAAGGCCGCGAAGCCCTCGGCAGGCAGGACTTTCCCGTCCCAGTTGGGGTAGGGGAAGTCGAGCATGCCTGCCAGGCCCTGGCGGGCGAGGGAGAGGACTTTTTTCGCCGGGGCGCGCCTTAAAAGCTCGGCCGAGGCTTCAGCCGATGAGTCTAGTCCGCGGGCAATGCCAGCGGCGAAGTCGAGTATCTTTTCCGGCGTGGAATCCGTTCTGTACCCGCTTTCCGCCACTGCCCTGTGGAAGAGGCCGCGTGCCTTCGGGGCGATAAGGAGGGTGAGGACGTTGAAGGCGCCCGCCGACTCCCCGGCAATGGTGACGTTGCCCGGATCGCCCCCGAAGGACGTTATGTTGTCGCGCACCCAGCGTAAGGCGGCGATGAGGTCGAGGGTGCCGTAGTTGCCCGAATCATCCTCGGCGTCGCCGGTGACCAGGCCGGGATGGGCGAACCAGCCGAAGGGACCCATCCTGTACTCGACCGACACGAAGACGATGCCTGCCTTGGCGGCGAGTTGCTGCCCATGGTAGTCGCTCGAGCCTGCCGACCCCATGGAATTCCCTCCTCCGTGGATCCAAAAATAGACAGGAAGCCGGGACCGGCTGTCGGCCGGCCTCCAGACGTTGAGATAGAGGCAGTCCTCGCTGCCCCGCATCCAGCCGAGAACGGGGAGGCGCTGGAGCGGCTGGGAACCGAAGGCCGAGGCTTCGCGGACGCCTTGCCAGGGCTCTGGGGGTCTGGGAGCCTTCCAGCGCAGGTCGCCGACGGGAGGAGCGGCGTAGGGCAGGCCTTTCCAGGAGATCGTTGCGAGGGAATCGGGGCGGCCGCGGACAAGGCCATACTCGGTGGCGGCGATCCGCGAACCCGTCCAGGAACCCAGGCGGGACGCGGCGGCTTCGTGCTGGTCGGGACTTCCGGCGCAGGACGCGAAAAGGAAAAGGGAGAGCGTTCCCGCCGCCAGCCCAGGGAGTATCGCCAAGATCAAAGCTGGATGACGGTGTTTCATACCAATATGATACAGCCACCGGCCCTCAAGGCAAAGTCCGCTGGTCCCCGCGGCAAGGTCGGCCGGGCGATTGCGGCGGCCCGGTTTCTTTTCGGCCTTCCCCGATGGTATCTTTTACCGATGCAGCGTTGTCCCTGGTGCGGCTCCGACCCCCTCTACTTGAAGTATCACGACGAGGAATGGGGAACCCCCGTGCATGATGAAGCCAGGCACTTCGAGTTCCTCCTCCTCGAGACCCAGCAGGCAGGGCTTTCCTGGATAACGATCCTGCGTAAGCGTGAAGCCTACAGGAAGGCCTTCACAGGCTTCGATCCCGAGAAGGTCGCGCGCTTCGGCGAGGCTGAGGTCGCGGCTCTCCTGGGCGACGCGGGGATCATCCGCAACCGCCGGAAGATCGAGGCTAGCGTGAAAAACGCCCGCGCCTTTCTCGCCTTGCAGGACGAGTTCGGCAGTTTCGACGCCTGGCTCTGGAACTTCGTGGATGGCAAACCCGTCCTGGGGCACAGGCGCCTCCTCTCCGATCTGCCCGCCACCACAGCTCTCTCCGACCGGGTGAGCGCCGAAATGAAGCAGCGGGGCTTCGCCTTCGTGGGCTCGACGACGATCTACGCCCACCTCCAGGCCATAGGCCTGGTCAACGATCACCTGGAGAGCTGCTTCAGGTGGAAGGAGCTGACGAAATGAAATCACTTGAAGCTATTGCGGTGAGGGTATCGACGAGGACCTTCGACAACCGGCCTCTTTCGCAGGGCGAGATCGAGGAGCTGAAGTCCCTGCTCGATTTAGCCGCCGCCTCGAGCGGCCCCTTCGGTCACAAGATCAAACTGGGCCTGAGCCTGGGCTCGGGCGAGGGGAAGCCGGCCAGGATGGGCACCTATGGGCTGATCTCGGGGGCTCAGGCCTTCGCGGCGGCGGCCGTGGCGCCGGGGCCGGGATCGATGGAGGACCTCGGCTGGATTCTCGAGGGCTTCGTGCTCGGAATCACAGCTCTAGGCTGGGCATCCTGCTGGATCGGGGGCCTGTTCAGTCGCGGCGCGGCCGCAGGCGTCGCGGGCGCCGCGGGCGGCGACCTTGTCCCCGCCGTCGTCGCCTTGGGCAGGACCGCGCCGCGCCGGAGCCTGGCGGACAGGATCGTCGGGGGAGCGGCGAGGGCTCGAACCCGCAAACCCCTTAAAGAGATAGCTTTTTCTATGGAAGCTGCCCTGCCTGGGCCTTGGCTGCCCGTTCTCGAGGCCGTCCGAATAGCCCCTTCGGCCTCCAACAAGCAGCCCTGGCGCCTCGTTTGGCATCCCGAAACAGCGGTCTGGACCCTCTTTCTCGACGAGGACAGGGCCTACAATCACGCCCTCGGCGCGGTGCGGATCCAGAACATCGACCTGGGCATAGCGATGCGGCACTTCGCCCTCGCCGCCTCGGAACTCGGCCTTCCAGGCGCCTGGCGGGAACCCGAGACCTCTTTCCAGACCGTCCTGGACTTCGGCTCCGCACGGGGCTGGAAGTCTGCGGCCTTCTGGAAATGAGTCCAAAGCCCTTTCCGTTCATCCGCGGCAATCGGTATATTTTACTTACGTTATGCGCTCAATCGCTCAAGGAGAACCACGATGATTTCCCAGAAAATGACCGATAGGATCAATCTTCAGATCAACCGCGAGCTGTATTCGGCCTATCTCTACCTCGCCATGGCCGCCAAACTCACCGGGCAGGGCTATGCCGGCATCGGCAAATGGCTCACTGTCCAGTACCACGAGGAGATGTTCCACGCGATGAAGTTCGTCAAGTACCTCGCCGAGCAGGGAGCCGCGGTCAAGTACGAGGCCGTCGCCGCTCCCGAGATCAAGAGCGCGGTGGTGAAGGACGTCTTCAAGCAGGTCTATGCCCATGAGCAGTTCGTCACCGGGTCCATCCGCGAGATGGTCGAGCTCGCCCGGGCCGAAAAGGACTATGCCACCGAGAACCTCCTGGCCTGGTACATCGATGAGCAGGTCGAGGAAGAGAAGAACGACACCGAAATTCTCCAGCTCGTCGACCTCATCGGCGGCGGCGCTCAGGGGCTTTTCATGCTCAACATCGAGCTGGGCAAGCGCGAAGCCAAGATTGCCCTGGACTTCACGAAGGTCTGATTCGCGCCTGGACTGAGACCCGGCCCTGCGGCCGGTTCCGGCGATTCAACCCCGCGGAGCTTTCGGGTCCCGCGGGGCTTTTTTTCGTCGGCCTTTCTCTCTAGAATGCCTAAATGCTGCCTATCCTTTTCTCATGCACGCGATCCAGACCCGGAGACTCAGCCAAGGAACCTGTCGGCATCGAGACAGCCATCGTCTCAGGCATGCCCCCGGACGGCGGCCTCTACGTTCCGACTTCCTTGCCCTTCCTCCCCGCCCGCGTCTTCGATCCCGAACCTCTGCCCTATGTCGAATTAGCCCGCCTCGTCCTCGAATCTTTTTTCCCCGGATGGGAGGACGGAAGCCTCCAGGCGATACTCGACAAGGCCTACGGACCGGGCATAGATAATTCGGCGCCTTGTTTCGATGACCCCGCGATATGTCCTCTGAAGCCCATAGGCAGCCCCGGCGGCGCAGGCTCCGAAGGTCCGGGGCTCTTCCTCCTCGAACTCTTTCACGGCCGGACCTGCGCCTTCAAGGACCTCGCCCTCTCCGTCCTCGGCGGATTCCTCCGGGAGAGCCTCGACAGGCTCCAGCGCGACGAACCGGTCCTTGTGCTGACGGCGACCTCGGGCGACACGGGATCGGCAGCCCTCGAAGGCCTGAAAGACATTCCCGGCCTGAGCGTCGCCGTCTTCTATCCCGCAGGGGGTACGAGCGAGATCCAACGTCTTCAGATGACGACGACCGGTCCCGAGGGCAGGTTCGTCGCGGCCATCCGCGGCGATTTCGACGATGCCCAGCGGGCGGTCAAGGCCGTCTTCACGCGGGCGTCCTCGGGGCAGGGACCGCTTTCCGGCGTCTTCCTCTCCTCGGCCAATTCCATCAACATCGGCCGCCTCCGTCCCCAGATCGTCTACTATGTCGCGGCTTGGAGATCCCTGGCAGCGAGGGGATCTCTCGGACCCGGAGGGCTGATGCACGTCGCCGTGCCCACGGGCAACTTCGGCGACATTCTCGCGGCTAAGTACGCCAAGCTCATGGGGCTTCCCATCGGCAATCTCCTTTGCGCCTCCAACGCCAACAAGGTCCTGGCCGACTTCTTCGCCACCGGCGTCTACGACAGGAGGAGGGAACTCCTGAAGACTGAAAGTCCTTCCATGGACATCCTCGTCTCCTCGAACCTCGAGCGCCTCCTCTACCTGGCGAGCGGTTCGAGACCAGAGCGGGTCGCCGCCCTTATGGGAAACCTTGCCAAGGAGGGATGGTTCGAGATCGACGAGGCGGAGAAGAGCTATTTGGCGGATTTCATCGGAGGATGGTGCGGCGACCGATCAGCCCAGGGCGCCGTTGCGCGGACGCTCAGGGAGAGCGGCGTCCTCGTCGATCCCCATACTGCCATAGCGATAGAAGTGGCCTTGCGTTCCGGCCTCGGCCTCGGCACGGCTGTCCCCATCGTCGTCGCCGGCACGGCCAGCGCCTACAAGTTCCCCAGGGCTTGTCTGGAGGCGCTCGGTCGGATGGGACCGGGCAAAGGGAAGCCCGGAGAAAGCGACCTCGCCCTCGCGGCCAAGCTGGCTGCCCTGGTGAAGGGCGATCTGCCCGAACCCATCAGGATCCTTTCGGGGGCAAAGGTCCTCAGCGACCGTGTCCTCAATATCGACGAAGTCGAGCCCGCCCTGGGCGTTTTCGCGCGGGGCATGGGAAGGGGGGCTTGAGAATGCGCTTTTATATCAGGGTTCCCGCCACCTCTGCCAACCTGGGTCCGGGCTTCGACGCTCTCGGCGCCGCCCTCTCGCTGTACAACAACTTCGAGATAGACTTCCCGGGATCGGGCCGCATTTCAGGCTGCGAGGAACGCTACGCGAACAGGGACAATCTCTTCATAAAAGCCCTAGCGGCCGCCTCGACCGAACTGGGGCTGGCCGAGCCGGCCATCGATCTGAGGATCAATGCCTCCATACCACCCGCCCGAGGGCTCGGGTCCAGCGCGGCCATGAACGTCGGCGGCGCGGCGGCGGCCCTGGTCCTGGCGCGGGGCGCGAGCGCGGCGGCCGGCTTTTCCAGCGAGGACAGGAGCTTCATCCTGAAAACCTCGGCCCTGCTCGAAGGTCACCCCGACAACGCCGCTTCTGCCGTTTATGGAGGCTTCTGCGCTTCCATCTCCGTCCCGGAAGGAAAGAACGGCGGCTTTGGCATCTTCACTTCCTCCAGCCCGATAGATCCGACCTGGCGTTTCCACGCCATGATACCGCCCTTCGAACTGTCCACAGCCGTCGCGCGGGCAGCCCTGCCCGATACCCTTTCCCGGAGCGACGCCGTCTTCAACCTGGGCAGGGCCGCCCTCGTCGCCCTCGCCTTCGAAAAGCGCGACCTCGCCCTCCTCGGTGCAGCCTGCGCGGACCGGATCCACCAGCCGTACCGCAAGCTCCTTATCCCGGGATGGAAGGAAGTCTCCGAAGCGACTGCCGCGGCCGGCGCCAAGGCCGTCTGGCTTTCGGGGGCCGGTCCCACCATCCTCGCCGTCACTTCGGACCAGGATGCGCCCGCTTTCGCCCAGGCCCTGGCCCCTGTCCTGGCCTCGAGACCCGAGGGTCCCTGGGCCCTTGAGACATTGACCGCCGATCCTTTTGGCGTGACCTTATACCGATGAATACGCTACCAGCGCTTTTCGCCGGACACGGTTCCCCCATGAACGCCATCGACGACAACGCCTACACTAAGGCTCTGGGCCAGCTTGCTGCCACCTTTCCGAGGCCCAAGGCTGTCCTCGTCGTCTCGGCCCACTGGCTTACGCGGGGCGTCCGAGTAACCGCATCTCTGGCCCCTCGGCAGATCTACGACTTCGGGGGCTTTCCCTTGGAACTCTACGAGGTGAAATACGCCCCTCCCGGCGATCCCGCCGTGGCGGACAGGACCTCCGCCCTTCTCGGCGCGGCCGGTTTTCCCTGCGCCAAGGATCTCGACCGGGGCATGGACCACGCCGGCTGGACCGTCCTTTTACACATGTACCCCGAGGCCGATATTCCCCTCCTTGAGCTGAGCCTCGATCCCTACCTCGACCCGGCGGCCTGGTTTGCCGTGGGCGCAGCTCTTTCGCCCCTGCGGGACGAGGGGATTCTCCTCATGGGGAGCGGCAACATCGTCCATAACTTGTACCAGATCGACCGGGAACTTGACGCCAAGCCCTACGCGTGGAACCTGACTTTCGACGCGGCGGTGAGGAAGGCGGTCGATGCCGATGACAGGGCATCGCTTGAGTCCTGGGCGAAATCCACGGGCATCGCCCGCGACTCCGTCCCCACGCCCGAGCATTTTCTGCCGCTTCTTCCTATCGTGGGCGCGCGGCGGCCGGGCGAGGCGGTTTCGGTTTTCCATAGTTCATTCCAGAACGCTTCGATGTCGATGACCGGTTTCAGGATGGAATAAGGCCTAGCCGGGCTTTGCGCATCACGACGGCGCAGCGCTCCTCTTCCAGAAAGGGTACGCAGAAACCCCGCACCTCGGCGGAGGCCGCCGGTTCCGACAATAGGGGGTCGGCGTCGAGGGCGTCGAGTTCCCGCTTGGCGTTGAGGAGCTTCCCCTTGTAGGCGAGGATAGCCCCGCCGGGGCTCAGGTTTTTCCATATCAGTTTGAAGAGTTTCAATTCCGCAAAGGGCCTGAAGGCCCGGAACACCACGATGTCGAATGGTCCAGGGGCGCGCTCCACCTCGCTCTCAACGATTTCTACGTTATCCAGCGAAAGGATGAGCTTCTGGCTCTCGAGGAAGGAGATCCGCTTCCCCATCCTCTCCACTAGGCGGAATTTTCGGCCGGGCATGAGGATACTCAGAGGTATTCCAGGCAGGCCAGCCCCCGTCCCCAGGTCGCTCACGACGGCAGGGCCCGTGCTGCTCCCCGCGTCGAATTCCCCCGCAAGGGCGGCCAGCAGCCTCCAGGGGGCGAGGCTGTCCAGGATATGTTTGACGACAAGATCCTCACCCGACGCGGCCACGAGGCTGTAGGCTGGATTCCAGGTCTCGATTTCGCTCACGTACTTGAGCAGTTTTTCGAGGACGGGGGCTCCGCCTTCGGCGCTCAGCGAGTTCAAACCCCGTTTCAAGAGGGAGGAAAGATCGCTCATGGGCAGATTGTACCCGGGGTTCGGCGGTTTCGTCCATTCAAAAGCTTTCGGGTCACGGCTTTCAACCGGCGGCTTATTGACAAGAACGGTACCTTGTCTCGATACTAAAATCCCATGAAGAAGCTGATTTTCGTAACCGGCGGGGTGTGCTCTTCATTGGGCAAAGGTATTACGGCCTCCTCGATCGGGGCTCTCATGGAAGCGCGCGGTTTCACCGTACGCATGGTCAAGATCGATCCCTACCTGAATGTTGACGCCGGGACCATGAGTCCCTACCAGCACGGTGAAGTCTACGTCACCGACGACGGGGCCGAAACCGACCTGGATCTCGGCAACTATGGACGATTCACCACTGCTCCTCTCACCCGCGCCAATTCCATCACGACGGGACAGGTCTACAAGACCGTCATCGAAAAGGAACGGGCGGGGGACTTCCTCGGACGGACCGTCCAGGTCATTCCTCACATCACCGATGAGATCAAGCGGCGTATACTCGTCGTGGCTGAAAGCCCCGACGTGGATATCACCATCGTCGAAATCGGGGGAACGGTCGGTGACATGGAGTCCGTGCCCTTTCTCGAGGCGGCCCGACAGCTCATCCACGATCTGGGCAAGCAGAACGCCATCTCGGTCCATGTCACTCTCGTGCCCTCCGTCTCCGCCGGGGAACTGAAGACCAAGCCCACACAGCATGCCGTCAAGGAACTCCAGGAGATAGGGATCCAGCCCGATATCCTCGTCCTGAGGTCGAAGGAGCTCCTCTCCGAGGGGTTGCGGAGCAAAATATCCTCCTTCACGAACGTGGAATTGGAGGGCGTCATATCAGCCTACGACGTGCCGACCATCTATGAACTGCCTCAGGTACTCTACGAGCAGAAGGCCGACGCCTTCATCCTCAAGAAGATGAATGTCGAGAGCAAGCACGCCGAACTAGGGGCCTGGAAGCAGGTCGTGGACAAGGTGAAACATCCCGGCTACCACGTGCGGATCGGCATCGTGGGCAAGTACATGGAGCTCCATGACGCCTATAAATCGGTCTGGGAAGCCCTCTATCACGGCGGGATCGCGAACAGCGCAGGCGTTGAGCTCGTGAAGATAGACTCAGGCAAGCTCGAGGCGGCCGGCGCCGACATCGACGCCCTTTTAGGCGGGGTCGATGGCATCCTTGTGCCGGGGGGCTTTGGAGAACGAGGCATCGAGGGCATGATTACCGCGGCCCGCTGGGCCAGGGAGCACAAGGTGCCGTATTTCGGCATCTGCCTCGGCATGCAGATTATGGTCATCGAGTACGCCCGCGATGTCCTCGGCTGGAAGGACGCCCATTCCACGGAGTTCTGCAAAACCTCCAAGCATCCGGTGGTCTCCCTTCTCGAGGAGCAGCGCGAGGTTAAAAACCTGGGCGGGACCATGCGCTTAGGCGCCTCGGAATCCATCACCCGGCCGGACACGGGCATGCGGCGAGCCTACGGGATGGAGAAGATCTCGGAGCGTCACCGGCACAGATACGAAGTTTCCAATATATTCCGGGACGAGATCGAGGCCGCCGGCCTTCAGGTTACGGCGACCACGCCCGACGGGGATCTGGTCGAATCCTGCGAATGGCCGGACCACCCTTGGGGCCTGGGGGTCCAGTACCATCCCGAGCTGAAGTCCAAGCCCACCAAGGTTCATCCTCTCTTCAAGGCCTTCATCGGCGAGTGCGTTCTGGCGGCCAAGGCCAAGTCGGCGCGCTAGGCGGCTTATATTGACAGGGCCGGAGCCCCGAACCATACTCGATGGGAATGCGAAACTCGTACGGGCTGGGCGCCTTTTTCCTGGCCGCCATCATCGGTCTTTCCTCCTGCTCGATGCCTGGTGAGGCCGAGGCGCCTGCCTCCGACGAAGGTCTGGCCGACGCCGTCTTTACGGATTTCTCAAGAGAAGAGATCGTCAAGGGCATCGTCACCTTCACCGCGAAGGCGGTGAAGGCCGAGTACTTCAAGGATCAAGGCCGCCTCGTCGTATACCAGGCTGTCTTCGAGGACAGGGGCGAGGAGGGGGGCGCGGTCGAGTTCTCCGGCGAGGCCGACACGGTGGTCTGGCACGAGGATACGGGCGACGCCGAGCTGTCAGGCTTCGTGAGGCTCTATTCCAAGGCCGAGAACGCCAGCTTCGAGACAAGCTCGATCAAGTACCACAAGGCTACGAACACCGTCGAAGGGGAAGCGGGCGATACCGTCATCGTGCGGGTCGGCGAAGAACTCCTCCTGCGAGGCATGGGTTTCTTCGCCGATATCGGCAAGAAGGCCTTCACGTTCAGGCAAGGCGCCCAGGGCGTTATCGAGGTCGGCGACTCCAATGCCGGCAAAGGAGTGATGCAATGAGGCAAACCAGAAGGCGCCGCCGCGGCGCGGCCCCTATATCCCATTACGCCCTCGTCCTGGCGGCTGCTGTCCTCCTTTTCGGCTTGGGCGGGCCGAGTCTCTTCGCCCAGACCAAGGCTCAAGGAGCCCCGGCAGCTTCCCCGCCTTCCGCGACCCAGCCCGAGGGTTCGGCGGACCAGGACACCATCACCTTCACCGCGGACCGGGTGGAGAGCGTGATTGCCAAGGGCAAGGAGAAAACCGTCCTCGTCGGCGGAGCCGTCGTCACCATGGGCACCGTGGAGATCAAGGCCGATCGGGTCGAGATTTCGGGCGAGGACTACAACGATGTCGTCTGCGTAGGCTCCGTCACCATCCACGACGAGTCCAAGGGCTTCCTCCTCAAGGCGGCTTCCCTGAACTACAAACGCGATGTCGAAGTCGGCTTGGCCGAGACGGGTGTAGTCATCGAGGACTCGAAGAACGATGTCATCCTCAAGGGCGAATGGGTACGTTTCAACCAGAAGCAGTCCATCGTCGATGCCAGGATAGGAGTCCACATCGTCAAGCAGGACTTCGCGGTCCGGGCCGAGTTCGCCCGCTACAACCGCGACACGGAAAGTCTCAAGCTTTCGGGCCAGCCCGTAGCCGTGATGGCCGACGGCACGATCGCCGCCGACGCCATCGAGGGAAAGGCGACCGCCGACAGCCTGGCCTTCTCAGGCAGGGTGTCGGGCTCCATCACGACGAAGAAAAAGGAAGGTAGCGGGCCTTGAGTTTTTCCCTCCTTGAGGCGCGAGGCCTGAGAAAGCTGTACGGGCGCAAGGTGGCTGTCGCCGATATCGGGTTTTCCATGCGGGCGGGCGAGGTCGTCGGTCTCCTGGGTCCCAACGGCGCCGGCAAGACGACGGTGTTCTACATGCTGGCGGGCTTTCTCAAGCCCACTGCCGGCGTCATGGAGCTCGACGGACAGCGCCTCAACGGTCTCGCCATGTATAAGCGGGCGCGGATGGGCATCTCCTATCTGCCCCAGGAATCCTCTATCTTCCGGAAGCTTTCGGTCGAGGACAACATCCTTGCCGTCCTCGAGGCGCGGAGCGGTCTCGACAGGGCGGGAAGGAAGGCCCGGGCGGCTGAGCTCATGGAAGAGTTCGGCATCGCGGGCATCGCCCGGCAGCCGGGCTACACCCTTTCGGGCGGGGAGCGCCGGAGGACGGAGATTGCCCGGGCTCTGGCCATCGAGCCCAAGTTCCTCCTTCTCGACGAGCCTTTCACGGGCATAGACCCCATTACCATCCACGAGATCAAGCGCATCGTCGGCAAGCTGCGAAGTTCGGGAATAGGCATTCTGCTCACGGACCACAACGTCAGGGACACCCTCGACATCACGGACCGCTCCTACATCATACACCTCGGCAGGATCATCGCCGAGGGAGGCAAGGAGACCATCCTCAACGACGAGGGCGCGCGGAGTCTCTATCTGGGCGAGGAATTCCGCATGTAAGGCAAGGATTTTCACCTTTTTAAATAAACGTTGACTCCGTGCCTGCGGCGTGCTACATTAAATCTTACCCGTACGGGTGTCCCACCATTTCTATAACGGAAGACATATGCGGTATTTCGACACTCACGCCCACATTGGGCTTATATACGATGACCCAATAGAGCAGCTTTTAGTTTGCCAAGAGGCGAAGCAGGCAGGCGTCTCCAGGATAATTAGTATCTGCAACAGTCTCCTCGACTTCAAACAGGTGTACCTTAACCTCACGCCCGCCGGACACGTGTACCATGCCGTAGGAGTCTCGCCTTCCGAAGTCCAGAGCCCCGGGAAGGACTGGAAGAATACGATCGAGGAAGCGGTCAAGCTCCCTCGCGTCATCGCCATCGGCGAGATAGGTCTGGACTACTTCCACAAGTACGGCGACAGGCGGAGCCAGATTGAACTCTTCATCGAGCAGCTCGAGATGGCATCGCGACTCGATCTCCCCGTAATCATCCATAACCGCGAGGCGGGCAAGGATGTCCTCGAGGTTCTGCGCGACAGGATTCCGCCCACCGGCGCCGTTCTCCACTGTTATTCCGAGAACGCCGAATACGCCGACAGAGTGCTCTCGGCCGGCCTCAACGTTTATTTCTCATTCGCGGGGAACCTGACCTACAGGAACGCGCGCAACCTCCACGAGACGGTGGAGATGCTTCCTGTCGACAGAATCCTCATCGAGAGCGAGGCCCCCTTCATGGTCCCGGCGGAATACAGGGGCAAACGCAACAAGCCCGAATATCTGCCCTCCACGGCATGGTTCCTCTCCGAGATTCTCCAGATGGAGCCCGAGGAAGCGGCGGAGACGACGTATCAGAATGCCTGCAGGTTTTTCAGACTCGAGCCCTGATAAAGCCGGAACCGGCCCAGTGCTGGCCGGTCTCAGGCTGCCCAATCCCTTCTTCCTCGCCCCTATAGCCGGCTACTCCGATGCCGCGTTCCGCTCCGTCTGCTATGAATCCGGAGCGGCCCTGTGCTACACGGAGATGGTGAGTTCCGAAGCCCTCGTCCGGAACCATCCCAAGACCAATCTCCTCCTCGTGCGTTCCGAGAGCGAAAGGAACTACGCGGTCCAGCTCTTCGGCTCTAGACCTGAGGTCCTTGCCGGGGCTGTCGAAATCGTCTCGGGCTACCATCCCCTTGTCATCGACCTCAACTGCGGCTGTCCCGTCCCCAAGATCGTGAGGACAGGCGCGGGCTCGAGCCTGCTCAAGGACCCAGCCAAGCTGGCGGCGATTGTGGAAGCGATGAAGGGAGCGACGGACATTCCCATTACGGTGAAGATCCGCACGGGCTGGGACGAGGGTTCCATCAACTTTATAGCGACGGCGAGGGCGGCGGTGGAGGCGGGGGCGGCCGCGGTGACCCTCCATGGGCGCACCCGAGCCCAGGGCTATGGGGGAAAGGCCGATTGGTCCTCCATTGCGGTCCTCGTCAAGGAATTTACCCCCCTGGGCATCCAGGTCTTCGGTTCGGGCGATGTCTTCGGAGCCGCCGCCGCCCTGCGGATGCTCGAGGAAACGGGCTGCGCTGGCGTCATGATAGCGCGGGGGGCCCTGGGCAACCCCTTTGTCTTCGCCGAAGCCGCGGCCCTATACCTTGGTGAACCTGTTCCCGGGTACTGCGACAGCGAGGTCGCGGAGATCGCGCGACGCCATCTCGAGCTCTCCATCGCCTTTCTGGGAGAAAAATCCGCCTGTGTCGAGTTCAGAAAACACTTCTGCTCATATTCGAAAGGCAGACCTCGAGGCGCCGCGCTCCGTGACAGGGCAGTCCACTGTTCCACGCGAAATGAATTCCTGGAAGTGCTCGCCGAGTTCGAGGGCGGGCGCTGAGCGCTCCCGGCCGCGTCAGCGCAGGCCGGGGTTCTTGTCGAGATAGGCTTCAAAGGCTGAGATGAAAGCGGCTTCGGCTGATGCGGCTCCGAGGCCTGTCGAGGCGGAGAGCCAGGGCAGGACGAACTCTTTCTTGATTCTGTCCCAATAGGGGGGCATGGTCGCTGGGGGACGCAGGGAGCCTGAGGCGGGAACCTTGCCGGCCAGATCGGAATAATACTTCGGGAGAATGGCTTCGGTCACTTCCGACAGGGTGGAGAAACCGCCCGCCACGCCGAAGGCGCTCTCCGAAATGCGCAGGGTTTTAGACCGCTCGAGGAAGGCCGCTTGGTTCTGGGGCTTGAACAACCATCGCAGGAATCCTTCGGCCGCCCTTCTTCCCCCCGCATGATTAAGGATGCCCGCATAGGTGATGTCGTCCCGCACAGCCAGTCTTCCCGAATCCCCGAAGTATCGGAATTCGAGCTTGGCTCGCGTCAGGGGTGGGAGGAGGAAGAAGCTCGACGAATCCATGGCCGTAAAGAGAAGCTTGCCCGAATCGACGTCCTGGTAGCCCGGGGCGAAGAGGTACTTGAAGGCGTAGGCGTCCTCGGTCTCGGGCGATCCATTCACCTGGCGGATGAAATCGCTTAAGGCGACCACGGCCGAATCGAGAGCGTCGGCGTTCCAGGACAGGGGCAGGATTTCTCCCTTGGAGTCCTTTTTCTCTTCTTCCGGATTCGACTCGCCGAAGCCGACCCCCCTGATCTGGGCCCACTGGAAGAGAAAATCCTCGTCGGGCCAGCGCGGGGAAAACCCCAGCCTCTCGCCCTTGGCTGTCCCCGTATCGTTGAAGATGAGGGTGCTCCGCCGGATCTCGTCCATGGAGATCGAAGACGCCGGGGATTCGACACCGCGCTTTCCGACGATCAGGAGGATGTTGAAGGAGACGGGGAGGAGGATTTGGTCCTTGCCCCGACGGCCCGCCTGCAGGAGGCCGGGATAGAAGGCTTTGGTCTGAATCGCCAGGCCGTTTTGCAGATGGTTGAGAGAAAGGAACTTGTCGGCCAAGGACTTGGCCTTAAGGCCTCGGCCGAGGACGAAGCTCGGCTCTCCCTTGCCCAGGGAAGCAGGATCGGCGAGGGCCGCGGGAAGATCGGCGACATAGCACACTTCGACGAGATCGCGTGTCTGTGCGGCGTTGTACATGTCCACGGCGGCCAGGATCTCCGGGCAGTCCGTCCAGAGGAGCGCTCGCCTGTTGGAAACCCCACAGGAGAGAAAAAGGAGGCTTGCCAGCCCGATGGCTGTCCTGAGACAATGCTTCCAGAACCCGCGGATTGGCGCCATGCTATCGACGATATAGCGCGCAGGGTTCCTTGGCAACCGCCCGCAGGGGATAACGGGGAGGGTAGATGGTATCGCGCTTCAACCGTCACGGCGACCGCCTCGTTGAACGACATGGCCAGCGAGTATACCGCCTTGGCGTCGACGCCGGGTTTACCTGCCCTCACCGTGAAGGAGGACGCGGAAAGGGCGGCTGCGCCTTCTGCGCTCCCGAGGCCGGCCTCGCCGCCTACCAGCACGACGGGGCTCGAGTCGTCGTCGATCTGGACGAGCAGATAGAGCGAGCCGCCTCTTTTGCCGCGAAGCGCTACAAGGCATCCCTCTTCTTCCTCTATTTTCAGGCCTACTCCTGCACCAACCTCCCCGTCGAGGAGCTGAAGCCCATCTACGACAGAGCCATCGCGACTCTTGAAAGGCTCCATCCGGGAAGTCTCGCCGGCCTCGTCGTATCCACCCGGCCCGATTGCATTGACCCCGGGAAGGCGGCACTTCTGGCCTCTTTCGCCGATTCGGGCCTCGAGGTCTGGGTGGAATTAGGACTCCAGTCCTCGACCGATAGGACCTTGGCGGAGATTGGCAGGGGACATGACGCGGCGTGCTACGCCAGGGCCGCGAAAATCACGGGCGAGGCTGGACTGCGGAGAGCCGTCCACCTCATCCTGGGTCTGCCCGGCGAGGGAAGGGAGGAAATGCTCGCCTCGGTCGATTTCGCCCAATCGCACGGGATCGAGGGCATCAAGTTCCACGATCTCCGGCTGGCCAAGGGTTCGGCCCTCGCCCGACGGTATCCAACCGGGGAGTTTTCGGTCCTCCACACCTCGCGACTGCCCTCTCTTCTCGCCGACTGCCTCGAGATCCTGCCCGCAGAGGTCGAGGTGCTGAGACTCGGCGCCGATTTTCCCTCGGGCTCCACCATTGAACCCTTCAAGCCCCTGGAGAAGTTCCAGCTCTATCAGGCTGTGGAAGCCGAACTCGAGCGGCGGGGCAGCCGTCAGGGATCGAAGGCGAGGTTGGGGAGAAAGGAACCATGAAGGCTTTCCATGCCGTCATCGAAGGCGAGGTCCAGGGGGTGGGTTTCAGGTATTCGGCCCTCAGGGAGGCCCGGTCCCTCGGCCTGGCAGGATGGGTCAGAAACCGAGGGGACGGCGCCGTCGAGGTCTGGGCTGAGGGATCGGAGCAGGATCTCGAGGTCTTCGCCGAATGGCTTAAAGCGGGTCCCGCCGAAGCCTGGGTCAGGAACTTCGAGCTGAGTTGGGAAGCTCCGGGCGGCGCGCTTTCCTCGTTCAATGTCGCCTTTTAAAACATGATATATATTATTATCTGTATATAAATCCGCGGGCTTCGCCGCCGAAGGAGGTTGTTATGGATCTAGGACTCAAGGGAAGGATAGTCTTCGCCTCGGCCTCGACCGATGGTCTCGGCCTGGGTATAGCCGAGAAGGCTCTGGAGGAAGGAGCCTGGGTCTTCATCGGGGGGCGTTCGGAAGAGCGCCTGGCTTCGGCGCTGACGCGGCTTGGCGTGATGGCGGAAAAGTCGGGAGGGCGGGCCGCAGGCGCAGTCCTGGACATGGGGTCCGCCGCTTCAATCGAATCCTGGGTGAAGGCGGGACACGAAGCGCTTGGGGCTCCGGACGCGCTGCTGGTGAACTCAGGCGGCCCGCCACCCGGGGACTTCGAGGCTCTTATCGGCGACGAACCCTGGCGAGCCGCCTTTGAACTCACGCTGATGTCCTCGGTGAGGCTTATACGCGCCGTCCTTCCATTCCTCAAGGTCAGGGGCGGATCCATCCTCGCGATCACGTCCAGTTCGGTCAAGGAACCCTGGCCCGGCCTCATTCTCTCCGGCGTCATGAGGTCTGGGGTTGCCAGCCTCGTCAAGTCGCTCTCGGTCGAACTCGCGCCCTACGGTATCAGGGTGAACAACATCGCCCCGGGGAACATCCTGACGGGACGGCTCAAACGTCTCATGGCGGCCGAGGCTTCCAAGGCTGGCATGAGCCCCGAAGCCCGACGCGTCGAGCGCGAGTCGGCCATTCCCCTCGGCAGGATAGGCGAAGTGGAGGAGTTCGGCAGGATGGGGGCTTTTATCCTTTCCCCGGCAGCCTCCTATATCAACGGCCAAACTGTCCTCGTCGACGGAGGCGCCTCCAAGTTCCTGTATTGAGAACCGGCCAGATAGGAACGAGCTATCGGGATCCGCCACGCATCCCGATAGCTCGTCGCCATTTATTGAATTTTCGAGTTTCCGGACGGACAGACGGGGCGAGCTTCTATGTATCCGCGCCAGCCCTGCGGCTCAAGCTGGAAACGCGGCGCCGAATCGGGCGCCCATACAAAACCGTAGAAAGCGGGATCGAATTTGTCGATTTTCTTCATCACATCCCCGACGGCGTTCCCGGGATCACCCCGCTCCAATTTAGCGGCAACTCAACACCCTGCACGTACTCTGACGTGTTTGCTGGGCGTAACTTTGGGGGCAGCCAGAGGCCGACTGGTTCATAGAGAGCTTCCTTAACGCTTGACAATACGCCCCATACGTCGCAGCCCACTTCCTCGCAGTAGGCGAAGTACTCACGCGCCGTCCTTGCCCTCCTGATGAGCGCTTTGCGGGCAGGTCTTTCTATTACCTGAACAAAAATCGCTTTGCTCGTACTGTCGTTCATGAGGTCTTCTCCTTTTTCGTGCTTTTGGCGCAAAGGAAGAGGATAGGGAAGAAATAGTTTCACAGGGCGCGGCTGCCTGCGATAATTCGCCGGGGTAACGCCGAATTCTTTCGAAAAGGAGCGGGTGAACCCCTCAGGTGAATCGAACATGAAGTCCAGCGCCACATCGAGAACCTTCGCGGGCTTGTCCCGCAATACCAGAGCCGCCTGTGAAAGCCTCAATCTGCGGATATATTCGAATGGCGGCTGACCGGTTAGCTCCCTGAATATCCCGCGGCGCGCGCAAGATTGTTGACGGAGATTTCGTCACGCACATTCGCGAGGATATAATCCTGCATGTGGCGTACTGCCCGGATCATGTCCTCTTTCGTGTGTTCCCGTTCCATGATCTCCTCCTTCGCACTACACGATGGAGTATCGCAGGTTCTTATTTTACATTCTTGACCTGTTTTGCGAAATTGAAAATCCTCGCTTCGGCATCATCTCACCCCCGCCAGGCCGAGGGATCCCTGCGGAAGAAAAGCTTGAGCTGATCGAAGACCTCCGGATACTCGCGGATAAGAACGGCGGGTTTTTCCCAGAAGTACTCACAGGCGACGGCGAAGAACTCGTCGAGACTTACGGCGGCATAGGAGTCCATGCTTGTCCGCCTCTTCGATGTCCCCAGCTTGCGGCCACGGCTTCCGCCACCCGGGGAGTCGAGCTTGGCTTTCAGGTCCTCCCAGGCTTCCGTGAAGGTAGTCTTCCAGAGACTTCCGTCCATGCCTTCATGGAGGGGAGGCCGGCCATCGAAGGCTCCGTCCAGGCCATCGAGCTTGTGCGCCATCTCGTGGATGACCGTGTTGTAACCGTCGCCCCAGCCCGAGGCGTCGATATCGGGAACAGACAGGGCGACCGGCCCCAGGGCGAAGGCTTCGCCGGCGAACTCATCCTCGTATTCATGGACGACGCCAGCCTCGTCGGTGCTGCTCTGGGTGACGGTATAGCTATCGGGGGTGATGAAGATCGTGGTGAAGTCGCGGTACCAGGAAATATCCAGGCCCAGGAGGGGCAGGCAGGCCTGGGCGGCCACGGAAACCTTGAGCTCGTCGTTGATCGCGGCGCCGTCCACGGCGTCGAAGCGCTTGAGGCTGAGGAAGGCTGTGCTGAGCTTGCGCAGCCCGACTTCGTTCTCAGGTCCCATGCCCCTGAATATCCGGTGCTCTTTTACCGCCCATTCCCAGAGTTCGTCGGGGATAGGGTTTCGTTCCGAGCGGCGGCGCTGCCGTTCGTTCCGCAGCCGGTCGAGTATTCCCATGGCCCAAGCCTAGCCTGTTAACACCTTCGGATAAAGACGCGGCTCTTGACATCCAACTTTCTTTCGCGTAATGTCCATTCGCCGATTCATTAGTTTTTTCCCCGTGGAGCGGTGTCCGAGTGGCTTAAGGAGGCGGTCTTGAAAACCGTTGTACCGCGAGGTACCGGGGGTTCGAATCCCCCCTGCTCCGTAGGCAAGCGGATAAGTTTTCTGGAGAGGTGCGAGAGCGGCCGAATCGGGCTCCCTGCTAAGGAGTTATACCTCTAAAGGGTATCAAGGGTTCGAATCCCTTCCTCTCCGTCGCACGAGGCTATAGCTCAGCTGGATAGAGCTTCAGATTGCGGATCTGAAGGTCGGCGGTTCGAATCCGCCTAGCCTCAGGTTTATTTTGGAGAGATGCGAGAGCGGCTGAATCGGGCGGTCTCGAAAACCGTTAAACCCTTATGGGTTTCGAGGGTTCGAATCCCTCTCTCTCCGCAAGCCGCGCTCTATCGTCGCTCCAACGTCGATCGAGCAGGTGTTTTTTAAGTTTCTGTCTTTTTGGAGAGATGACCGAGCGGCCGAAGGTGCGCGATTGGAAGTCGCGTTTATCCGTAAGGGTAACTAGGGTTCGAATCCCTATCTCTCCGTAGCTTTTGGAACGCAAGAAGCCAGGCACTGTGCTCGTAACCACCGCGGAACCCCGCCAGGTCCGGAAGGAAGCAACGGTACGCGGAAGGTGCGGTGCCGCAGAGCGCCTGGCTTCTTGCGCTCCAACTGCTTTACCCTCGAGCCCCTCCATGCTATTTTGATCCCATGCCCTACGAAGTCACCGCCGCGAGAAAACGCCCCCAGACCTTTGAACAGCTGGCCGGCCAGAGCTTTGTCGCGGCTACACTCGAGAAGTCTCTCGCCACGGGACGGATTGCCCACGCCTATCTCTTCGCGGGCCCCCGGGGCTGCGGCAAGACAAGTACGGCGCGCATCCTCGCCAAGGCTCTGAACTGCGAGAAAGGGCCGGCTGCCGAACCCTGCGGCACCTGCGATTCCTGCAAGGCCATAACCGCCGGATCCTCCCTCGACGTGATCGAGATAGACGGCGCCTCCAACACTTCGGTGGACAATGTCAGGCAGATCAAGGACGAGGTTCTCTTTCCTCCCAACTCGAGCCGCTACAAGATCTACATCATCGACGAAGTCCATATGCTTTCGACGAGCGCCTTCAACGCCCTCCTGAAGACCATCGAAGAGCCTCCTCCCTATGTCGTCTTCATGTTCGCCACCACCGAACCCCACAAGGTGCCGGCCACCATCAAGAGCCGCTGTCAGCAGTTCAGTTTCAGGCTGGTGGACGCGGAGACGATCGTCGGTCTGCTTGCCTCGGCGGCCGCGGAAACTGGAATCGATGCCGACGAGGAAGCCCTTCTCTGGATCGCGAAGGAATCGGGCGGCTCGATACGCGACGCCTACACCCTCTTCGACCAGGTCGTCTCCTTCGCCGGAGGAAAGATCACGGCAGCCCTCATCAGGGAGAAGCTGGGCATCGTCGGCCAGGACCGGATGAATGCCCTTTTCGGGCGCTTCGTCGCCGGGAATACAGCCGCCGCCCTTTCCGATCTCGACGGCATCCTGGCGGGTGGGGTCTCCCCCGAACAGTTCGTCGCCGACATGGTGGAGTACTGCAGGGCCCTCCTCCTCATCGTGAACGGAGTCGTGAAGGAAAGCCTTCTCGGCGCCCCCCTCTCCTCCTTCGACCTCTCGATTTCCGAGGCCTTAGGAGAGGACAAGACAGAGCGCGTGCTTTCGATTTTCCTGAGCGTCTACCGAATCATGAAGGATTCGATCGACCCGCGCTACGAGCTCGATCTGGCCGTTGCCAAGGCCTCGCATATCGCCGATTATGTCTCCCCTGCCGATCTGGCCAAGGCTGTCGACTCCCTGCGGCGCTTCGTCGAGCGGGGCGCCAGGCCTGCGGCGGCGGTCTCGTCGCCGTCTTCCCTTCGGCCGCCGGCCGCCCGAACCGCACTGCCGCAGCCGACCAACCTTGATCAACGGACAGAATCGGCGGGAGAACCCGGTCAGGCTGCCAGCCGTGCCAGCCTGCTCGATGCAGAACCGCCTGACAAGCCCGCGGAATCCCAGCCCGAGGCCCTTCCCGATCCCAGCGACCTGGGCCAGCTGAAGAAGGCCCTCGTCGCCGAGATCAGGAAGAACAACGTCCTTCTGGGCACGACGCTTGAAAAGAGCGGGTCCTGGTATATCGAGGGCGGCACGCTCCATATCACGGTTGCCAATAGGATGGGATTCGATCTTTTGAGGCGCTTTTCGGGGATTATCGCCGAGGTGCTCACTCAGAAGCTCGGCAGCGCCCAGCGTGTGGATTTCGAACTCGAGGCGGAGCAAGGCGGCTGGACCGGCTTGAAACAGGACAGGGCCGCACCGGTGACTCCTCCTGTCTTCAACGATAGTGCCTCGGCGCAGGGGAAAGAGAGGGCGGGGCCGGTTCCCGCAGTCTTGCCCGCGGCCGAGCCCGATCTGAACGAACGCGAGAAGGAGGCCGTTGGCCTCGTTGAACGCTATTTCAAGGGCTCTGTCATCGGCTACGCGCAACCATCGCTGCCGGCCGAGGAGCCCGTCAGGGCCGAGCAGCCCGATCTTCAATCTCAAGATTGATCCAAGAGGAAGCAAAATGGAATTGTCCGATCTCATGAACATGCTCAAGAACCCCCAGGCTATCCAGGCCAAGGCCGAGGAACTGAGGCGCAAGACGGCGACTATACGAGCGACGGGCCAGGCTGGGGGCGGGATGGTGAAGATTATACTTTCGGGCGAGATGGAGCTTCTCGAATGCGTGATCGCGCCCGAGGTCATTGACCCGGCCGAACCCAGCTTCCTCGGCGATCTGGTCCGCGCCGCCCACAACGACGCCGCGGCCAAGGTGCAGGACGCCATCCGCCAGCAACTGAGCGACGAGATGGGCGGCATGGGAGCCCTCCCCGGCTTCGGCGGGGTCAGCCCCTTCGGGGGCGGCGCGTCTTTCGGGGCTTGCTGATGCGCGCTCTCGAGGAGCTCGTTTCTCTTTTAACCCGGCTTCCGGGGATAGGGAGAAAGAGCGCCCTCAGGATGACCTACTACCTCCTCAAGGCCGATCACGGCTTCACCGATGCGCTGGCCGAGCGGATCGGCTCTCTTCAGGGTTTGATTTCCTTCTGTTCGATCTGCGGTTCCTACACCGAAGAGGATCCCTGTCCGGTCTGCTCGGGCCTCGAGCGCGACCGGAGGACGATCTGCGTAGTGGAGCAGCCCCAGGATGTCCTCACCATCGAAGCGTCGATGGAGTACAAGGGCCTCTATCATGTCCTTGGCGGCCTATTGTCCCCCCTGGACGGTATCGGCCCCGACAAGCTGCGTATAGCTTCCCTCATCCAGCGGGTGAGGAAAAGCCGCGATACCCAAGCCGAAGGTCCCGAGCCGGTCCCCGTCGAGGAGATCGTCCTCGCGACGAATCCCACGGTCGAAGGCGACACTACTGCCCTTTACATCAAGAAAGTGCTGGAAAAAGATGGGGTCAGGGTGACCCGCCTGGCGACGGGCATGCCCGTCGGCGGCGACCTCGAATACGCCGACAGGCTGACCCTCGCCCGATCCTTCCGCGGAAGGACGATCCTGTGAAACAAATGCTCATTCCGGAGGCTGGCACATGACGATACACGAGATAGTGAAGATCCTCGACGCGAAGGTCTTCATCGGCGGGGAAGGACTGGATCTGGAGGTCCAGGCCGCCTGCGGGGCTGACCTCATGAGCGACGTGATGGCCTTCGTGAAGGATAGAGTCGTCCTGCTCACGGGGCTGGTCAATCCCCAGGCCCTGCGCACCGCTGACCTTTTGGACATCAAGGTCATCGTCTTCGTGCGGGGCAAGAAGCCCACAGTCGATCTTCTCGAGATGGCCGAGGAATCGGGCATGATCCTCCTGTCAACGAAGTATTCCATGTTTCTCGCCTGCGGAAGGCTCTACGAGGCCGGCCTGCGTGGCGGCGGCGTTCGGGAGATCGTCTGAGGCGTGGGGTGAAGGTTAGCTATTCCATCCCTTCCTTGGATTTTTCGGCAGCGGGTAAGGCCTCGACCGAGGTGAAGCGGCTTCTCGGCCGCCTCGGCTACGGCCAGGGCCTGGTCAAGCGTATCGCCGTCGCCATGTACGAGGGCGAGATGAACATCGCCATCCACGGCGGAGGCGGGAAGGCCTACATAGAACTCGAGCCCGACTACGTGGAGATCCGGCTCGAGGATGAGGGGCCGGGCATAGCCGACATCGGCCTTGCCTTGACGGAGGGCTGGTCGACGGCGAGTGAAGAGGTTCGGAGCAGGGGCTTCGGCGCGGGCATGGGGCTTCCCAACATGAAGCGTAACGCCGATTCCATGGAGATCGACTCGAAGCCGGGGGCCGGGACAAAGGTTAAAATGATCTTCAGGCTTCCCTCCCAGCCGGCGGCCTAGGCCACAGGGCGCGGCGGGGCAGGATATAGGTGGCATCTTCCATTCAGTCTACCTGGACTCGAGTCTCTGCGTCGGCTGCGCGACCTGCATCCGACACTGCCCCGCCCAAGCGATACGGGTGAGGGATGGCAAGGCCCATATCATAGATGAGCGCTGCATAGACTCCGGCGAGTGCATCCGGGTCTGCCCCAAGGGCGCGAAGAAATCCCTTTCCGATCCCCTCTCCCTCATGGACGGCTACGATGTCAGGGCTGCTCTGCCGGCTCCTTTCCTCTACGGCCAGTTCGGCTCCGGCCGCGGGCCGGCCGAAGTCGACGCTGTCTTCTCTTTCAAGGACATCTTCATGCCCCTGAACGCCGTGCTCAAGGCGGGAAAGGGAAGGGCCGGGAAGGAGGAAATGAAAAGCCCTCTCGACCGGGTGGAAGGGTTTGGCCGACGAATCCTTCTGCCTCGTGAAGATGCGAAGGGAATCGGTTTCCTTAATCTCCGGCTCCGACTGAAGAAAATTTGACAAATGCCGATAAGATCATTATAGTGGGCTATAGTCCATCTTTAGTAGTATTTTACACCAAATGGGAAACTTTTCATGCAGCCGTGTCCGCATTTGGGTCCCGGAGTCGCTGAAAGCGTCCTGGAGAGGGTTTGCTTTTGAACAAGAAAGACTTTCCGCGGGTCCATTTCTATGACCAGGATTTTGTCGAGATGTATGACCGTACCTGGGCATGGGTCGCCGACTGCTGGACTTCGGGCGGCCCCGCCTCGGGCATCGACAAGTTCAGATTCTTCTACTATGTCCAGCGTCCGCGGCTCGATGCCATGGAGCAGATCTTCTCCTCCTTTTTCCTCGTCTACAGCAACAGAATCTATCCAGCTTCCAATGGTCTCGATGCTCTCTATGCCCTCCAGGAAGCTGACGGGGCCATTCGATCGGTCTACGACATCGAGAGCGGTTCGCCCATATCCGAGGAGGGGAACCCCGATGGCCTCTTTCTCCCTCTCTTCGCCTGGACCGAGTTCAACCTCTATCACAAGACAGCCAACAAGAAGCGCGTGAAGGACGTTCTTCCTGTCCTGACCAAGCACTACAAATGGCTGGAGGCTCGGTTTAAAGACGCCAACGGCCTCTATGCCGCCCCGCCGGTGGCCGCCGGCATGGGCAATTCCCCCAGGGAAGGCGCGGCCTATCTCGTCGACTTCAACGCCGCGATGGCGATGAACGCCCTCTACATTTCGGCGCTCGGGGACATCCTCAACGACAAGGACATCTCCTTCCAGTACAAACGCGACTATTTCTCCCTGAAGACCAGGATAAACGGGAAGATGTGGAACGCCGAAGAGGGCTTCTACTATGACCTTGACGAAAAAGAAGCCCAGGTGAAGATAAGGACGATCGGGACCTACTGGCTCCTTCTCGCCGAGATACCCAACGAGGAGCGCGCGGAGAAACTCGTCGCCAAACTCAAGGATCCCGCCGGTTTCGGCACGGAGAATCCCTTTCCGACTCTTTCCGCCGATCACCCTCTGTTCGACAAGAAGGGCAACGGCTTCAGGGGTTCGGTGATAACCGCCTATACCTTCATGGTGATCAAGGGGCTGGAGAAGTACAACTTCTACGAGTTCGCCAGGGACTGCGCCATCCGACACCTCTATTTCATCCTGGATTCGATGCACGCCGAGGCCGATCAAGCCGAAGCCGAGGGGCACCAGAAGGAGCACAAACCCGTAGTCTGGGGAGCCTACCAGCCCCAGGCCGAGGGCAAGGCGAGCTGGGAAGGACATCCCGACTGGCCCTATCCCCACTACCTGCCCTATAACGGCCTCGCGAGCGTCACCCTGATGATCGAGAACATCGTAGGCCTCTACATCTCGCTTCCGCGTAAGACCGTGGACTGGATCATCCCCAACCTCGAGATCATGGGCATAGAAAACCTATCGCTCAAGCGCAATATGGTGACCATCCTCTCGAGCAAATCGGGGCGGGGCTGGGAGATTCACATGGAGAGCGAAAAGCTCTACTACTTCACGATCAACGTGCTGAACAAGAAGAAGAAGACCCTGCCCATACCCTCGGGTAAATGCTCGATGCTGATCGACAAAATCTGATCCCCATCAGCGACTAAAAAAGCGGCCGAATTCCGGCCGCTTTTATTTTACCCTGAAACCCTGCACGAACAAGCGAGGATGGCGTGGCGCCGTATTCTCTTGCGCCGTCCGTGCCAAATGATATACTGCGGAAAAGCAGGTAACAATGTCGAATCCCTTCTATGAGCGCCCGATCCTCAATTCGCCTTATGAGTATCCTCGCCGGCACTGGGAGCTCGACACCGATGGGCAACCAACGCAAAAGATCAGGGGATCGAGACGCAGGGCAGAGTTCATCTCGCCTATCCCCAAACCTAAAAAGCGCAAAGACGAGGCGCAACAAGCCGACCTCCCCTTAGGGGACGACAAGAATCTATCCACAGCCGCGCAACGCTATGATTCGGCGTTCATCAACGACCTGCGCAGGCAGGTCGACGA
>JAPLSO010000041.1 GCA_026398595.1 Spirochaetota bacterium | reverse complement strand
CGGGTCATCGGAGGCTGCGGCGTCTGCGGCAGGATACTCTGCTGCCATGGCATCTCCGACAGGCTCAACCCCGTCTCCATCAAGATGGCCAAGGACCAGAACCTCTCGCTCAACTCCCTCAAGATATCGGGACCCTGCGGCCGTCTCCTCTGCTGCCTCAGCTACGAGTTCCAGTTCTACAAGGACGCCCGGAGGGAACTCCCCCAGGAAGGGGCCAAGTTCATCTACGACGGCACCCTCTTCAAGGTCGTCGAGGTCAACGCCTTGGCTTCCATGGTGAAGATGGCCGGAGAGGACGGGCGCGTCCTCGACATGAAGGCCGAACGCTTCAAGTATTCCGAGGGGCGCTGGAAGGTCGTCGAGGAAGAGATTGCGCCATCCGTGGATTCCGGGCTGGATCGGCGATAGCCTATCGCTTCCTGCCGCTCGATCCCGCGATCCGTTTATCCAAATAGATCATCCCCGCCCCGAGAAGAAAAAAACCTGCCAAAAAGGCCGGGATGATCCAGGCCATGTTTCCCCATCCCAGAGCGTCCGCATCGATGAAGAAGTAGGGATATCTCGATCCACGGTCAAAGGAGGGATACCCGAATTCAGCCCGCAGCAGTGAAAAAGCTAGATAGGCCAGGGGATAGGACAGCCAGGCGAAGGCAGCCCTATTGCGCACTTCCCCATGGGGCAGAAAGAGGACCCAATCCGCGATGACCATGATCGGGACGATATAGTGCGTGAGGATCATCGCGAGAGCGGAGGCGCTTCCCATCGAGAAGGTCTTCTTGGAGAGCAGCAACGCGAATATCAGGAAGGTTATGGTGATGTAAAAAGTTAGGGCGAGTTGAACCCCGGACCTGATGTGGCAGACCACCCCTAGTCTCCCTTCGGCGGCGATTTGATCTAGGGTGCCGAGGGTCAGGAGAACGAACAGGGCGATGATGAAGAGATTGGATTGGGTCGTGAAGTAATAGAAGAGGTTGAATTCATATCCCGGCTGGGATGTCGCGAACATCAGACCCACGCAGAGAATCCCCGCCAATGCCGTTAACGCTCTCCAAATGGCCGCGAATAGCCTGTCCTTTGGCATGTGATCCCTTGCCGCCGTCGCGACGAATCCTGGCTTCTATCGCTTGGCATCCTAAGCGGGGGGTCCGACCCGGGTCAAGCCCGGGCCGATGTTTAGACCTTCTTCTCTTCCTTGGGCACGATCCTTATGTGAATTTCGTTGAGCTGCTTTTCGTCCACGTCGTTGGGGCACTGGTCCATGGGGCTTACGGCGAAGGTGTTCTTCGGGAAGGCGATCACTTCCTTGATCGAGGTCTCGCCCGCCATGAGCATGACGAGGCGGTCGAAGCCGGGGGCTATGCCGCCGTGGGGCGGGGGGCCGTACTTGAAGGCCTCGACGAGAAAGCCGAATTTCCTCTGCGCCTCCTCATCCGAGAAGCCGACGATCCTGAAAATACGCCTCTGGAGTTCTGGGTCGTGGATTCGGATGTCGCGTGGTACTGCTCCTGGGGCATGGTGAACATGTGGTGCGCGGCTTCCCAGCGTCCCTCTTCCTCGCTGTACTCGAACATGGGGAAATCGACGATCCAGGCGAATTCGAAGCGCTTGGGATCGAGGAGGCCGAGGTCCTTGCCGAGCTTGGAGCGTACGGCGCCAAGAGAGGCGCAGGCCACCTTGGCCTTGGCGTCGCCGACGAGGAGGATGAGGTCGCCCGGCTTGGCGTCGCCCGGCTTGGCGCCGAGGCCCTTCACGACATCGGCTGCGTTGTCGGCGAAGAACTTGGAGGCCCCTCCCTCGAGGGCTCCCTCTGCGTTTACTTTCATCCACGCCATACCCTTGGCCTTGTAAATCCTGGCCTGGGCTTCGAGTTCCTCGATCTGTCTGCGAGAATAGTCGGCCTTTCCCGGGACGACGAGGGCCTTGACCTTGCCTCCTGCAGCCAGGACTTCCTTGAAGGCCTGGAAGGAACAGGCTTCGGTATAGGGGGCGAAGTCCTGCATCTCCATGCCGAACCGCAGGTCTGGTTTGTCGGTTCCGAAGCGGTCGATGGAATCATCGTAGGCGATGCGCGTGAAAGCAGCGGGCAGTTCGACGCTTAAGGTCTTCCTGAAGAGATATCCCATCAGGCCTTCGCAGAGTTCGAGGACGTCGTCACGCTGGATGAAGGACATCTCGATGTCGATCTGGGTGAATTCAGGCTGGCGGTCGCCGCGGGCGTCCTCGTCGCGGTAGCAGCGGGCGAGCTGAAAGTACTTGTCGAAGCCCGAGACCATGAGGAGCTGCTTGTAGAGCTGGGGCGACTGGGGCAGGGCGTAGAACTTGCCCGGATAGAGGCGGGAGGGCACGAGGTAGTCGCGGGCTCCCGCGGGCGTCGAGCGGATGAATGTGGGAGTCTCGATCTCGTAAAAGCCCTTACCCACGAGGTACTCACGTACGGCGAAGGCCGCCTCATGGCGGAGTTTGATCCGCTTCTGCATGGCGGCGGACCTGAGATCGAGGTACCGGTACGTGAGTCGGGTGTCTTCCTTGGCGTCGGTGACCTCGTCGATCTGGAAGGGAAGGGGGGCGCACCTGGAGAGGACGGTCAGGGATTCGGCGACTACCTCGATGGCCCCCGTGTCCATGTCGGGGTTGACCATGGACTCGGGCCGGGCTCGCACTCTGCCGCGGACGGCGACGCAGTATTCGCTCTTAAGTTCGGCGGTGACTGAAGCGAGCTCGGCCGGGGCGTCTGAGTTGACGACGACCTGGGTGATGCCGTATCGGTCGCGCAAGTTTATAAAGGATATCCCACCGTGATCGCGTTTACGATGGACCCAGCCGTTGAGCACGACAGTCTTGCCGACATCGGCGGCACGTAGATCTCCGCAGGTGACGGTGCGTTTCTGGTATTGCATGGTTAGTTATTGTACCCATCCCGGCCTTCAGGGGCAATATCCATCAGTGTGCCCAGATCAGCCAGACCAGGATGTAGCCGGACGTGACGGCCGCGAGGGTGAAGGGCACGCTGATCTTCATGAACTGGGCGGTTTTCACCTCGAAGCCTTCCTTCCTCAGTATCCCGAGGCCGGCGATATTGGCCGAGGCGCCGATAGGCGTCAGGTTTCCTCCGAGAGTGGCGCCGACCATGAGGCCGAAATAGATGAGGGTCGGGTCGATGCCGAGATGGGCGGCGATGCCTGAGGCCACGGGAAGCATGGTCGCGACGTAGGGGATGTTGTCGATGAAGGCCGAGAGGAGGACGGAGACCCAGACGATCAGGGTGTAGATGACGAAGAGGTTGTTTCCGCTCACCTGGACGAATATCCGGCTGATCTCGTCCACGACGCCCGCCTCGGTCAGACCCGCGATGACGACGAAGATGCCCGTGAGCAACAGGAGAGTGAAGTAGTCGATTTCCTTGATGATCTCAACGACGATTCGCGTGCTTTTCGTCGTAACGAGGCTGTAAATGAAACCGACAACCATCAGCGTCATGCAGATGAGTCCGTTGATGTGGGTGGTGATGAAGGGCGGAATCCCGTCCTTCGGCAGAAGGGAGGCTGTGATGAGGAGGAGCATGGTGCAGAGGAGGAGGAAGGAGGGGATATAATCTGTCACCACCGTGTGTTCGTCGGTGTTGACGGGTGCCTTATCCTTCCTGAAGAGGTACAGCAGGACGAACATCGAAACCAAGGCTCCCACCTGCACCACCCAGAACATTCCCGGCCTGCCCTTGTAGACGAAGAAGTCGAGGAAGTTCATCCCCGCGTGGCCGCCCAGGAGAATGGAAGTCGTGTCTCCCACGAGAGTCGCCGCTCCCTGTAGGTTGGAGGATACGGCGATGGCGATGATGCTGTTGACCGGCGATATCTTGAGCTTGCGGGATATCGTGATGGCTACCGGCGCGACCATGAGCACCGTGGCTACGTTGTCGACGAAGGCGGAGATGATGCCCGCGAAGAGGGCCAGGGCAATGGTCGCCCATTTTACGTTCGGCATCTTGTCGATGATGAGATCGGCGAGCAGGGCTGGCATTCGGGACTCTATGAACAGGGAAACGACGCCCATCGTGCCCATGATCATCATGATGACGTTCCAGTCCACGGCCCCCCCTACTTTTCCAATAGGGAGAATGCCAGTCACGACAAAGACGGCCGCCGAGCCAAGGGCTATGTAGGCCCGGAATTTCGGAAAGAACAGCAGGGCGATATAAGTGGCCGCGAAGAGTATCAGCGCCAGCGTCATGCGGGATACGTCAGCCGCGTTCGGAGGATCGGGCTATGGCCGTTTCGAGCCTTGCCCGGAGCGTGCATTCGAGGGCCCCCCTGTCCTGGACGTGGATCGAAGCGCCCGAGATCCCCGCGGCCGTCGCCACCTCCTCGGTGACGCGCCTGATCCTGGCGCCATACTGTTTTATGACGATGCTTTCGATCTGGTAGGCCAGGCCTTCCTCTGCCGAAGGGCTTATGGTGACGAGGGCGTCGCTCGATTCGAGCGATCCGGCGGTGACCGTCTTATGTACTCTCATGGGACATTCCTCCTGATGGATGCATCCTCAATGTCGGGAATCGCTGGAGCGGATTTTTTCGATCACCGGGCCGGCCGCCCGGGAATTGAGCCATGCCCAGGTTGTGGGCGGGACCAGTGTCTCAACTTCGGCGAGCGAGCCTTTCCTGATGAGCTCCCTCACGCGGGAGGCGCTGACCGGAACGCCGTCCAGCTCGAACCGAGGCATTTCGTGGACGGTCAGGGGGGGGCCTTCGAAACGCCGCGCTCCCGGAGCGGCGGATTCCGCCAGCACCTTCTTCATCGTCGCGTTGTAGATCGATGTCGTGGCGCAGTAGGGCTCCGTCCCCACGAAGCGGTCCGTGACCCCGAGGGCGGGGGCGATGTGGCGCCTGAACACGGCCAGGTCGAGCGCCGCGTGCGCCGCGATCCCCTTCGACACTCCGTCGCCTTCGCTCGGACGGATGAAATAGGTCGGGAAGGTCGCCGAGGAGATGATGTAGGGTCCCCCCGCGATGACCGTCACGTTGGGCAGGTCGGCCGTTCCTTGCCGGACGAGTTCAAGGCGCAGGGCGAAGGGGAAGAGGGACCTGTCCTCCTCGACGACGAGGACATAGAGCCAGGGCGTCCTCGAGGCCGCGGACTCCAAGAGCTTTCGGTGCCCCCAGGTGAAGGGGTTGCAGTTGACGACGGCCGCGCCCGCCCCGGCTGGCTTGCCGCGGGACGCCTCCTTCAGCTTTTCCAGCCAGGAAGCGATTCCCCTCTCCCCCCACTCGAGGAGGGCCGCACCTCCCGGCACCTCGGCTATGGGAGAAAAGCCCATGTCCTCGAAGCGTTCCGCCTCGTACGCGCTGGTGTAGAGGGAAAGCCGGTCGATGTTGCGGTCCACGGCGTGTTTTATGAGCGAAGAGACGATGGCCGCCGCCGCGCCCTCGCCCTCGAAGCCGGGGTCCACAGCTATGCCTTGGATCACGTTGCCGACGAGGGCTCCGGTGGCCACGAGGCTGTCGCCGTCGTAAAGTCCCAGGATGAGGTCCTCGCCGCCGGGCACGGCGAGGGCGCGGGACGCCAGGAGCGCAGCCCGCGCCGCGAGCTGGTCGCGTCCGGAAACCTGCCGCTCCTCGAGTCCGAACAGACTGCCGCCCATAGAGTTCCCCTTACCTTCAGATGCCGGTCAGCTCGCGGCGCGCCGCGTTGAGCGCGCCACCCGCGAGCAGCATTCCGACCTGGCGATCGGAAAGGCCATGCCTTGCGAAGAAGCCTTTGCCCGTAGCTACGTTCCTCACCTCGAAACGGTCGGCCTTCAGCCCGCCGAACACGTCGACGATCGAAAGCCTATCGCCTTGCTTCAGTCCATTGTAATCCCCGGCGTTTTCGAAGACGAGGGGGAGAATGCCGGCGTTGACGAGGTTCTGTCGATGTATCCGCGCATAGGAGAGGGCGATGACGGCTCTGACGCCGAGGAAGCGGGGAGAAAGGGCCGCGTGCTCCCTGCTGGAGCCCTGCCCGTAGTTCTCGCCGCCGACCAGTATGCCTCCTCCGGTTGCCCTCGCCCTCGCCGGGAAGCTCGGGTCCACAGCCGCGAAGCAATACTCCGATATGGCCGGCAGATTGGAGCGCAGGGACATGATCTTGCTCCCCGCGGGGAGGATGTGGTCGGTCGTGATGTCGTCCCCCACGCGGAGGAGGATTTCTCCCTCGATCGACGCAGGGAGGGGCTCGAAGTCGGGAAGAGCAGCGATGTTGGGCCCTCTCCGTATAGTCGCGTTCTCGCCTGTAGCCTTCGGGAAGACGAAGAGGGAATCGTCCGAGACGAAACGGCCCGGCATCTCGGGCAGCGGGACAGGCCCCAGATCCCGGGGGTCGGTGATCACCCCGGCTATGGCGGAGGCTGCCGCCGTCTCGGCGCTGACGAGGTGGACCAGGGCGTCCTTGGTCCCGGATCGGCCTTCAAAGTTGCGGTTCGAAGTGCGAAGGGAGATGCCCCCGGTCCGGGGTGCCTGCCCGATGCCGATGCAGGGGCCGCAGGCGCATTCGAGGATGCGCGCCCCGGCTTCGACGAAATCGCTGAGGATGCCGGCGCGGGCGATCATGAGGAGGGTCTGGCGCGAGCCCGGGCCGATAACGAGGCTCGTCTTTTCCGCGACGTGCCTGCCCCGCAGGATGGCCGCGCTGACGGCAAGGTCATAATAGGAAGAATTCGTACAGCTTCCGATGAAACACTGGTCCACGGGCGTCCCGGCCACCTGGCGCACCGGCACGACCTTATCGGGCATGTGGGGCAGGGCGATGAGGGGCTCGAGGGCCGAAAGATCGACGCTTATCTCCTCGTCGTAGGCGGCGTCGGGGTCGGCAGTCAAAGGGATCCAGTCGCTCGCCCTCCCCTGAGCCTCGAGGAAGCGCTTCGTCACCTCGTCACTCGGAAAGACCGAGGTCGTGGCCCCAAGTTCGGCTCCCATGTTGGCGATGGTCCCGCGCTGTGGCACGGAGAGGGTCGAGACTCCCTCCCCCCCGTACTCGAAGATTTTCCCCACGCCGCCCTTTACGGTGAGCCGCCTCAACAGTTCGAGGATGATGTCCTTGGCCCCCACCATGGGCTGCAGCCTTCCTGTCAGGGTCACCCGGACGACCTTGGGATCGGGAAGGGAAAAGGGGAAGCCCGCCATGGCCAGGGCCACGTCGAGTCCCCCGGCTCCCATGGCGAGCATGCCCAGGGCTCCGGCCGTAGGCGTGTGGCTGTCCGAGCCAAGGAGGGTCTTGCCCGGCAGGCCGAAGCGTTCGAGGTGGACCTGGTGGCAGATGCCGTTGCCGGGCCTCGAGAAGATGATGCCGTACTTGGCCGCCATGTCCTGGAGAAAGTTGTGGTCGTCGGCGTTCTCGAACCCCACCTGGAGGAGGTTGTGGTCGACATAGCTCACCGAGCGTTCTGTCTTCACCCGCGGAACGCCCAGGGCCTCGAATTGGAGGTAGGCCATGGTGCCCGTCGTATCCTGGGTGAGGGTCTGATCGATCCTCACCAGGATCTCGGAACCCTTCATCCCGCGTTTCCCGTTGTCCGCTTTCACGACATGGGAGTCCAGCAGCTTCCTCGCGACGCTCTTGCCCGGCATGGAGGCCTCCTCGGATTCGGCCAATCGATCGATTTGTGCTTTACAGATCGGCGAACCTGCTTTAGTATACACCTTGTATACAGAATACGGAATACGGTATTTTACTTTTCCAGCCCTTGCCTGGCCCGAGACCGGAGGTGGTCTTTGAGTATTTTGAAGGATGTTCCCGATCTTCACGCAAAGCCCATGAGGGAAATCATCTATGATCATCTCTGGAAAGCCATAGCGTACGGTGAACTCGTGGCGGACGCGAGCTTCACGGACCAGGAAATCGCCGACGAATTCGGGGTCTCGAGGACGCCAGCCCGGGAAGCTCTCCAGATGCTTGAGAGCAACGGCTATATAGAACGCATCCCCATGAAGGGCAACAAGGTGCGCAGCCTTTCGCCCCTTGAACTCGCCCACACCTTCGTCATCAGGAAGGCCCTTGAGACCCTGGCAGTCAAATATTCTGCGCTTCGCATCACGGACGCCGAGCTTTCGGAGCTTGGCGCTGTCCTCGATCGGCTGGAAGCAGCCCGAGACAGCCTTTCGGGGGAGAAGCTCCTCGACGAACTCTTCCCCCTCATCAAGCGATTCAACGAAATTGCCTTCGAATCGTGCGGGTCGCAGCGAATAATCGAGAACATCTGGAGGCAGCGGCAGATATTGGACCGCTATCGCGTGATGCGCCTCGTCCTCCCGAACCATGTGCAGAAAAGCATCGCCCGCAGGAGACGCCTCTTCGAGGCATTCCGCGCCCACGACCCCGAGGCGGCCAGCGCCGTCTGGACCGAGCATCTCACAGAATCCTTCGCCATCTGGCGCGAGCAATCGGGGTTTGCCGATCAGCTTAGGGACTTCATGTTCTTTTAGGCTCTACCCGCGCGGGGTCAGACCCCGGGCGGATGAACGCATATTTTTTCGAGGAGGAGACAGCAATGAAGAAACTGTGTTTAGCGCTCGCGCTGCTGGTCCTGACCGGCACCATCGCCACCGTATCGGCGGCGCCGGGCTGGAAGCCCGACAAGACCATCGAACTCGTGGCTCCCGCCAACCCGGGCGGCGGCTGGGATATGCTCTGCCGCGTCGTGCAGAAGAGTCTCATGGACGAGAAGCTCGTCGACAAGACCGTCATCGTCGTCAACAAGCCGGGCGGGAGCGGATCCGTCGGCTGGTCCTATCTCGAGGGCAAGAAGGGCCAGGGCGAGTATCTCGCCGCCACCTCCACCCTGCTGATGTTCAACAACCTCTTGGGTTTGAGCGAGCTCACCTATAAGAACTTCACGCCGATCGCCATGCTCCAGTGCGAGTGGGAAGCCATCGCGGTCAAGGCCGATTCCCCCTACAAGACCCTGAAGGACCTCATGCAGGCCATGAAGAACAACCCCAGTTCCGTGGCTGTCGGCATCGGACCTTCCCTCGGCAACGACGACCACATCACGATCCTCAAGGTGGGAGATACCTTCGGCATCGACCCCGCCAAGATCAAGTTCATGGTCTATCCGGGCGCCGGCGGCGAAATCATCCCCGCCCTCCTCGGCGGACATATCCAGGCGACTGTCATCGGTCTCGCCGAAGTCCTCGAGCAGCACAAGGCCGGCAAAATGCGGATACTCGGCGTAAGCTCTCCCGAAAGGCTCAGCTTCCTCTCCGATGTCCCCACCTTCACGGAGCAGGGGATCTCTGTCGTGTTCCCCCATTGGAGAGGCATCATCGGCGCCCCGGGGCTCTCGGCCGACCAGGTCGCCTATTGGGACGATGTGTTCGCGAAGATGGTCCAGACCAAGACCTGGAAGGATCAGATCGCCAACCTCGGCTGGACGAACTTCTACCAGAATTCGGCCGACCACACGAAGTATCTCGGCGAACAGACTGTCGTGTTCAACAAGCTGCTCACCGCTGTCGGACTCAAGAAGTAATCGCCGGTCAACCAGCGATTGCGGCGGGGGATGGCCTCTAGGCCTCTCCCGCCTTCGCGTTCGCGCGCTCGAAAGGCGTACGCTCAGGAGGTGTCTCCGTGACGATGAATTTCATGACCGGCCTCATCGCCGTGGTGATCGGGGGGATATACCTCGTCACGACGATGTTGCTCCCGCAGATGAGGATGGGAGACAGGTTGGGCCCCAAACTCTTCCCCGCCGTCGTCGGGGTTATCGCTTTCGTGTCCGGGATAATACTCATGATCCAGGACAGCCGGAAGGGCAAGGCTTCTAAGAAACCCGACTTCGGTTTCGTCAAGAACAAGAATCTCTGGCTGAAGATTCTCCTCACCACGGTTGTCGGCATAGCCTACGGCCTCGTGATGGACTCGCTGGGATTCATTCTCCCGACGACCCTCTTTATGCTCTTCATTTCGATGTTGATCAACAAGGGAAGATTCGTCCAGAACCTCATCGTCGCGCTCTGCTTCGCGCTGATCAGCTACGGCGTGTTCGCCGTGGCCCTCAAACTGAGTCTTCCCCGCGGCTTCATCGAACAGATGTTGCCCTTCTGAAGGAGGCGGTAAACCATGCAGCAGATTTTCAGCAATCTAGGACTCGGTTTCCAGACCGCCCTCACCTGGACCAACATCCTCTGGGTCTTCATAGGCGGTTCCATGGGAACCATCATCGGCATGCTCCCCGGCCTCGGGCCGGCGACGGGCGTCGCCATCCTCATCCCCATCACCTTCGGAATGAACCCGGCGACGGCCCTCATTACCATGTGCGCCATTTACTATGGAGCCATGTACGGCGGCTCGCGCGCCTCCATCATGATCAACGTGCCCGGCGACGCCTCGGCCATCGTGTCCTGCTTCGACGGTTACCCGATGACGAAGCAGGGCAGGGCGGGCGCGGCCCTCGCCATTTCGGCCATAGCCTCCTTCATCGGCGGCATGATCGGCATGTTCTTCCTCGTCTTCCTCACCCAGCCGATAGCCAACGCGGCCCTCAAGTTCGGGCCGTCCGAAATGTTTTCCCTCCTCATGTTCGCCCTCGTCGCGACCATCACTCTGTCGGAGGGAAGTCTCCTGAAAGGGCTTATAGCCATAGCCTTCGGCCTCATGCTCTCCACGGTGGGAATCGACGGTATGACGAGCATCACCCGCTTTACCTACGGCATCAGAAGCCTGAACGACGGCATCGACTTCCTCGTCATCATCATCGGCGTCTACGCCGTGACCGAGGTCTACAAGAACTTCAAGGACATCAACGCCGTCTACAGCTTCGACTCCAAGCACATAGGCAAGGTCTGGATCACCAAGGAGGACTGGAAGCAAACCTGGAAGGTCATGCTCCGCAACTCTCCCCTCGGTTTCGTGATCGGCGTCCTGCCAGGCATGGGTGGCACCATCGCCACCTTCATGTCCTACGCCTTCGAGAAGAACATCAGCAAGCATCCCGAAAAGTTCGGAAAGGGAGCGATCGAGGGCCTCGCCGCCCCCGAGGCGTCCAACAACGCCTGTTCCTGCGGCGCCATGGTGCCTCTCCTCACCCTCGGCATTCCCGGCTCGGGCACGACGGCCGTCATGCTCGGCGCCCTGATGATGCTCGGCGTGAGGCCCGGACCCACCCTCTTCACGGACCATCCCGAGATAGCCTGGGGCGTCATCGCCTCGATGCTCGTCGGCAACATCATCCTCATCATCATCAACCTGCCCTTGGCCATCCCTCTCGTCCAGCTCCTGCGGGTGCCCACGCGGATCATGCTTCCGATCATCATGGGGCTCGCCCTGATCGGGACCTACTTCCTCAACTACAGCTCAGGCGATTTCATCATCGTGATGATAGCCGGCGTC
>JAPLSO010000037.1 GCA_026398595.1 Spirochaetota bacterium | reverse complement strand
TCCAAAAAGGATAGAAAAGTATTTCAACGATCCGGCAATCCACTATGCTTCTGCTAACAGTTAAACTGCCGGGTCAGTAAAGACGCCGCGTCATACTACGAGCGGGCTCTCGACTGGCACAAAGCCGAAACCCTCTACGCGCACAGGGGGGATGAAAAATCCATCGCCAGGCTGTACGAACATAAAGGTGATATTCCCTCGGCCATCAAGCACTGGAACAAGCTGGGCTTCCCGAAACAAGTGGAGCGCCTGGAGAAGAAAATGAAAAAACTTGCTTCCCTCCCAGCAAATCCCGCCGTCCAAGGGAACCTGGAATTGTAGCCAGGGGGTCAGACCCCCTCAGGCTCCCTGCAATTCCCCGACTAGATCCCGGAGCGGACAGCACCTCAGCTTAAGGCCGCCAGACTCCTTGTCGAAGGGCCTTTCTGTGTCAGCGGCTACAACGAAGTTCCCCCCTTCCGGGTGAAGAGCCCTGAAAGCCCGGATTCCCGACGGCTCGAAAGCGTCGACCGACCATTTCACCTCGATGGCATCCGCCCTTCCTCCCCTGACCGCGCGTACGAAATCCACCTCGTGCCCTTCCTTGTCCCGCCAGGTCATTACACTGTCGTCCTGGAGACCGGCATGCAACTCGTTCAGGACCAGGTGCTCCCAGAAGAAACCCCTGTCTTTAGCCGGAATCTCGTGGAGACCCTGGGCCCAGGCCACGAAGCCCGTATCGAAGCCGTACACGCAGGGCATGGCGACGATCTCCCTGGAATTGCCCCCGTGATAGGGTCGGATCACATGGACGAGTTGCGTAGCCTCGAGTATGGCAAGGTAGTTTGTTATCGTGGTTCGGCTCACTCCGCAAGGCGAGGCGAAAGATGAAGCGTTGAATCTTCCCCCGCTTTGGGCCAACAGAAGCTCAGCGAACTTGAGAAAAGGCGACCGGCGTTCGAGGCGGAAGAGTTCCAGGATATCTCGGGCCCAGAACGCCTCCATCCACTCGGAATACTCCCGGTCATCCCTTTCCCCTGCCAGGAAGAATCCCGGCAGACCGCCGTAGAGAAATCGCCGCGTTCGGTTCTCATGGCCCGGGAAGCCGTAGTCGCGTTCGCAGAGCGGGGTCAGTTGTAGCTCGAATTTTCTCCCAGCTAGACTATCGCGGAATTTAGCCGAAGCTCCCAAGGTGGATGAGCCCGTGGCCACGATCCTCAGTTCAGGGAAGTGGTCGGCCGCGATCTTGAGCATGGAAGCCGGGTCTTCGAGCCGGTGGATCTCGTCGATAGCCACGATGCCCCCACCCAAAGCCTTGAGGAAACCTTCTGGATTCTCCATCTCCCGCCGCACCGACGGGAGTTCACAGTCGAAATACCGGATGCTCTCGAGCGAACGGCAAAGCACGGTCTTGCCGACTCTCCGTACCCCAGAAAGCCAGACAATCGGCCGTCTCTCCCAGAGCGAGCGGATTCTGTCTTCCCACCAGGATCTCCGTATCATGGTGAAAGCATATGCTTGTTTCCAACCAAACGCAAGTCTACTTGCATTTGGTCTTGGCTAAACGCAACTGGACCTTACATTCAGTCGAAGAGATGCAGCCGGGACTGTTGGAGTTCTGGTATTTTCAAAACCTGTTGAACAACCTCATCCAATGCGCTATACTGCACGAAATTCACCGACGCGCGCCGCATGAATCGATCATTTACCATTTTCGAGCGCCGCCGCCCTGAGCTAGCATCCAGTCGCCACCGTGCGGCCACGATATTGATTGACCAGGTTCATGCTGTTCAAACAATCCCCATAAGGAATCCATTTTGGATTTTTCCCACTTCGGCTTCGATAAGGATATCGAAGTCTCCATCACATCGGTCGGTTATACCGCACCGACTCCCATCCAGGAACAGACTATCCCCTCTATCCTCGCGGGGCGCGACCTTTTAGGCCTCGCCCAGACGGGTACGGGCAAGACTGCCGCCTTCGCCCTCCCCATCCTCCAGCGCCTCATCGGAGGGACAAGCTGCGTCCCCCGGGCCCTCGTCCTCTCCCCTACCAGGGAACTCGCCGAGCAGACCCATCAGACTTTCGTGACGCTGGGGAAGCGCGGCTCCTTCAAGAGTATGAGCATCTTCGGCGGCGTCTCTCTCTCCACCCAGATCAAGAACTATCGGAAGCTCATGCCCGAAATCCTCGTCGCCTGCCCGGGCCGCCTCCTTGATCTCATGGGCCAGGGCGTGGTCAAGCTCAACTCGGTCGAAATCCTCGTCATCGATGAGGCCGACCGAATGTTCGACATGGGATTTCTTCCTTCCATAAAGAAGATCATCGTGGCTCTTCCCAAGACCCGCCAGACCCTCCTCTTCTCCGCCACCCTCCCCGCCGAGATCGCCGGCCTGGCCCGCCAGTTCCAGCGCGATCCCGTCCGCGTCGACGTCCACGCTTCCGAACCCCTCGCGACGATAAGCCACTTCGTCCGCCCGGTCAGCCAAGCCGATAAGTACCAAGCCCTGCGCACCGTCCTCCATGGCATAAACCAGGGCCAAACCCTCGTTTTCACCCGGACCAAGCACCGGGCCAAGCACCTCGCTCTCCAGCTTACCAATGAAGGCTTCGAGGCCACCTCCCTCCAGGGCAACCTCTCCCAAGGCCAGCGCGATAAGGCCATGTCCAGCTTCCGCTCTGGCAAGACCTCCATCATGGTGGCCACGGACATCGCCGCCCGAGGGATCGACATCACCCAGATTTCCCACGTCATCAACTTCGACATCCCCGATACGCCCGAAGCCTATACGCACCGCATCGGCCGCACTGGCCGCATGCTGAGGAAGGGCGTCGCCCTCACCTTTGTCACGCCGGAGGACCGGCAGGTGCTCAAGTCGATCGAGCGCTTCATGGGCGCCCCCATCCCCTTAGTGGGCGCGAAGGCCGTCTGAGCGGGGTTCCGTTATTCATTCAGAGATTGACAAATAGCCTAGGTGAGTGAATAGTCGAGGGAAATGTCTATCCGAAAATCCCTATGGAGGATCGACCATGAAAAGGTTCTGCATCACGCTAGTGCTTGTGGGAACTCTCCTGACATCCTCATTCGCGCAGACAACCCTGGCCTCGCTTACCTGGAAAGACGCCCGCTCGATGGGATCAGGGGGGACATCCCTCCTCTTCTCCACGGGCTATGATTCCTTCTTCGGTAACCCGGCGGGCTTCGCCCAAGGAGGATCGCTCACCCTGGGCGACGCTTCCCTCTGGAGCTACCTGCCCGTCACGCCTAAAAATCTCAACCAGGTACAATCCGTACTCTCCGGCGGAGCATCCCAGCCCGAGGCCGAAACGGTTTTCGATGACTTCCTCGCCGACAACTCCGAAGCGGGCATAGGCGGCTCGGCCGGCCTGGGCTGGGCAGGCAAGGGCTTTGGGGTCGGAGCCAACATCGTCTCCGAGGCCAAGCTCACGGGTTCGGCCTTCGCGAGCTCCAAGCTCGTTGTCCGGAACCAGGTCAACGCCATCCTCGGATTCGCCATCCCGGTCAATCTCGGCTTCATACATCTGGCAGTCGGCGCGGACGCCAGGGGCTTCTACAGACTGGATGCTACGGCCGACGGCTGGGCTGATGCCTACAACCTCGTCCTTGCCGCCTTGGGCTATGGAGGTGACCTCAGAACCCTCGTTGACGCCGAATCCATGACGGGAGGCCTAGGTTACGCCCTGGATGCCGGAGCCACCCTCAAGATCGGCCCCCTCATGGCGGGCATCATGGCGCGAAACCTCTTCGGGCAGGTCCAGCTAGGTGACGCCACCGTGAAGGATATGAACGAGAACTCCAATTACCCCGTGAATGGGACCAGCCTCGCCGTCCTCAACCCGATCTACACGGGGGGTGTGGGGCTCAGCCTCAACGAGGATGGGCTCTTGTCGCCCTCCCTCTACGCCGAAACCGACGACATCCTCGGCTTTGTCGACGCGGTAAAATCCGGTCTGACCGATACCGAGACCGTCCTCTCCTCGATCAGGATTGGCGGTGAAATTCGACTCCTCAGGATCTTCATCGTCCGCGGCGGCCTGAATGCCAACTGCCTCTCTATGGGCGCCGGCATCGATCTCCACATCATACGCGCCGACGTGGCCTTATTCGGCGAGGACATCAGCAGCCTCCATCCCCGTACGGGCCTCGCGGTCCGCGCCGCGGTGAAATTCTAGGACAGGCCCGGGGCCGCCTTCGGCCTCGCCATAGCGGCCTCAATTTGCGGCGCTTAAGGCGTCGTCCCTTCATCCCTACCACTTCAATCCTGTTAAAGCATCTCAGCCTTTGCTATGCTATGAACCAATGACCATCGTGCCAAACTATAAAGCTATCATCATCGGCGCCGGCTCTGCCGGCCTCTTCGCCGCCATAAGACTCGCCGAAACGGCGGGTAAGGGTATCCTGCTTCTCGAACGCGGTGAAAAGCCGTGTCGTAAGCTCCTTCTCACCGGTTCGGGCCAGTGCAACATAACTCACGCGGGGAAGATAGCCGATTTCCCCGCCCGCTATGGCGGAGGCGCACGACATGAGTCCGCCGGTCGTTTCCTCAAGCCCGCCCTCTATGGCTTTACCAACGAGGATCTTCTCTCCTGGTTCCGCGCCCAGGGCGTCAAATTCGAGACCGAAGAGAATGGAAAGGTCTTTCCAGCGGACCGCCGCGCCTCATCGATCCTCAAGGTTCTCCAAACCGAGGCTGAGCGCCTCGGCGTAAGAATCGAGACGAATCGACGCGTTTGCGGCATCGAGCGACTTCCCGAAGGCTTTCTTATCCGCGCCGAAGGTCTAAAAGCAGGCGTTCTGGAGAATGTTGAATACCACGGTGCAGCCGTTCTCATCGCGACGGGAGGAGCCTCCTACCCCCGTACGGGAAGTTCGGGCGACGGCTATGCGCTTGCGGCGTTACTGGGACACCACATCGTTCCGCCTAAAGCCGCTCTCGCTCCCGTCTTCGTCAAAGACTTCGCGCTTATCTGCCTCGCGGGGCTTTCCTTCCGGAACGCTGGTCTCACGATCCGTCGGGGGAACGCAAAAAAGCTCGAGATGGAAGGCGATCTCCTCATAACCCACGAAGGCCTCTCGGGGCCCCTCATCCTCGACGCTTCGCGCCATATCGACGTGGGGGATCTTTTGGAAATTCGCTTCGCAAACGCGGCGATCGAAGAATTCCGCGCTCGCCTCGACGCCGCGCTTAAGTCAAACCCGCACCGCCTTGTACGGACAGTCTTGGCCGACTCGGGCCTCACCAGGAGCATGGCCGAGCGTTTCTGCGACCTGGCGTGCATCGGGCAGGAGGAAACCGCCGCGGCCGTCCCGCGCGCAAAGCGCGAAACCCTCTGCCGCCTCGCCTGCGCCCATCCCTTCGAGGTCGAAAAGCTCGGGAGCATGGATGCGGCGATGGTGACAGCGGGAGGTATCGATCTTTCCGAAGTGAACGCGAGGACGATGGAATCAAGGTTGGTGCCCGGCCTGTTCTTCGCCGGCGAGGTACTCGACATCGACGGCGACTCAGGCGGCTACAATCTCCAGGCCGCCTTCTCGACGGGCGCCCTAGCCGCTCGCGGCATGCTTTTCGCTCTTGCTCGCTGAAGCGAAAGAATAAGCAGGACAATTTGCGATCCTGTCATTCCGCCGCGATCCATCGCACGGCAAAGCATTCGCCTGCCGCTTCCACAAGCTTCGCCCTGCAGTCGGTTCTCTCGAGCGGCGTTATGTCGATAACGATCCTGAAACCGAGCGTCTCGGTTTCGGCCTCAGCCCGCGCCAGCCCCGCCTCGGCGAGGATACCGGGTATTTTTATCCATCCCGTGTGGGTGGAGAGTTTCCTCGCGAACGCGATGCGGGGGTCCAGGCACATGAAGCGTAGTTTACGCTTTGCGGCGAAGAGCCACTGTTCCGGTTTGTAGTGTTTTTTATCAAGAAGGATAAACTCTAGATCGGTTGCGTAGTCGCTCGAGCTACCGGCGAAGCGGAGCGCGGCGCTGCCTGAGAGGGCTATGGACCCGAAGGCCCCGGACTCATGCAGCGAGCGCAGGACGGCGACCTGAATGCATTCTTTGAGCAGGCAGAACCTTTCCTCAGGCGAAGCAACGGCCGCAGCCGTTGCGAGCAGCTCTTCCCGCATCATAGGGCTGCCTTCTTTCGCTCCGCATAGCGCATGAAGGCCTTAGCGGCGCGTGTTAGCCGTGGCCGGCTTGTTCGTGTCGCCAGCTCCCCGAGCCGCTCGAGATCCAGCGGACGGGGATCTAGACCCACAGCTTCGAAGCGTTCCTCGTCCAATTTCCCTCCCTCGATGAACCAGTAGTCCAGGAGGGCCTTTTCAGGCTCTGCCATGCGGACCGGGCAGCCGCCGATGAGTTCGGTCTTGGAACCGAAAAGAAGGTCGCGAGGCAGGTTTTGGTAGGAAAACCTGCCAAAGGCATTCTCGAATACCCTGGCCGGTCTCGCCGTCACCGAGGTGAATTCGTCGCAAGCAGGCGCCATGCCGTTACGCGCAAGGACCCAGAGACCCGAAAGGTAGGAAGGAGGGTAGATCGGGCCTGCTAAAGCCGCGGCGAGCGCCTCGCCCTCAACGACGCGGCGTCTCCATGGCTCGGCAAGCGTGAACATCCCGCGCCGCAGCTCGGTGAGTTTGCCCGATTCCCTCCATCGATAGAGTTCGGTATGGACACAAGGTGCCGCTTCACCCGAGATGAGGTGAACCATCTCGAAGTCAAACCAGGGTTTGTTGCCGAACGTTTGCACGATAGCATCGAATTTCATCGGCGTTACTATACACTATTGTTCAGTATTGTGCATCAATTCTCTCTTTATCTTGTCATCCTGCCGGCTTTACTTCTACACTTGGAAAGACACTCGTTTCATCGTTGAGATAGTTCTGTTGTGGGATAAATTAAGATACACCTTGCATTCTGCCGAAACTCTTCCTAGAATGTTCAATAGTTGAACATGGCCCTCGCCGATCGGTCAGCGTGTTTCGGCTGCGACCAATCGGCCCGGCTGTACATACTCTTTGCCCAAGGGCACTGGCATAGCCAAAACGGCGAAGCTCTGTAGTCATACACGGTTTTTCGATAACCTTGCGTCAAGTTAGCGATCTATCCGCCCTTCATTGTTAAAGAATCTCAGGATTTCTAAAGCGCTTGACCAACCTGGCGCGATGTGGACTTGTCTATCGATACCCTATTTGCCACACAGCAAAGCTACCGGAAGAGGAGAGTATGATAAAAATTGGAATCATCGGCCTTGGCTATGTCGGACTGCCGCTTGCCGTGGAATTTGGGAAAAAGTATGAAGTAGTTGGCTTCGATCTGAAAGCTTCAAGAATCGCGGAACTTCGCGCCGGAAAAGACTCAACCCTCGAGACGAATCCGGCTCAGTTGGCTGCCGCGGTGCATTTGAAATATACGGCCGATTATCGGGAGCTGGCGGACTGCAATCGTTTCATTGTATCCGTTCCAACGCCTGTTGATGTGCACAACGCGCCCGATCTCACTCCGGTGATCTCGGCAAGCGAGACTGTCGGGAAAGTACTCAAGAAAGGCGACATCGTAATCTATGAGTCTACGGTCTACCCAGGATGCACGGAAGAAGATTGCGTCCCTGTATTGGAACGCGAAAGCGGTCTTAGGTTCAACGAGGATTTTTTCTGCGGCTACTCTCCCGAAAGAATTAACCCTGGCGATAAAGAACACACGGTAACAATGATTAGAAAAATTACTTCTGGATCTACCCCCGAAACCGCGGAAAAAGTAGATGAATTGTACCGGAGCATTATTATAGCAGGCACCTTCAAAGCTTCCTCGCTCAAGGTTGCCGAGGCCGCGAAAGTTATCGAAAACAGCCAGCGCGATATCAATATTGCCTTCGTGAACGAACTTTCCATGATCTTCCACAAACTGGGAATCGACACGCAGGAAGTGCTTGCCGCCGCCGGTACGAAATGGAACTTCCTCAATTTCAAACCGGGACTTGTAGGAGGGCACTGCATAGGTGTTGATCCCTTCTATCTCACGTATCGAGCCCAGGCGGCAGGGTATTATCCCGAGATCATTCTTGCTGGGCGCCGGCTGAATGACAGCATGCCGATGTATGTCGCCAATCGAGTAATCAAGCTGATGATCGGGAAGGGGCAGAAAATCGACGGTGCCCGAGTGCTCATTCTAGGAATAACATTCAAGGAAAATTGCCCCGATATAAGGAATTCAAAGGTTGTCGGTATTGTACGCGAATTGAAGGAATTCGGATGCATCGTGGAAGTGTACGATCCTTGGGCGACCAACGCTGAAGTAGCGCACGAGTATGACATCGAACTTATCACTCCTACGGGACATTATGATGCGATCATTCTTGCGGTGGCGCATTCGCAGTTTATGGAATTCAATTTTGGCGCGTATCGGAATGGTAATACGATAGTATTCGACGCTAAAGAAATGCTTCCTCGGAATTCTGTGGACGGGAGACTTTAGCGCATGAAAGTTTTGATTACTGGCACTGCCGGTTTCATTGGATTTCATCTCGCGAACAAGCTGGCCAAGCGCGGTGATGATGTTGTCGGGCTCGATGCAGTCAATGACTATTATGATGTAAATCTTAAATATGCCCGTTTGATGGAAAGCGGCATAGGCAAGGCATCGGAAAACTGGGGGGAAATCGTCCAGTCAAATACGTACGAAAATTATCGCTTCATTAGAATGAAGCTTGAGGATAGGGAGTCGCTGCAGTCTCTGTTCGCTGCGGAAAGGTTTGACAAAGTTATAAACCTGGCTGCTCAGGCAGGAGTGAGATATAGCCTAACGAACCCCTATGCCTACATCGACAGCAATATAGTTGGTTTTCTGAATATTCTGGAGTGCTGCCGGCATCAAGGAATACAGCATCTAGTCTATGCCTCTTCTTCGAGCGTTTATGGTCTTAATGAAAAGATGCCATTTTCTACATCTGATTCAGTAGATCATCCGATAAGCCTTTACGCGGCAACCAAGAAGTCCAATGAACTCATGGCACATTCATACAGTTATCTATACAACCTCCCTACCACAGGATTGAGGTTTTTTACGGTGTATGGCCCATGGGGGCGGCCGGACATGGCTCTTTTTCTTTTTGCCAAATCTATCCTTGAAGGAAAGCCAATTGATATCTACAACAACGGAAAGATGAAGCGCGATTTCACGTATATTGATGACATAGTAGAAGGAATTGTCAGGGTGATTGATAATCCTCCCAAAGGAAACCCTGAATGGTCGGGAGAAAAACCAGCCTCGGCCTCATCGAAGGCCCCCTATAAGATCTACAATATTGGCAATAGTTCTCCGGTGAGCCTTATGGATTTTATCGATGCGATCGAAGAAAGTCTTGGTAAAAAGGCAGTTAAAAATTTCCTTCCGATGCAGGCGGGAGATATAGCGAATACATGGGCGGATGTTTCAGATTTGGCTGATGTTTTGAAATATAAACCTTCAACATCTATTTCTTCCGGTGTCGAAAAATTTGTTCAATGGTATAAGGATTTTATTCTTGGTGCCGCAGTAGATAAAGTCAGAAGTTTTAAAAGGGTCGGGTAAATGCCTAATCCAATTAAAATTAAAGCTCAGGTAGTCTCAATCCAAACCTTTGGTGAAGGCACGTATATGATACGATTTCGCACGGCTGGAGTGCCTCCTCGTTTTCAAGCTGGGCAATTCCTGCACCTTGCAATTGATGAATATGATCCTGCGGGTGGATTTTGGCCTGAGTCGCGTGTTTTTTCTATTGCCTCCGCTCCGGGAGCGCCAGAGCTTGAGATTGTCTATAGCGTAAAGGGACAATATACGCGGCGCATGGAAAAGCAATTGGCTGTAGGTCGAGAAGTCTGGCTTAAGCTGCCCTATGGGACTTTTATCATTGATGCTTCACGATCCACTGATCAGGACGTGGTTCTTATCGCTGGAGGCACTGGCATATCCCCCTATTTGCCGTATCTCATGATATTGTTGCATGAAGGTGCAGCAACAAGAAAATTGCGATTGTATTATGGTGTACGCGAAAACGCCATGCTTCTTGCCCGCGACTTGATCGAGGGATGTGCAAAAGCCGGAATCCTTAAAGCGAATCTATTTATTGAAAACGAAGCTCCCAACCGACTAATGCCAAACTCAGCATGCCGTGAACAGGGGAGACTTAATATTGGCCGCATTATCGCAGAATCAACAGGGCTCAATGATCCCGTATTCTATATATCAGGCCCACCTGCAATGATACTAACTTTCAAGACTACGCTGATAGAATCAGGCATAGATACTGATCATATAAAAATAGATGAATGGGAGTAATTAATGGCAAAAAGTGAGAAAGAGCTTCGGAAAGAAATAAGCGAACTCGTTAAAGAATATTATGGAGTCAAGTTTACTCAAAAACCCTTCGAGCCGGGTAAAAGCCAGGTACATTACGCAGGCCGAGTCTTTGATGAGAATGAGCTCCAAAGCCTTGTTGATGCCTCGCTAGATTTTTGGCTGACCTCTGGCAGATATTCTGAAGCCTTTGAGACTGCGTTTTCCGTATTTACGGGAACTGAGTATTCATTTCTTGTCAACTCAGGTTCCTCCGCGAATCTTATTGCATTTACCAGTCTGATGAGCCCATTGCTTGGTGAAAAGCGTCTGAAGCCAGGCGATGAAGTAATATCCGCCGCCGCAGGTTTTCCCACCACGCTAAACCCCATTATTCAAAACGGAATGATACCAGTGTTCGTCGATGTGGAGGTGGGAACCTATAATGTTGATGTTGAGGAACTAGAAAAAGCAATCGGTCCAAAAACTAAGGGCCCGCGCAATAATAACTATATCAAGTTAAACAATCACGCGAGGTTGAATAGTATAGTTCCAGTCACCATGAAAAG
>JAPLSO010000057.1:63584-100028 GCA_026398595.1 Spirochaetota bacterium | reverse complement strand
GGCCATACAGATCTCCGGATCATTCGGGTCGAGGCAGGAGGAAGCCCAGCGGCTGGGACGGATACTGCGGCCCAAGAAGACGAGCAGCTTCTTCTACTCGCTGGTATCGAGGTACAGTGTTGAGGAGGATTTCGCTGATAACAGGCGCCGCTTCCTCATTGAGCAAGGCTATCGCTATATCATCGAGCCCTGGGAAGATTGAAAAAATGAGAGAAGCAATATCGAAGTCCAACGCCATGGCGCGGTGGCGTGAGGCCCTTCTCGCCGAGGCCGACCTCCGTGTTGGAGCCCTGGCGGAACACTATCTCGGAAAGCCTGTCAAAGGCCAGGACAGGGAGGCTCTGGTCTCGGGACTTTCGGTCTTCCTCTCCTCCGAAGAGTTGAAATTATCGGTGCCCGGGCTGTTGGACAGGGCCGACGCTCTTATCGTCGGCTTACTCCTTGCCTCGGGAGGACTGCCTCCCGAGGAACTCGGCAGGCTACTTTCTGCGGACATGCCATATCATGAGCTCGAATACAGACTCGCCAGCCTCCAGGAAAGGCTTATCGTCTTCAGGGCAAGGACGGGGGAATACGAAACGGCTCCCCAGCTCTCTTCAAGTCTCGCCAGGATTGTGGATGCCGGCACTCTCTTCGGTCCCGAAGAGAATATCGATCCTGGCCAGCGGGAATTAGTGCGGCCCCGACTTTCGATCCAGGAACTATGCTTCGTCGCCTGGGCCTTGCTCCGCGAGGGTCCCGATCCCCTCTTGAAGAAAGGTGGCCTCTCCGCAAGGGCAAAGAAGCGAATTCTGGATCTTTCCGGGGGCGAGATAGAGGCGCTTGACATCCTCGCGGCCGTGCTGGATGCCTTCACGCGGCTGGGCCTTGCCGCCGCTGGAGACGGGGGCTGGGCGGTCGATCAGAGAGCCTTGTCCCGGCTTCTCGTCTCGGCCGGAGATGAACTCCCCTATATCCTGGCCGCGGCTCTGGCGGGTTGTTCCCCATCGGCCGGGGGAAGCTCGTTGAAGGCTACCTTCGAGCCCTTCCTCGCCAAGCGCTTCGTCTTCTCCGCAGCCGGGCTTGCCCGATTTGTCGCCCTCGCCGTCCTCGGAGGCTCTTTCTCTTCGCCTGAAAAGGGTAACGAAGCCGCCGCGCTCAAGGAAGCCCTTCTCGTCCTCGGAATCATTTCACCAGTCCAGGATGGGGCCAAGGACAAATTCGTCTGCGTTCCCGAAAGGGCGAAAATCCGCTGGACGGCCTTTCAGGCTGGGCGCGGCGGCACGAAGATCGCGGTAGACGGTTCGGGGGGAATACAGGTTCTCCCGCCTTCCTCGACGAATGACCTGGTCTTCCTCATCGAAACGGCTAGTCTTGTCTCGGCATCGGGAGGCTGGCGCTTCAGGCTTGGGCGCGAGTCGGCGCGCAAGGCCTTCGCCGGCGGCTGGGCGGTTTCCGAAATCGCAGGCGAGCTCGAGAAGATGAGCTGCCAGACCCTGCCCCAGACTCTGAGCTGGGACCTGGGGACCTGGAGGGCGGCGTATGATTCGGTCCGGCTCTTTAAGGGTCAGACCCTCGTGTTGAGCGAATCCGTGACCGATCTCGTCGAAAAGAGTGGAGCCTTTGATAAAGTCCCGCATGAGGTGCTCGGCAGGGGCTTCTATTTCTTCGGCGCGACCCACGCGAAGGTTATCGAGGAGGCTTTGCTTACTGTCGGACTTCCGCCTCCTTCCCTGAGAGGCGGCCTAGCCGCGGGCGGGCAGGGCGGCGGGATTCGGCGGCGCGAGGAAGCTCATGCAGGCGAAGATACAAGTCGTCTGGCCGCAGGGAGTTCATCCAAGACGCAAAGTTCGGGACGCCTGGGAGGGATAGCCTTGAGCTTCGAAGTCCGGCCCAGGATCGAAAACCCAGAGCCTGGGCTGCGGGAGGAACTGGAACGACTGGTTCCGGAGCCCGCCGCGAGGCGAGGCTACGAGGAGATGCTCGATCGAAGGCTCGTCTATACCAGAAATCAGCTTCGTGCTATGGTGGAAAGGGATAAGATCATCTCGCGCCGGCAAGGCTGGCGCGGCTCGGTGGGAGCCGAAACCCTCTCGGCGGGCGGCCTCGATTTCAACGGCAAGCTTCGTATCATACAGGCGGCCTTCAAGGCGAAGTATTCCCGTCTGGATGCGAAGTGGGTGTCGGGGGGCCAAAGCCTTCAAGCCCTCGTACGCCCCGTCTCGCTGCGCAAGACGGAGAAAGACTACGAGCTCGAGGGCGAAAACCTGTCCACGGGCCGACCGGTCACGATCAGGGTCGGCTCACTAACCTACATCAGTCTGAAAAAGGGCTATTACCTAGGAGAAAAATGATGAAGAACGATCAGAGCCAGCTGAAACTGGCCGTCCTCGTGGACGCGGACAACACTCAGGCTACCATCATCGAGGGTCTGCTGGCCGAAATAGCGAAATACGGTGTGGCGAGCGTCAAGCGCATTTATGGTGACTGGACGAACACGAACCTGCGGTCCTGGAAGGACAAGCTCCTCGAGTATGCCATCCAGCCCGTCCAGCAGTTCTCCTACACCACGGGCAAGAACTCCACCGATTCGGCCATGATCATCGACGCCATGGACCTCCTGTACACGGAGAACCTCGACGGATTCTGCGTGGTATCGAGCGACTCGGACTTCACGCGCCTCGCCGCGCGCCTCCGTGAGGACGGGAAACTCGTCCTGGGCTTCGGCCAGCGCAAGACGCCCAAACCCTTCGTCGCCGCCTGCGACAAGTTCATCTATACCGAGATCCTGCGTGCGGATGACGAGGAAAAGGAAACCAAGGCCGAGAAGGAATCGAAGACCCGATCCCAGACCGACATCAAGACGGACAGGAAGATGCAGGCCCTTCTCCAGAGCGCGGTCGAGGACGCGGCCGACGAGTTCGGCTGGGCGTACCTGGGCGCCGTGGGAACCTACATCGCCAACCGCCAGCCCGAGTTCGACCCCCGAAATTACGGTTATCGCAAGCTGGGCGACCTCATCAAGGCCTGCGGCCTCTTCGATATTGACGAGCGCGCGAGCCCGACCGATTCAGGCAAACAGGTCTACCTCAGGCTCAAGGCCAAGACGCGGTAACCCACATCAACCGCTGAACAAGCCGTTTCTCATGCAGGCCATGTCGACGATCAACTTCCCCGTCATCATGGCGACAGGGACACTTGCTGGCGTGAAGGTCCGCTGGCCGGCCCGATAGAGACTTTTCGCGGGTGTTTCGACGGCCTTGGTGATTCCTGAAATCCCGTTCCGAACCGCAATCACCTGTGACATGGCTCCAGCCGGTGATCGGACCGCCCGAGTTGCCCGTATAGTCCCGTATGGCCAGGGGCGTGACCGTAAACATGCCTTCGATCCTTCCAGGCAGCCAGGGCATGAACACCGTCAACGCTTCGATTATCTTGGCGGCCGCGGCCCGCTTCGCCGCTTCGCGGGCCGCAGGACCTTCGAGTTCGAGCTTTTCACACAGGGCGCAGGGCGAAGCCGCACTCGCGATGATGCCCGTCTTGCCGGCCGGCGCGAGCGCAGGATTCCGCATCGCGGGAACGCCCACCTCGACGCTCGACGAGGAGAAGAGGCCTTCGGGCGAAAGCAGGACGAGGCCGGCCCTGTCGGGCGCCAGGATGGCGTGGGCCAGACCTTTAGGAGCGATGGCCGCAGGGTCCATGTCCACCTCGAGATAGGCCGTGAACACCGAGTCCCCGGGCTTTCCCTTTTCTATCTTCGCCATGAATTCCTCGGGGACGGCGCCCTGGGGCAGAAGGTCTTCGGCGAGTCCCTTGGCGTCGGCCGCGGCGACCGCGGCGGCCGACAGTCCGGCGAGACCGCCCCCGACGACGGCTATCCTCGTTTTCTTCCCGGCGCCCACCTCAACCCTCCTTTGGAGTCTCGGCAGCTCCATCAAGGGACAGAATGCAACGCGATATGCGCAGCGGCCCGTCGGCGCCCTTGGCGAGGGTGCAGGCGGTTTCGCAGGGCGGAACGCCGCCCGAGGCCAGGCAGTTTTCGCATCGACGAGCATCCGCCGGGCGCGCGACTATTTGTTGCGCAACTATTTGTTGCGAAGCGCCCGCGATGTTGCCTGCCTCTATCCTCCGCATGATGCCAGGAATGTCGTAGCATGCCGGACAGGTTGCCGAACAGGGAGCGGCCTCGCACCAGCGGCAGCGGGAGGCCTCGCGTCCCAACTCCGTCGCAGGCGCGTTCCCCCTCGTCCCGGCCGGAATGATGGTGACGGCCGACCTTCCATCGTGGCCGGCGATGAAGGGCTCGAACCCGAAATCGCGCAGTATCCTGTTGGCCGCCGATATGCCCGACACGGTGACGGCCGGGGTGCCCGTGCCCATGACCGTCGCCTCGCCCGCGAAGTAGAGGCCCTCGACGGGTCCCCTTGCCTTCTGCCTCAGGATGAGATGCTGGCCCATCTTCTGCTTGGGACCGGCCACCGATCCGCGCACTTTGCCCAGATAGCGCCAGATCGTCGAGGGGCTGGCCTCGATGCGGCTGCCCAGCGAGGCGATGAAGCCGGGCATCCTGCGCTCGACCAGGGAGAGCATCCTGTCCGCCTCCTTCCGCTTCGCCTCGACGTAGGCCGGGCTTTCGTATTCGGGCGTCCCCGGCTTGGGCCAGGAACCGAGGGAGGGCCCGATGAGGAGGAAGGTCGACCAGCCCTCCGGGGCCAGGCTGGGGTCCTCCAGGGAGGGGAGGTAGATGGTGACGTCACCCTCGTCGAGGGCTTCGCGGTTGTCGACGAACATCTGGACGGGGAGGCTGCCTTCGGGGATGACGGACTTCTTCACCGTCCCGTAGACCACGAAGCTCGGCATCGTCATCTCGAGCTTCCCGATCCTTCGCTTCCACCGGGGGGGAAGGAGGCCGTCCGGATCCATCTCCGCGGCAAAGCCGGCAAGGGAACCGGCGTAGAGGACGCAGTCAGCCCTGTGCTCGGCGCCGTCGGCCGTCGCGACGCCCGTAATCCGCCCCCCCTCACCCAGGACCTTCGTCACCTTGGACCGATAGCAGAAAACCCCGCCTCGAGCCTCGACGGCCTTTTCGAGCCTGGCTGCCAGGGCCATGGCCGAGCCCGCGGGATAGTAGGCCCCGCCCTCGTGGTTGTCCACGAACATCGTCGCCGCGAGGATGGCCGGCGTCTCCCTGATCGTCGTGTAGCAGTAGGTCGAGGTGAGCTTGTCGAAGAAGGCCCTGACTTCCCGGTTCTTGATGTAGGGCCGCATGAGGCTCTCGGTGCTCGAGAAGAGGAGGGAAAGCATCTTGAGCTGGGGCCCGAGGCCGGCCGTCGTGGTCTTCCTCATCTCGGAAAGGGGGACGTCCCCCGGGGCCTCGAAGACCTGGACGGGCGCTATGGTCTCGAAATAGAGCTTCTCGAGGAAGTCGTAGAACGAGGAAATCTCCGAGGCCGAATCCGGGAAGAGCCTCGTCAGGTCGGCCACGAAGCGGGCCCTATCCGTGTGGAAGACGATGGGCTTGCCATCGTAGACGAGGCGATACATGGCCTCGTGCCGGTATACCTCGATGGGTTCACCCAGCTCGGTCATAAGCCAGCGGTGGGGATTGAAGCCGCGCTCGCCGAATCCGAACATCATGGCGGCGCCAGTGTCGTAGGTGACGTCCCCGCGCCGGAATGCAGATGCCGCGCCTCCCGGCCTGTCCTGCTGTTCGAGGACCGTGACGCTGAAGCCCCGCTCGGCCAGGAGGGCGGCGGCCGTGAGCCCCGAGAGTCCGGAGCCGACCACGATGGCCCGAGGGGCTGCGTTGGCGCCGCTACCCGCCGGTTCCTTCGTCCCAGTCTTTTTCATACAACCTCGTTCCTGAAGCTCAGGGGCTGCTGGATGGCTTCGACCGCGTCGCGCCAGAGGCTGCCTTCGGGGTCGATGATCTTGCGCCGGCTCACCGCAGCCGCTATCGGGATATGCACGAACTCGTTGTGCACCAGTCCTATGAGGAGCTTGGTCTTACCCGCCATGGCGGCGTGGACGGCGTTGTTGCCCAGACGCTCGCAGTACAGCGAATCCACGGGTTCGGCCGTGGCCGAACGGATCATGTAGCTCGGATCGATGTACTTGAGGTTGATCTCGACCTTCCTGAAGTCGAAGTAGGCTTGGATTCTCTCTTTGAGAAAGAGCCCGATATCACCCAGCTTCTTGTTGCCCGAGGCGTCCGAACCCACAGTGCTCGCGAGTAGTCCCTGGCCGGCGCCCTCGGCGACGACGATGACCGCGTGTCCGCGTCGCTCGAGCCGCTTCTCCAGCACGGCGAGGAGTCCCTTGGGTCCGTCCAGTTCGAAGCCCACCTCGGGGATGAGCACGAAGTTGGCCTCATGGACGGCGAGGACGGTGTGGACGGCTATGAAGCCCGAGTCCCTGCCCATCAGCTTCACGAGGCCTATCCCGTTCATCTGCGAGTGCGCTTCCATATGCGCCGCGGCCACCGCCTCCGAAGCCTTCACGACGGCCGTGTCGAAGCCGAAGGTCTTCTCGACGAACGCGATATCGTTGTCCACGGTCTTGGGAACGCCGACGACGGCTATCTTCAGCCCCCGCCGCTCGATTTCCCCGGCTATGGCGAGGGCGCCTTTCTGGGTCCCGTCGCCCCCGATCGCGAAAAGTATGTTGAGGTTGAGCCGCTCGATCGTGTCGACGATCTCGCCCGTTCTCTCCCCGCCGCCGCGCGATGTGCCCAGCATTGTTCCTCCGATCTTGTGGATGTCATCCACGAGGTCGGGGCTCAGGGGGATGACCTCGAAGCCATAGTCCGGCAGAAGGCCCTTGTAGCCGTAGCGTATGCCCGAGATGCGCCGGACGCCGTAGAGCAGCCAGAGGCTCCTCACCAGGGAGCGTATCACATCGTTGAGGCCCGGACAGAGTCCGCCACAGGTCACGATGCCGACGTGGACGTGGGAGGGGCTGAAGTAGAGCTTTTCGCGGGGCCCCGCCACTTCGAGGAGTTCCCCTCTCGTAGGTGTGTCCGAAACACCGGGGGCTGCCTGTATCATATAGCGGATCAGGGTGTCATCGGGCACGAAATTTGGAATCAGGTCGCCCTTTTTCTTCGAAAGCCCCAGAGGTGATTCTATGGTCGGGCGGCCGAGACTTTCTATGCTGAAATCGGGCATGGCATCCTCTGCGGCCACTATACCCGAATTTAGGGGGAAGCCGGAAGATGGGGAAATAAGGCCGGGGGACGGCTAGGAATTTTCCTGATCAGGCGATTTAACCGATATCTAACGATTTCCTACCGAATATCTCATAAAGCTTCTTCATCTTTGCGTGTGTCGGACAGAAGGCGGTCCAGCATGATCGCGGAAAATCCGGCAAATCTCGACGATGGAGGTGCCTATGAAGAAGAAGTTGCTCATCCTGCTGCTCGCACTCGCTGCGGCTAGCATATTCGCCCAGGGAAAATTCACCTGGATCGATCCTGTCTCCGACGACAAGGACACGATCCTGCCGGGTGTGGATCCCTCCAAGGTACGGGGAAGCATCATCACCGCAGGTTCATCGACAGTTTTCCCCCTCTCCGAGGCGATCGCGGAACGCTTCAAGAAAGAGGGCTTTACGGGGCAGGTGACGGTCGACTCCATCGGCACCGGCGCGGGTTTCGAGCGATGGGCGAAAGCAGGCGAGACGGATATTGCCAACGCCTCGCGCGCCATCAAGGCCAGCGAGAAGGAATGGGCGGCGAAACTGGCCAAGCCGAGAACTCCCATCGAGTTCCGTATAGGAACAGACGCGCTCGCCGTAGTTGTCAGTGTGAAGAACACCTTTGCAGCCGACATCACCATCGATGAACTTGGCCCGCTATTCTCCACGGCTACCTATTGGTCGGACGTGCGCGCCTCCTGGCCGAAGAAGGAAATCAAGCGCTTTTCTCCCGGTACCGATTCGGGAACCTTCGATTATTTTGTCGAGCAGGCGCTCAAATCCAAGAAAGAACTGCTCCTCACCGCCAAGAACCTCCAGTTGTCCGAAGATGACAATATCCTTGTGCAGGGAGTGGCCGGCGATGAATACGCGGTCGGCTACTTCGGATTCGCTTACTATATCGAAAACAAGGGTAAACTGAGAGATCTAGCCGTGAACAAGATCGCACCTTCGAAAGAGACGGTCGACAAAGGCAGCTATCCTCTCTCCCGCCCCCTCTTCCTGTATTCGGATGCCACGATCATCAACGAAAAACCTCAAGTTGCCGCCTTCCTCGCATACTACCTCACCTACGTGAACGACCTGATCGGAAAAGTCGGCTATTTCCCGGCGCCCGCCGAAGCCCTTCGCGTGTCCAAGAGCGCGCTGGCAGCCACAATCAAGGGTAGGTTCTGATGTCAAAGCCCTCTCCGGCCCGTCACCTTGCCAAAGAGGGCTCAGGCCACGGGGAGACCACAACAGGCAGAAACCTCGCCCGGCATCCAAGGCCGGGCGAGGCCGTCATCAAGGCTGCTCTCGTAGCCTGCGCGGGCTTCTCGATCCTCACCACGGCGGGCATTGTATTTATTCTCGGCAAGGAATCCCTTGCTTTTTTTGGCCAAGTCTCCCTCCTGGAATTCCTCACGGGAAGCGTGTGGCAGCCCACTATAGGGCGTTTTGGCATCCTGCCTTTGGCCACGGCCACCTTGACCACGAGCGCCATCGCCATGGCGGTGGCGTTGCCCTTGGGCCTGATGGTCGCCATCTATCTTTCCGAGTACGCTCCCTGGAGGCTCCGGCAATTCCTCAAGCCCGCGCTCGAGGTGCTGGCCGGCATACCGACTGTCGTCTACGGCTATTTCGCCCTCACTTCGGTTACCCCTTTTCTGCGGGGAATAATCGGAACCGATCGCATCGAAGTCTACAACATGCTTTCAGCCGGCCTTGTTATGGGCATCCTGATCCTGCCTCTCATCGCCTCGATGTGCGAGGACGCGCTTTCAGCTGTTCCCGGGACGCTCAGGGAGGCCGCCTATGCCACCGGGGCAACCAAGCACGAGGTCACGACCCAGGTTGTGGTTCCCGCGGCATTTTCGGGACTCGCCGCGGCCTTCATTCTTGGACTCTCCCGGGCTGTCGGAGAGACTATGATCGTAGCTTTAGCCGCGGGTGCCGGCCCCAACCTCACGCTCAATCCTCTCAAATCGGCCGAAACCATGACTGGACACATCGTCAGGATTTCCGGCGGAGACCTGTCCTACGATTCTATCGATTACAGCAGCCTGTTTGCGATCGCCGCTACGCTTTTCATTGTCACCATGGGCTTGAACATCCTTTCGCGACGCATCGTAAGCCGGCGCCGGGAGGTGTACGAATGAACGGCGTCTACGATGAACGCATCGAGGAGAGAAAATCGAAAGCCGGCCGCCGTGGAGCCGCGTTCCTGGCCGCGACCCTGCTCTCCGTTCTCTTCCTCGTCACGCTGCTATTCAACATCATCACCCAGAGTTTTGGCTATGTCCTCGTCAAGTTTGAAACAGACCCCTCCAGCCTTGTGCGCGACGGAGTCACTTTCGAAAACTTGGCTGTTCCCGGGCTTGTGGAAGCGTTGAAGGAAGGCCTCTCGAGGAGGTTCTTTATTGCCCTCGACGGAGCGAAACCGCTGGCGTCGCGCAGCCGGGCCGAATTGCTCAGCCTTGTCCGGGAGGAAATCGTTCGTGAGGAGCCAGTGAAAACCTGGTCCCTCGCCGAGAGTCTTCTCTCCCGCAAGACGATATTCGAGTTCAGGGACAGGGAATACCCCGAGGGGAGGTTGTACTTCCGCTCATGGCTCAGCCCGGATCTGCTTAAGAAACCGCAATCGGCTTCTGCGCTGGATTCGGGTCTTCGAGGGGCGGCTATCGGCTCTCTCCTCACGATACTCCTCACCTTGCTCTTCGCCTTCCCTGTCGGCGTGGCGGCCGCGATCTGGCTCGAGGAATACGCGGCCGACAACGCGCTCAACCGCTTCGTCCGACTCAATATCTACAACCTCGCTGGGGTGCCGTCGATCATCTACGGCATGCTGGGTCTGGCGATTTTCGTCAGAGCCCTCGAACCCCTCACCTCCGGATCGCTGTTCGGAATGGCTGAGCAGGGAGCCTCAAGCGGGCGCACGATCCTCTCGGCATCCCTTACCCTCGCGCTGCTCGTTCTGCCGGTGATCATCATCAACGCGCAGGAGGCTCTGCGGGCAGTCCCCCAATCCCTGCGGCAGGCGGGCCTTGCCCTGGGGGCTACCAAATGGCAGACCATCTGGTACCATGTGCTTCCGGCGGGAGCTGACAGGATACTGACCGGAACCGTGCTTGCGATCTCCCGAGCGCTGGGCGAGACGGCGCCTCTTGTGGTGGCCGGAGCCTCGACCTTTCTGACCTTGGATCCGGCCGGACCATTTTCACGATTCACCACGCTTCCCATACAGATTTACCAATGGACGTCCCGGCCTCAGGGGGAGTTCAGGAACCTCGCCGCGGCGGCGATTCTGCTCCTGCTCGTTCTGCTCCTCACGCTGAACGCGACAGCCATCGTTATGCGCAACCGTTTCAGGTCGCGCAGGAGAACCGCGACATGAAAGTAGAAATGTCTCCTATGCGCACGCCGTTCGCGAACACAGCCCCGATCGTCCCGAGCGGTTCGGAATCGGCTCTCGACGCGCGGAACCTGACCATCGAATATGCCGACGGGCATATCGGTGTGCGCGATCTTTCGCTCGCCTTTTGCAGGCATTCGGTGACCGCGATCATAGGGCCTTCCGGCTGCGGCAAAAGCACAGCCCTGCGCGCCTTCAACCGCATGAACGAACTTATCCTGGGAACGAAGACATCGGGTCAGGTACTGTTTCATGGTGCTAATATCTATGATGCCGCCGTGGATGCGGTCCAGGTGCGCAGGCAGATCGGCATGGTCTTCCAAAAACCCAATCCCTTCCCCAAGAATATCCATGAGAACATCGCCTGGGGGGCGCGCATCAACGGATGGACGGGCGACATGGACGAATTGGTGGAGTCTTCGCTTCGGCAGGCGGCTCTCTGGGATGAGGTGAAGGACAAACTGAAGCACAGTGCCTATACACTCTCGGGAGGCCAGCAGCAGCGGCTCTGCATCGCGAGGGCGCTTGCCCTCAAGCCGGAAATCCTGCTCATGGACGAACCGACCAGCGCGCTCGATCCCATCTCCACGGCCAAGATCGAATCGCTTCTTGACGAGCTGAAAACCTTGTATACTATCATCATTGTGACCCATAACATGCAGCAGGCAGGCCGCATTTCGGACATGACGGCCTTTCTTCTCTCCGGCGACCTGGTCGAATACGCGCCAACCAGACAGCTCTTCGTAACCCCGCGCGACGAACGCACCGAACGCTACATTTCCGGCCGCTTCGGCTGAAAACGCCGATGAACGGTAGAGGATACAATCATGACGGAACGATCGCGGCTTTCAGAGGATTTAATCAAGATAAACGAGACAATAACCCTCATGGCGGTGAAGACCGAAGAAGCCCTTCTGAAAGCCCTGCACGCGCTCAAGCGCCAGGATATGAATCTCGTCAGGGAAGTAAAGCGAGGCGATGCAGAAATCGATGACCTGCAGCTCCAGGTAGAGGACTTGGCGGCCGCCGCTCTAGCCACTCAGCAGCCTGTGGCATCTGACCTCAGGGTTCTCGTGGCCGCGTTCAAGGTGGCCGCGGATTTCGAGCGCGCGGCGGACCACGCCGTGCACATGGCTAAAGCCGTCGGGAGGTTTTCGGGGGAACCTCGGTCACACCTCATCGACCGGCTGGTGCTGGAGGCGGAGACGGGTGTCGAGATGATGAAGGGGACGGCCGAAGCATTCAGCGCGAGGTCGGTGGAATTGGCCGGCAGGACAGCGGCGATGGACGATATCATCGACAGAGAACATAAGAGCCTGATAATCGAAGTACTCACGATGATGCGCGAAAGGCCGGAGGAAGCACAGAGGGCCGCGAAACTCCTCACTACCTCAGGGCATCTTGAACGGCTCGGCGACCACATGACCAACGCCTGCGAGGACATCGTGTTCATGGTGGACGGCACGAGAGTCGATCTCAACAGGTGAGGAAAGCCATGGATGCCCCACTGATCCTTGTCATCGAGGATGATCCAGACATTGTGGAACTCCTCTCCGTCTCGTTCGGGAAGGAAGGCTGGCGTACCGCGCACGCCGAGGACGGCGAAAAGGCGCTGGGGTTGCTCGAGGCAACCGGCCCGACGTTGTGCGTGCTCGATCTGATGCTTCCCGGCATGGATGGGCTGGCGGTTCTTCGCGCGATCCGATCCAGGGCGAAAGGGGCAGCCTTGCCGGTCATCATCGCCTCGGCCCGGGGCGAGGACGCCGATATCGTCGCTGGTCTCGAACTAGGGGCCGACGATTATATAGCGAAACCTTTCAGCCCCAAGGTCCTTACCGCCAGAATCCGAGCTCTCCTGCGCCGTTCTGACCCCTCGTCGCGAGATGGTGACAGCCGGCCTGACCCGAGAGGCAAGCGTCTCTCAGTGTTGGGAATCACCCTCGATGTGCACCGCCACGAAGTATTCGCCAGCGGCAGGCCCGTGAATTTGTCGGCGACCGAATTCGCGATCCTGGAACTGCTCATGGGCGATCCCGGGAGGGTATTCACGCGATCGCAGGCTATTGCCGGCGCCAAAGGTCCCGATTACCCGGTGACCGACCGCGCCCTGGACGTCCATATCCTCGCGCTTAGGCGGAAGCTCGGCGATGAAGGAGCTCTCATAGAGACCGTACGGGGAATCGGCTATCGTTTCAGGGATATCCGATGAAAGGGAGGTTTTTCACCCGAAGTTTCGCCGTTGTATCGGCGGCGATCCTCGCCGTGGCTGTCGTCGCGCTCGCCACCGGGACAGCCGTAACCGAAAAAGTCTATATCCAATCCAACGCCGAGGGCCTCGTTCGAGCCGCTTGGGCTGCCGGTTCGAGTCTGCCCGATTTCTGGGCCGCTTCCTCCAATTCGGATTCCATTTCGTCTTTCTGTTCGCGTCTGGCCGCGGCTTCCGGCTACCGAGTGACGTTGGTTGATATATCAGGCAAAGTGCTTGGCGATTCCGACGTCAACCCGGCGGTGATGTCCAATCACGGGGATAGGCCGGAAGTGTCAGGCGCCCTTGCCGGCGAGGCATCATGGTCCCGGAGAAAATCATCCACGACAGGCAAATGGATGCTCTACGCCGCAGTCCCCCTGCATGGTCCCGGAGAAGGAATGGTAGTCGGCGTTCTGCGGCTTTCCCTTTCATTCCCGGGACTGATGCAAAGTCTCGGCAGGATGAAACGCATACTTTTTCTCATCGCCTTAGCGGCCGTACTCGCCGCCCTGGCAGCCAGCGCTGTCCTGATACGGATTCTCTCCCGACCCATCGTGGACTTGTCGAATCGAGCGCTCCAGTATGCCAAGGGCAATCTTGGCCCGAGTTCACGGAATGAAAGGATATCCCGGGAAAACGGCAGGTTCATACCCCAGGAATTAAAGATCCTCGAGGAATCGCTCGACTCGATGGCTGCCAGGCTGCTCGGAAAAGCATCTGAGGCCGAGGCGATGGGCAGACGCTTCTCGGCTATCCTGGATTCGGCGGGTGAGGCGATAGTTGCACTCGATTCGAAGCTCGGGATCGTCGAGGCCAATCCGGCCGCGCATAAAATGCTCAACGCCGAGCCGGGGACTCTTGCGGGGAATAAGCTTTCATGGATTTCGGGAGCCTCAGCCCTGGCCGAACTCGCGCAGCGCTGTCTGGATGAGGGAGAGCCGGTCGCCGCCGAGGTTGTGCTGTATTCCGGAACCGGCGCGACGGTGCACGTCAACGCCTCTCCTCTTGGCGGCGAAGGCAATCAAGGTATCGTCCTCGCCGTCACCGACGTGAGCGTTATAAAGCGGCTTGAGACTATGCGTACCGACTTTGTCTCCAACGTCTCGCATGAGCTGCGTACACCCATCCACCTGATACGGGGTTTTGCCGAGACTCTGCAAACGAGCGGCTCCTTCGACGAGACATCAGCCAGATACCTTGAGATCATTGAAAGGAACGCCATCCGCATGGAACGGATCGTCGAAGATCTCCTTTCCCTGGCCAGGCTGGAGCGGGAGCCGGCCGGTTGGCTCACCATGGAATCCTGCCTCATGGGCGACATCGGCCGGTCTGTCCTCGAAACCGTCAGAGATCAGGCAGCAAAAAGAACAGTCCGGCTGGAGTCCGACCTGCCCGACGCTCTGCGATTCCAAGCCAATTCAGGCTTGATCGAGCAGGCGCTGATAAATCTGCTCGAAAACGCCATCCGCTACTCGCCTGAAGGTTCAGCGGTGCTGCTTGAAGCCAACCGATCGGGCGATTTCATCGAAATGCGCGTCAGGGACCGCGGCTCAGGGATACCGGCCCCCGACCTCGAGCGGATCTTCGAGCGCTTTTACCGCGCCGATAAATCGCACGACCGGAAATCGGGCGGGACTGGCCTGGGATTGGCCATCGTACGCCACATCGCGATAGCCCATGGTGGATCAGTATCGGCTGAAAGCTGGTCGGGAGAAGGATCGGTCTTCTGTCTACGAATACCAGTGGAGCATACCGGGCGATAAAAGCGGAGAAATCAGGCATGGGGCCTCCCCGAGCACCGAAAATGATGACATTTTGATAGACAGTGAGGTCGAGTGACATGAAAAAACTGCTTATTTCCGCGCTGCTTGCCTTGGCGGCTCTTTCCTCCCAACCCTTCGCCGAAGGTCAGCCTTCGGGGCTTGCGGTCCTCCAGGGCACGTGGGCAGGGAGCCTCTTTGTGGGCAAAACTGCCTTGCGGATCGTCTTCCATGTGGAAGTCGCAGACGGCGGGGCGAAGGCGACGATGGACAGCCCCGACCAGGGGGCGACAGGCATATCCGTCGCCTCAGTCGGTTTCGCCGACGGGAAGGTGATTTTCGACGTGAAGCTCATAAAGGGAAGCTTCGAAGGAACGCTCGATCCGAGCGGGCGCAAGATCGCAGGATTCTGGAAGCAAGGCGGCGCCAAGCTGCCCCTCGCTCTTGAAAAGCAGGCGGCTTTGGTCGTAGCGAAGCCTGCCCGCCCTCAGGAGCCCAAGCCCCCCTTCCCCTATATGAATCGAGAAGTCGTGGTGAAAGGACCGAAGGGAATACGGCTTGCGGGGACCCTCTGCCTGCCTGAGGGCGCCGGGCCCTTCCCGGCCGCCCTTCTCGTCACGGGATCCGGAGCCCAGGACAGGGACGAGACCATCATGGGACACAGACCCTTCCTCGTCATCGCCGACTGCCTCGCGCGGCGAAGCATAGCCACCCTGCGGCTCGACGATAGAGGCGTGGGCGCCTCGACCGGGGACTTCGGCGCGGCGACGACCTTCGATTTCGCCGAGGACGCCAAAGCCGCCCTCGCCTTCCTGCGGGAGGAGGCGGTGATCGACTCGGGGAAAATCGGCATCATCGGCCACAGCGAGGGCGGCCTGATAGCCGCCCTCGTAGCCTCTAAGGATCCCGGCTTGGCCTTTGCTGTCCTCCTGGCGGGCCCTGGTCTGTCAGGGGAGAAGCTCCTCTATCTCCAGAACGCGGCCATCGCGCGGGCATCGGGAGTGGGCGAGACGGCGATAGCCGGCGCCAATGCCAAGAATGCCTCGCTGTACGCGATCGCGATGGGTAACGATAAACCTGCCGCCAAGCGCTCCCGGATCGTCGAGATCTATCTCGGTATGCTTCCGCAGGGAGCCGCGCCCGGGATACGGGCCGCGCTGGAGGAGGAGGCTGACCGTGCCGCGGACCAGCTCCTTTCGCCCTGGTTCATCACCTTTCTCAGCCTTGACCCGGCGCCTTATCTGGCCAAGGTGAAAATGCCCCTTCTCGCTCTGGTCGGCTCGAAGGATCTTCAGGTGCCGGCCGAGGAGAACCTTACCGCCATCGGCGCGGCCATGCGTGATGCGGGCAATACGCGCTTTACGCCGCTCGAGCTTAAAGGCCTCAACCATCTCTTCCAGACTGCCGGGACGGGACTGCCCGAGGAGTACGGGACCATCGAGGAGACGTTCTCGCCGAAGGCCCTGGCCGCGCTCGGCGACTGGCTTTCGGCCTTACTGCGCTGAGGTTCCCGCGTCTTGCTCAGCCTGTGCCGGCAAGCGTTTGTCCGCGAATTTTTTCGTTGCGCGCCGAACATAAAAAGCCCATTATGGTCCTGATGATTCGTGCCAAGGGGGATGGCGATGGCGCAGCATGAAATAACAAGTCCGATGGAGCTTCTGGACAGCGATGGGCGACTCGTAAAGGAGGGCTGGGCGCGCAAGCCCTACTGGCGCTATGACAGGAACAAAATCGCCGCGCCAGGGTGGCGGATCAAGGAATGGGACTATTACTCGGTCATCTCTCACGGCGGGAAATACGGGTTCTGCCTGACGATTTCCGATTTGGGTTATCTGGGCATGACGGCTCTCGCGTGGATCGATTTCGCCGCCGGAAAGGCCTATCAGCTCGACGACCTCTTCTTCTTCCCGATGGGCAGACTCGGCTTTTCCCCCGCTCCCGGCGAGGGTTCTGTCACCTATAAGAGTGCCAAAATGGAGTTGTCCTTCTCGGCATCAGGAGGACGGCGCAGGATATCGGCGAAGGCGCCAGGCTTTCGCGCCCCCGATGGCGGCACGAGCCTCGAGGCCGAGATCGAGCTTTCCGAGATACCCGGGGGAGATTCGATGAACATCGCTACCTCCTGGAAGGAAAACCGCAGGGCTTTTTACTACAACTCCAAGATCAACTGCATGTCAGCTTCGGGCAAAGCCAGGCTCGGCTCGTCCGAGTACGCCTTCTCGCCTGGGGATTCCTCGGGCGGCCTCGACTGGGGGAGAGGCGTCTGGACTTGGAAAAATCGATGGTACTGGGGTTCCGCCTCGGGACTCCTGGACGGCATCCCCTTCGGCTGGAATATAGGCTATGGCTTTTCCGACCGGAGTCCGGCGAGCGAGAACATGGTCTTCTACGGAGGAAAGGCCCACAAGCTCGACGAGGTGATTTTTCACCTTGACAGGTCGAACTACCTGGCGCCTTGGAAGTTCACGAGTTCGGACGGCCGGTTCGAGCTCGATTTCGAGCCAGCCGTCGACCGTTCGAGTTCGACCGACATCCTCGCCATTAAGTCTATCCAGCACCAGGTCTTCGGCTATTTCTCGGGAAGGGTCGTCCTCGACGACGCGAAGGTATTGGTCCTGGACCGATTCATGGGCTTCGCGGAGGATGTAGTCAACTGGTGGTGACTGAAGGCGGGTAGGCCAGCACGGCTGCGGGCCTATTTACCAGCCGAGGATCTCTTTCCGCCGCGTCGTCCCTATCGCCGCGAGTCGTTGGAGGGTACTGTCCCCTGTCTTAGATCTCGCGTACTCGATCGAGAACTGGTTCATGGAGAAGTGTCTGAATACCCAGACCTTGTCCCGCAGGGAAGACGGCGCCGCGGCGTAGAGCTTCGCGGTCTCCTCCCCCCAGGGGCGGAAGAGTTTTCCTGGCCTCAGTTCACCGTAGCCCGAAACCCAGAGAACGCAGCCCAGACAGCTGTGGAGATCGAAGGCCAGCCTCGCCATCCAACGCTGGCTTTGATCGAGGATCGCGTCCAGTTCATCGCCGAGCCTGGCCGATTTTCGCCGCGCCAATCGCTTGAGGAGAGCGATCTCGGCCGTCTTGGGGGTATGAATGGGTGTCTTGTTGATGATGACACAGGCCTTGTAAAAGTCAAGCTTGAGTTCGGAAGCGAACCAGCCTTTGGCAAGCTTGCCCGATTGGCCGACAAGGTAGCGGTTCTGCGTCTTTTTCTGCTCGTTCTTTCCGGGATTGTCCGCGACGATGATGAAGGCAGGTTCATCGCCGGGGCCAAGGTCGTCGAGGGCTCGATTGTAGACTATGGGTGTCTCGACTTTGTAGTCCTCGTAGCCCAATTCTACTCGGAGTTCCTCTTGGAGCTCGCCCAGCCAGGGGCTTTTCGCCGAAAGGCCAGCCGCATAGTTCCTGAACGCGCTTCTCAGGCAATCGAAGGTTTCGAATTGTTCCCGCCTCATCCCGGCTCCTTTTACGCGCGGCCCTTCTTTTCCCTTCCCGGCGCGGCCGCTATACTCAAGGGCGATGAAGAAAGCCCCTGTTGTTCTTTTTTTCGCCCTCGCCCTCGTCGTGGACACGGACTGCGTTCCGAAGCAGTCCCCGAAGATGGTCCAGGTCGAGGCCGCCGCGACCGCCTTGGGTCTGAGCCAGGTCGAGTCGGGAGCCTTCCTCGCCCGCGTGCGGCAGGGGACAGGCCGATTTTTCGAGCTTCTTGACGCAGCGATGGCTGACAGAACCACCGATGCTAAGCTCCTCGCCCGGGTCGACAAGTCGAAGTCCCTGCCCCGGGACTACGAACCTTCGGATCTGGTCCAGCTCGACGGCAAGAGCCTTTCGGTCTCGCGGCCGGGCCACAGGTTGCGAAAGCCAGCCTTCGAAGCCCTGGTTGTGATGTCGGCCGCGGCCAAGGCCGATGGCCTGTCTCTTACTATATCCTCGGCCTATCGCAGTTATTCCTATCAGGAATCCCTTTTTACCCGCAACGTGGCCGAGATGGGCGAGAAAGAGGCCTCGCGGGTCTCGGCCCGCCCCGGATCGAGCCAGCATCAGCTCGGCACGGCCATAGATTTCGGCTCCATAACCGACGCTTTCGCGCTTACCCCAGCCTCGAAGTGGCTCGTCGCCAACGCAAGGCGATTCGGCTTCTCCCTCTCCTATCCCAAGGGGATGGAAAGCGTCACCGGCTATGTCTGGGAGAGCTGGCACTACCGCTACATTGGCAAGGCCGCCGCTTCTCTCCAGGCCGAGTACTTCGACGGCGTCCAGCACTATCTCATACTGTTTTTGGACGCCTACCGCCTAGCGCAACCGAATAGATGAGATCGGCCACGGCATCCTCCTCGTTGGTTTTTAAGGAGACGACGCGAGCTGCCTTCTTGACCTCATCGCGGGCGTTGGCAGGGGCGCAGCCCCAGCCCGCCGCCGTTATCATGCCGAGGTCGTTCATCGCGTCCCCGACTACCATCACCCGGTCCATGCCGATGCCGAGCTTCGCCGAAAGACGCCTCAGGGCCGAACCTTTATCGGCGCCGAGGGGAAGAATCTCGAGGAAATAGGGCTTGGATGTGACGACGACTGCCTTGCCTTCAAAGGTCTTCGCGAGGATGTCGTTGAGTTGGGCTATGCTTTCCGGGTCGCCGGGGATGACGAACTTGATCTGGCCCCCCTTGAAGAGTTTATCCTTAGGCGGGGAGGGAAGGAGAGGCAGGCCGCTCAGGCGCTGGTCGAGCAGTGCCCAGTCGTTCAGCTCGCTGGCGTATATCCTGTCCTCCAGGTAGACCTGCCAGGAAAAACCATGGGATTCAACGATCGAAACAGCCTCGTGGCAGAAGGCCTCGGTGAGGAAAAGACGCTCGACGTGTACGCCGTTCATGGCTTCGAGCGTCTCGGCGCCATTGGAACAGACGAGGTAATTTCCCGGGCGGTCGAGGCCGAGGACGAGAACATATTTCTTCATGGAACGATAGTTTCTTCCCGAAGCGAGGACTATCTCGATACCGGCTTTTTCGGCGGCAGCCACGGCCTCGATGTTGGCCTTGGATATATCGAGTTCCGAATCGAGCAGGGTGTCGTCCAGATCGAGGGCGATGAGACTGATATCCATGGGCAAGGGTTATACAATGAAAGGCCGGGGCATGATAAGCCGACAATAGTACCGCGAAGCTATGACCGACCGGCGGGGCGGGACCGGCCGGGGGCTGTGTCGAAGCCGAGAATCCTGCTATCCTGTGCTGGGAAGGGAAGACATGAACAAGATAGATCTGCGCAGCGATACGGTGACCTGGCCGACTCCGGCTATGCGTCAGGCTATGGCCAATGCACCTGTCGGTGACGATGTTTACGGCGACGACCCCACGATGAACGAACTCGAAGCCCTCGCGGCAAAAATGGTCGGAAAAGAAGCCGCGCTCTTCGTGCCCTCGGGCACCTTCGGGAACCAGCTGGCCCTCTTCACCTGGTGCCCTCGGGGCAGCGAAGTGATCCTGGGCGAACAGTGCCATATCATCCAGCATGAGGCTGGCGCCGCCTCCCTCATCGCGGGCGTGCAGACGAGGACGATAGACGCCCCCGGCGGCATCCTCCCCCCCGAGGCGATCAAGGCGAGGATACGCGGCATTGACATCCATTATCCCGAGACCTCCCTCGTCTGTCTCGAGAACGCACATTCCTCGGGCAAGGTGATTCCCCTCTCCTACATGGCCGAAGTTTCGGCCCTGGCCAAGGCCGCTGGCCTTCCGCTGCACCTCGATGGCGCGAGACTCTTCAATGCCGCGGCTTCTTTGCATGTCGATGCCGCCGAGATAGCCTCCCAGGTCGATTCGGTGATGTTCTGCCTCTCCAAAGGGCTTTGCGCTCCCGTCGGTTCGATGCTCGCCGGTACCCGGGACTTCATCGCGGCCGCTCGCCGCAAACGCAAACCCATGGGCGGGGGCTTGCGTCAGGCGGGCATCCTGGCCGCGGCAGGCCTCATCGCCCTCAAGGAGATGACAAAGCGTCTTGCCGAGGACCACGAGAACGCCCGCCGCCTCGCGCAGAGGCTGTCTCTTATCCCCGGCTTTCAGGTACGCAAGGATAACCTCGACATCAACATGGTCTTTTTCTCGCTTCCATCTTGGGCCGACGGCAAGGACTTCGCCGCCTATCTGGCCGAGGGGGGCATCCTGGCCAGTCCGCCCGAGGGCGGATTCTGCCGTTTTGTGACCCACTACTGGATAAGCCAAGTGGCCGTGGACGAGGTCGGGGCCCGCGTCGCTGCCTTCGCCGCCAGCCGAAAACCGGCCTGAAATCCATGCAGGAGCCGGAACAGACGCCCACCGCGCCCGGCGGTCCCGACGGAATCGAGAGCAAGATGGTCCGCAACGCGAGCCTCCTCTCCCTCCTCACGATGATCTCACGGGTTCTGGGACTCGTCCGGGAGATGACCAAGGCGAGTTTTCTGGGGACGGGTCTTTTATCGGATGCCTTTACGGTCTCCTTTATCATCCCCAACTTCATGAGAAGGCTCTTCGCGGAAAACTCGATAGCCGTCGCCTTCATCCCGACCTTCAAATGCTACCTCCACGACAAGGACGACGAGGCGACACGCAGGTTCCTCTCCTCGAGCCTGACCGTGCTGACTATTCTCGTCATGGTCATCGTCGCCCTGGGCATGGCGATGACGCCCTGGATCGTACAGGCCTTCGGCTCGGACCCCGCCCAGACGATCGTTCTGACGAGGATCATGTTCCCCTTCCTCGCTCTCGTGTCTATCGCCGCTCTCTTCCAGGGAATCCTGAACTCCTATGGCATCTTCGCTCCCTCGGGCTTCGCGCCCATTCTCTTCAATGTGAGCTTCATCGTCATGCCCTGGGCCATCTCGCGCTGGATGCCCAACCCGGCGCGGGCCATGGCTGTCGGCGTCCTTTTGGGCGGCTTGGCCCAGGCCCTCTTTCAGCTCCCGGCAGTCATCAGGACCGGAGCGAAATTCGGCTTTATATCCCCGAAGGCGGCTTTCCGCGACCCGGGCATGCGCAAGGTCTTCGCCCTCATCGCCCCGACCATCCTGGGCGTAGCCGCCTACCAGATTAACGATCTTGTCAGCACCGTCTTCGCCTCGAGGGTCGGTCAGGGAACGGCGTCGAGCCTCCAGTACTCCACAAGACTCCAGGAGCTCATCCTCGGCATCTTCGCCGTCTCGGCCGGCACCGTCCTTTTGCCCCGCCTCGCCGATACGGTGCGGCGTGGTGACTGGGCAGGCTATTCGTCCAGCCTCGGAAGGACCTTGAAGAGTCTTTCCCTCATCACCATTCCCGTGGCTGTCTTCTCGATGATAGCGGGCGGGGAGATCGTCACCCTCCTCTACAAGCGCGGCGGTTTTTCGGAAGAATCGGTCGCCCTGACGACGGCTGCCTTCTTTTGGCATCAGACGGGTCTCGCCTTTATCGCTGCCAACAGGGTGATAGCCCCGGCCTTCTACGCCCGGTCTGACACCAAGACTCCCGCCATCGCGGGCATCGCGAGCTTCGTGGTCAACATCGGCCTCGTCGCCGTGCTGGCCTTTCCCTTCAAGGGGCCGGGCATAGCCCTGGCGCTCTCCCTTTCAAGTCTCGTCAACACGATCATCTTAGTCTTCGCCCTTCTGAAAAGAAGGACCGAGGGCATGACAGGAGCCCTGAGCGGCGTCCTGGCCTACAGCGCCAGACTTCTGGCCTTTTCGTTGGCAGCCGCCGTCCCTATCCTCCTTCTCCGCGCGCCTCTCTTTGCGGCGTTCTCGGCCTCGAAGTCGACCCTGATTTCAGCCGGCATGCCCTTCATGATCATGACCTCCGTCTATGTGGCTATCGGCGTCGGTTTCCTCGTCCTCACGAAGGACGGGACAGCTTTTTCACTCATACGCAATCTCTCGGGCAGAGGACACAGAAGAGGAAATTGACCTTGTCCGTCCTGCCAGAAGTCCAGCGCCACACTCGAAGGCGATCCTGGGGAACTGCCCTTGGATACTGATGGATTGGGAATAACCCCGGGCAACCGTTTCGGCCTGGTATAACTGGCCGATACCGCCGCCTAAGTATTCATGTTCGATTCCTGGTTTCAGTCCCCGTGGCGCAGCCTGCCTGAGGGGAAGGCCGCCGAGGCTAGCCTCCTCGCCGACTCGGTGGGCTTGGGCAAAACTTTCGAAGCCCTCGCCGCCAAGTTGCCCGGTTGGTTCGAGATCAACACCCCGCTTGGAACCTATAATCCCGACTGGGCTTTCCTCATCGAACAGAACGGGGCCGAGCGTCTCTACTTGGCCGTGGAGACCAAGGGCAGCCTGTTCGCCGAGGATCTGCGCGAGGGAGAGGCGGCCAAGATCATATGCGGCGCCCTGCATTTCGCCGAAATAGCGCGGACCGAGAATCCCACGCGTTTCGAACATGCCGCGAAGCTGGATGATGTTTTCGCGTAGACGAAGTGAGATAGGCGCTTTTATTCATGGTTAATTCGACTATACTGACAACGTAGGTAATTCTGAGACGAAAGGCGGTTTTCAACCCGTATCATGGCGAAATCCAGGTTGCTGCAGATATACAAGAAACTCGTAAGTTCCCTCAGCTTCTCGGCCGAGCTGCGGAAGATGCGGAGGGAGGTGAATGCCCGGATCGACGCGCCCACTACGATCAATACCCTTCTGCCTTCCCATCCCTCGGGCGTGAACCGCTGGTTCAAGCGGCGGAGGATCTCTATAGCCGAGTCCTACCTGACGGTGGTAGGGGACTTGGATTCGAGGAGCGCGGGGGCAAGGCTTGAGGCCTTGAAGATCCTGGCCGACGCTTCTTTCCATTCCAAGAGTCTCGATTTGCCCCTCAATACGGCCCGGGTTCAGGCTGCCTTGGTCAAGGAGGTGGTCAAGCACCGGCACGACAAGCGCCGGCAGCTGGAACTCCTCTACGATTTCTCGGTATCGAGCTCAGGCCAGCATCAGGTCATCCGCAAGCTCTGCGAAGAACTCAACATCGTGGAACTGCCCGAGAATGGCACGCGGCTCTCCGACTTCGGCTTTGGATGGGATGAGCACGTCCATGACACCGCAACTTCGGGGAGAAAGAACCCCACCCAGCTCATCATAGACGCTTTCATAAAAGGGATTTCCCGGTTGACCGTAGCCTACGGCTCCGCTACCGACCTGGAGGCGATGGAGGAGGTTTTCGAGGCGGGCAGAATCATCGGCATCGGCGTGGACATAGCCCTCGAGTTCTCGATGACGGACGGAGGGGAGCGATTCCACTTCATGGCCCTTTTGCCGCGCTTCAGGAAAAGGGAGGAGATCGCGGGGTTCTTTCTCCGAAAATCCCCCGAGTTCAGGGAATTCCTCACAGGGCTCGAGAAGAACCAGTTGAACAGGCTGAATGCCGTCGGCCGCATCCTGGACGAATTCAACGCCACCACCCTCAGAGCCCTCAACGAAGGCTGGCCCGAGGACACGCTCTACAGGGTTCCCGAGCTTACGATGCAGAGCCTCTACGCCTTTATTCCGACGGCAAGTATCAACAGGCTCCATTTGGCCGAATTCCTTTACACCCTGTACATGCCGGTACTGCTCAACAGGCTGCAGATTCTCAAGGTCAAGAAAGGCTTGGCAAAACGCGGTCAGCGGGCGGGACGCCTCTCGAAGACCGAATACTTGGCGATCGATGAGGCATATGGGCGTCTCAAGGCCGAATTCAGGAGCCTGACGCCCGAGGTCCTCCTCGAGCGTCATTTCGCTGGCGCGCGCATCGTCAACTACCAGTCGGCTTTCGAGGATATCAGGGAGGCGAGCGGGGTGCTTCGATCCGCGGGATGCAAGCTCAAGATCCTCCACCCCCTCGAATACGGCTTCGAGCGGGCCAGACGCCTTCTCGCGGTTCATAGAGCTGACCTGGATTTCGTAGAGATCTACAACACGCAGGACTGCATCGGACGCGACCCGAAAGAGGTCCTGAAGCTTGCCGCTCTCGTGAACGACATCAATAGGGAGCAGAAGGTACAGGGTCTTCCTCCCCTCGTCCCCGTCTGCGGCAGCGACTCCACGGGCAGGAATCCCAAGATTCCCGGTATGGGATTCATCTTTGCCGACAAGATATGGGGAAAGAAGAAATCTGCCTATTTGGAACGCCATCTGGCCTTGCCCGGCCTCGTCTCCGCGATGGTGAAAGCCGGGGGAGAAGCGGTCGGCCGGGCCGAGGTGGACTCCTGCCCGCCCATCATCTGCCTGGGAAAGATCTCCGGCGGCTCGGGTTTTGGCCTGGGCGAGGACGTCTCGAGCGATTCGGCTATCGTACCTTTCTCGAAAGCCCTGCGCTACCTTAACCCCTGGGTCAAGAACGTCTTCTATGCCGTTGTAGGCTTCGTGGTTGCGAACCACTTCGTCGGCCCCTTCTACGCCATCCTCTGGCTGGGCATCACAGGCTTCAGGAACAGCATCGCCGACCTCATCTCCAGCCGGGGCGCCCGCCTGAACCAGTGGAAGCTGCGGAGCATCAACTTCGACAATGTCGCCCAGTCCCTCTTCTGGACGGGCTTCTCGGTACCGATCATGGGTTTCATCAAGACCAACTTCGATATCCTCTGGCCCTGGGTCCACGACGGAATCCTTTTCAACCTCGTGAAGTTCTTCTTCATCTCCCTGGCTAACGGACTTTACCTGGCGACTCACAACACCCTTCGGGGCTTCGATAAGCAGGTAGTGAAGGCTAACTTATTCCGGAGCATCATCGCCTGGCCATTCGCCACGGTCTTTGCGCCCTTGGGCAACCTCATGGGAATACCGAGCATCGTGCAGACTAAGATCTGGTCTGACTTCGTCGCCGGCTTCATCGAGGGGAGCGGCAAATACGTCAAGGTCCTGCGCCTAAGACACCGAAACCTCGAGGAAATCGTGCCAAAGGTAATCGAGGAGAAGGGCGAGGCCCAATACACGTCGATCCTCGACCTACTATACCTTTTCCGCGAGGAGCCGCGTACGCGGACTTCCCTCTCCGTCATCTTCGATCCGGACAGAAAACGCATGTTCAAACCCGGGGAGGAAGGTGCCCTGCCTCCCCGATCCCTCGATGAACTGCGATCGACTTTAGGGGCCGAAGGTCTCGGCGCGGATCTGGCGCGGCATATCCTCTTGTACTATGAACAGGAAATCGCCGTGGATCTGGTCGACCTCGTCGCCGACACCCTGCCCGAGATCCAGGACTGGCTGGACGGGGAAGCCGCCCGCCGTCTCCGGCCTTCGCGCTCTTGACATCATCGCCGTCAAGTGATAAATTCCCCCTGCTCTATGTCCGCGCCCCTGTAGCTCAGACGGCAGAGCATATCCATGGTAAGGATAAGGTCAACGGTTCGATTCCGTTCGGGGGCTTTTACGAATTCTGGCGCGGTAGGTTGAAAGTCTCGCCGCGAAAAGGAAATAGACAATGGCCACTAAGAAACAATCGGTTGAGATTATCGCCCTGCAGTGCACCGAGTGCAAGCGCCGGAATTACACCACGACGAAGAACCGCAAAACCATGCAGGACAAGCTCGAGCTCATGAAGTACTGCAAGTGGGACCGCAAGCACACCCTCCACAAGGAAATTAAGGTCAAATAAGGGGGCGGGCCTATGGAAGCCCCCTTTTGAGGATAGGGAGATCCCTCGGCTGCAGGGTCGTGGGGATTCACAATAGGCCAGTAGCTCTAATGGTAGAGCGCCGGTCTCCAAAACCGGATGTTGAGGGTTCGAGTCCTTCCTGGCCTGTCGTCAGTGTGCTTGAGTGCATCAAGGAGCCGTCATGAAGAAGATCATCCAGTTCTTCAAGGATAGTTATACGGAACTGTCTAGAGTCGTCTGGCCCAGCAGGGAAGACGTCATATCCTCGACCAAGGTGGTCCTCATATCCACGGTCGCCGTCGCCATGCTCCTGGGTTTTATCGATTTCCTTCTCGTTATCGGGATCGAAGTCGTGTTTCGATGAGAAGGATATAGGATGGCAAAATCCTGGTATATTCTTCACGTCTACTCGGGCTATGAGAACAAGATAGAAAAGACTATCCGCATGATGATCGACACACTGGAACTCTCCCGGGACATCGTCACCGACATCAAGGTTCCGACCGAGGAAGTGACGGACGTCAAGGACGGCAAGAAAAAAACCGTAACGAGGAAGATCCTCCCCGGTTACATCCTTATTGAGATGGATCTGCCCGACAACGGCTGGAAGGCCGCCTGTTCGGCCATTCGGAAGATCACCGGCGTCACGGGTTTCGTGGGTTCCAACCTCAGCAACAAACCCCAGCCCATACCCAATGAGGAAGTGAAGCGGATTCTCCAGCGCACGGGTGAGCTCAAGGGTGATCGCCAGCTGAGGATGAAGCAGACCTATTCCCCCGGCGAGCAGGTCAAGATTATCGAGGGACCCTTCGAGTCCTTCTCGGGCGTCATCGAAGACGTGAATGCCGAGAAGAACAAGCTTAAGGTCATGGTGGGCATATTTGGACGCTCGACCCCGGTCGAGGTCGATATGACCCAAGTCGAGAAGGTATAGGTTGCGACGGCGCCTTTATTAAGGCGTCTTCGGTAAAGTGGGCGAACCGAGCCCGCGGAAGTTCTTTTGAAAGCGGCAGAACGGAGAAAATTCACGGGAATTTTCGACGTTAGGCTTCTCAGATAAGGGGTGTTAACTCCGCAAGATGGGAGTTTCGCGAACGGAACTCGTTCCGTTCGCGTCGCGATTGGCTGAAACCAATCGCGCGAGGACGGCGATGCCCGATTCGCGAAACGCTACCCCGGTACCGTAAGGTTTCCGGGTACACCACGAAAGGAGAGTGGCTATGGCCAAAAAGAAAATTACTGCAATCGTCAAGTTGCAGTGCCCAGCAGGCAAGGCGACACCTGCCCCGCCCGTAGGACCGGCCCTCGGTCCCCACGGCGTGTCGGCGCCCATGTTCTGTCAGCAGTTCAACGAGCGGACGAAGACCATGGAGCCCGGACTCATCATCCCGGCGATCATCACCGTCTATCAGGACAAGTCCTTCACGTTCATCCTGAAGACTCCTCCAGCCAGCGTCCTCATCAAAAAGGCCTGTGGCATTGAGAAGGGATCACCGGTCCCTCATACCCAGAAAGTGGCCAAGATCCCTCTAGCCAAGCTCGAGGCGATCGCGAAGCAGAAAATGCCTGACCTCAACGCGAACGACATCGACGCGGCCATGCGCATCATCGCCGGCACCGCCCGTTCCATGGGCGTAGAGACGGAGTTGAAGAAATGAACCACGGAAAGAAATACCTCGAAGCCGCCAAGAAGGTGGATCGCACCCAGGAATTCGAGCCCGCAGCCGCCTGCGCCCTCGTGAAAGAACTGAAGTGCGCGAAATTCGACGAGACCGTCGAGCTCCATGTCCGGCTCAACCTCAAGAAGAGCCAGTCCGTCCGCGACACCGTCGTCCTGCCCAACCAGTTCAGGGAAGAGAAGAAGGTCCTCGTGTTCTGCAAGCCTGAGCGAGTCAAGGAAGCCCTGGAATTCGGTGCCGCCTACGCCGGCGATGCCGAGCTCATCGAGAAGATCAAGGGTGGCTGGCTGGACTTCGACATCGCGGTCGCCACGCCCGACATGATGAAGGACGTAGGCAAGCTGGGAATGGTGCTGGGACGCAAGGGCCTCATGCCCAATCCCAAGACCGGCACGGTCACCAACGACCTAAAGGCTGCCCTCGCGGAGCTGCGCAAGGGCCGCACCGAATTCCGATCGGACAAGACCAACATCGTCCACCTGGCCATCGGAAAGCTTTCGATGGAAGCCGGACAGATCGCCGAGAACCTGACCGTCCTCCTCGACGAGATCAATCGCAAGCGCCCCGCCGACGCGAAGGGCGACTTCGTGACGAGCGTGTTCCTCGCCCCCACCATGGGGCCCAGCGTACACGTAGCAATCGTCAAGAACGAGAAGAGGTAAGCTATGGCGATGAGAGCATTGAAAATACAGTCCTCCAAGGCCCAGGCCATCGAGGCGCTGAAAGTGATGATCGGCGGAGCGAGCGATTTCGTCTTCACCGAATACCGCGGCCTCACGGTCGAGCAGATCTCCACACTTCGCAAGCGGCTCCGCGAGAAAGGCGCCGAACTCCACGTCGTCAAGAACAACTTCGCCAGAATCGCCTTCGAGGAACTTGGCTATACCAAGGAAGTCGAGCCGATGCTCGCGGGCCCCACGGCCGTGGCCTTCGTCAAGGCCGACTCCAACGATGTCGCCAAGGTCCTTATCGATTTCGCCAAGGAAGTCCCCAACCTCAAGGTCAAGGCAGCCCTCGTGGACAAGGGCTTCCTGAACGCAATGCAGGTCGCGGCCTTTTCCAAGCTTCCGGGCAGGAAGCAGCTCATCGCCATGCTGATGTCGGCGATGAACGGCCCGGCCCAGAACCTCGTCTACGTCATCAACGCGATCCCCACCAAGCTGGTGCGCACGCTGAAGGCGATCGAGGAGAAGAAGGCTAACGAGGCTCAGGCTAGCGCCTGAGCCTCGTTTCGCGGAATTTGCGCTCCGTGCTAATTCCGCGTACGTGCCCAGCGCCGCTAGAATTTCTAGTCGCGCTGCAAATGGTTTTTCGACCGTCAGGCTTCGGATTGCTGCCGTTCCTGTCGGTCATAGATAGAGCCGCCCGTATGGGCAGGTAGAGCGTTTTGAAGGAGAAGATAATATGGCAGCGCTTACCAAAGAGCAGGTCATCGACGCGATTGCCTCGATGACGGTCCTCGAGGTCGCCGACCTCGTGAAGGCGATGGAAGAGAAGTTTGGCGTCACCGCCGCGGCCCCCGTAGCCGCAGCAGCCGGTCCCGCCGCCGCGGCTGCCCCTGTCGAGGAAAAGACCGAGTTCACGGTCGTTCTCAAGGCCGGCTTCGCCGCCGAAAAGAAGATTTCCATCATCAAGGAAGTTCGCGCGATTACCGGTCTGGGCCTCAAGGAGGCCAAGGACCTCGTCGAAGCGGGCGACAAGCCCATCAAGGAGAATATCTCCAAAGACGAGGCCGCTAAGCTCAAGAAGCAGATTGAGGACGCCGGCGGATCCGTCGAAGTCAAATAAGGCATCGGGCCGCCTATTGGCGGTCCACCGCTTTTCCATCACGTGCTTCCTTCCCCGAACGGCCGAAAGGCTGTTTGCAGCGGGGAAGGAAGCACGGTTTTCCGGAGGCATTCGAAAAGAGTGTCTCCGGATGACCAAATGTTAGGTTGATGCAGATCGATAACGGCGCGCGCTCAAGGCGCGTATAGCAGGTGCCCGGCTTAAGGCCGGCGCGTGGTCGGGTGCTTACAAGGCCCGTGCGCCTTTCAAGGGCGCAATCAGGAGGGGTAAGGGATGGCATATACCGAGAACAAGATCCAGCGCCAATATCTGGGCAAGGATTTTCAGGAGGCGATGGAACTTCCCGACCTCATCGATATCCAGCTTTCTTCTTTCGAGCATTTCCTCCAGAGGGAAGTGCTGAAGAAAGGGCTTAAGCCCGGGGATATTGGTCTCCAGGAAGTCTTTGAAGGCACGTTCCCCATCGAGAGCCAGTCGGGCGACATGGTGATTGAGTTCGAGCACTACAGCCTCGACGAGAGTGCCATGAAGTACAGCGAGCTCGAGTGCAAGCAGAAGGGACTTACCTATTCCATACCGCTCAAGGCGACTGTAAATCTAGTCTTCCAGAAGACCGGCGAGATCCGCCAGAAGGAGATCTATCTCGGCGACGTCCCCCTCATGACAGACCGGGGCACTTTTATCATCAACGGCGCGGAACGCGTTGTCGTCTCCCAGATTCATCGTTCACCCGGCGTCGTCTTCAGCCATGAGAAGGGCGTCTTCTCGGCCCGTCTCATCCCTTATCGCGGAAGCTGGCTCGAGTTTGAGATCGACCAGAAGAAAGAGCTCATCTACACCAAGATCGACCGCAAGAAAAAATTTCTCGGCACGCTTTTTCTCCGCGCCATAGGCTATGGAAGCCGCGAAGCGATCATCGACGCCTTCTACAAGTCCAAGACACTCGAACTCGGCGAGAACTCTGAATCCAAAGAGCAGATCGTCGGCAAGGTCCTTGCCAAGGCTATCTATATAGAAGTGGACGGCGACAAGAAGAAGCTTTTCCGCGCCGGCGAGAAACTCCACCTCCACGAGATCGACGAGCTGTCAAACCTGGGCATCGACTCTGTCGATGTAATCGACCTCGAGAACCCCGATTCCATGCATAACGAGATGATCCTCCACTGCTTCGAGCGCGAGGACGTCAAGCTCGAGAAGGAAACCGCGGACCAGGACGAGCCCTCCAAAGCCGATGCCCTTGCGGCGGTCTACTCCACCCTCCAGCCCGGTGAACCCATTACGGTTGAAGGGGCGGAGAAGGACCTCAATTCCACATTCTTCTCCTCGCGCAAGTACGACCTGGGCAAGGTGGGCCGCTACAAGCTCAACAAGAAGTTCAATTACGCGGAGCCGATCAACGAGTATACCCTCACACGCACCGACATCGTTGCCACGATGAAGCACCTGATGGACGTCTACTACGGCGAAGCCTATGTGGACGATATTGACCATCTGGGAAACAGGCGCGTCCGCTCGGTGGGCGAGCTCCTCGCCAATGTCATGAAGAGCGCTTTCGCCCGCATGGAACGCATCGCCAAGGAACGCATGGCCCTCAAGGAGACCGAGACGGTCCGACCGCAGGACCTCATTTCTATCAAACCGATCGTAGCCGCCATCAAGGAGTTCTTCGGCTCCTCCCAGCTCTCCCAGTTCATGGACCAGGTCAACCCTCTTGCGGAGCTGACCCACAAGCGCAGGCTCAACGCCCTCGGCCCCGGCGGCCTGTCGCGCGACAGGGCCGGCTTCGAGGTCCGCGATGTTCACTATACCCATTACGGCCGCATGTGCCCCATCGAGACACCTGAAGGCCCGAACATCGGCCTCATCGTCAGCTTGGCCACCTACACGACGGTCAATGACTACGGCTTCCTCGAAACCCCGTACCGCAAGGTCGAGAAGGGTATCGTCACCAGGGAGATCGAGTACCTCTCGGCGATCGACGAAGACCGCTACTACATAGCCCAGGCATCGGCACGCATCAACAAGAAAGGCCACTTCCTCGACGAATCCATCTCGTGCAGGCACCAGGGCGACTACACAATGAGGACAGCCCAGGAGCTCCAGTACATGGATGTCTCGCCCAAGCAGATCATCTCCGTGTCGGCTTCCCTCATCCCCTTCCTCGAGCACGACGACGCCAACCGCGCCCTCATGGGCTCGAACATGCAGCGCCAGGCCGTTCCCCTCGTCTTCCCCGAGCCGCCGAGAGTCGGCACGGGCATGGAGTGGAAGACTGCCTACGATTCAGGCGTACTCCTCAAGGCGAAGAGGGCGGGCGTCGTCGAATTCGTCGACGCCGAGCGCATCATCATCGCCCCCGAATCCAAGGACCCCACGGCCGAACGCGACACGTATCTGCTCGTGAAGTATCAGCGCACCAACCAGGATACCTGCTACAACCAGCGTCCCGTGGTCAAGGTCGGCGAGAAAGTTCTCAAAGGCCAGGTCGTCGCCGACGGTCCAGCCACCAACAACGGCGAGCTCGCCCTCGGACGCAATATCCTCGCCGGATTTGTGCCCTGGAACGGCTATAACTACGAGGACGCCATCCTCATCTCCGAACGCGTGGTCAAGGAGGACATGTTCACCTCCATCCATATCAAGGAGTTCCAGACCGAGGTCCGCGAGACAAAACTGGGGCCCGAGCGCATCACTCGCGACATTCCTAATACAAGCGAGAAGATCCTCGACAACCTCGACGGCGAGGGCATCATCCGCGTCGGCGCCAAGGTCAAGGCAGGCGATATCCTTGTCGGTAAAGTCACCCCCAAGAGCGATACCGACACGACCCCCGAATTCAAGCTTCTCAACTCGATCTTCGGCGAAAAGGCCAAAGACGTTCGCGATTCTTCCCTCCGCGTTCCCCACGGCATCGAGGGCACGATTATCGATGTCCAGCGTCTCAAGCGCTCCACGAACGACGATCTTTCCCCCGGCGTCGAGGAAGTGGTTAAAGTTCTGATCGCCGCCAAGCGTAAGCTCAAGGAAGGCGATAAAATGGCTGGACGCCACGGCAACAAGGGCGTTGTGGCTCGCGTTCTCCCGGTTGAGGACATGCCTTATCTGGATGACGGCACGCCCCTTGACATCTGCCTCAATCCCCTGGGTGTTCCCTCGCGGATGAACATCGGGCAGATCATGGAGACCGAGCTGGGCTGGGCGGCGAGCACCCTCGACGAGTGGTTCTCCTGCCACGTCTTCCAGTCGCCCTCCCAGGAGCAGATTGAAGCCAAACTGGTTGAGGCTGGCCTGCCGGCTTCCTCCAAGTGCAATGTACGTGACGGACGCACGGGCGAGTCCTTCAAGAACCCGATCACCTGCGGCATCGTCTACTTCATGAAGCTGCACCATTTGGTCGACGACAAGATGCACGCCCGATCGACGGGACCCTATTCCCTCGTCACGCAGCAACCTCTGGGCGGAAAGGCCCAGTTCGGCGGCCAGCGTCTCGGGGAAATGGAGGTTTGGGCACTTGAAGCCTACGGCGCGGCCAACACACTCCAGGAACTCCTGACGATCAAGTCGGACGACATGACCGGAAGGGCCAAGGTGTATGAGGCCATCGTCAAGGGCGAGCCGCACACAGCGGCAGGCATCCCCGAGGCATTCAATGTCATGGTCCAGGAATTGCGCGGACTTGCGCTCGATATACGGGTATTCGATGCCAAGGGCAAGCAGATCGCCCTCACCGAACGCGACGAGGATATCATCAATAAGAATTCAGGGACCTTCTAGCGGAGGGACGGGCCTTGGCTCGTCCTTCGTTTCCTTTGCCGCGGCGCCTTGCGCTTTGGCTGTAAACCCTAAGGGGGTAGCATGAGAGATATACAGGATTTTGACAGTATCGGTATCCGTTTGGCCAGCCCTGACATGATCCGGGCTTGGTCGTATGGCGAGGTCAAGAAACCTGAAACCATCAACTACCGCACGCTCCGCCCCGAAAGGGACGGCCTTTTCTGCGAGCGGATATTCGGCACGACCAAGGAATGGGAGTGCTACTGCGGGAAGTTCAAGTCCATCCGTTACAAGGGCGTCATCTGCGATCGCTGCGGCGTCGAAGTCACGCACTTCAGGGTGCGCCGCGAGCGCATGGGCCACATCGAGCTGGCCTGTCCCGTCTCCCACATCTGGTTCTACCGCTCCGTCCCAAGCCGCATGGGCCTCCTCCTCGACCTGCCCGTCGCCGCCCTGCGTTCCATTCTCTACTACGAGAAATTTATCGTCATCGATCCGGGCGAGACCGAACTCAAGAAAATGCAGCTCCTCACCGAGGAAGATTACAACGCGGCCCAGGACCGCTTCGGCGGAGCCTTCACCGCCGGAATGGGCGCCGAGGCCATCCGCTCCCTTCTCGAGCAGATCAACCTCGACGAACTCTCCGCGGAGCTCCGCGAAAAGATGATCGCCAAGGGACCCAAGGCGGACAAGCGCCTCCTCAAGCGCATCGAGATCGTCGAATCCTTCAGGAATTCCCAGAACCGTCCCGAGTGGATGGTACTCTCCGTCATTCCCGTCATTCCCCCCGAACTGAGGCCCATGGTCCAGCTCGATGGCGGTCGTTTTGCGACGAGCGATCTCAACGATCTCTACCGCCGCGTCATCAACCGCAACAACCGGCTTAAGAGGCTCCAGAACCTCAACGCCCCTGAGATCATCATCCGCAACGAAAAGCGTATGCTCCAGGAGGCGGTCGACGCCCTCTTCGACAATACCAAGAAGAAACGCGTGGTGAAGGGCGCCTCCAACAGACCACTAAAGTCCCTTTCCGATATGCTTAAGGGCAAGCAGGGCCGCTTCCGCCAGAACCTCCTCGGCAAACGCGTCGACTACTCGGGCCGCTCAGTCATTGTCGTAGGCCCCGAGCTCAAGATGTGGCAGTGCGGTCTCCCCACCAAGATGGCCCTCGAGCTCTTCAAACCTTTCATCATGAAGAAGCTCGTCGAAAAAGATGTCGTTTACAATATCAAGAAAGCCAAGATGCTCGTCGAGTCGGAAACCCCTGAGGTCTTTGCCCTCCTGGACGAGGTCGTCAAGGAGCATCCGGTGCTGCTCAACCGCGCGCCGACCCTCCACCGCCTCGGCATACAGGCCTTCGAGCCAATCCTCGTCGAGGGCAAGGCCATCAAGCTTCATCCTCTTGTCTGCAAGGCCTTCAACGCCGACTTCGATGGCGACCAGATGGCCGTCCACGTTCCGCTCACGAACGCGGCTCAGGCCGAGTGCTGGACCCTCATGCTCTCGAGTCGAAACCTCCTCGATCCCGCGAACGGCAAAACCATTGTCTACCCCTCCCAGGACATGGTTCTGGGCATCAACTTCCTCACCCGCCCCAAGAAGGGCGTGAAGGGCGAGGGTAAGCGATACTCTTCGGGAAATGAACTCATCATGGCCTGCGAATCGGGAGCCTGCGACTACCAGGCCGAGGTCAGGGTCCCCGTCGCCAAGGATATCGTCTGGCAAAAAGTGGGAGTTCCCTTCGACCTTCCCGAGAACAAGACTGTCCTCACGACGGCCGGACGCATCCTTCTCAACGAGGCCCTGCCCCCCGAGGTGGCCTTCGTCAACTACTCCATGACCGACAAGGACATCCGAGCCCTTATCGAGTACGTCTATAAATTCAACGGGCCCTATATCACGGTCAACATGGTCGACGAGATAAAGAATATGGGTCTTAAGTACGCCACCTTCTTCGGCGCAACCATCGGCATGGACGACATCGTCATCCCGAAGGAAAAGACCGAGATGATCGAGGCCGCCAACAAGCAGGTCGACTCTATCCAGAAGCAGTACCTCGCCGGCCATATTACCCAGGATGAACGCTATAACCGCGTCGTCGAGGTCTGGTCCAAGACAAACGAGGAACTGACCGCGGTGATGATGAAGACCCTCGAGAAGGACAAGAACGGCTTCAACAACATCTATATGATGGCCTATTCCGGCGCGCGCGGAAGCCGCAACCAGATCCGCCAGCTCGCCGGCATGCGCGGCCTGATGGCCAAACCGTCGGGCGACATCATCGAGCTTCCCATCAAGGCGAACTTCAGGGAAGGCCTTTCGGTCATCGAGTTCTTCATCTCCACCAACGGCGCCCGAAAGGGTCTTGCCGATACGGCCCTCAAGACTGCCGACGCAGGCTACCTCACAAGACGGCTCGTCGATATTGCCCAGGACATGGTCGTCAACCACGATGACTGCGGCACGATCAACGGCGCCATCTATACGGCCATCAAGGACGGCGAGGAGATCATCGAGCCATTGCGCGAGCGCATCATCGGCCGTTTTACCCTCGATCCCATCAAGCATCCGATCACCAGTGGGGTCATTGTCGAGGCCAATGAGGAGATTACCGAAGAAATCGCCTCGGCGATCGAGGCCGCGGGCATCGAGGAAGTCACGATCCGTACGGTTCTCACCTGTGAAGCCCGTTACGGCGTCTGCCGCAAATGCTATGGCCGTAACCTCGCCACAGGCAGGACGGTCGACATCGGCGAGGCTGTCGGCATCATCGCGGCCCAGTCGATCGGCCAGCCCGGTACCCAGTTGACGATGCGCACCTTCCATATCGGCGGCGCGGCGACCAAGGCTTCCGAGGAAAACCGCGTCTACCTCAAGTATCCCGTCCTCGTCACCAATATCCAGGGTACGTACGTGACGACCAAGGAAGGTCACTTCCTTTTCACGAGGAAAGGCTACATCTACGTCTGCAAAATTTTCTCGAATTTCAACCTGGAGGCGGGTGACAAGCTCCTTGTCGAGGATGGCGCCCGTGTCCTTAAAACCTCGGCCATCATCA
>JAPLSO010000057.1:31402-63579 GCA_026398595.1 Spirochaetota bacterium | reverse complement strand
GCCAAGGACATCTCCTATGCCAAGGTGCTCGAGGCTTCGACAGGCGCGCCTGTCGCGGGCGGGACGCCCGCGAGGTTGCTTCTCATCGCCCAGGAGCAGAAGCTCGACATCCGCAACGGCTCCGAGGTTTCCGTCAAGTTCAACCAGGTCGTTTCTGCCAACGAGACACTCGCCACCTTCGACCCCTTCTCGGATCCCATAATCTCAGAATACGACGGCTATGTCCGCTTCGAGGACATCATTCCCGGCTCCACCCTCAAGGAAGAAATCAACGCCGAGACCAGTAACATCGACAAGAAGATCACCGAGTTCACTACCGACCGCGAGTCCAAGCAGCCGCGCATCATCATCACCGACGAGGCGGGCAACGAGATCTTCGCGTACCTCCTCCCCGGCGGCGCCTACCTCAACGTCGAGGACGGCGAGGTAGTGAAAGCCGGCAAGACTCTGGCGAAGATGCTCAAGGAGAGCGCCAAGGCCATGGACATCACGGGCGGCCTGCCCCGCGTCGGCGAACTATTCGAGGCGCGCAAGCCCAAGAATCCCGCCATCCTGGCCATGGTTTCAGGCAAAGTCTTCATCAAGGGTAACATCAAGAACAAGCGCCTCATCGTAATCACCGACCGCTTCGGCAAGGAATATAAGCATCTGGTGCCCATGGGCAGGCGCCTCCTCGTGCGCGACAACGACCAGGTCGAGGCGGGAGAGCTTCTCTGCGATGGTAACCGCAACCCCCATGACATTCTCAACATCCTCGGCGAGCAGGCCTGCCAGGCCTATCTCATGGACGAGGTCCAGCAGGTGTATCGCCTCCAGGGCGTCACGATTAATGACAAGCACATCGGCGTCATCATCCGACAGATGATGAAGAAGGTGGAGATTGTCATGCCCGGCGACACGCGCTTCATCTATGGTCAGCAGGTGGACAAGTACAAGTTCCACGAGGAGAACGATAGGGTGATGAAGGAAGGCGGACAGCCCGCCGTTGCCCGCCCCATGCTCCTCGGCATCACCAGAGCTTCCCTCAAGATCGACTCCTTCTTCTCGGCCGCCTCCTTCCAGGAGACGACCAAGGTCCTCACGGACGCAGCGATTGCTGGCTCGGTCGACCAGCTCCGCGGCCTGAAGGAGAATGTCATTATCGGCCACCTTATCCCGGCGGGCACGGGCATGAAGGAGTACAAGAACATCAAGCTCTCCGACGATGAGCACGAGGATCTCGACGGTTTTGTCAATGAGATTCTGGAAAAACGCAAGCTCGAGAAGGAAATGGCCCCGATTCCCGCCCTCGAGGACAGGGCAGATAACGCTTCTTCCTTCGAGGAGGAGACCATTTTCGAAAACGATTCAGGCTTCGAGGCTGTTTCGGAATAGTACAAGGGCGGTGAAGAATCCCGCCCTTGACAGAGTTCTAGGTGGAAGGGTACATTTGAGCGCCCGGAAGGACACACCGCTTCTTCCGGTACTCAGTGCCCGAAATTATTTTATCGGCCCGCGCGATGCTGACGTGTCGAGGCCGCACAAGGGAGTCTAGAGCATTTATGCCTACGATAAACCAGCTAATCCGTCTCGGCAGGAAGCCGAACGTGTGGCGGACCAAGGCCCCGGCACTCAATGAGTGCCCCCAGCGCCGTGGTGTCTGTACTCGTGTCATGACCGTTACACCCAAGAAGCCCAACTCGGCCCTGAGGAAGGTCGCCCGTGTGCGTCTGACCCATGGCATCGAGGTGACGGCATATATCCCCGGCGTTGGCCACAATCTCCAGGAACACTCCGTGGTCCTCGTCCGTGGAGGCCGTGTAAAGGACCTCCCTGGCGTTCGTTACCACATCATCAGAGGCGCCAAGGATACCTTAGGCGTCGAAGACCGCAAGCAGGGCCGCTCCAAGTACGGCGCCAAAAAGCCCAAGGCCTAAGGAAAGAGGAATACCATGGGCAGAAAGAAGAAATCCATAGATCGCGGCCACGCGCCCGACACCAAGTACAATTCGACGATGGTCACCAAATTCATCTGCAGGATGATGATACAGGGCAAGAAGGCTACCTGTGTACGGATCATGTACGACGCTCTCGACACGATTCAGCAGAAAGCCCAGGCCCCCGCCCTCGACGTCTTCAACAAGGCTCTCGAAAACGCGAGACCCATGGTTGAGGTCAAGTCCAGGCGCGTCGGCGGCGCGACCTACCAGGTCCCCATCGATATCCGCGAGTCCAGGCGCGAAGCCCTGGCCATGCGCTGGCTCATCACTGCTTCCCGTTCACGCAGTGGCAAGTCCATGGCTGACAAGCTTGCAGATGAACTTTTCGACGCTTTCAACAACACCGGCACCGCCATCAAGAAGAAAGAAGACATGCACAAGATGGCCGAAGCGAATAAAGCGTTCGCTCATTATAAGTGGTAATGCTTTAGAGAAAGGCGAGCGCTTTGTTCGCTCTCGCGCGCTACTGCGTGCGTTTCTGTAGGCGATGCCATTACAAATGGTAATGGGTAAAAACCACCTCTAGACGGCTATCAGGCTTCGCGAAAGCGGAGCCTGTTTTGCTAATAAAGCGTTCGCTCAGTATATGTGGTAAGGCGTTAAAGAAAAGCGAGCGCTCTATTTGCTCTCTCGGGCTGCTGCGCGTGTTGCTGCAGGCGCAGCTTTCAAATGGCGATGAGCAAAAGCAAGCGCTAAACGGCTCTCAGCCCGAGCTTAGCGAGGGTTGTCGGCTTTTTATCAGGCCAAGCTGAATCCGTAATCAAAGGCCGCCTGATTTGGGCGGCTGTTCTATTTGCCGCTCCCGCCCTATACTCTAGATCTTATGGAGAAAGCGAGACTCGGGTTTCCCGAGCCTGACCACATCCGCAACATCGGCGTCCTCGCTCATGTTGATGCTGGCAAGACATCGATCACGGAGAGGATCCTCTATTTAGCCGGTCTACGCCGCGAGGCGGGTGATGTAGATAAAGGTACGACCGCGACAGACTATCTCTCCGTAGAACGACGGCATGGCATCACCGTTAAGTCGGCAGCCGTCCGTTTCGACTGGAAGGGCACAGCCATCCGCCTCATCGATACGCCGGGCCATGTCGATTTCGGCATCGAAGTCGAGCGAGCCTTGCGCATACTCGATGGAGCCGTCATCGCCCTCTGCGCCGTCTCGGGCGTCCAGGCGCGTACCGAGGTCATTGCCAGAGCCTGCGCCGATCGCTTTCTGCCGCGCTTATACTTCGTCAACAAGATGGACAGGGAGGGAGCCGATTTCCCTGGCGTCGTGCAGCACCTCAGGTCCGATCTGGAGCCTAAGGCCCGCGCTGTCCAGTTTCCCCTCTATGAAGGCAGGAAATGGGTTGGGATTGTCGATCTCCTCTCGGGTGAAATGCTCCGCTTCGATGGGGAGGGGGGACTTCCCGAGAGCTGTGGCTCAGCTATAGAAAAGGAAAGAGCCGATCTCGTCGAGTCTCTGGCCGAGTGCGACGAACGGATCATGGCCCTTTTCGCGGCGAATAAAGCAGTCCCCTCCGGGCTTTTCTCCCAAGCCCTCTCTGCCGCCTCCAAGCGGGGAGATCTCATCCCTGTCCTCTGCGGTTCGGCTTTCATCGGTGAGAGTGTGGCACTCCTTTTGGATGCCGTCCTTTCCGACCTGCCTTCGGTTGCCGAGGCCGCCATCCCCGGGAACCTCTACCCCTCGGCCGGGCATGACCCTGTCCTCGCTCCCGATTCCAAGGCCCCCCTCGCCGCCTTCGTCTTTAAAACCCTCGCGGACGAGTCCGGCGATATCTTCGCCTGGACGAGAATATGGTCAGGCTCGATCAGGGCGGGAAGGAAGTTCTTCGACGCCCGTTCAGGCAAGGACATCCTCGTACGCAAGTTTTTCGGCATCCATGCCGACGAGCTGATCGAACTCGCCGAGGCTGGACCCGGCGAGATCGTCGCGCTCAAGGTTCAGACAATCGAGCCGGGGGCCACCCTCTGCGGACGTCAGGCTCCCGTCCTCTTCGAGAACTTCTCCATCCCCGAGCCCGTCATCAGCCAGGTGGTCGAGCCAGCCTCGGCCGAGGAGCTCGCTCTCTTGAGAAAGGCTCTCGAATCCCTGTCAGTCGAGGATAGTTCCCTTCTTGTCAAGGAAGAAAAGGAGACAGGACGGTTTCTCGTCTCGGGCCAGGGGGAACTTCACTTGGGCATCGTGGCCGAGCGCCTAAAGCGGGAATTCGGCTTGGGCGTCCGTCTAGGCAACCCTCGCATCAACTGCAAGGAGCGGCTCAAACGGCAGGTGACGGCCAGGGAGGTCTTCGACAGGGACTTCGGCGGCGAGAGAATCAGGACAATCGTCGAACTGCGGCTCGGTCCGGAAATGAAAGGGGAGGGCTTTAGCGTCGTTCCGGCCGATAACGTAAGGATCCCCCCCCAATATCTTGCCAGCGCTTTGCGGGGTGCCCTCGCTTCGGCCTCGACCGGGCCCTTCGAGGGCTGGCCTCTCGAAAGCCTCCAGGCTGTGATCGTCGATCTCGTACCCCCCGCCGCGGGAACGGGGAGGAACGGCGAGACAGCCGTCGAAGCCGCGGCAGCCCTGGCGGCGAGAAAGGCCCTCGTCGAGGCTGGCTCCATCCTTCTCGAGCCCGTCATGGCTGTCGACATCGAGTGCTCGGAGGAAAGTTTCGGAGCCCTCCTCAGCGCTATAGTTTCCAGGAAAGGGAGGGTGGAATCGGTGGAGGACAGGCTTTCTATAAAGGCGATTTCGGCCAAGGCTCCCATGAGTTCTCTCATCGGCTTCGCCGGGGAATTGCGCTCGATCAGCAGGGGGAAAGCCCATTTTCAGGCCAGATTCGAGGCCTATGAGCCTGTCAAACGCGGAAGCGAAGCCTAGAAAAAACAAAAAAGGGACACAGAGGCGCTCATCCACTTGATCAGCGTTGACAGTTCTTTTATAATCCGAGAGCCTTAACAGGAATATATATGGCCTGACGAACCGGCGGCGGAGGCCGGCGGAAGGTCTTCACGCGGCCTGCGCGATTGCGCGTGAAGAGCCGGTGATAAAGCCAAGGAGGAACACATATGGCCAAAGAGAAATTCGAGCGTACCAAGCCGCATATGAACGTCGGTACGATCGGACACATCGACCACGGAAAGACGACGCTCAGCGCCGCCATCACCCAGTACTGCTCTCGCAAGTACGGCGACAAGGCCCTCAAGTTCGACGACATCGACAACGCACCGGAAGAGAAGGCCCGTGGCATCACGATCAACACACGACACCTCGAGTATCAGTCCGCCAAGCGCCACTATGCCCATATCGACTGTCCCGGACATGCCGACTACATAAAGAACATGATCACCGGAGCCGCACAGATGGACGGGGCTATCGTCGTCGTCTCCGCCCCGGACTCCGTTATGCCCCAGACCCGTGAGCACGTTCTTCTCGCCCGGCAGGTAGGTGTTCCTTCTGTCCTCGTTTTCCTCAATAAGATCGATCTCGTCGACGATCCCGAGCTCATTGAGCTTGTGGAGGAAGAGATCCGTGATCTCCTCACTTTCCAGAAGTTCCCTGGCGACAAGACCCCCATCATCAAGGGTTCCGCCTTCAAGGCTCTGGCCGAGCCGGACAACGCCGAAGCGACCAAGTGCATCCAGGAGCTCCTGGATGCCATGGACTCCTTCTTCCCCGACCCTGTGCGCGTTACCGACAAGCCCTTTCTAATGCCCATCGAGGACGTCTTCTCCATCTCCGGACGCGGAACCGTCGTCACGGGTCGTGTCGAGCGCGGTGTTGTCAAGCTCAACGAAAATGTTGAGATCATCGGCATCAAGCCGACGAGGCAGACCGTCGTCACCGGCATCGAGATGTTCAACAAGCTTCTCGACGAAGGACGGGCCGGCGACAATATCGGCACCCTGCTGCGCGGCATCGACAAAAAGGAAGTCGAGCGTGGACAGGTTCTGGCCAAGCCGGGTTCGATCACTCCCCATACGAAGTTCAAGGGTCAGATCTACTGCCTCAGCCAGCAGGAGGGCGGCCGCCACAGTCCCTTCTTTGCCGGCTATCGCCCCCAGTTCTACTTCAGGACCACGGATATCACAGGCACAGTCAGTCTGCCCGAAGGCAAGGAGATGGTCATGCCCGGCGACAACACCGAAATCGACGTCGAACTGATCTACCCGATCGCCATGGAGAAGGGACTCAAGTTCGCCATCCGTGAGGGTGGTCACACCGTCGCCTCCGGCCAGGTCATCGAGATCGTACCTTGATTACCGCTTAATTCGATAGATAAGCTGTCCATTCCAATCTTTGGGGCTGGACAGCTTTTTTATTTCCTGCGATAATGCCCTGCCTTCTATTGAAAAGCAGTGAAGGCAGTGCGGGGTTCTTAAGCCCCGTGGCGCATGGAGATGGGCGCGCCCGCCAGGGTACGGCTCGACGGCATATGCGCAAGAGATCTTTGGAGGACCTATGAAAGATAGAATCCGTGTCAGACTTAAAGGCTTCGATGTGCGCCTTGTAGACGACAGCGCGATGGGCATCGTGAAGACGGTACAGGGAGCGGGCGCCAAAGTGTCCGGCCCCATTCCCCTTCCGACCAGGATCAATAAGTTCACCGTCCTGCGCTCGCCCTTTGTGCATAAGAAGTCGAGGGAACAGTTCGAGATGAGGACGCATAAGCGGCTTATCGACATCCTGGAACCCACCCCAGAAGTCATGGACGCCTTGATGAAGCTTGAGCTTCCGGCAGGCGTCGATGTTGAGATACGGCAGTAAGCTGTACGGCTTGCTGAAATGCCGAAACGCCCGGCTTCGCGCCGGCCGCGTTCAACGCAGGAGTTCCGAATGATCGGAATAATTGGAAAAAAACTTGGCATGACCCAGGTTTTCGACGAAACGGGGAAGCTCATTCCCGTGACCGTCGTGCAGGTCGTGCCGAACGTCGTTGTCGGTCTGAAGAAGGCCGATAAGGATGGCTACAACGCTGTCGTCGTAGGTGCCTGGGAGAAGAAGAAGACCAGGGTTACGAAGCCCTATGCCGGCCAGTTTGCCGAAGGTATTGCGCCTACGCGAATCCTTTCCGAGATGCGAGATTTTGAAAAGGAAGTCGCCGTAGGGGAAATCCTGGACGCAAAGCTTCTCGAGGGCGTACGCTACGTCGATGTGACGGCTACCTCCAAGGGTAAGGGATTCCAGGGCGTCGTAAAGCGCTGGAGTTTCGCGGGCGGGCGTGCCACCCATGGATCCAAGTTCCACAGGGAGCCGGGATCTACGGGCCAGAGTACCTACCCCCACAAGACCTTCAAGAATGTGAAGCTTCCGGGCCGTATGGGCCGCGAGAAGGTGACCGTCCTGAACCTGAGGGTGGTGCGGGTGGATCTGGAAAAAAGCGTGGTTCTGGTCAGGGGAGCTCTTCCCGGGCCCAGGAATTGCGATGTCCTTGTTCGCAAAGCGATCAAGAAGAACTGAAGGCGGAGGACCCAATGGAAAGTAAAGTTGTTTCCACGCAGGGGAAGGAGCTCAGGAACATGGAGCTCTCCGAAGCCGTATTCGGACTTCCCGTCAATGAGGATATTATTTATTACGCCATCAACAACGAACTCGCCAACGCGAGAGTCGGGACGGCGTCCACCAAGGATCGGAGCGAGGTCCACGGAACCAACCGCAGACCGTACAGCCAGAAGGGAACAGGCCGCGCCCGTCACGGCGACACCAAGTCGAACGTGTACGTGGGCGGAGGCATTTCCTTCGGGCCCAAGCCCCGCGATTTTTCGTACATGATGCCAAGGAAGGCCAAGCGCCTGGCGATGAAGACAATCCTGAGCCTCAAGGCACAGGATGGCACCCTCGCCGTCGTAGAGGACTTTACGGTTGAGACCGGCAAGACGATCGATCTCGTCAAGGCTCTCTCCTCCTTCGTAAACGCCGAGACGCCGGAGCGTACGATACTCATCCTCAAGGATGATGATCCCATGCTCAAGCGCGCCGCTCGGAACATTCCTTGGCTCAAGTATCTCTCATACAACAGGCTCAGGGCCCACGATCTCTTCTACGGAAGGAAAGTGATCGTCCTCGAGACAGCCGCGAAGATGCTCAATGAGTTCTACGCGAACTAGCTAAGGAGCGCCGAATATGGACTACGAGTCGATTTTGATCGAACCGGTGCTCTCCGAAAAGAGCAACCAGATGCGTGAATCCGGCCATTATGTCTTTAAGGTCGATCCAAGGGCCGACAAGGAGATGATCATGGAAGCCGTGCGGAGGATCTTCAAGGTCAAACCCACGAGCTGCAGGGTCATGAATGTATCCTCCAAGCCGAAGCGGCTCAGGGGACATGCCGGCATGACGGCTGAGTGGAAGAAAGCCATCGTTAAGCTCGAGAAGGGCGAGACGATCCGCGTCTTCGAAGGCGCCTGAGGAGTAAGGGGAATCTATGGGTATCAAGACTTTCAGACCTTTAACGCCAGGTCTGCGCCACAGGATCCAGGTGGTGAACGACGAGATCACCACCAACCGCAGCGATCCCGAAAAAGCCCTTACCAAGGGAAAATCGAGCACGGGTGGACGGGCTTCCAATGGGAGCATCTCCGTCAGGCACCATGGCGGCGGGCACAAGCGCAAGTACAGGGTTATCGATTTCAAGCGTGACAAGTTTGGCATTCCAGGTACCGTATCTTCCATCGAGTACGATCCCAACCGAAGCGCCAATATCGCGCTCATTACCTACATCGACGGCGAGAAGCGCTATATGATCTCGCCCAAGGGTCTCGAGGTGGGCAAGCAGATCATGTCCGGTCCCGGGGCTTCCCTGGAAGTGGGCAACGCACTCCCTCTCGAGAACATCCCGCTCGGCTTCACCGTCCATAACGTCGAGCTGACTCTCGGCAAGGGCGGCCAGCTGGCGCGCTCGGCCGGTGCCAGCGCTCTTCTGGCGGGCGTCGAGGGTGACTATATCGTTCTTAAGCTACCCTCAGGCGAGCTGCGCATGGTATTCAAAAAGTGCGTAGCCACCATCGGTTCGGTGGGCAACGACGAGCATATGAACGAGCGCATCGGCAAGGCGGGAAGAAACCGCTGGCTGGGCATACGTCCAACGGTCCGAGGCACGGTCATGAACCCGGTCGATCACCCCCATGGTGGCGGTGAAGGCCGTGGAAAGGGTTACAAGCAGCCCGTTTCGCCCTGGGGCCAGCCGGCCAAGGGGTACAAGACGCGCGACAATCACAAGCCCTCCGGACGCTTCATCACGAAGCGCCGCAAGTGAGATAGGAGCAAACCCGTGTCAAGGTCTGTAAAGAAGGGGCCCTTCATTGAAAAGAGCCTGTACAAAAAGATCACTGAGGCCAGCAAGTCCGGGGATAAGAAAATGGTCAAGACCTACTCCAGGACTTCTACGATAATCCCCGAAATGGTTGGACAGACCATATCGGTGTATAACGGCAAGACGTGGGTGCCGGTCTACGTGACCGAGAACCTTGTCGGCCACAAGCTCGGCGAGTTCGCCCCGACCCGCATTTTCCGCGGTCATTCCGGCAGCGACAAGAAAGCCGAGAAGAAATAGGGGTTGACCATGACAGAGAAGACCGGATACCGGGCAACGGCTAAATGGCTCATTGGGTCGCCTTTCAAGATTCGTCCCGTCGCGGATCTCGTAAGGCAAAAACCCTACGCCGACGCCATAGCCATCCTGGACAATATGCCCCAAAAGGGCGCTCGGCTCATCAAGAAAGTGGTCGTTTCGGCCGCTTCCAATGCGTTGAACAAGAACCGTAAGCTCGGGGAGGACATGCTCTACATCAAGGAACTTCGAATTGACGAGGGTCCGAGGATGAGGCGGGTGTGGTTTAGGGCACGCGGCAGGGCTGATATGCTCGTCAAGCAAATGTGCCATATCTCCTGCACAGTTGAAGAAATCGGCAAGAAGTCGGAGGCGTAAGTTGGGCAATAAAGTAAATCCAATCGGACTGCGCATCGGGATCAACAAGGACTGGAGTTCCCGCTGGTATGTCGAGCCCCGTGATTACGCGAAGACCCTCCATGAGGATCTGCATATCCGCAAGCGCATTTACGAGCTGCCCGAGGTCAAGGGCGCCGATGTCGCGGACATCGAGATCATCCGTCATCCCCAGCGCATCACCGTCATCATCCACACGGCAAGACCGGGCGTTTTGATCGGGATCAAGGGAGCCAACATCGAGAGGGTCGGACTCGAGATCCAGAAGATCGCGACTAAAAAGGTCCAGATCAAGATTAAGGAAATCAAGAAGACCGATACCAATGCCCAACTTGTCTCCCAGAATATAGCACGCCAGCTCGAGGGGCGTGGTTCCTTCCGAAAGGCTCTCAAGATGGCTATATCCAATGCCATAAAGGGCGGAGCCCAGGGCTGCAAGATCCGCGTGTCCGGACGCCTCGGAGGCGCCGATATGTCACGGACTGAGGAACTCAAGGAAGGACGAATCCCTCTCCATACCCTCCGTGCCGATATAGACTATGGTTTTTACGAAGCCCAGACCACCTTCGGCAAGATAGGCATAAAGGTCTGGATTTATCAGGGCATGGTGTACAGCCAGGACAAGAATGAGGATGCCGGCATGCTGGCCAGGAAGGCCCGACGAGAGCCCGGTTCAGGTCCCGAAAGCCACGGCGAGCACCATGAAAGCGGAGACCGCCGCCCGAGGCGCACTCCCCACGAAGTTGCCAGAACCGACGACAGGGCAAGGAGCTAAGGTATGCTTATCCCCAAGAGAGTAAAGCACAGGAAGCAGCAGCGCGGCAGGGAAAAAGGCAACGCGCAGCGCGGCAACACTGTTGCGTTCGGCGAATATGGCCTGATGTGTCTCGAGCCCCATTGGCTTACGAACAGGCAGATTGAAGCCGCTCGTATCGCTCTCAACCGCTATATCAAGCGTGGCGGCAAACTCTGGATCCGGATTTTCCCGGATAAACCCTTTTCCAAGAAACCTCTTGAAACCCGAATGGGAAAAGGCAAGCCTGGTCCAGAGTATTGGGTAGCCGTTGTCCGCCCCGGCACTGTCCTCTTCGAGCTTTCCGGCGTCGAGCCGGCAGCGGCCGAAGAAGCGATGAGACTGGCCGGATCAAAACTGCCGGTAAAAACCAGGTTCGTCCTGCGCGCCGAGACGGAGTGATACGATGAAGAATTCCTTCAAGGATCTTAAACCCGAGGAACTCCTCGCCAAGCTCGAGGACCTCAAGAAGAAGTATTTCGACCTCCGCTTCCAGATGGTCGTGGGTCACGTCGAAAATCCCCTGGAGAAGAGGACCTTGAGACGCCAGATAGCGCGGCTCGAGACGCTTATCGGCAAGGCGAAGACTTCACCTGCTGATAAACAGAAGGCGTAAGGGCCAAGGAGAATAACGTGGATACCGACGTTCAGAAATCCAACAATACGAAGCTGGTCTTGCAGGGAGTCGTGACCTCCGACAAGATGGCCAAGACCATCGTTGTCGAGATTATGATGAGGAAGCTGCACCCGCTGTACAAGAAGTACGTGACTAAGTCCAAGACTGTGAAGGCTCACGACGAGAAGAACGATGCCCATGTCGGCGACACCGTCAGGGTTGAGGAGTGCAGACCCCTCTCCCGCGACAAGCGCTGGCGTCTCATTGAAATCGTCGGACGGGCGAAATAGGCGAACGGGAGAGAATTATGATCCAAGTAGAGAGCATGCTCGCCGTCGCCGACAACTCCGGCGCCAAGGTTGTGCAGTGTATTAAAGTTCTGGGCGGGACGCGCCGCAGGTACGCCTCGGTAGGCGACACTATCGTCGTGGCGGTCAAGTCCGCCCTCCCCAACTCTTCCATTAAGAAGGGGACCATCGAGAGGGCGGTCATTGTCCGGACACACAAGGAATACAGAAGGCCGGACGGGACCTACATCCGTTTCGATGACAACGCCTGCGTCATCATCGATGCCAACAAGAACCCGAAGGGAAAGCGCATCTTCGGACCGGTTGCCCGCGAGCTTAGGGAGAAGGACTATATGAAGATAGTCTCCCTCGCTCCCGAAGTCCTGTAAGGAGTGGATATGGCCGACGTAAAGTACAAACTCCGCAAGGAGGACCTTGTCCAAGTCATTGCCGGCAAGGATAAAGGCAAGCAGGGCAAGATTCTCAGGATTGACCGGGATAAGGGCAGGATCATCGTGTCGGGCATCAACATGATGAAAAAAGCCATGAAGAAGAAGAACCAAAACGACCGCGGCGGAATTGCCGAGATCGAAGCTTCCTTGGATATCTCCAATGTTATGATCGTGTGCAAGAAATGTGGTCCCGTAAAGATTGGCTATAAGATCGAAGGCGATACCAAGAAGCGGGTGTGCCGCAAGTGCGGGGAGGCCCTCTGATGGCAGGCGATAAAGTCAGGGCGGAAGCTTCGTCCAAGGACGCGGTAAAAACCGCAGCCAAAGCTGAACATAAAGGCAAGGCTAAGGCGGAAGGCAAGGCTAAGGCGGATGCCAAAGGCAAGACGGAAGTCAAGGCGGAAGCCGTTGTTGAAAAAGCCACTTTCCCCAGGCTGAAAAAGATCTACAACGAGAAGCTAGCCCCCGAGCTCTTCAAGGAAATGGGCTACAAGTCATCCATGGAGATCCCAAGGCTAGTCAAGGTGATCGTGTCCATGGGCGTAGGCGAGGCCAAGGAGAACAAGAAGCTCCTGGATGCCGCTGTCACGGATCTGGGCATTATAACGGGCCAGCACGCGGTCAAGACCAAGGCACGGAAGTCCATCGCATTCTTCAAAATCCGAGAGGGACAGGAAATCGGCGCCAGGGTCACGCTACGCGGCAACTTGATGTGGGAGTTCCTCGACAGGTTCATGAATGTTGCCCTTCCCCGCGTCAAGGACTTCAGAGGAGTCAATCCCAACGCCTTCGATGGCCACGGGAACTATTCTCTCGGACTCAACGAGCAGATCATTTTCCCCGAGATCGATTTTGACAAGATCGAAAAGGTGATGGGGCTCAATATCGCGATTGTCACGACCGCGAAAACCGACAGAGAGGCGAAGAGCCTTCTCGGCATGTTGGGCATGCCCTTCAGAAAGTAAGGAAGGCGTACATGGCACGAAAGGCGATGATTCTCAAGGCTGAAAAAAAGCCGAAGTACATGAGCCGTACGGTCCGCCGCTGCAATATCTGCGGGCGCCCCCGGGGCTACATGAGAAAGTTCGACATGTGCAGAATATGTTTTCGGAAGCTCGCTTCCGAGGGCAGGATTCCTGGCGTGACGAAATCGAGCTGGTAGGAGGTAGCGATGAGCGTTTCTGATCCCATCGCGGATATGCTGACGAAGGTGCGCAATGCGAGCGCTGCACGTCATGAGAAAGTGGATATTATGGCCTCCAAGCTCAAGCTTGAAATCGTAAAGATCCTCAAGACCGAGGGCTATATCAAAAATTTCAAGAAGATTCAGGCCGAGGGTTCCAATACCATCAGGATCTTCCTGAAGTACGACGAGGCAAACAACCCCGTGCTCCATGGGTTGGATAAAGTTTCCAAGCCCGGAAGGCGAGTGTACTCCGGCTACAAGGAAATTCCTCGCGTCTTCAACGGCTATGGAACCATGATCATCTCGACCTCTGGCGGTATCATCACCGGAAGAAAGGCCGTCGAGAAACAGATGGGCGGCGAACTCATCTGCACGGTCTGGTAAGGCGGGGGGCAAGCAATGTCTAGAATCGGAATACGGCCGGTCCAGCTGCCGCAGGGCGTGAAGGTTATCGTGACCCCCACGACCGTGACAGTCGAGGGGCCGAAGGGGAAACTTAGTCAGGACTATCTTCCTGAAGTCGATATCATCGCGTCCGACGGTCAAGTCGTCGTAACGAGGAAGAACGATTCCAAACAGGCCAAGGCCTGCCATGGACTCTATAGGAACCTCGTTAACAACATGGTCATTGGTGTGTCCCAGGGTTTCAAACGGAACCTGGCGATCAACGGCGTCGGCTACCGTGCCGAATTGCAGGGCAACCTTCTCGTCATGAGCCTCGGATACTCCACCGACTTCGCTGTCGTCGTCCCCCAGGGGATAAGCGCTACCGTCGAAGCTAACGGCCAGAAAGTGCTCCTCGTTGGCTCAGACAAGGCCGCGCTGGGCAAGTTCGCCAGCGAAGTAAGGTCCTTGAGGGCTCCTGAACCCTACAAAGGCAAGGGCATTCGGTACGAGGAAGAGAAGATCCGCCGCAAGGTCGGAAAGACCGGTGTGAAGTGAGGCGCATGCGATGAGTATCAAGCAACTTGAAAATAAACTGAGAAAGCGCGCCAAGCGCAAGGTCTCGGTCAGAAAGAACATCGTCGGAAAGGCCGAGAGGCCCAGGATGTCCGTTTTCAAATCGAACGTCCACATGTACGTGCAGGTGATCGATGACGCGGCGGGAAATACGCTGGCAGCCGCCTCGACGGTGGAGAAATCCCTTAAAGATATCTCCAGGAATGTCGAGGGAGGAGCCAAGCTCGGCGAAGAGATAGGGAAGCGACTCCTCGAGAAAGGGATCAAGACTGTCGTCTTTGACAGGAATGGTTACAAATATCATGGAATCGTCAAGGCCATCGCCGACGGCGCCCGCAAAGCCGGGATCAAATTCTAGGGGGGGTCCGTGGAAAGAAATAGAAGAGACGACGCGCAGCCGCGCGATAATTTCACCGAGAAGCTCGTCCAGCTGAATCGTACCGCAAAGGTAGTCAAGGGCGGCCGAAGCTTCTCTTTCTCCGCACTCACCGTCGTGGGTGATCATCAAGGCAACGTGGGTTTTGGTTTCGGCAAGGCGAAGGATGTCACCGAGGCCATCAGGAAGTCGACGGAGAAGGCCAGAAGGGCTATCGTCCACGTCCCCGTCAAGAACGGCACGCTTCCCCATGAGATGGTGGGAAGGTACAAGGCCACCAATGTGATGATCAAGCCGGCCGTGTCCGGTTCGGGAGTCATAGCCGGCGGTCCTGTCCGCGCCATCATGGAAGCGGCTGGCTATACGGACGTCATTTCCAAGTGCATTGGTTCCCGTAATTCGATGAATATCGTTCGCGCCGTATTCGACGGCGCCGGGAAGCTGCTCGACGCGAAAACCGTGGCCAAGAACCGCGGCAAAACGATCAAGGATCTGTGGGGCTAATATGGCAAAAATTCAGATCACCCTCGTGCGCAGCACGATCCATCAAAAGCCCGTAATGAGGGCGACTATCAGGTCTCTGGGCCTCAGGAAGATCTGCTCCACGACGGTCAAGGAAGCCACACCAGCTGTGCTGGGTATGGTTAACACCGTCAAGCACCTCGTTTCGACCCAGGAGGTCTCGGCTCAGGGAGCCGTTGCCAAGGAGGTCGAGTGATGTCCGATTATCTGCTCCACGCCCCCGAGGGCTCCAACAAGAAGAAGAGAATTGTCGGACGAGGCGCTGGTTCCGGACGGGGTACAACAGCCGGTCGAGGAAACAAAGGCCAGCAGTCTCGTTCGGGCGGCAAGACCTATCCCGGTTTCGAAGGCGGACAGATGCCCCTCTACAGGCGGCTGCCCATGCGTGGTTTCTCCAACTACCCCTTCAAGAAGGAATGGCAGATCGTCAATGTCTCCGACCTCGTGGCCAAATTCAAGGCCGGCGAGACCGTCGATGCAGCCTCTTTGCTTCTCAAGGGCCTCATCAAGAAACCGGAACAACTCATCAAGCTCCTTGGCAACGGCGAGATCTCCATCGCGCTCAACGTGAGTATCGATGCTGTTTCCGCTGGCGCCAAGTCCAAGATCGAGGCAGCCGGCGGCACGGTTGAAACTCCGACGGCCGTGGGCTCGTCTTCGGAAGCCTGAAGGCTCCGATAAAGGCAGGAATGAATGGCAGGAAATCCGCTTTCCGATATTTTACGCATCAAAGAGCTGAAAGACAGGATTCTCTTTACCCTGTTCTGGCTTGTTATATTCAGGCTGGGCTGCTATCTCCCCATTCCCGGCATCAACGCCAGCGCCCTTCAGTCCTACTTCGCGAGCCAGGCAGGGAGTTCCACGGGAATCACCGATTATCTCGATTTCTTCGCGGGTGGCGCCTTTAAAAACTTCTCTCTGTTCATGATGGGAGTCATGCCCTACATCAGCATGCAGATCATCGTCCAACTCCTCCTTATTGTATTTCCCAAGCTCAAGGCTATCGCCGAAGAGGACGGGGGCAGGAAGAAGATAGCGCGCTGGACTCGAATAGGTTCCCTCGTTGTCTGCGTGATCCAGGGCTATTCGACTACGATCTGGGCCGACAGGATACCCGACGCCATCGTAATGTCCAACCGTTTCGCCTACACGGCGATATCCATTTTAACCGTTACCACGGGGACTATGTTACTCGTGTGGATCGGCGAGCAGATAACCAAGCGGGGCATTGGCAACGGCATCTCCCTCCTCATCTTCGCCGGCATTGTGGCAAGGTTGCCCAACGCTACCTTCGAACTTATCAAGAAGATCCAGGCAGGTGAGATCAACGCTGTGTATGCCATCGTTGTCCTCATCATGTTCGTAGGAGTCATCGCCCTCGTCGTCCTCGAGCAGCAGGGACAGCGCAAGATACCAGTAAATTACGCCAAGCGCGTGGTCGGCAGGAAGATGTACGGCGCGCAGAACACCTACATCCCCTTCAAGATCAACCCCTCCGGCGTAATCCCGGTCATTTTCGCGTCGAGCCTCTTAAGCTTCCCTCTCCAGATAGCTCAGAGTTTGGGGGTCCAGGCCAAGTGGCTCAGGGATTTCTCCTACTGGCTGAGGCCGGCTGGATTCTGGTACAACTTTCTTTATGTGTCCTTCATCATCTTCTTCGCCTACTTCTACACCCAGGTCACGCTGAATCCCCAGGAGATCTCCAAGAACATAAGGGAGAACGGTGGTTCGATTCCGGGCATCCGCAGCGAAAAGATGGAACAATATCTCAACAGGATACTCAACCGCATCATCCTTCCAGGCTCTGTCTATCTCGCGGTCATCGCCTTGATCCCCAGCCTCGTGCAGCGGCTTTTCAAATTCCCGAGCCAGATGGCTTATCTCTTGGGAGGCACATCCCTCCTCATCCTGGTGGGTGTGGATTTGGACACGATGTCTCAGGTCGAAGCCATACTCAAGATGCACCATCACGATGGCTTGGTCCGAAAGGGCCACCTCAGGGCGAGGAACCTGTAGAAACTTTTTGGATTATGGTATTTAATTGCGTGTTCACGCATAAGGGGAACCTATGAAGGTCAGGACTAGCGTCAAGAAGATATGCGACAAATGCAAAGTCGTTCGCCGTAACGGAATCGTCCGGATAGTGTGCGATAACCCGAAGCATAAGCAGAAGCAAGGCTGAAGGGCAGGAGGAAGCTCATGGCACGTATCGCGGGAGTCGATCTCCCCAACAAACATGTCGAAATTGCCCTAACCTATATCTACGGTCTGGGCAGGACAAGTACGAGAAAGATCTGTGAAACCACGGGCATCGACCCCGCCAAGCAGATCAATGACCTCTCCAACGAGGAGATCAACGAGCTCCGCAAGGTGATCGAGAACGACTATAAGGTCGAGGGACGCCTGCGCACAGAGATCGCCCTCAACATCAAGCGCCTTATGGACATCGGCTGCTACCGGGGCTTAAGACACAGGAAGGGTCTGCCGGTCAACGGACAGAGAACCAGGACCAACGCGCGCACCAGGAAAGGCAAGCGTAAGACGGTCGCGAACAAGAAGAAAGCCGTTTAACCAAAGGGGCGTAACGTGGCAACGACAGCTAAGAAGAAAAAAGAGAAGAAGAACGTATACGAGGGAAACGTCTACATTCAGGCGACCTTCAACAATACGATCATCACGATAACCGACCTCAACGGCAACGCGATCGCCTGGTCGAGTTCCGGTACCCATCAGTTCAGGGGAGCGAAGAAGTCTACACCCTTCGCGGCCCAGACCGTGGCCGAAACTGTTGTCCAGAAGGCAATGAACTCCGGACTCAGGGAAGTCCATGTTTTCGTTAAAGGTCCCGGCATTGGCCGCGAATCAGCTATCCGTCAATTGGGGGCTCTCGGCTTGAAGGTTAAAACCATCAACGACGTGACGCCTATTCCCCATAACGGCTGCAGGCCTCGCAAAGCCCGCCGAATATGAGAAGGGGTTAAGAACCACATGGCACGTTATATTGGACCAGTGTGCAGGCTCTGCCGCACCGAACAGAAAAAGCTTTTCCTCAAGGGTGATCGCTGCAAGAGTGACAAGTGCGCGATGAACAAGAAGCGCCTGCCTCCTGGCAAAGCGCCCAAGGCCAGGATGGGCAAGAAGTCTGAATACGCCGTCCAGCTCAGGGAAAAGCAGACCCTCAAGCGGGCCTATGGCCTCATGGAGACCCAGTTCCGCAATGCTTTTGAGAAGGCTCTCATCATGCCGGGCAAGACTGGCGAGAACCTCTTCATCCTCCTCGAGCGGAGGCTGGACAACGTGGTGTACCGCATGCACCTTGCTACCTCCAGGGCGCAAGCGAGGCAGCTCGTCAGTCATGGGCACCTCGCCGTCAATGGCAAACGCGTGAACATCGCTTCCTTCCTTGTCAAGGCCGGAGACCAGGTTTCCGTGATTGGCGCCGCGAAGAAGTACGAGCTCATCAAGAACGCGCTCCAGGAAGTGGGGAAGTCTGGCACTATGCCCTGGATCGAGATAAATCCCGACGAGATGGTTGGCCGCCTTGCGGCTTATCCGCATCGCCAGGATATCACCGATATGGCCGACATTCGCGAGCAGCTCGTTGTCGAGCTTTACTCGAAATAAGGAGCCGAAATGGCACGAAAGAACCTTCTCAAAGGTTTCAAGAGGCCGAAGGGCATCACCTACGAGCAGAGCGAGTTGGGGCCCTCATACGGCAAGTTTGTCGCATATCCCTTCGAACCAGGGTACGGCACCACTGTCGGCAACACGCTTCGCCGCATCCTTCTTTCGTCTATCCAGGGATATGCCATCACAGCCGTCCGGATCGTCCGCTATGACGAGGAAGGCGCTCAGCACATCGTGACGAGCGAGTTCGAGACGATACCCGGCGTCGTGGAAGATACGATCGAATTTCTTAACGCGCTCAAGCAGCTGAGGATACGCCTGCCCAATGACCAGGAACAGGCCACTTTCCTCTACGAGATCAAGGGCATTAATGAGCTCCGCGGCTCTTTCTTTTCAGCCGACAAGCCCCTCGAAGTGCTCAATCCCGATCTCAGGATAGCTACGCTTGAGAAGGACGTGCACCTCGACCTGGAGATCCAGGTTGACCTGGGAAGGGGCTATGTGCCCGCCGAGGTCAATGAGCGGTATGTCGAGATCGTAGGCACTATCCCTATGGACGCAATTTTCTCGCCCGTCATCAAGGTGAAATACTCCATCGAGCCTACCAGGGTGGGGCAGAGGTCGGACTACGACAAGCTCAACCTGGAAATCTGGACGGATGGCACGACAAAGCCCGAGGACGCTCTCGGCGAAGCGGCCAAGATAGCCAAGGATCACTTCTCGATCTTCATCAACTTCGATGAGGACGAGGCTGGCGGCGACGAGCAGAGCGACGAGATCGAGGAGCGGGTAAGGCAGATCCTCAACACTCCCGTTGAAGAGCTTGAGCTCTCCGTGCGCAGCTCCAACTGTCTCAAGAACGCCTCGATCAAAACCATCGGCGACCTCACGAGGAAGACCGAGGAAGAGATCACGAAGACCAGGAACTTCGGGAAGAAGTCCCTCCTCGAGATCAAGGCCAAGCTGGGCGAATGGAACCTGGGCCTCGGCATGACCGACTATTCTCCCCTGAGGAATTACCTGAAACTGTCCATGAAGAAGGAAGAGACCGATGAAGCATAAGATCGGGTTCAACAAGCTGAACAAGACCCCCGCTCACAGGCGGGCGATGCTCAGCAACCAGGCCACCGTCCTGTTCAAGCACGAGAGAATAGTGACCACCCACGCAAAGGCCGTGGAGACGAGGAAGCTCGCCGAGAAGATGATCACGCGCGCCAAGGTCGACTCGGTCCACAACCGCAGGATCACAGCCCGAAGGATTCAGGACGAGGCCATCCTTGCGAAGCTTTTTACCGACATCGGTCCCCGCTTCAAGGATAGAGCTGGCGGCTATACCAGGATTCTCAGGGTCGGGGCCAGGGCTCACGACGCCGCTGATATGGTCATACTCGAGCTTGTCGACCAGAAAGTGAGCGAGAAGAAGGCGGAACGCGAGAAACGCAAGGCCGAAAAGAAAGCCAAAGCCGAAAAAAAGGCCAGCTGAGAGCCAGGAGGTAGATATGTCCAAAGCACATAGAGGTAAAGGCCTGGTGGAAGCTCCGGCCAAGGGCCGAGGCACTTGCCCCATCTGCAAAAGGGAGGGCATCAAGGTCCTCTACGAGCAGGAAATCGAGGGAAAGAAGACGAAGATCTGCAAGATCTGCAAAGCCACGCTCGCGAACAAGAAATAAGGCGGCAATAATCGCAACGCATCGCGATAGTATGCAAAGCGAGTTGTCAGCTGCTATGTAGGGCCGTCCAGGAAGTGATTCCCTGACGGCCCTACGCTTCTTTTTATCAAGGTCATATTTTCTGAAATATTTCTCCCTCTGAGTTCGATGAATCCTACTTTCCGCTCACCATCTCCCACAGTTTGTCATAGCTGTCGACAATGTCATACTTTACATTCTCGCCGCTGATGGCGCGGAAATGTTCGCGGGCGCAGTGGGCTTTCGCCTCCTCGATCTTGCGCAGCTCCAGCGAGGACATGTCGCCCTTGGTTTCCGCAACAAAGTAGATGTGCTTTACTTTCCCCTCATGGAAGGCGATGGCCCAGTCGGGACTGTAATTGCCGACAGGGGTATTGATGTAAAAGCTTCTCGGGAGCTTGACGTAGACTTCGACCTCCTGGCTGTGTTCCTCCAGCTTGGCGGCGAAATCCCTTTCCGTGGTGGAGTCGTAGATGACATAGTCGTAGAGGTGGCGCTTGGCTTCCATGGCGCTCAGGCCCAGGGCGCCCTTCTTGAGGTTGGGTTCGGTGAATATGTCCGTGTCGAAGACAGCTGTGAGCTTGTTGTAGGTGATGTGTTCGATGATCGCGGTGGCTTTCTGCTCGTTGATGAGGTTGGAAGCTCGGATGATGAATTCCTCGGGATTATAGGCGAATTGCTCGAACACAGATTTCCCGATGCCCTTGAGAATGGTGGCCACCGCCTTGCGGGTAAGCCCCGTCTCAGCCACGATCTTGCCCACTAGGTCGTAGCGAACCGAGGAACTGGCGCTCATCGCCGTATATGAGGGCGCGATGGTGCGCGCCGTTTCGGCGCGGGTGAAAGCCTGGCCCGCTATCAGCTGATCTTTGGATTCGATGGTTTTCACCTGCTCGCCCTTCTCGACCTTGAAATAGACCTTCGAGATGCGCAAGCGGGCATTCAGTTCAGCGATAGCCTTTTCGACCAGTTCAGCTTCCTTGAAGTTGACGATGTAGAAACTCTTGCCGTTGATGCGCGACCAAAGTTCCCGAAAGGCGCGGCTGTCGAGCTTCGATTTGTCGAGGCTGGGTTCCACGGGGTTGCCGCGGGCGTTTTCAGGCTTAATTGCGTTCGGGTCGTAGACGGAATCCAGAATGGCGAGGACCGCGGCGGCCCGATCAGCGATTTCTTCCGGCATCTCAAGGGTTCCATTTTTCTTGTCCGCGTAGAATTTCTCGGTCAGTTCGCCGCGCTTAACATAGCCAAAGCTGATGAGGCTTTCATGGATGACAAGAGCTGTCTCTTCGCCGAATTTTTCATAGAAGAGCTTGGCCTCCACCTTGCGAGGACGATCGGCGACCGCCTCGGCGATCTCGCTCTGCAAGCCTTTAGCGAAGCTGTCATAGCTTTCGTTGGCGATGACGGTGAGCACGTTGACGTTGTGTATATCTTCGCGGGCAAGGACGTTTTCGTCCATTCGCTCACCGTTCTGGTTGACGGCCAAGCGCAGGCCGCGCCCGACTTCCTGCCGCTTCCGGACTTCGCTTCCGCTCTGCTTCAGAGTGCAGATTTGGAACACGTTTGGATTGTCCCAGCCTTCCCGGAGCGCTGAATGGCTGAAAATGAAGCGCACCGGCTCGCGCCTGTCCAAGAGGCGTTCCTTGTCCTTCATGATGAGATCGTAGGCGTCCGAGTCGTCGGAGGTGCGCTCTTTCCTGTCGCCCAGCGAGCTGTCCACCATGCGGCCGCTTTTCTTGTCGATGGAAAAGTAGCCCGCGTGGGTGCGCTCGGCGCTAATGCCTGAGAGGTATTTCGAGTACTCGGGTGAATCGTCGAACGCAAGCTGCAAGCCGCTCATGATGGACTTGTATTCTTCCTCGAAGATCTGTGCGTAGACGCCGCCCGCCTCTTTGCCCTGCGCGTCGTACTGTCTGTACTTGGCCACCTCGTCGATAAAAAAGAGGGACAGCACCTTGATGTCCTTGGAGAAGAGCTGCCGTTCGCGCTCGATGTGCGAGAGTATGGTTTCCCGTATCTGGATGCGGCGCAGCTGCTCGTCATTCACGGAGCCGACAACATCCCCCGCGAAAAGCTTTTTGCCGTTGGTGAATTCCATCGAGGAATCGCGCCCGTCGATCCGCAATATGGTATAGCCGTCCTTGTACTCGGCCAGCTCGCCTGAGTTGTCGAAGAGGTTATAGCCTTCGCCTACGATGCGCGATACCTTGCGTACCCCTGAGCCGCCTTTGCAGTCGAATTCGATAGTCGCCGTGGGATTGCCCTTGGAAAGGTTTATCCCCTGCAGGTACACATAGCCCTCGGTGGCCGTGCTGCCGGAAACGGAAATGCCCTTCACCGCTATTTTCTTGACGAGTTTCTTGTTATAGGCTTCCAGCGCATCCAGCCGGTAGATCATGTTGTACACGCTGTTGGGGCGGTGAGTAGCCGAATAGCGGAGCGTGAACAGCGGGGTGAATTCCTTCAGCTTTTCCTTGGTGGCCGCGCCCTCCACCGACTGAGGTTCGTCGATGATCAGGATAGGGTTCGTCTTCGCCAGGATGTCGATGGGCCGGCGGGAACGGAACTCGTCCAGCTTCATGGAGATGCGCCGGGCATCTTTGCCCTTGGCGTTAAAGGCCTGGCTGTTGATGATCATGACGTTGATCGCGCTGTCCGAGGCGAAACGATCGATCTCGGTGAGCTGGGAGGAATTGTAGATAAAATAACGGATTTTCTTGCCGTAGTCTTCGGTAAAATGCTCTTCGGTGATCTGGAATGTTTTATATACGCCTTCGCGGATGGCCACGCTGGGCACCACGATGATGAACTTGCTCCAGCCGTAGCGCTTGTTGAGCTCGTACATTGTCTTGATGTAGGTATAGGTCTTGCCTACTCCGGTTTCCATCTCGACAGTGAGGTTGTATCTCCCTTCGAGCTTATCCGAGGGTTTAATCTGCCCTGCCCGCTGCAAGGCTTGGATATGTTCTAGTACCGTAGCGTCGGCGAGGGTGACAGGCGCGTTGTTGAACCCAGTGAAAGTCCGGGATTCGGGGAGCGCCTGCTGTTTGCCTTCGGCGACGAAATCCATCCCCGGATCGACCAGATAGGTGGCCGCATGAAATAGCTGTCCCGAGAAGACGTCGCAGGCCGCCGTGGCCGCATCCTTCTGAAAAGTCTGGTGTCTGAATTGCAGCTTCATTAATAGTTTCCCTCAACCAAGCCCGCTAGGGCCTTCAGCTGTACCGATGTTTTCATAGGAGCACATCCATATAGCTTCTGAGCGATTTTGCCACGCCGAAGGTTTCCGCCATCTTCATCAGCGTGTTCAGGTTTTTGTCCTTGCGCCCCGCATAGCGTTTGATGGCGTCGGTCACGGTGGAGATATCCATTTGATTCCGGCTGCGCAGGCAGTCGCAGATGGTTCGTTCCAAGCCGTAGGCGATAACGGTATGTCCGAACATCGTCGTGAGTTTCGCAACGCCTACCTCGTGCAGTTCTCGCGCGATCGTGAAGACCGTGAAGCCTTCTTCCCGCAATCGCGCGGCGTTATATCCGGTAGGCACGGTCACCGTGTATCGTACTGGGTCCCGGTCGGTGAGGTCATGAAGGAAAAGCGACGTTTCATGAGAGTAGATGATTTTTGAACGCCGCAATTGCGCGGTGTACATTTTATCGATGAGCTCGTCCGGAAAAATATAAACGCCGAAAGCCGCCCGCTCCAGATCGCCGGACTTCACGAGCAGCCTGAGCCGTTCGTTCGAGATTCCAATCTCGTTTGCCTGGGCTGTCGTTACCGCACCACCGTTCTTTGTGAGAATTGATCGTAACGCCTCCGGTACCGACAAAGCATCATCTCCTATTTGATTTTTGTGCTCTTATCATAAACAAAACTTGCACAATTATCAATAATAATCTTGCTCATCTTATCCAATCATCGATCAAGGCCTCGCCCGTAGCGGTCAAGCGATACTTCTGTAGCCGGCTGTTCGGCGTGTCGGGAAGGGTTCTTTCGATCAAGCCGGCATTCATGAGCGGCACGATGTTGCGCTTGAACGCGCGCGAATCACCTGAGAGCCCTATCGCGGTAAATATTTCTTTTCTTGAAAGGCTCTTGCCATCGAGCGCATGCAATACCGCACGTTGTGGATCGCTTAATTCGACTTGGTGCTTATCTTGGTGCTTGACTTGGTGCTTTTCCTGGAGCCTAATGCAGTCGAATAGCGCGGAAAGGGTAAACTCGATAAAGACACCAGAATCATTCGCGTTCCTTGCAGCCTCAATAGCCTGATAGTATTGCGGCCTGTTCTGGAACAAGATTGATTCCATGGGTATCCAGGCGAAAATAGAATTCCATGTGGCGAGCACGAGGGTTTGCCATAATCGCCCCATGCGCCCATTGCCGTCTTCGAAGGGGTGAATCGTCTCTATCTCATAGTGCAGAATCGCGCTCTTCAACACTGGATGCAGCTCCGATTCCCCTGCCCAGGCAAACAGCTCTTCCATCAAGGCGGGAACGAACTGCGGGCGAGCGCCGATATGGACTACTCTGTCGCCGTCGAATACGCCCACATCGCCGCTTCGGAACTTTCCGGACTCTTTGACCAGACCTTCTGTCATGAGTTTGTGAGCCTTCAGAAAATCGTCGATAGCGTACGGATCGAAGGTCATGATCTTATCGTAGGCTTCGTAGGCGTTCTTTACTTCCTTGACTTCCGTCTGCTTCCCCGCCACCACCTTTCCGTCTATCACGGCGGTTACTTCGCTCAAAGAAAGGGAGTTGCCTTCGATGGCGAGGGATGAGTAGATGGTTCGAACGCGGTTTTCCCTATGGAGCCGTATGTCGCGCGCAAATCCTGTGCCGAATTCCAGCCTGGTTACGGTCTCGACGATCTTGGCCAGATAATCGGCAGCCTTTTCGGTTATGGTATATGGAGGCTTCTTTGGCATCATTTCACCCTCACTGCTGAAGTTCATTCGCCGCTACCTCCCACAACTATGTCTTCCTGTTCGTAATAGTAGGAGTAATCGATGCCTTTCATGAACATTTCGCGGTCGTCTATCCTGGCTGTCAGAGCAGACTGCAGCAACTTTCTGATTGGCATGGAATCCGACACGCTCTTCTCCATAGCGCTCAAGTATTCTTTTTTGTTGACCAAGCTCCAATCTACGCAGAGTTTTAGTTTCTGTTTTAACATCAAGTCGAGCCAAATGCGCGCACTTCTTCCATTGCCCTCCATGAACGGGTGGGCGATGTTCATCTCCACATACTTGTCCACGATTTCCTCGAAAGTACTTTCAGGCATTGCCTCGATATTTTTCAGCGTTTGCAAAAGGAACCGTGCGGCGGCGAATTTAAAGCCGCCCTTCGCTATGTTGTGCGTCCGGATTTGTCCGGCTAAATCATAGAGGCCCCCGAATAGATACCCGTGGATTTGCTGTAGACCTTTTACCGTGCCGACTTCAATCGAATCGAGCAGGGAGCTGTCAAAAAGGGCATAGGCCTTGGATTTGCTCTTTTCGTCGATGGTTTCATCGCTGTAGGTAAACCATTCGATAAAACGATTAGCCTGCTTGCTGGGGAAATTTTTCGCAAGCTCGATAATACCGTCATAATCAAAGGTATCAGTCACATATTTCTTGCCATCGGCGGCTGTCAATTTCAGTTGGTTAGCGCGGCTAACCAACTGACGGTCCTCACTCTTAAGTTTCGCCTTTAGATATTTCCAATAATTCCGGTTCTTGGCGTAATCTCCTTCGCCCCGCAAGACGCCGACAATATCCGGTACGGAAAACCACCATGTGGATTTTTCGTCGTCCCAAACGGCCCGAACTTCCTTGTCGTCATAAAAACGAATGGAGATTTTTCCCATCAAATCACCCGCACCGTCGTATTCGGAGCCAGCAGCTTGAAAATCTCGAACACGTTTATCTTCTCCGGGGAACTTGTGAACGAGGAGTCGCGGAACACGGCGCGTAAGGGCTTTCGGGCGGCGATCTCGCGTATGGCTTTTTCGCTCACATTCTCCTCGAAGCATGCGACAAGGTCACCACCGTTGTAGGTATGCACGGTAAAGCCGTCGATCGTTTCCTGGCTGTGCGGCATGGAGAGCGGCAGGCCCCAGTCCAAGAGGCAGCCGAAGAGCAAATCCAGATCGGTGCGGTCGGCCTTGATGTTGCTCTCAGTCATCGCGAGCATGTCCTGCGTGTAGTCGCCCGCCGCGTAGTAGACGTCGTTCATGTTCGAATCGTCAACCTTCAAAACGCGGAAGCCGATATCCGGTACCTGCTTGGGATCTTCGCCGAGCTTCAGCTGAGCGTTGGCGGCCTTGATCTCTTCCTTGATCTTTTCACCGGCGCGACGAATGCGTTCCTTGCCGATTTCGCAAATGTTGGCATAACCCGCCTTAGCGGCTTCCGTTCCTTCCGCGCAAACCTCCGGCAATTGCACCATGATGAATTTGCGTTTGCCACCATCCTCGGCATTCAGCTGCATAACTGCATGGGCGGTGGTTGCCGAGCCAGAGAAAAAGTCAAAGATAATATCATCTCGTTCTTCGTTTTCATTAATAATGAATGATAAAAATCTCTTTATTAATTCATGGGGTTTTGGAAATTCAAAAATTCCACGTCCTATTAGATTTTCCATTTCTTTTGTTCCATCTTGGTTAAAAACAGAAGTAACTAAGGACAAAGGTGTACCTTTCCTAATTCGTCCGAGATCATCACGCAGGTATTGCTTGAATCTTACGCTGAATTTACCGTTCTTTTCATTAATTACAACTTCATCATTATTATAAGCCTTATAAAGGCGTTCTTTCGACCAAATCCATTGCTTGTTAGGCCATATCTCTACTCCGTTATGTATTAACGGGTAAACCAGATTAGGACGATCATCTTTGCTGAGTGTAGCTAATGGTTGAGTGATGTATCCACTTCTTGACGCATATTTATTGTCTCGAAGATTGTATTTTCGTTGTTCTTCCTCCGATAAATCAGTATCTATTCTTTCTGGAAAATTTTTTCCGTAACATAAAATGTATTCGTGCAATGACGCCACACCCCGAGTGAATGCTCCGGGGCCATATTTATTTTTCCAAACGAAAGTAGATACATGGTTATCTATGCCAAATATCTCATCGCATATTTTTTTCAAATTATAGAGTTCAATGTCATTAATGCTTATAAAAACAAGCCCATCATTTCGAAGAACATTCCTTGCCAATACAAGACGTGGGTAAATCATACTGCACCAGTCGGAGTGAAATCGTCCGTTAGATTGGGTGTTTCGGAACAGACGTTCTCCGTCTTCATCATATACGCCCGCTTCTTCTTCATAGTCCTCACGGTTTACAGTGAAGTTGTCACGGTACACAAAGTCAGATCCCGTATTATAGGGCGGGTCGATATAGATCATTTTAACCTTGCCGAGGTAGCTCTCCTGCAAGAGTTTCAGCACGTCAAGATTGTCACCCTCTATGTAGAGGTTTTCAGTATTGTCCCAGTTTTTACTCTCGCTAGGACAAGGACGCAATGTTTTACGAATCGGCCGCCCAGCTTCGGCGATAGCCTCTCGCTTTCCGACCCAGGTGAATTCATAGGCCTCGTCGGTGAAAATCTCATCGCCGAGCATGGTGCGGAGCAAGTCGAAATTCACTTTGCCTTCGGCGACCACGCCGGGAAAAAGTGAAGCGATCTTCGCCACGTTCTCGGCGCTGAGGTTCGGGGTTTCGAATTTCATCTTATCCATGAAGGAGTTCCTCCAATTCTTGTTTCATTTGTTTCAGCTCTGCATTCAATTCCACTTGGCGGTTGAACTGCAGCTCGCGCAGCACCTTCTTCTCCATAAGGGCGATGTCGCGTTCGAGCCTCTGCCTCCGCTGATCGCGGTCCACCGCCGCGGCGAGATCGTCCTCCGAGTCGAGGCGTCCGCCGGCGATCTGCCGCGCAAGGCTCTCGTACACGGCATCCAGGTTTAAGCCCTCGAACTTCAACGCAAAACCTTCAAGGGGGAACCATTCGGTGCAGTAGAACGTTCCGGAGGCTTCCATCCACGCCTGGGCCTCGCCGCCGAAGCTTGCCACGAACAGGATTTTGTACGGTATCGCCTTGGCGATGGTGGGTAAAATGCGCTTGTCCAAAGCTTTTTGGCGAAGCGCGACCTCGAACACTTGAATCTCTTTCACTACATCGCCAGCGGCGACGCCGAGCGTGCCGTCCGCCAGCTTGTTCTGCCAGGTGATCGACTCGATCTGATCCTTCATCATAGCACGGATCGAGGGGCTAAGATCCCCGTTGGCGTACAGTTTCTCCTTGGCCACGCGGCGGTTCACCTCGGTCGATCGGGGCAGTCCCAACATCGTCTCACCTCACCACGAGGAAGCAAATCAACTCAAAGTCATCGAGCCCGCTGATTCTCGTTGTCAGCGCGGAGGTGCCGCCGGGACTGAAAAGGCTATCGATATCGCTCTCGGCTTTTCTATCGATAATGGAGGCGATCGCGTCGGTCAACAGCGAGGAAACGCCTTCCATCTCCCGTCCATCGTTTGTTTCCGTGTTGAAGTCGCGGCATAGATCCGTGAGGGGAGCACCCCTGCCCTTGCAGAGGGAACGGGTCTTGTCAAGAAGCTCCTTGGGGGAGAGGTGGTCGCAGACCACTTCGCCCTTCCTTCCCACATACACCATGTAAAAAGGATGCAGGCGGTTCTGCGCATCGATATTCACGCTGTTGTCGCGGTTCTTGAGGACAAACACCAATCCTGGAGGGCAGCCCTCGGACGCGGGAACGACGGCATGAAGCCCGAAGGGCACCATGTCCATGTCGCCGTTCGCCTTCACATATTCGAGCAGGTCCAGCCTGAACTCGTTCAGCCCCAGGTCCATGATGGAAATTCCCGACTGCATGTCCTCGATGTCCACCACTTCTTCCTGAAGTCGTTTCAACTGCGCCCTGCGGTATTCAAGGTCGCCGGTCTCCTCGGCGTTGATGAGGTCGTCGTCCCCCGTGGAAGTCATGACCGAGATGCGCATTCTTGTCTCGACGCGGCCTTTTAGCGACAAGTATTCATCCAAGTCCACATCAGGCCAGAAATTCACGAGCTGTATTACTTCATTCCTGCTTCCGATGCGGTCGATCCGCCCGAAGCGTTGGATGATCCTGACGGGATTCCAGTGGATATCGTAGTTGACGCAATAGTCGCAGTCCTGCAGGTTCTGGCCTTCGGAGATGCAATCCGTGGCGATCAGCACCGAGAGATCGTTCCGGTTTCCAGGCATCAGCAGGGATTTATCCTTGGAAATCGGCGAAAAGAGCGTGAGCACCTCATTCATGGAAGCCCGCTGCCCCTTGATGGTCGTCTTGCCCTCGACACTTCCCGTTATCATCGCCGTATCGAGCCCGAATTTCACTTTCACGAAGGCGCTTACCTGCGCGTAAAGATATTCGACGGTATCGGAAAATGCCGAGAAGATGAGGATTTTCCGGTTCCCGTCGTTTCTTGGAGCGTTGATCTTTTCCTCGATCAGGCGCAGGAGCGTCTGCAGCTTGGTGTCATGCTCGGGCCTTATGTCGTCGATCATAGCCTTCAGCAATGCCAGGGTTTCGGCATCCTCGGAGAGCCTGTCGCGCCAGGACTTGTAGTCCATATCCGCAAGGTCGATCTTGATGCTGTGCTCGGCCACGAAATACTCGGTGTTGCGATCGTCTTCGTCGAAGTCTTCATCATCGCCCGCCAGCTCGCGCCCTTCTATCACAGAGAGGCCGCCTTTCACATAGGCGTCGATTTCAGCGATGGTATCGTCTATCAACTTCTTCACCCGCTCAAGGGTGAGCCGGAAGGATTGCACCGAGCTTTCAAGCCTTTTCAGGAGGTTGATGCTCATCAGGCGGCGGATGCCCATCTCGCGGCCCGCGCGGTTCAAACCCTTTTTCGTATCGACATATTTTTCGAGCTTGCTGGGATGGAGAAAATCGGTCGGCACGTAGACCGAGAGATTGAGCATCATCAGCTGACCGTAAATCTCCGCGTAGTTGATCGCGCTTTTAAGGTCGCTCAAGGAAGGACGCAAGGACAGGGGCTTGAGCCGTTCCGGAAAGGAGCCGATCTCGCTCATGTTGTAGTATTTCTCGATATGTCTGCGGGAGCGGGCTATGGTCACGCTGTCCAGCATGGTGAAGAAGTCGAAGTCCAGCATTTTGAGGAGCGCTTCGGTGGTTCTCTCGCCCTCTTGTTCCATTGATTGAACACCGCATGAGCCCCGCGAAAAATCTCGTCGATCGAATGTCGCGTACCCAGCTTCTTGTTGATAAGTTCGGGATTTCCCTCGTAGGCGAGTTCAAGCTGATTGCGGAGATCTACGAAGCGGTTGTTGACCGGGGTGGCTGAGAGCATCAGCACCTTCGTTTTCACGCCCGCGCGTATGATACGGTTCATCAGGCGCAGGTAGCGGTTCTCCCGGCGGTCTTCGCCGTAGATCTCCCCGCCGTTCCTGAAGTTGTGCGATTCGTCGATGACCACGAGGTCGTAGTTGCCCCAGTTGAGCCTGTCCAAATCGAGTCCGTTCGACGTGCCGCGCTCCCTCGAAAGATCGGTATGGTAGAGCACATCGTACCGCAGTCGGTCGGAGGCAATCGGATTGTTGACGTAATTGCCCTTGAAGGTGTTCCAGTTGTCCGAAAGCTTTTTAGGGCAGAGTACGAGGACGGAGCGGTTCCGGTTCTCGTAATACTTGATGACCGCGAGGGCAGTGAAAGTCTTCCCCAAGCCGACGCTGTCCGCGAGGATACAGCCGTTAAAGGTCTCAAGCTTATTGATGATCGCGAGCGCCGCATCTTTCTGAAACGCGTACAGCTTGTTCCAGATCTTGCTTTCCTTGAAACCTGTCGCCTCATTGGGCAGAACATCCTCGGAGATGTCTTCCAGAAACTCGTTGAAAATGTTATAGATCGCTAAAAAGTAGATGAATTCCGGCGCGTTTTCGGCATAGGCGGCCGTTATGCCTTCGATCACCTGATCGGTCACGTCCCGCATCAGGCTTTTGTCGTTCCATATCTGGTCGAACATGCGGATATAATCGCCCGAAAGCGGGGCATACATCTTATTCACCGGATTGATGATGTTGTTGCCGCGCTCGCAGCCGATATCGGCGGTCGTGAAGCCTTGGAGGGGCATGTAGGTGGCTGTCTCCTCGCCCACCACGTTCATGAAGCCGCTGATATTACCGCCTGTAAGGTTGGAGCGGAAACTTACCTTTTTGCGTATCCAGTCGGCGCATTCTCGGGCAATGGCCTTCTGGGTGAGTTCGTTGCGGAGCTTGACTTCAAAGGGCGTGCCGTAGAGGGACCGCTCCCTTTCGAGCCGAGGGATGTAGAATTCCCGCTTCTCCTTGGGGGCCTTCTCCTGCAGGAAGGTCGGCGAGGTGAAGATGAACCGAAGCTCATCGATGCCGTCGAGCTGTTTCTTGAGCACTTGATACGCATAAATGGAAAAACAGGCCGCCGCCACAGACAGTTTGTCGCCCTTTTTCAGCGTGACAGTAAGGTCGTCTTTGACGGTCTTGCCCACGTTGTCGAGCATTTCGGGCATGCGCATACAATAAGCTCCTCAGATTTTTATATCTGATTCTCCTCATCCTACCATCGTATCATTCAATAATCAAAGTCAGAATTGAAAGGAGCCCCGCCTTGGCGGGGCTCCTGATTACGGGGCTTTTTCCTTTTCGGGCAGGTAGGTCAAACGCCCAAGTAGGCTTCCCTGACTCTGGGGTCGTTGGCTATCT
>JAPLSO010000057.1:15036-31391 GCA_026398595.1 Spirochaetota bacterium | reverse complement strand
TCGAGGGCTTCGGCCGCGTTCTGCTCCACGAGGAGTACGGTCGTCCCACGCTTGTTGATGGCGACGATCTTGTCGAATATCTCGTCCACGAGGACGGGGGCCAGGCCCATCGAGGGTTCATCAAGGAGAAGAAGTTTACCGCCGGTGACGAGGGCCCTGCCGACTGCCAGCATCTGCTGCTCTCCGCCCGATAAAGTTCCGCCGAGCTGGCTCGCCCTCTCCTTGATCCTTGGGAAGAATTCGAAGACCTCGTCCATTCTCTGTTTTACGAGCTTCTTGTCCCTTATGGTCCAGCCTGCCAGTTCGAGGTTCTCCCTCACCGTCAAGGTTGGGAATATCTTCCTTCCCTCGGGAACGTGGCTGATGCCCAGGGGGACTAGCTTGTGGGCTTCCTGATTGGATATTTCCTTGCCATCGAGCTGGATGGAGCCGCCGGCGCATTTTTCAAGGCCCGAGATGGCCCTCAGGGTCGTAGTCTTGCCGGCTCCGTTGGCGCCTATCAGGGTGACAATCTTGCCGTCGGGCACCTCGAAGGATACATCCTTGATGGCTTCGATCTTGCCATAGCTGACTTTGAGATTCTTTACTACAAGCATCAGGCCCCCCTCTTTCCGAGATAGGCCTCGAGGACCTTCGGATCCTTGGCGACGACCTCAGGCAAGCCTTCCGCTATGGTCTCGCCGAAATCTATCACCTTGATGTATTCGCAGATGCCCATGACGACCTGCATATGGTGCTCGATAAGGAAGACGGTGACGCTGAATTCTTTCCTGATGCGGGTGATGAGGCTCATCAGTTCGTCGACTTCCTTGGGGTTCATACCGGCGGCGGGCTCGTCGAGGAGGATCATCCTGGGTTTGGTGGCCAATGCCCTGGCAATCTCGAGTCTCCGCAGTTCGCCGTAGGGAAGGTTCTTGGCCATCTCATTGGCGCGGTTCGAGAGGTGCATCAGATCGAGGAGTTCCAGGGAATCTTTCTTCGCGGACTTCTCTTCCTTGATAAAGGAAGGGAGGCGGAGTACGGAGGAGGCTATGCTCGATTGGGACGCGAAATGCTTTGCGACCTTGATGTTGTCGAGCGCCGAAAGGTTGGAGAATATGCGCAGGTTCTGGAAGGTCCTGGCTACGCCTCCCTGGACTATCTTGTAGGGCCTTTCCCCGGTGATGTCCTTGTCCTCGAAGAATATCTTGCCTTCGGTGGGCGTATAGATGCCGGTGACAAGGTTGAAAATCGTCGTCTTGCCCGAGCCGTTAGGGCCAATAAGGCCGTAGATGACTCCCTGGGGCACTTCGTAGTTGAAGTTGGAGACCGCTTTGAGCCCGCCGAAGTAATGGGACATGCCTCTGATGGTTAGCAGCGCGGACATCAGTCGACCTCCTCGAGCTTGAGGAGCCGGGACTCCTTGGTTCCCATGATTCCTTCCGTCCTGAAGAGCATGATAAAAATGAGGAGGAGAGAGTAGACGACCATTCTCCATTCGCCGCCGATGGGCAGGCCCGTCGCGTCGGCTATAGCGCGGATTCCTATGCGAAGGCCTTCGGAGAGGAAGGTGAGGGCGAATGCGGCTATCATGGATCCCGTGATGGATCCGACGCCGCCTACATAGATCATGATCAGGACCTCGACGGATTTGACAAAGCCGAACTGTGTGGGGTGAGCCATCTGTAGGAGATGGGCGAAGAGCCCGCCGGCTATACCTGCGAAGAATGCTCCGATCACGAAGGAGAGCACTTTGTACTTCGTCGTATTGATACCCACGAGTTCGGCGGCCAGCTCGTTCTCCCTGATGGAGATCATGGCCCTGCCGTGGGAGGATTCCACGAGGTTGCGTATGACGACGATGGTAAGAAAGGTCGCTATGAAAATAACCGTGAAATTGGAAAATTTCGGTATGCCGAGGAGTCCTCTCGGTCCGCCTACATAGTCGATGTTGTTGAAGATCGTCCGGATGATCTCGCCGAAACCCAGGGTCACTATAGCCAGGTAGTCGCCTTTCAATCTCAACGATGGAAAGCCGATCAGGAATCCGACGATGGCGGCGGCAACACCGCCGATCAGGATGGCGAGGATGAAGATGCCCATGCCGCCGGGCGTGCTTGGATTCAGTTTGAAAATCAGGGTGGATATGGTGCCGGAGGCATAGGCGCCAACGCCGGCGAAGGCCATGTGGCCGAGAGAGAACTGTCCCGTGATGCCGTTGATCAGATTGAGGCTGACCGCGAGGATGACGTAGATAAGAGACTGGTTGATGATATGAAGGATATAGCCGTTGATCATTTCGAACTTGTACAGGGATTCGATGACCGCGTAGAGGATTACGGCCGCAATCAGTAATTTCGGCAGCTTAATTTTCGCCATCGCGTCCTCCTAAATCTTGTCGGCGATCTTCTCGCCGAGGAGGCCGCGGGGCCTCACCAGAAGGACGATGATGAGTATCGCGAAGGCTATGCCCTCTCCGATCAGGGAGTTGTAAGCCGAGGCGAAGGTTTCGGCAAGGCCCATGATGTAGGCGCCCAGGACTGCTCCCGGGATGTTGCCTATGCCCCCGAGGACCGCGGCGATGAAAGCCTTGAGGCCGGGCTGGATGCCCATGTAGGGGACGATCCTGGGATACGTCATGCCCGCGAGGAGGCCCGCCGCTCCGGCGAAGGATCCGCCGATCAGGAAGGTGAAGGCTATGACCTTCTCGATGTCTATGCCCATGAGCCGTGCCGCGTCCTTGTCCTGCGAGACGGCTCTCATAGCCTTGCCCAGGGTTGTCTTCTTGACGAGGAGGGTAAGGCCTATCATGAGGACAGCCGCAACCAGTATATCGATGAGGACATAGTTGGAAATGGTCGCGTTGCCCAGCGCCTTGCCCAGGTCTATGTTCACCCTGGGGATGATATCGGGGAAGGACCTGTAGGAAGGGCCTACCATGGGTAATGCCGAGAAGAAGTATTCGAGGAACAGCGAAACGCCGATGGCGGTGATGAGAGAAGAAAGCTTTGGCTTATATCGAAGAGGCCTGTATGCCAGCTGGTTGGCGAGGAGTGCTACGATGCCTCCCCCCACCATGGAGGCGATGAGTACCAAAAAGGCCACGAGGCCGGTTTTTCCGACGAAAAGGGCGTTGAAGACAAAGAAAACGCCGTAGGCTGAATAGGCGCCCAGCATGTAGAAATCGCCATGAGCAAAGTTGATGAGGCGTACAATACCGTACACCATGGTGTAGCCCAGCGCGATAAGCGCGTAGATCGAGCCGACCTGGAGTCCGTTTACGATCTGCTGGGCATTGAATATAGATCCCATACTAGATGTCCCCTTCTGCGCACCCCGAAATCGAAGGCATCGGATGGCGCGCTCGTTATGGTTCCTGGAGGATGTGCCTTGGTCATACAAGGCAAGGCCGCCGAATCCTCGCGAAGATACGCGCGGGAGGATACCCGTGTGGAAGGGGCGGCCTTGCTGATAAGACAGGGCCGGGGATTACCCCTGGCCCTGCTCTTTACGTTTTAGGGATTGACCGTGGTCTTATAGACCTGTTTTCCGCCCTTGATCTCGATGATGACGGCAGCCTTGATCGGGTTGCGGTTGGCATCGAAGGTAACCTTGCCGGAGACGACGTCGAGTTTGGTGACCTTGAGGGCGTCGCGGATCGCTGAACCCTTCGTGGAACCGGCTCTCTTGATCGCGTCGAGCATGATGTAGGTCGCATCGTAGGCAAGGGCCGCGAGGGCGTCGGGCTCGGCGCCGAACTTGGCCTGGTACTTCTTCACAAATTCCTTGACAATGGCACGGGAGTCAGCCGAGGAATAATGGTTCGTGAAGAATCCATTTTCTACCGCGGTGCCGCCGATCTTGACGAGGTCGGGGGAATCCCAGCCATCGCCGCCGACCATCGGGCCCTTGAATCCGAGCTCGCGGGCCTGCTTGGCGATGAGGCCTACATCGTTGTAATAGTCGGGCACATAGAGGACATCGGGCTTGCCCGCGAGGATCTTGGTGAGCTGGGCCTTAAAATCAGTGGCGCCGGATGGATGTCCCTCGAAGGCTACGACGGAGTTCTTGCCCGCCAGCTTTTCGAAGGTAAGCTTGAAGTTCTCGGCCAGACCCTTAGTGTAGTCGTTGCCTATATCGAAAAGGGCCGCGGCTTTCTTGGCCTTGAGATCCTTGAACGCGAAGTTGGCGCCCACGGTGCCCTGGAAGGGATCGATGAAGCAGGCGCGATAGATGTAGTCGCCGACGAGAGTGACTTTCTCGTTCGTCGAGGTCGGGCTGATCATCGGGATTCCAGCCGCCTGGGCGATCGGTGCTCCGGCGAGAGTCACCTTGGACATGACGGTGCCGACGATCGCGGTTACCTGGTCCTGCTGGATCAGCTTGGTATAGACGGTGGCGCCTTCGGCAGGATCGCCCTTGTCGTCTTCGAAGATCAGTTTGACCTTCCTGCCGCCGAACACGCCGCCCTTGGCGTTCCATTCCTCGACAGCCAGGGTCATGCCATTCTTGGTCGATACGCCGAAGGTGGCGGCTTCGCCGGTCACGGGGCCTACGCCGCCGAGCTTGATGTCCTGGGCCGCGATGAGTGAAGTCGCCGCAATCACGAGCAACAGCACGAGAACGAATCTCTTCATAAGTCCTCCTTGACTTAGCGTCGGCCGATCATCGGCCAGACTCTCTTGTTCGTACTTCCTGATAGAAACCTACCTGGAATGCTAAGTCAATAATTCTTAGAAAAAATTTGACACATTTTTGAAACCGTGCTATAATCGCGTTTTGTTTTCTAGATTACATGTTTCAACTAATGAAATTTAATCTATATCTATGCATTTTATTAAACTATTTTAAATAATTATTCCTTAAGTCCCTATACTAATACACAAGTATAAAGTTGTCCAAGGCCCTCGACGCGGCGACGAAGGCCGGTTTAGTATCGGGTAATGAAACGGAATGAAATACCGAGAAATTCCGAGGTTCAAGGCGCTCTTGCCGCCTTCGCTGCCTACAGTATGTGGGGCTTGTTTCCCCTCTACTGGAAACAGCTGGAGGGCGTCGAATCTCTGCAAATCCTCGCGCATAGGATATTCTGGGCCGGACTCCTCTGTTTTGGACTTATGGCCGCGAAGGGGCGGCTTGTGGAAATCATCCGGATCGTACGGGACAGCGGGAAAATCTTCCTGGTTCTCTGCGCCGCTCTCATAGTAACCGTGAACTGGGGGCTCTTCATCTGGGCGGTGAACAATGGAAGGATCACGGAATCGGCGCTTGGCTACTATATAAATCCGCTTCTTTCCGTGGCTTTTGGAGCCCTTTTCTTCAAGGAGAAGGTGGGCAACTGGACGAGAGTTGCCGTGATCGTGGCGGCAATCGGAATTTTGGCCGCGGCCATAGTCTATGGATCGGTGCCCTGGGTGAGCCTCCTCCTCGCCCTGACTTTCGCCAGTTATGGGGTCATCAAGAAGAAGCTGAACATCGAACCTCTGGCGGGCCTTACCATCGAGACCTTGGTGATAGCCCCCTTCGCGCTGGCCTTCATCGTCGCGAGGCAGTCCGCGGGGACGGGAGCCTTTGTATCAGCCGGCGTCGTCACGACGATTCTTCTCTGCCTGGCAGGCCTCATCACCGCCGTGCCTCTCTTCTTCTTCGCCAAAGCGGCGAACACGATAAGCCTTCAGAAGATGGGCTTCATCCAGTATATATCGCCGACAGGGCAGCTTTTTCTAGGCCTCGTAGTCTTTCACGAACGGCCTTCGCCGGCCCTCCTTGTCGCTTTCGCCAGTGTCCTGGTCGCCGTGGTCATCTATCTGTCTACGTGGAAAAGAGTCCCATAGGTTTTTATTTTCTGTAGACGATTTTGCCGTTCTTGACCGTAAGAGCCACCAGGTTCATGCCCACCTGGTAGGCAAGATGAGCGGCTTCGGGCGCGTCCAGAACGATGAGATCGCCAGCCTTGCCGGGCTCAAGGGAGCCCGTCCTGAAGGCGAGGCCCAGGGCAGCTGCGCCGTTCAGGGTGAGGGCCGTCAGGGTTTCGGCGAAGCTGAGCTTCATATAAAGCGTCGCGAGGGCGAAGATGAGCGGTATCGATTGGCTGTAGCAGGATCCTGGGTTCAGGTCTGAAGCGAGGGCGAGGGCAAGACCTGAGTCGATCATGGCGCGCGCGTCGGCGCAGGGTTCACCCAAGGTGAAGGCGGTGAGGGGTAGGCAGACGGCGATGACACCGGCTCTGGCCATCTTCGCAAGGTCATCACGGGAGGCCTTGAGGAGATGATCGGCGCTCGCAGCCTTGAGCGACGCGGCGAGGCCAGCTCCCCCGATGCCTACGATCTCGTCGGCATGGATCTTCAGTCCCAAGCCTAACGTTGCAGCGGCCTCCAGGTAGCGTTGAGAGTCATCGATGTCGAAGACTCCTTCCTCGCAGAAGATATCGGCGAACGCTGCTAGCCTGCGCGACGCGACTTCGGGAAGGACTTGATCGATCACATAGTCAATGTAGTCTGAAGCTCTGCCCGTGAACTCGGGAGGGACCGCGTGGGGACCCAGATAGGTCGGCACGATGTCGATGGGTTGGGAGGAATCAAGGGCGGCCATGACCTCGAGCTGACGGATCTCAGTGTCCCGGTCGAGACCGTAGCCCGACTTGCCTTCCACGGTTGTGATGCCGAAGGATAGCATCCGGTCCAACCTATTCTTGCCAAGCTCCAGGAGTTCCTCGAAAGAGGCTTTTCGAGTGGCCTCCATCGTTCGGCTGATGCCCCCGCCTCTATTGTGGATTTCCATATAGGATTGGCCTTCGGCGCGCCAGAAGAACTCGTCGACTCTAAAGCCCGCGAAGAGGAAGTGGGTATGGCTGTCGATAAAGCCGGGGACGCAGGCTCTCTTCTGCGCGTCGACGACGAGAACTTCCCTCCGGCGAGCCTTATCGAGGGCCTCCCGGCATCCCTTGCCTTCGCGGGGTCCAGCGTAGACGATGATGCCCTCATCGATGACAATGATCGCGTCCTTCACGATGTTAAGCCTTCTCATATCGGCGCCTTTTTGCGCGGCCCGCCCCAAGGGGGTCGCCAGTTCACCGATATTGGTGAGGACTATCGAATCCTTCATCGAACCATCCTTACCCCTTCTTGGCGATAGAGCAGGTCCTTGCCGATCGATCCTTCGAGGACCCGATCGTACGCTTTTTCCGAGATTAGGGCCAGGCGGTCCCTCACCTTTGAGAGTTCGGCTTGCACCTTCCGCGCCTGGAGGCTTCCAGCGTCGGCCCGCTCGGCAAGGAAACGCCTGAGATAGACGGTGGACGATTCAAGATAGGATGACTCCTTGACTCGATAGGCTTCAAGCCTCGCCTTGTACCAGTCGGAGGAGAGGACATAGTCCTTGTCGAAGAGACGGCGGATCTCGGGATTCTCGATGCCTTTTCCCTTGTAGGATCCAGTCGCCATCACCGAGAGGACGGCCTCGAGAGGAGGAATTGCCGCCTTTATGGAACCATCTTCGATATACGCTGAGGCCGATTTTCTCATGGCTTCCGCGATGTTCTCGATGCCGTCGACGAACTCGGGCAGGGACTGAAGCTCAGGGTGGAGCATGTCGTCGGGGAAGACAGCGGTAGGTGTGTCGAAAAGCCTGCCCAGATACGTGGCGGCGAAGAGCGGGGTTATCCTCCAGCCCAGGCGTGAGGCGGGGATGAGCCGTCCTTCGTAGGTGAAATCCTCCACTTTTTCCAGATATCCATGTTCCTTGAGGAAGACGGGGTCCCGCTCCTCGGGGGAGAGCCGGGACCAGAGCTCGGGCGTCATGAGGGAGATGTCGTGGTCGACCTTGTATTTGCTCCCGATGTAACCGGCCGCAGTCGTGAAGCCCGCGTAGCCCGTGAGGATGAAGGAGAGGAGGGCGTTGTTCAGGTCCGTGGTCGCCACGAGAGCGTTGAAGGGGCCCTTGGTCAGGGCTCCTTCACTGCCCGCCCCCGTCGTCGAAGGACTCTTCCCCGTCAGCGAACAGACGAAGTCCATGAAGAGCTCGGGCAGATCCTGGTAGTGGATGGGGCCGTAGACAGCAAGCGGCCGTATGCCCGCCTTGCGGTCGGCAGGGTTGTTCCGCCTTCCGGGCAGGACAGCCCCGACGGGATGAGGCAGGGGCTTGTCTGCCTGAACCCGCCGATAGAGCCTCGGGCCCAGGTCGGCCAGGTAGCGAGCCTGGGGGTTCGTGTAGTTGGGGTCGAGCTGGAGGTAGCGGGGATTCTTCGAAGGGAAGCCGCCCACGAGTCTTGGCCTGTCGGAAGCGACGAAGTATTCAAAATGGGGATCGGCTTCGGCGGCCTCGATGAAGAAGCGCATGGCGTCCGTGTATTCGGAGAAATGGACCGTGTTCTCGATGAGCCCACCGGCCTGTCCTCTCATCAGGGGCTCGAAGTTGCTGATGAAGTTGTCCTGGCGGGACAGATCCTTCTCGGCCTGCTTGTCGTAGCCTCGGATGACGGCGTCGTCGGGGCGCTGGAAGAACCGGGCCTCGGCGTTTTTTACGAACTTCAGGCTCGTGTACTTTTTCGCCCAGGCGGGAAGGTCCTCCAAAGTCTTGGTAGGAACGACCACCGAGGCGGTGATGTCGTCCTCCCACTGACGTTTTTCCGCGGGCATGAAGTCCTGCCGCAACTTGAAGGTCCGCCGCATGCCCTTGGAGTTGCAGCCGACGCGGAGATAGGAACCCAGGACGGGTCTGTCCTCGAATTTCAGGATGTTCCCCGTCGTCCCGTTGACTATGTCGACGGAAAAGTGGCTGGCCCAGTCCTCGCCCCACCCAACATTGTAGAAACGCTTGACGAGGAAGACGAGGCTCTTGATGCGCTCGGGCAGGGATTTAAGCCAGGCGTTGTAGCCGTCCGTGTAAAGGGGGGATGGGCTGAGAAGTTTGATGACAGAACCCAGGGATCGCTTGACCGAGAGAAGGGGCCGGGCATCCTTGCCATGGTTCTCCCTCTCATCCTTGAACCTCTCACCGTAATCCTTGTCGATTATGGCTTTGACCGCTTTGAGATCCACGGAGAAATCGGCTATCGTGATCGGGGAGTAGGTAATGGCGTCGGAGATGGACTTGGCTATCTCGGATTTTCCTCCGCCCGAGACCGTGCAGGGCTTATGGCAGACAAGGCCGTCGGCAGCCGTGCCTATGAGCCTCCATGCGCCAGAGCCGGCGTGGCGCTCCATGTGTATCCTGTAGCCCGTCGGGTGGACGTAAACTTCGCCCGGAAGGACGCGCAGGGAACGCTCTTGGCCCTCCCAGACCCATTGGGCCCTCTGGTCCTGGAGGGAGATTGTCGCGTTTTCGGGAAGGTAGACGATGCTGGGATAGGTGAGATCAATGGCATAACCTTCGGGCTTTATTTCGATGCGCCCTTTCATCAGCTCGAAGACTTCCTCGATGTTATGTCCCCTGGAATTGAGATTGGTATCGGGGACGAATCGCGTACCGTGATTGTACGCGGGGAAGACCAGGGCTCCGCCGGCATGCTCTTCCTCGGCGAGGCCGAGAAGGTTGGCCGAGTAGGAGATATGGGCCTTGATCTCCTTCTTGGAGTAGCCGAAATAGTTATCAGCTATGATGGAGACGATGACTCCCCTGTCGTCGCGGGCGCAGAGTTTGAAGGGCTTGCCCTCGTTGTAGCGCTCGGTGGGCTCCTTCCAGCACATGCCGTCTCTCTTCTGCCTTGCCGTTGCGGCGTCCCAGTAGGGAAGGCCCAGGTCCTTCTTCGTGAAGGCGGTGAGGTGGGGGGCGAGGACGATGCAGCCCGAGGTGCCTGTCCAGTGAAGGGGGTCGAGACCCGAGTCGTTGTCGGGAATATAAGGGTCGCCCGAGTTGCCGAAGATGCACTCGACGAAGTCGAGGCTGGCTGCCAGGGATCCAGGGGCGAAAAAGCGCACTTCCATGGAACGCTCATCGCAGTATCCCGGTACTTCGGGGCGCACGAGGGGCCTGAGGAGGAGGGAGAGCATTGTCCTCGCCTTTTCCGACTCGCCAGACGTAAAGGGGAGCTCGAGCATCTCGGGCGGGGCATGGAAAGCCGCTTCGAAGAGCTTAGCGAAGACGATCTTGGGCACTGCTTTCTTGTCGTCGGGGATTGGAAGGCCCCCCTCGGCTATGTGGAAGACGCCCTCGGTCGTACGCTTGTCGTTGGAGGGATTGTTGAGGACGCCGTTGCGCACTCTGTAGGACGAAACCGTCGGCGAGACGTGTTTGTGGCCATCGGGAGGAAGCGAAAGTTCCCGTGCCATGCCGTAGCGGTCCAGGACGAGAGTGATCGAGGGAAGAGTGGGCACGGAAGCCGGGCCCTGGTCGGCCAGATAGGCGTCTATAAAATCCTGTATTCTCCGGTCAGCGGGGGGGAGATAGCCTGAAAGGAGTTTGTCCTTCTGCCGGAAGCCCTCGAGCATGTCCGAGGCCAGTTCGACGAAGCCCGTGCCCTCCTTGGAATAGAAAGGAAGACCCATGCTTGACAGCTTGATGTTGATGTAGGAGATCAGTTTTCCCCGTTCCTGGGCGGAGAGCCTGTTGAGCCTGATGCCGAAATCACGCTTTACGGCCATGGGAACCTCCACAAATTATTTTTCAAGGAGAATAGCCCATACGGCTTGGGCTGACTACTGGGGAAAGAAGCATTCGGCGATCGAGCCTCCGGCGACCAGGGCTCGGACAGCGTCGAGATCAGGGTACATGACCCTGTCTCCGTCCAGCCTCTTGACGACGGATCTAACCAAATCGTAGGCCGAGGCCGTCATCGGGGAGAGGAGGGCTTTAATGCCCGGGATGCCCATCTGGATAGCCCTGAGGTCCAGTGCCTGGCAGGCAGAAGCCAGCTCCATGGCGACCACTCTCTGAGCGTTGTCGATGATGGACCGGGCCTTGCGCGCGGCTATGGTGCCCATGGACACATGATCCTCCTGGTTTGCGGAGGAGGGGATGGAATCGACGCTTGCCGGGTGGGCAAGGACCTTGTTTTCAGATACGAGGGAAGCCGCGGCGTACTGGACGATCATGAAGCCCGAATTCAGGCCTCCTAAGGTCGTGAGGAAAGCAGGCAGGCCTTCTGAGAGCGAAGGGTTGACGAGGCGCTCGATGCGGCGCTCGGAGATGTCAGCCAACTCCGAGCAGGCTATGCCCAGAAAATCCATGGCCAAGGCTATGGGCTGGCCATGGAAGTTGCCGCCGGAAATGATGTCCCCGGGTTCGGCTGAGCCTAAGAGGGCGGGAAAGATGATGGGATTGTCGGTGACGGCGTTGAGTTCCCTTCCGATGACGACGGCTGAATACTCCACGGCGTCGAGGCTCGCCCCGTGTACCTGGGGTATACAGCGGAGGGTGTAGGCGTCCTGGACCCGCTGTTCGCCCTGGCGCGTGGTCAGCCTGGAGCCCTTAAGGAGCCGCCTCATGTCGGCGGCACAGGCGATCTGCCCCTTTTGCCGCCTGAGTTCGTGGACGCGGGGGTCAAAGGCGTCGATAATGCCCCGCAAGGCCTGGAAACTCAATGCCGAAGCGATTGAGATGGTCCTGTAGAGGTCCTGGGAGTCCTGGACTGCCAGCGCCCCGATCGCTGTCATCGCCTGAGTCCCGTTGATCAGGGCGAGTCCCTCCTTGGCCTCGAGGACGAGGGGATGGAGACCAGCTTCAGACAGGGCCTTGGCCCCGGGGAGCCGCTCGTCCCCGACGAAGGCTTCGCCGAGGCCGATGAGGACAAGGGCTATATGGGCCAAGGGCGCCAGATCGCCCGAGGCTCCGAGGGAACCTTTTTCGGGTACGACGGGCACAATGTCGGCGTTGAGCATGTCCACGAGCAGGCGAGCCACCGTGGGTCTGGCGCCCGAATTGCCGACGGCGAGAGCGTTCACCCTCAGGGCCATCATGGCCCGCACGACTTCGCGGGGCAGAGGTTCGCCCTGGCCGCAGGCGTGGCTCATCACGAGGTTTTTCTGGAGCGCGGAATTCTCCTCGCTCGAGATGACGACATTGCAGAATTTGCCGAAGCCCGTCGTTATGCCGTAGCGGACGAGTTCCTCATCCACGCAGCGTTCGACGACCAAGCGCGACCGAGTCATCCGGCCAGCGGCGTCCTCGTCAAAGACGACTGAGGCGCCCTTGCGGGCCACGGCGACGATGTCTTCCAGTGTGCATGAACAGCCGTCCAGTTGAACTTCAGCCATGGAGGGGAGTATAGCATAGGGAACCCTGACCCTCCAGCTTCATCTCTACCGAGGTGCATCTCGGTAGAGATGCGGCCCTCTCGAGGTATGGACAGCATTCGGGGCTCTAGGTAGAGTGGCTCAATGCGTGAACGAGGATACCATCTTCCCCTTCTGGGTACGGCTGTCGCCCTCATCTGGGGCCTCACCTTCATCTCCACCAAGGTCGCCGTCAGGGAAATTGGCCCCATGAGTCTCGCCCTCGCCCGGTTCATCATTGCCGTCATCGCGCTTCTCCCCATCGTCGCTCTGACCAGGACATCCCTCAAGGTCGAGAAAAGGGACTTCCCTCGCCTGGCCGCGGCTGGCTTTCTGGGAATAACTCTCTATTTCCTCTTCGAGAACAACGGGATCATGCGGCTCTCGGCCTCCGAGTCCTCGATCATCGTCGGCACCATCCCTGTCCTCACTCTGCTTATCGAAATCTTCATCTATAAAAGAAAGACAAGAACGGTCGTCGTCGTCGGGATTCTCCTCTCCTTCCTGGGCGTTGCTGGTATCGTCGCCAAGTCCGAGACCGTGAAATCCAATCCCGTCGGCTACCTCTACATGATAGGGGCGGCTCTCGTCTGGGTCCTGTACACCTTCCTCACGAAACCCTTAGGCAGCCGCTACTCCCTTCTTTCCGTCACCTTCTGGCAAATCCTCTTCGGTATGATCGGCTGCATTCCCTTCGCCCTCGCCGAGGGCCAGGACTTCTCAGTCGTCACCCTACCCGTATGGCTCAATATCGTCTTCCTGGGCGTCCTCGCCTCGGCCTTAGGCTACTGGTTCTACGTCGTGGTTCTGGACAAGATGGGCCCCAGCCGAGCGGCCGTCTTCATCAATCTCATCCCCGTTGTGTCCATCGTCGCCTCTTTCTTCATCCTGGGCGAAAGACTTTCTCCCCTCCAGCTGGTCGGAGGAGCCACGGCCATTGCCGGAGTCTACCTGACTACTACCTAGGCATTCTTACCTTGCGTCCATGCCGCTTGTTTTGCTACTCTGCAAAGGATGATTCCACTTTTGTACGAAGACGACGATATTCTCGTCATAGATAAGCCGGCTGGCCTTCCAGCCCAGCCCGGCGAGGGCGTGAGTTCCTCGGTTGTCTCGGTGATCGAGCGGGACCTGGGTTTTTCACCTTTCCTCGTCCACCGCTTGGACAAGGAGACGGCGGGCTGCATGGTCCTTACGCGGAATTCAGCCTCCGCCGCCCGCTTCTCAGCCCTGCTGCGGGACAGAGGCGTGACCAAGATCTACAAGGCTATCTGTTCGGGCAAGCCGCAGAACGCCCGCGGAACGTATCAGGATCCCATTTCCCTATCCGGGAGGATCCAGGAGGCTTCCACATCCTATCGGCTGATAGCCGCCTTCGGCGCATCCGATGCCTGGCCCGGCGGCTTCTCTTTCATAGAGTTTGAATTAGGGACGGGAAGGACTCACCAGATACGCAGGCACTGCGCCCTCCATGCCCACCCCATCCTCGGCGATGACAAATACGGCGACTTCGTCCTTAACCGCGGCCTAAAAAAAGCGGTAGGCCTGAAAAACCTCCTGCTTTGGTCCTGCGAACTCGTCGCTCCCGGCCTTCCCCGGCTCCGCTCGAGCATACCTCCCCATTTTCTGAGCTTCCTCGGGAAGTTCGATGACGCACCCGCCGCGGAGGAAGGCTGATGTCCCCTTTGGCTCCCTTCGTCCTCGTCCATGGGGCCTCCTGGGTTCTCCCCGACGGGAGGGTGATCAAGGTCCCTGGCTTCCACATGAACTGGATTGCCTCCCACCCGTCCATAGCTCCAGGAACAACCAATACAGCAGAATTTGTCGCGAAAACAGGCTGGATTTCGGCCGTCCTCCACGAGGGTGGTTACCTCGAACTCATAACCCGATCGGTTCTGGACAAACGGCAGCGGGACTGCGTATGGAATCTGCTCCAGATCAATGCCTCTATCCTGGGCAAGGTTGTCCTCATGCTGCTGGGCAAAGAAGGAATTTTAAGCCTGGAAGCCGGCCTCACGCGTGAGCGCTTCGACGCTCTTTTGGACGCCACGGCGCGGCCCTAGCTTCTTTTCATTCGATGGAGAGTTGCTCCCTCGCGAAGCCGGCGAGGGTTTTGGCGTTCCTGGGCGCGTTGCCCTTGGCGTGGTTGTTGAAGGCAGCGATGACCTTGGGCGCGCGTCGCGCGAGGGCCGCAAGCCGTCGCGCCCTTTCCTTGAGTTCCTTGTCGGAATAGTCGTAGTCATAACGGGAGGTGGCGTTACCGTTCCACCAGGTTTCCGCGTTCCTGCCGTGAAAGCGGATGTAAGCGAGGTCAGAGGTCAGCGTATCGGTCTCGGGGGGGAGACCGGGCAGGTCGGGCCTGTCGAGGAGGGCCAAGGTTATCTTGCGTTTTGCGAGTTCGTCGAAGACCCGGGCCTGATACCAGACGTCGTTCCTGAACTCGACCACGAGGGGGAAGCCTGACAANNNNGGTCCTGTTCTCGGCTGTGTAGGAGAAGCTGAAGGGAAGCTGGATGAGGACGGCGGCGAGCTTGTTTCGTTTCGCGAGGACCTCAGCCGCTCGGGAGAAACGATTGGCGTTTTCTTCCCAATCTTCCCCAATCTCATGGGTGAGACTTCTGTGGACCTTGAGGGCAAAGGAGAAATCAGCCTTCGTCTGGTCGGCCATAGCCGCAAGGCCCTCGGCCTTGGGCATAGTGTACCAGGAGAAGTCCAGCTCCACGAAGGGGAAAATCAAGGAATAGAAGCGGAGGTATTCCGAAGGGCGGAGATCCTTGGGGTAGAAGTTTTCCTTCCACTCATCGTAGAAATACCCGCAGGTCCCGGTGAGCAGACGGTCTCCCATCGGCTTCCCTCCTCGTCATTACTCTAGCACGTAGAGGATGGTCAAGGACAGAGTTGCCCAAAGAACGGGGAAAGTATATCTTGTGTATCCGGAGGACCTCAGAATGGTCGTTTCACTCATTGCCAAGATTCTCGGTGCCTTCACCTCCCTCTACATGATCCTCTGTGCGGTCAGAGTGTTCATGTCCTGGGTCCCCAATTTCGAACTCGGCAAGGCTGGTCGGTTGATAGCCGTGATCGTCGATCCCTATCTGGCCTTCTTCTCCCGCGTACGGTTCCTTCGGTCGGATCGCTTCGATTTCAGCCCTATAGCCGCCCTCGCCATTCTTTCGGTGGCGAATAACATGTTTTCCACCATCGCTCTCACGGGGAGGATAAGCTTTGGCTTTCTCCTCAGCCTCATCCTGGGGGCCCTCTGGTCGGCCTTCGCCTTCGTCTTCTCATTCCTGGCCGCCTGCGCCCTCCTGCGCATTCTCGTCTTCATCGCCAAGTGGAACAGCCTTCACCCCGTCTGGGTCGTCCTCGACTCCATCCTCAATCCGGTTCTGTACCGGATCAACAAGATCATCTACAGGAATAGGGCTATCGATTATCTTCAAGGCCTCATCACGGGATTCCTGGTCCTGGTACTTTTCAGGGCCTTGGGCGGCGCTGCGGTCAGGCTCCTCTCGTCCCTCCTTATAGCCCTGCCCTTCTAAGATAGGAAGGCCGATCATGCTCGATTCCCAGCAGAGGAAGTTCCTGAGCGCCGAGGCTTTAAAGGGGGCTGTCATCATTCAGCTCGGCAAAGGCGGGCCGAGCGAAGCCTTCTCGGCCCAGCTTAAGGCCCACCTTGCCGTCCATGAATTGGTGAAAGTGCGGTTCGTCAATCACCAGGAAAACAGAAGGGAGATCGCGGCCCAGCTCGCCCAAGCCACGGAGAGCGAGCTCGTGCGGGTGATCGGCAATACAGCCCTTTTTTTTAAGGGCTGATCCCGATCCTTAAAGAATGTCGCCCGCTATTTTCCTGAGTCTTTGGCCCCAGCTCCCCGTCGGACGAAGATAGGATAGGCCGCGGCAAGGAATTTAAGGCCAGAGTAGCAGAGCGTCGTGTCGATGAGGGCTTCGCCCAGGACAATCTCCGTCTGTGGATCGTTGCCCGTGCGCATGATGAACGTGGCTATCGGCCCGCCATCGGGATTTTTCCCATCGAAGAGGGCTCTGGTGGACTTCCTCCAATCCTCCAGAGTCCGCTTGTCCACGATCACGTCCCAAGCCGCTGAATCCAGAAGAGCCAATCCCTGTCCCTCGTCGTCGATAAAGGAGGAGTAAAGGGGATAGAAC
>JAPLSO010000057.1:11343-15026 GCA_026398595.1 Spirochaetota bacterium | reverse complement strand
CCTCGTCGTCGATAAAGGAGGAGTAAAGGGGATAGAACTCCTTCATCACGCCCATGATGCTCGCCATGGCGAGGACGATCTCGTCGGACACAAAGGCAGGGGGGTCGGTTTGGCGCAGGCTGGAGGCCAGGACAGGCAGGGAGAATTTCGAGTGCAGAATCTCGAGGGCACAGGCCGAGGCTATCTTGACCCTGGGGTTGATGCTCCTCACCAGGATCGATTCGAGGAGGGGGATGGAGTCCAGGTCCCCGAGATCGGCGAGAGCGACGGCGGCTTCGGCCTGGAGCATATAGTCTTCGGCTTCCACCGCATTCCTCAGCGCAGGGATGGCCTCGGCGTTTCCGTGTTTCCCGAGAATCCGCGCCGAGAGGTAGGATGTCGTATACGTGTGGGTCTCCGTCTCCTTCACCAGGTAGCGTAGGACTTTCGGCGACAGATGATCCATCTCTTCGAAAGCCAGAAGGGCCTCCTGCCTCACCTGGAATCGAGGTGATCGCAGGTACTCGAGGAGTTCATCCTGGGAGAGCATCGAGGATGAGCGGCCTATCTCCTGGATCAGCTTCATCTCCTGGTTCGGGCTTTCGCTCCTGTCCAGCCGCGAGAGGAGGTCGAAGGCCTTGAGGTCGCGCAGGGATAACATGACTCCCAGGGATTGGGAGACGCTCGCCGAACCTAAAGCCTTGAGCTTCTGCATCCTGAAGAGGATGATAGCCGCAATGATGCAGAGGAGGGCGTAAAGGGCCCTGTAGGAGCCGGCTGCGTTCAAGCCCAGGTTTCCGAATCCGTCGAGGAGGAGACCTCCTATCCCTGAGCCGAGAGTGCCGCCTACGCCGTAGGCGATGTAGTAGACCACGGAGAGGTCCAGGGTTTTTTCCTTGGGGACAAGGGAGAAGTAATAGGTCTGCCCCGCGGCTTCCTCGCCGGCGAAGCCGAAGGCGGAGAGGAAGTGGAGCAGAGCCAGGAAGACGGCCGTGACCGCCTGCGATGCCAGGATGGACCCTCCGGCGGGGAGGATAGCGACCGGGAGAAAGCTTAAGAGACCGATGGCGCTGAAGATGATGAAGAGAGGTTTCGATCCCAGCCTGTCTACCACGAGCCTGGTGAGGAGGCCCATGATGATCGAGCCCAGACTTGCAAGGAGGGCATAGATCATGACGGCGTCGTCGCCCTGGGCGAAGACACCCTTGGCGTAGACCGGGAGGAAGGAGCGGCCCATGCCTGAGACGAAGGAGAGGGCCATGAAGATCCAGATGAACCGCCTGAAGGGAGCTTCCTTCAGGGCTTCCTTCGTTGTCTCGAGCAGTGAATTCGTGGAACTGGGACTGTAGTCGTTCGGTTCCGGCGTGCGCAGGAGCAGGATGCAGCCTGCATAACCTATCGCTATGCCTATGCCGATGCCCAGGGCATAAGTCCAGGGCGTGGCGTTCTCGCCCAGGAAGATGGCGAGCAGGAATCCGCTGGCCATACTCGCGAAGGAACTGATTATGCCGTTGTTGGTCATGAACTCGCCGCGGTCGCTCCGGGGCTTTTCGCCGCCTCCCGCCGCCAGGAAGCCGATGACGGGATTGTTGGCGATCATGGCCACGCCCCTGAAAAAGGAGAAGCCGGCGACGCCAGCGATGAGGAGGCCGAGGGCGGCGCCTACATGTCCCCGGGCGGCGAAGAGGGGGGCGAAGAGCAGGGGGATGAGGGCTGTGTAGCGGAAGACCCAGCCCCAGCCGAAGGTCCAGACGATGGGCTTCCGGCGCACGACGCATTTGCCCAGGGGCATGAGGAAAAAGCTCGTGTAGGCAATAGCGTTGAGGATGCCTATTACAGCGTTGGAAGCTCCCAGCTTGATGGCGAATAGGGTGAGGAAAGAACCCGACACGAAGACGAAGGAGGAAGAGTTCAGGAAATTGAAGATATAGAACTCGTTTCTGGCCTTCGAGAGCCGCTTGGGAGATAGTAGTGCGGGCATGGACTTCAGTATACTCCGTCAGATGCTTCAGGGGAATTCAAGGACAAGGCAACGATGCCTTTCAAGGTTCTTTCTTGGCCTCGTCCCAGAGCTCGTCCATGAGGGCCATGTGCTCAGGCCCGAGCTGAAGGTTTCGCTTTCTCATGCCCTCCTCGATCTTCCTGAATCGTCGGGAGAACTTGTCGTTGCAGCGCCCGATGGCCAAGGCGGGGTCGACGCCCTTGAAGCGGCAGAGGTTGACGACCGAAAAGAGCAGGTCACCGAGTTCCTCCTCGAGTTCGTCCGCCGAGCCTTCGAGCGAGGCCTCACGCGTTTCCTGGAACTCCTCGCTGATTTTGTCCCATACCGAATCCACCTCGGTCCAGTCGAATCCGACCTTGGAAGCCTTCTTCTGAAGCTTGTAGGCCTTTTCGAGGGGGGGAAGGTGGCGGGGCACTTCGTCCAGGACGGAGTCCTTCTTTCTCCTGCCTTCCTTGTTCTCCTTGATGGAGTTCCAGAGTTCGACCACGGCGTCGGGCGAAGCGGCGTCACCGTGTTCGACGTCGCCGAGGGCGGCGTCGCCGAACACGTGGGGATGACGGCGGACGAGTTTTTCGGCTACGCCGACGAGGGCGTCCTCGACCGAAAAGTTCGAATTCTGCTCGTACATGTAGGAAGTCATCGTGGCGAGCATGAAGAGGTCGCCGGCCTCCTCGCGGGCGTGGACCGGGTCCTTTTCGGCGATAGCCTCGACCAACTCGTAGGCTTCCTCGACGATATTGTTGCGAATGGAAGAAGGGGACTGCGCTTTATCCCAGGGGCAGCCGTCGGGTGCCCGTAAGCGGGCGACGATGGTGTACAGAAGGGCGAAAGCCTTGCCCGCTTCCGCGGCGGCCGGCTCTATTCGCGAGGCATTCTGTCCTGCCAAAGTTCCGGGGGGGGGCAAATCAATGTGCATGGAGACCTCTTGAAGGCCTACGATAAAGAATAGAAGGCAAAGTTACAATAGGAGAGCCTCGGCCTCAATCGGTGAGGCGGTACTTCTCGCATTTAGTCATGAGCGAAGCCTTGTCCTGCACCTCGAACTTCTTGTATACGCGGGCGAAGGTGTTTCTGACCGTCGATTCCTTGACCTTCCCGTCTATGGCTATCTCCTTGATTGATCTTCCCGCGAGGAGGGCTCTGAGGTACTCGGTTTGCATCGGCGATATCCTCAGGGCCGAAAGGGAGAGGCTGGGCTTCGGTACAATCAGGTACACTTTCCACTTGTCCCCGTACACGAGGAGGAGAAAGACGAGGTAGATAGTCATGAAGATGATAGGGGAAGCTATCTGCAAGCCATTCAAGCCGGCCGATATACCGATGTAGATCTCGCAGAAGTAGAAGTAGAGGATGGTGATGATGTATTTGGGAATTCGCGCTGTCTTGAAAAAGCCCAGGCGAGCGAGAAGTATTTCAGCCGTGATGAAGCAGCCGAGGCTGAACATCGAGGATGCGTGGGTCAGGAGAGGAATGGGTGTGATGGCGAGGAGTATGAGGGGCTGTATCCAATTGAGGGAGGATACCAGGGCGCTGAGCAAAAAGAGACAAGCGTACAGGCCAACAATGACGAAGTAGAGGGTGGCCGGAGCCTGGTTCAGGGAGTTGTAGCTGTCGGTGAAGAGAACGATGGCGAAGAGGATGAGGAAGGCTACCGATAATCCAGCCAAGAGAAAGCCTGTTCTTCTGAGGAGGCCCGCCCGCT
>JAPLSO010000057.1:0-11317 GCA_026398595.1 Spirochaetota bacterium | reverse complement strand
GGGGGCAAAGACAAGCGTCCAGGTCACTACTACAGGTTCGTCCCTCTCTGCTATCCTTTTTTCTTTCCGCTCCCGCACAGAAGATGATAGAGTCCCGCGGCGAAAATGGCCGCCGATGCGCCAATGGCGTCGGCTACCATGTCCAGGAGTTCAAAGTGCCTGGATCGGGTGAAGAGTTGAAGCAATTCCGATACCAGGATCAAAGGCATGACGGCCGCCGTCTCTATGAAAACGTCCGGTACTTTCTTATGCTCCTTCCTGTATTCCTGGCCGTAGGCGAAGGTGAAGAGGAAGAAAAGGATGAAGTGGACCACTTTATCGATGCCCGGGGCAGTAGGGAATTCGTTGAAGATCTTTGCCGGCACCAGGAGAGCTATAAGGATGATGGCAGCCGTGAGGATAGTGAATTTGTAAGCGGCGATTTTCTTCATAAACGCTGGGATAAGGTAGCCGAGGCCCGACGCATCGTCAATCCCTCCTCTTTGTCATGTATCTTGGGCTTGAGCGGCATTAAAAATGAAGGCGATCTTTTAGGATCGCCCCCATTTTTTGAGGTTCTTTCTGAGATAGGTTCTGCTAGAAAGGCCTGTCGGCCAGGTAGCGGTACTCCTTGTACCTGCGTTCGATGAGGGAACACTGCTTGGCCAGAAGCATGGCTGCCCGTTCGGGATTGGCTTCCATCAGGGATTTGAACCTCACCTCGGCATACATGTAGCCTTCAACCTTGGAGAAGTCCGGCTCTTTGGAATCGAGTTGGAAGGGGTTTTTACCCTCGGCCTTGAGTCTTGGATCGTAGCGATAAAGAGGCCAGACGCCGCTTTCCACGGCCGCTTTCTGCTGGTTCATGCCCTTCGTCATGTTGATGCCTTGGTTGATGCAGTGCGAGTAGGCGATGATGATCGAGGGGCCTGAGTAGCTCTCGGCTTCCCTGAAGGCCTTGATGGCCTGGGACATGTTGCCTCCCAGGGCTACCTGGGCGACATAGACATAGCCATAGCTAACGGCCATCATGCCAAGATCCTTTTTCATCGTCTCCTTGCCCGCCGTGGCGAACTTGGCGATGGCGCCCACGGGCGTGGCCTTGGAGGCTTGGCCGCCGGTATTGGAGTAGACTTCGGTGTCCAGGACTAGGACGTTGACATTCTTGCCTGAAGCTAGAACATGGTCGAGACCGCCGAAGCCGATGTCATATGCCCATCCGTCGCCGCCGATGATCCACTGCGATTTCTTGATGAGGCTGCCGGCTACGTTGATGAGTTCCTTGGCCCATTCGGCCTTAATATCGGCGATCGCTGCCTTGAGTTCGGCCACGGATGCGCGCTGTGCTTCGATTTGCTCATCGCTGTCCATCGCGTTACTGAGCAGTCTGTCGGCGAGTTCTGCGGAGACGCCCTTGCCTTTGGCCACGGTAAGAAGTTCTCGCGCGTATTCGGTCTTCTTTTCGGTGGTGAGTCGCATGCCCATGCCGAATTCGGCGGCATCCTCGAAGAGGCTGTTGGACCATGCCGGTCCGCGTCCATCAGGGCGCGTGGTGTAGGGCGTCGTGGGAAGGTTGCCGCCGTAGATCGAGGAACAGCCTGTGGCGTTCGCGCAGAGGGCGCGGTCACCGAAGAGCTGGGTCATGAGCTTGAGATAGGGCGTCTCTCCGCAGCCGGCGCAGGCGCCGGAGAATTCGAAGAGGGGCCGCTTCATCGCGATGCCCTTGGGTAAGGCGAGGTTGAGATACTTGGCGGGCGTGTCGGGAATGGCCATGAAGAAATTCCAGTTCGCTGCTTCGGGCTCGCGCAAGGGGGCCTGGGCTTCGAGATTGATCGCCTTCCTGCCGGCGACGGCCTTGTCGGCCACGGGGCAGATGTTCACGCAGGCGCCGCAGCCCGTGCAGTCCTCGGGAGCGACCTGGAGGGTAGCCTTGAGGCCGACGAATTCCTTGCCCTTGGCATCGACTGACTTGAAGGTGAGGGGAGCTCCAGCGGCGTACTTGGGCTCGTAAGCCTTGAGTCGGATGACGGCGTGGGGGCAGACCATCGTGCAGTTGCCGCACTGGATGCAGATTTCGGGATTCCAGACGGGGATCTTCTCGGCGATGTTGCGCTTCTCGTATTTGGTGGTTCCGGTGGGGAAGGTGCCGTCGTCGGGCAGCTTGGAGACAGGGACCTTCTCTCCGCGCATGGCGATCATCTCACCAAGGGTTTCTCTGACGAAAGTCGGGGCATAGGAAGGGACTGGGGCCAGCATATGCTTGGTCGAGGTCGCCTTGCCGATCTGCACTTTGTGGGTGGCGGTAAGGGCCATGTCGATCGCGACGAGGTTCTTCTGGACGATATCGGCGCCCTTCCGCATGTAGGTCTTCTTCGTGTACTTCTTGATCATCTCGACGGCTTCGTCTTCGGGCAGTACGCCGGAAATCTTGAAGAAGGCCGTCTGCATGATGGTGTTGATGCGGCCTCCCATGCCGGATTTCTCGGCGATGTCTACGCCATCGATCACGTAGAACCGCAGGTTTTTGTCGATAATGCGTTTCTGGACTTCGACAGGAAGTTCATCCCAGATCTTGTCGGCGGGGAAGGGACTGTTGAGGAGGAAGATGCCGCCGGACTTGGCGTTGGCGAGCATGTCCACTTTCTCTACAAAAGCGAACTTGTGGCAGGCGATGAAGTTAGCCTTGCTGATGAGATAGGGCTTCTTGATAGACTTGGGTCCGAATCTGAGGTGGCTGATCGTATAGCTGCCGGCCTTTTTCGAATCGTAGAAGAAGTAGCCCTGGGCCGAGTTCGAGGTCTCGTCGCCGATGATCTTGATGGAATTCTTGTTGGCGCCGACCGTGCCATCCGAGCCGAGGCCGTAGAAGAGGCACTCCTTGACGCCATCATCGTCGAGGGCAAAGTCCTCGTCGAAGGAAATGGAGGTGAAGCTGACATCATCGTTGATGCCGATGGTGAAGTGGTTCTTGGGTTGCGCTGCCTTGATGTTGTCGAAGACGGCCTTGGCCATTGCCGGCGTGAACTCGAAGGAACCGAGCCCATAGCGCCCGCCTACGACTATAGGCCAGGTCTGGAAGTGGGACTTGCCCGCTCCCATGGCCTCGCCGATCGCTGTTCTGATGTCCTCGTAGAGGGGACATCCTCGTAGAGCGGTTCGCCGATGGCGCCGGGCTCCTTGGTCCTGTCGAGGACGGCAATGGACTTTACGGTTACGGGGATGGCCGCGATGAAGTGCTCGACGGAGAAGGGTCGGAAGAGGTGCACCTTGAGGACACCGACTTTTTCGCCGTGGGCATTGAGGTAATTAGCGGTTTCCTCGACGGTGTCGGCTCCGGAACCCATCACGATGACGATGCGGTCCGCATCGGGCGCTCCGACATACTCAAAGAGTTTGTAGCTGCGTCCGGTGAGGCTGGCGAATTCCTTCATGGTGTCTTCGACGATCTTGGGCGTGGCGGCGTAGAATTTGTTGACGGCCTCGCGTCCCGCGAAGTAGACGTCGGGGTTCTGGCTGGTGCCGCGGATGAAGGGCATCTCCGGAGTGAGGCCGCGGGCCCTGTGCTGGCGAACCAAATCCTCGGAGATCATCTTCTTCATGGTCGAGTAGGGGATTTCCTCGACTTTCTGCACTTCGTGCGAGGTCCTGAAACCATCGAAGAAGTGGATGAAGGGGACCCTTGACTTGAGGGTGGCGGAATGAGCGATGAGGGCGAAGTCCATGACTTCCTGGACATTGTTGGAAGCGAGAAGAGCCCAACCGGTCTGGCGTGCGGCCATGACGTCCTGGTGGTCTCCGAAAATGGAGAGAGCCTGGGCGGCGATGGCGCGTGCCGCGATGTGGAAGACGGTGGGAATCGCCTCGCCGGCAATCTTGTACATGTTGGGGATCATGAGGAGAAGACCCTGGGAAGCTGTAAAGGTCGTGGAAAGCGCTCCCGCGGTCAATGCTCCGTGCACCGCTCCGGCCGCTCCGGCCTCGGACTGCATCTCAGTGACTTGCGGAATGGTCCCCCAGAGATTTTTTCGTCCCATAGCCGAAAACTCGTCGGCGAGTTCACCCATAGGGGAGGAGGGGGTGATGGGGTAGATCGCTATCACCTCCGAACAAGCGTGGGCGACATAAGCAGCCGCGGAATTCCCGTCGATCATCACCATTTGTTTGGATTCAGCCATTTTGGTTCCTTCTCTTGAAATAGGAATGGTTCAAGGCTTTCAGAGTTGGGCCGCCCCCAGGGACACTTTCTGCTGAGTCAAAATGTTGAACTGGGTGCTGCGAAAGGGCGATCCGCCCCGAAAGCAGCCAAATAATATCGCCTGGATGGAAATATTTCAAGGCTCAGGCGCCCCTCGTATTCCCTTTATCGGAGATAGGGGGTACTGGCGTTTCGAATTTCGCGGCGCCTCGATTGACCCGTGAAACCTCCGGCGTATAGTAGAGGCATGAAACTCCTTGTGCTGGCCGCCGGCATGGGTTCGCGTTTCGGCGGCATCAAACAGCTGGCCTCGGCCGGCCCCTTTGGAGAGACCCTCCTTGAGTATAACCTCTTCGACGCCCGCGAGGCTGGATTCGAATCCGTCGTCTTTCTCATCCGAAAGGATCTGGAGGCGGATTTTCGGGCTTCTGTCCTGGCTCGCCTGCCGAAAGGCCTTCCTGTCGAGCTCGCCTACCAGTCCTTGATAGCGAAAATCCCCGAGAGTCACCTTTCAAGGCTCGGGGCTTCGGGGAGGACGAAACCCTGGGGGACGGGTCACGCCCTCCTCTGTGCCGAGGAGCAGCTCGCCGGGCAGAGCTTCGGCGTCATCAATGCCGATGACTTCTACGGAAAGCGGGGCTTTTCGGCCATTGCCGATTACCTCTCGGCGCAAAGCAGGAAGACAGGGACGCGAACCGAAGCAGAATCGGCGCGCTTCTGTTTGGCCGGTTACCGGCTGGGAGGCGTCCTTCCCCCCTTGGGTTTCGTATCCAGGGCAGTCTGCGGCATCAGGGAAGACGGCTCCCTGGCTGAGATCGTCGAACATATCAGGGTTAAACGCCGCGGGGACCAGATTCTATCCTTGGGAGCCGACGGTTTGGAGAGCTTCCTTTCCCCCGACGCCCTCGCGTCGATGAACCTCTGGGGCCTCGATAGTTCCATTTTCCCTTGTGCTCGTGAGCTCTTTCTCGCGTTTCTCGAGGATGGGGCCAACTGGACCAAAAACGAGTTCTACCTTCCCAAAGTAGTCGATGTGATGGTAAAGGCAGGCAAAGCCCAGGTCCAGGTTCTTCCCGTCAAAGAGCGCTATTTCGGCCTTACCAACCCCGAAGACCTCGCGGTGACGCGAGAGGCCCTCGCCCAGAGAACAGCCGCGGGGGATTACCACTCGCCGCTCTGGGGAGACGGATCGGAGGGCCCGCTCAGGCCCGACAGGGAGGAAGCATGAAAAGCTGGCCAGGACTGCCTGAACTCTTCGACCTTTCGGCAACAGCCTTCGGCAGGCTCTTCGCCTATCTCGAGCAGCCCTGGGAGGCCTTGTCAGCCCTGGATTCCTATCTGGGCATCCTCTTGTCCGAGGATCCATTGAGCGGTATGGCGAATCCCGAAAACCAGCCCGGATTCTTAAGGGGCGACATCCGCCTGGGCAAGGGAGCCAGGATCGAGGCGGGGGCTAGGATCGAGGGAGTCGTCCACCTGGGATCAGACACGGTCGTCGAAGCCGGAGCCTACATACGAGGCCCGGCGTGGATAGGGGAGGGCTGCGAGGTGCGGCAGGGAGCATACCTGCGGGGCCTCGTCCTCGCCGCCGATGGCGCCGTCCTTGGCCATGCCTCCGAGTTCAAGCGCTGCGTTCTCCTCGAAGGGGCCCAGGCGCCCCACTTCAACTATGTCGGCGATTCGGTGATGGGCATCCGTTCCCACATCGGAGCTGGGGTCATCCTCTCCAACGTGAGGCTGGACAAGAAGACCGTCCGGGCGGCCCTTTTGCCCCAGAACGGAAGTCCGGCGCCGGGGGAGAGCGTACTGTCACGTGAAAAGTCGGGCGATATGCCCCGTCTCATCGAGACAGGGCTTGCCAAGTTCGGCGCGATTCTAGGCGACGGCTGCGAAGTGGGCTGCAACTCCGTCCTCAACCCGGGAACGATACTGGGCGCCCGCTGCCTCGTGCCTCCCCTCTCGCGGGTCAAGGGAAGCTTCCCGGCCGGGACTAGACTGGGCTGAGGGCATCGACGGCTGCGAGAAGGAGTTTTCTGAGCCCTTCCTTTGTCCCTTCCGCGTGGAACTCCGGCCTCCAGGCCAGCTCGGCGAGGGTGTCGGAGACCGAGAAGCAGGAGGCGAGGGCTACCTTCCTGAAGGCCGCGACGGCGAAGAGGGCCGAAGCCTCCATCTCCACGACGAGGGTACCCAATTTCCGGTAGCTCAGCACTTCGAAGGGGGTTTCCCTGTAGATGGCGTCCGTCGTCCAGCTCGGACCTGATGAAAAGCCGAGACCGGCTCTGCAAAGGGATGCCTCGAGCCTGGAAGTGAGTCCAGGCTCGGGCAGGGCGGGCTCTTCGCCGGCGAGATAGTGCCGCGATGTACCTTCGTCCCTGAAGGCCGAGGTGCAGAGGACAAGGGAGCCCGGCGGCAGATCGGCCCGCAGGGATCCGGCGGTGCCGATCGAGATGAATTCCTTCACGCCCCAGGCTATCAGCTCCTCGAGCATGACGGCGGCGGCCGGCGCTCCGACGCCGAAGCCGGCCGCCACGGCGAGCTTGCCGCCGCCCGCCCAGTCATCCTCCATATACAGGACTTTATCGCCGAAATAGCCGCCGGCTGGTCGGGTAGAACAAGTCTCCATGACGTAGTGTACAAGGCTTGCCTGATAGCCCAGGATGAGACCCTCAGGGGGAGGAACTTCGGGGATCGAACCGAGGCCTTGCAGGTAGCGCAGGAAATCACCCGGATTGAAAAGGGGCGCATCGGTGAATTTTTCTGGGAATCGGGGCAGGGACATGGAGACTCCTGGATCGGCGGGCGATTTCGGACCGCTGTGGACAGCTCGCCGTACGGCGGGTACAATACCACGCGAGACCTTTCGCGGTGAACCAGCCTGAAGAAGAGGGGACTGTCTTCATCTCCCCCTCCCAGTCCCCGGCCGGCCTTGCCGCTCCTAAAAACGAATCCGCGGCGGCCTGCCGCCAAAGGGAACCCAATGCACGGAAAACATAGAGTGCTGGCGAAGCAGAAACTTTCCGAAGAAGTCTACAGGATGGAAGTTGAGGCTCCCCTCGTTGCCCTCGAGCGGAAGGCCGGCCAGTTCGTCATCGTCCAGTGCGACGACGATTACGCCGAACGCGTACCCCTCACTATTGCCGACGCTGACCCCATCAAGGGTACAGTCACCCTGATCTTCCAGACCGTCGGGGCGAGCACCCATCGCCTCGCGCTCAAGGAACCCGGCGATGAGATCGTCCTGCTCGGGCCTCTGGGCAACCCCACCCACATCGAAAACTTCGGCTGGGCTGTCTGCGTGGGAGGAGGCATCGGCCTCGCCCCCCTCCATCCTATCGCTCTAGCCCTCAAGGCCGCTGGCAACAGGGTGACCGTCATCTCGGGGGCACGGACCGCCGAACTCCTCATCATGCAGAAGGAACTGAACGCGATCGCCGACAGGAACATCGTCGTGACCGACGACGGCTCGGCCGGGGCGAAGGCCCTCGTCACCGTCCCTCTCGCCGAACTCTGCCGGGAAAATCCCCCGCCCGATATCGTCATCACCTTAGGCCCCCCCATCATGATGAAGTTCTGCGCCGAGACAACGCGGCCCTTCGGCGTCAAGACACTTGCCTCGCTCAATACCATCATGATCGACGGGACGGGGATGTGCGGAGGCTGCCGAGTCTCGGTAGGCGGCCAAACCAAGTTCGTCTGCGTGGACGGACCCGAGTTCGATGCCCACCTCGTCGATTGGGCGCAGATGATGTCGCGGCTCGGGGCCTACAAGCCCAGGGAGAAGATCGACCACGATCGCTGCCACCTCGAGATCGCCGCGGAAGCGGCCGCTTCCGCGGCCGAAACTGCGGGAGGCCGACGATGAGCCATGCTGACGCACCCGAAACTGCCGAACGTGCGCGGATGGAGCTGGAGAGAGTGAGATCTTCCCCCCTCACGCCCAAGGCGAGGCTGGCTATTCCAGCCCAGGACATGCCCTGCCAGGAACCTTCGGTGCGGCGCGGCAACATGAGGGAGGTGGCGAAAGGCTACACGAAGGATCAGGCGATGCTCGAGGCCGAGCGCTGCCTCCAGTGCAGGAACGCTCCCTGCATCTCGGGCTGCCCCGTCAAGGTCGACATCCCGGGCTTCATCGGCAGGGTCAGGGAGGGCGACTTCGCGGGCGCCGCTTCCGTGATCAAGCGTACCAACCTCCTGCCCTCCATCTGCGGGCGGGTCTGCCCCCAGGAGAAGCAGTGCCAACTGCCCTGCACGGTGGGCAAGGCCCTGGGCGGGGTCGATAAGGCCATCCAGATCGGAAGGCTCGAACGCTTCGCAGCGGATTACGAGCGTGAATCCGGCCGTCTTTCGGCGCCAACGGCGGCCGCGCCGACAGGCAGGAAGATCGCCGTCGTGGGCGCGGGACCAGCCGGCCTGACCTGCGCGGTGGACGTCCGCCGCCAGGGCCACGCCGTCATCATCTTCGAGGCTTTCCACAAGGCCGGCGGCGTCATGGTCTATGGCATTCCCGAGTTCCGTCTCCCCAAAGCCCTCGTCGCCTCAGAGGCCGCTGTACTCGAATCCATGGGCGTCGACTACGAGATGAGCTTTCTCGTCGGACGGACGCGCCGCCTCTCCTCCCTCCTCGCCGAGGATGGTTTCGATGCCGTCTTCGTTGGCACGGGGGCAGGCCTTCCCAAGTTCATGGACATACCGGGCGAAAACCTCGTGGGCGTTTTCAGCGCCAACGAATACCTGACGCGGACCAACCTGATGAAGGCCTATGACGCCGCGAGGGCGGCGACGCCCATCTATCCTTCGAAGCGGGTAGCTGTCCTCGGCGGCGGCAACGTTGCCATGGATTCGGCCCGCATGGCCCTTCGCCTCGGCGCCGAAGAGGTCCGGATTCTCTATCGCCGTACAAGGGAGGAGATGCCCGCCCGAGCCGAGGAAGTGGTCCATGCCATGGAGGAGGGAGTGATCTTCGAATTCCTGAGAAGCCCCACCAAGGTCCTCGGGGACGACACGGGGAGGGCAGCCGCACTCGAGGTTCTCACCTACGAGCTGGGCGAGCCCGATGAGTCGGGGCGACGCAGGCCTGTGGCCATCAGGGGTAGCGAGACCGTGATGCCCTTCGACACCATCATCGTGGCCGTCGGCAACGAGTCCAACCCCCTCATCTCCAGGACGACACCCGAACTCAAGGTCGACCGCTGGGGCCACATCCTCGTCGACGAAAAGCAGAAGACTTCGATCGAACGCGTCTACGCGGGCGGCGACATCGTCCTGGGTGCCGCGACGGTCATCCTCGCCATGGGGGAGGGGCGGAGGGCGGCGGCGGCCATCAACGAGGTACTGCAGTGAGAAAGAATCTGTGCCGGTCATGGATCCTCTTTCTCCTTTTAGCTGCCGCCTCGGCCGAAGCCCAGGGACCGCAGACCCTCGATTCGGCTCTCCAGCTCTATTCGCGCGGACGCCAATACCAAGCCTCAGGCCCGGAAAACGAGGCACAAAAGGCTTTTTCTTCCTCGCTCGCCATCGTCGAAGCCCTTCTGGCAGCCGACTCCGGCCGCAAGGACATCGTCTACCTCAAGTGCTGGAACCTCTTTAGGCTGGGAAGGCACAAGGAGGTAGTCATCGCGGCCGAAAAAGCGCTTGCCCGTTTCAAGGACTTCCGCGTGGACGAAACCCTCGCCGAATCCCTTTGGTTCCTAAAAAGGGATGAGGAGGCTCTCCGGTACTTCGCTTCCTACGTCGAGATGGCTCCCCAGAGCGACGAACGCTACTCTAGCGCCTACTACTATATCGGGGAATGCTACATGAGGCTCAAGAAGTACGAGCACGCCGACATAGCCTTCTCCACAGCCCTGTCCATCGAGAAGAGCATGTACTACTGGTGGTATAGGCTGGGCGCCGTTAAGGAACTCCTCGCCCAATACAAACGGGCTTACGAGTTCTACGGCATGGCACTCAAGCTCAAGCCGGGCTTCGCGGCCGCTGTCGACGGAAGGGCGCGGGTGAAGGCCAAGGCGGGGCTCTAGGCGCGTTTTAAGGGAGAACGGCGATGAAAAGCAACACCACGCAAGGATCGAAGACTGAAGGCCGGTCGGCTGGAAAACCGGCCATGGGTCTTGCGGCGGGAGGTCCGGCTTCTGCCTTCTGGAGCCAAGACCTGCTCGACGAAGCCGAAGCCCTCGCCCGGGCCAACGCAGCCGAGTACAGCGCGATCGCCCTCGACATCTGGGAGCACCCCGAGCCGGCCTACGAGGAAGCCCGATCATCGGCTATCTATAGGCGGCGGCTTGAATCCCGGGGCTTTACGCTCACGCTCTGCCCCGAGATGAACCACTCCTTCATCGCCGAAAAGGGTTCAGGCGGGCCGGCGATCGCCTACATGGGCGAATACGACGCCCTGCCCGGCATGTCCCAGGTCTGTTCGACCGAGAGGAATCCGGCCGTCGAGGGAGGACCCGGCCATGCCTGCGGCCACAACCTCCTCGGGGCGGGATCGCTCGCCGCGGCCGAAACCTTGGCGGCCCTCCTGGAGAAGCGCGGACTTCCGGGCAGGGTGCGGTACTACGGCTGTCCGGCCGAGGAAGCTCTCGGGCGGATACCCCTCGTCAAGGCGGGGCGCTTCGACGACGCCGACGCAGTCATGACCTGGCACCCCGCCGACGTCAACACGCCCCACCGCTACACGACGAACGCCAACCTCTCCGTGGTCTTCTCGTTCACGGGAAGGGCGAGTCACGCGGGCATGGCGCCCCAGGCGGGCAGGTCCGCCCTCGACGCGGCCCAGCTTTTCAACCTGTCGATGGAGTTCATGCGTGAGCACCTCGACAAGGGCATCCTTCTCCACTACGTGATCACGGACGGGGGCAAGCGGCCCAACATCGTCCCCGAGACCGCGGCCACTTGGCTCTACATCCGAGCGCCTAAGGCTGAAATCGTGAGGAAGGTGATGAAACGCCTCGATAAGGCCGCCCGCGGCGCCTGCCTGATGACGGAGACGAGCTTTACGCGACAGATCAAGGCGGGGAAGTGCGATTACAAGCCGAACGACGCGATCCAGGACCTCCTCTTCGAGGCCATGAAGACGCTTCCCTTGCCGGAGCCGGAGGAGGGAGAACTCCAGTTCGCCGGAGCGCTCCAGGCCACGGTCGGCAA
>JAPLSO010000047.1 GCA_026398595.1 Spirochaetota bacterium | reverse complement strand
TCATCTTGCCGGCGAATTCTGGCTTGAAGGCTACCGCCTTCAGTTCCACCACCACATAACAATGTAATTGCGCAACCAGTTGCTTCGCAATTACAAATTGGTCAATAGACTGTTGGCTTTTCTCTATTTGGGCAACAACTTGTTGCCTAATTACATTCTCAAATATCCAGAATAGATACAATGCGATGAGTTCACGGTTTACCGAAACAGCCGCTTTGATCTGTGCTGACTTGATGCGATTTTTCAGCTCGCCAAGGAATGTGGAGTAATCTTTGTCTTGTTGCAGCAGACTCATTCCCCATCCTCCGCTTCAATTTCATCCAGGATTAACTGCAGCTCATCCACACAGGCGCCCAGCTCGGTGATGGCATCGGCCACCAGAACCTGCGGCTCCGGCAGAGAGTTGGGGTCTTCAAGGTTTTCATCTTTCAGCCAGCTTATGTCAAGGTTGAAATCCCTGTCCTTGATCTGCGAATAGCTGAATTTCCTGAAACGGCCTTCTTCGCCCAGGTCTTTCCGCTTTGCCTGCCCATTGGGATCGTCGCCATAACATTTTTCAAAGTCTTTGAACATGGAGAGCGTCAGCGGCCGGTCTTTCTTGGTCACGCCGGGAATATTGGTTCGGCAGTCGTATATCCAGACATTTTCAGTTTTCATGCCTTTCTGGAAGAAGAGGACATTCGCTTTTACGCCCTGACTGTAAGGGGTGAAGGTTCCGTTGGGCAGCCGCAGAATGGTATGCACATTGCAGTCTTCCATCAGGTACTTGATCACATCGCCGGCGGCATCGGCAAAAAGCACATTGTCCGGCAAAACCATGGCCGCCCGCCCGCCCTGTTTGAGAATGGTCACCACATGCTGAATGAAATTGAGCTGTTTATTGCTGGTGCTCACCGTAAAATCATCCCGCACCGGAGCCTGATTGGCGCCCTTGGTTCCAAAAGGCGGATTGGTCAAAACGCAGTCGTAGCGTTCCCCCCGGTCCGGTTCATAGATACTGTCGCCAAGATAGATTTGAGGCTCCAGCCCGTGGAGAAACAGGTTCATCAGGGCAAGCCGTCTGGGGCGGGGCACCAGTTCCTGCCCATAGTACGTCCGCTTTTTTATCCGCTGAGCATCCTTTCTTTCAAGGGCGCCCTTCGTGACCTGCATCAGCCATTCATAGGCTACCATCAAAAAGCCCGAAGTACCGCAGGCCGGGTCGCAGATTTTATATTCTTTGGCTACCCGAGGATCAGGCTGCATCACATTGACAATGGATTGAATAAGAACCCGGGGCGTAAAGTATTGCCCTGCCCCCTTTTTGCCTTCCGCGGCGGACTTTTCCAGAAGCCCTTCGAAGGCCGCCCCTTTGACATCCACCTCCATGGAAGACCAGTCCTCTTCGTCGATCATGTTGATGATCTTTTTAAGGTTTACCGGATTGGTGAAGCGGGGCATGGATTGGTTGAAGATATCCCCCAGAAGGCCTAACTGCCTGCTTAAAGCCCTGAGAATCTGGGCAAAAGCATCCAGAAGCTCCGTGCCGGATTTCTGCGTAAAGGCTGTCCAGGAACAATCGAGCTTGACGATCTTTTTATTGTCTTCATATTCAATCCTGGAAAGGTCGATCCCTTTTTCGTGAGACATCTTCAAGAAGAGTAAATAGGTCAACTGCTCGATATAGTCGCCGTAATCAATACCGTCATGGCGCAGGACGTGGCAAAAGCCCCATAGTTTATTAACAACATCAGGCATAGCGTTGATTTCCTTATTGAGTATTCATTACGCCGCAAGCGCTTCGTTGATCGCTTGTATCATAGATTCAAAATAATCCCCAAATATTTGCCTCGCTTTGGTCAATCCTCCGTGGCGTTCAAATACCGGCATGATTTCAAAATCTTCCCGCGAAATAGCCAGGTTTTCTATCAAATGTTCCTTAATATAATAAAGCCAATTCATCTGTTCTTCGCTGAAATGATGCATTTCCATAAGTCTCGCGACCACTTTTTCCACCCTTTCCTGAGTGGTTAAAATGGGCACCTTATAATTGGAAGCATGCTTTACCATGGAGATAATATCCGCCAACGGTTTTTTATAAACTAATTCATGCCCTCGCTGTAGATCCTTTTCCGAGAAATCACTTTTCCGCAGTTTTTCACGCAGCTCTTCCAGGACATCGGTATTCCACTTTGCCGGCCTTGTCAGCAGTACCTTAATGGCCTCAATGTGTTCGGGGTTATTTTTTACGAACTCTTCAAACAGTTTCAGGTAGTCTTCCGGCTTCTGGTACCCATCTCCAACACGGAACATGACCTCAGTTTCCACCTTATCCACAATATCGTAGCCCCTGAAAAAAACTCTGCTAGGCCTAGGGTAATCTTCAAGCAACTTCTGAAATTTCTTATCGCGAAGAAGAGCCATTGTTTCGGTAAAGTTGTTTTTGATAGTATCCTTAAGCTTGTCCGCATAGGCCTTCATGTCGCCTTCGGGGATATACTTGAGAAAAGCCTCCCGGGCTTCGGCTCCCATGTTCTTTTCAATTCGCCTAAGTCTCTTTATGAGCCGGTTGATATTATATTCCCGGTCGCGATTGTCGTAGATTCTTTCGATTATCTCAGAAATTGGCAGGGTCTCTTTCTGCAGCGTGACATCAAAATCCGTGGCGTTTTTAAAATATTCAATCAAATCGCCGTCAAAACAGTCAAAGATGGTGAACTTTTCCTTGTTTATTTCAGGGCAAAGCCTTGTTCCGCGACCAAGCATCTGCACCCAGAGAATGCGGGATTTGACCATGCGCATGAAAACCACCATCTCGATGGCCGGAATATCCACGCCGGTAGTCAGCATGTCCACCGTTACCACTATTCTAGGCTCAGGGCGGTTTCTGAATTGGCGGATTTTCTGCAAGGGTCGATCTACCGTAGGGCTTCCCGTAATTTTCATGACAAAATCATCGCCCTGTCCGTAGACTTCCTTGCAGGTTCGCACAACTTCATCGGCATGGGAGACAAAAGGCATGTCATTGACCGCGAAAATCAGCATTTTTGGAAAGCGCTTATTCTCCGCTTTATGTTTGTCGGTGTATTTTTTTATTGCCGTAATAATTTTCTTGACGCTGTCGGGTGAGGTGATTTTCTGTTCAATCTCTTCGGCGCTGAATTCTCTTTCATCTTCCAGCGCATCGAGCAGCTCTTTACCGGTACCCATATCTATCTCGCCGACCATCTCTCCCTCTTTGAGAAAGGCTCCATTGATATGGATATCCGATTTTATTTTGATCGCGTCATAATCGACGAGGTAACCGTCGAGAATGGCCTGCTCGGTACTGTAAGAAAAGACCTTGTTTTTAAACATGGCAAGGGTATGCGTGGCTGGTGTCGCCGTAAGGCCAATTTTAATCGCGTCAAAATAATCCAGAACATACTTCCAACGGCCGGTTTCACTGGCAGAATAGCCTCTGTGGCATTCGTCGGCGATAATCACGTCAAACGCGTTTATCGGGATATCCAGCTTTTCGGCATCGACATCATATTCAAAATCGGCTACCGCTTCTTTTCCAAGAAGGTTGATAGACATACGTTGAATCGTGGAGACATAGATGAAAGTATGTTTCTCCTGCGGATTCGTCAAATACTCTTCAGGTAAAACCTTTGAATCGAAATTGCTTTCATCATCCAGATCCTCGCGCTTGAATTTTTGGCTGTACACCTCATAGTCTTTATCAAGCTTTAAGCCTTCCGGGGTTTTAAAAGCGGAAATGGCAGTGACGGTTTGCGCGGCCAAGGCTCTTCTATCCACAAGAAAGAGTATGCGCTTGGCATAGCCTGATTTAAGCAGCCTGTACATGGATGACACCATGGTGAAGGTCTTTCCCGTTCCGGTTGCCATGGCTATGAGCATTGATTTTTTACCAGCGCAAATTCCATTTTCAATCGCCTCAATGGCGCCTACCTGATACGGACGCAAGCGGCTGATCTCATGTACCGGACGCTCTCCAAACCATCGTTCGGCTTTATCGGTATCTCTGTTGAACTTGTCCAATAATGCCTGTGGAGAATGAAAATCAATCAGTTGGCAGGAATTGTTTTCTTTTTTGCGGACATCGAGGTAAAAAATCAGCTCCCCATTGGTGGAATACAGAAACGGCACTTTATATTCACGCCATTCGCCAATAGTGGCTGGTACACCTCTTGAGTATCTTTTGGCTTGTTCAAGAACATTACCAGCACCAACAGAAATCTTTTTCGCCTCGATAATTCCAAGCAACTTGCCCTCCACGAAAAGGGCATAATCCGCCGGGCCGGTTTCAGTCGGAAATTCTTCAACCGCATGGGCAGTCAGGGCAGAGTAATCGGACACTTTGTCATTGTGAATGATAGTCCAATTGAGGAGCGGTGATTTCAGTTTTTCATCGATTCTGGTTTTTCTTGTCTTTGCTTCCGATTCAGGCATACCTGTAGTCTTATTCCTCCTTTCTGAACGTGTAAAGCTTAAATCACTCTCCTGCAATGTATTATTTCCATTCTAATCAAATTTTAGTAGCTAAGAAAAAAGGCTGCCCGGCAACCCGGACAGCCTAAAAGAAACAAAGCTTTGTCGAATGACGTTACTACGGCGTCGCCGCCGGGGCGTCGGCCGCCTGAGGGATCTCGGCGGGGGGAGACTGGAACGAGTTGTCGTCGAGCTGTTCTGCTCCTGCAGGGCGCTGAAGGGTTCGACCCAGGGTTCCCTTCCCGCCAGCATCTTGGGCACCGAGAGGATGACCATCTCGGGGGCGCTGAAGGAAATGGAGAAGCGCTGCACCGTCGTCTTCTTGTCCTCGAAGGTTTCCACGGAAATGCTGTGCCGGGCCCCATTGACGACGACCTTGTCGCGGTCCCCGGGGTAGAACTCGGAGGCTTCCTGCTTGTCGATCTGCACGGACATGCCGTTGACTCCGGCGTAGGAGCCGTCCTCGGCGTCCTTATTGTCGATAAGGATGGTGTGCCGCTTGCCCGTAACCGCCATCAGGAGGGCGAGGCCGATGTAGAGGATTACGAGTATCGTCCTCACCAGGAGTTTCTTGTTCTTGAGGGGATTGGCCAGCTTCATGCCTTGCCTCCCTTTCCATTCGCCGAACTCGAGTCCCCGGCGCCGCGCCTCAGGCTGGAGCGCGCTTCCACGATGGCCTTGCGCGACTTCCAGGCGTAGAGCACGAGGGAGAGGGCGATGACGCCGTAGCCGATGAACTGCCGGAAGTACTCGCCGATCATGGCCGAACCGAAGAGTTTCTGGCCGGCCAGGGGCGAGACGATAAACATGGCGTGAAGGAGTATGACGCCCACGAAGACGTTGGGGATGCTCGCGTGGGTGACCGAGGCCCCGCCCACAAGGATGGCCGCGACGGCGAAGAAGCCCGTCTGGTCGTGGGCGTTGTAGGTGGCGAGGTTGCCCATGTTCTGGAGGAAGATGATCTGGCCGGCGCAGGCGAGGACGGTGGAGATGATGATGGCGATGATCCGCGTTTTCTCCACGGGAATGCCCGCGGCCTCGGCTACGGCGAGGTCCTGACCGACAGCCCGCATATCCTGCCCCAGTTTGGTCTTCTTGAACCAGACGATGAAGGCGCAGAGAGCGGCGATCACGATGAAGGGGACGAGGGGTACCTGGAAGGGCCCGAGGTTTAGCACGACGATGCCGTCGAGGGCTTGGCGCACCGACTCCAGGTTGAGGGTGTTGCGGATGCCGTAGCCTCGGGACAGAAGGATGGATGAATTGCCGATGGGAATCACGGAGCCCATCATGTAGAGCACGAGGAACCAGTAGATGCCGTTGATGAAGAAGGCGAGGATATAGCCCGTCACCATCTCCCTGCCCTTGGCCCGATTCATCACCTTGCCGCAGACGTAACCGAGCAGCACCGAGATGGGTATGCCGGCCAGAAGGGCGAAGACGAGACCCTGCCAGCCCGCGACGCCGAAGTTGACGGCGAAGATGAGGCCGATCTGGCCCGCCATGGCGCCGAGGGTCATGCCGAAGTTAAGTCCCATGCCCGCGTAGATCGGCAGGAGGAGGGAGATGACGAGAAAGGAATCACGGCCGATGCGGGTAATGACTTCCTGGGCTATGTAGGTGAGCGAAAGGCCGGAGGGAAGGATAGAGGCTATCGTAAAGGCCAAGAAGATGATTACGACGGCGTAGTCGCCGAGGAACTTGGTGATTTTCTTGTTGGCGCTCATTTTGTCACCTTCGTCTTGCGCGTGAGCGCGTACAGTATCATGCCGTTGGAGACGATCATTCGAATAACCTCGGACATGTCGGTCTGCAGGATCGAGTTGATGACGGAGGGCGTCATGGTCAATAGGCCTTGGAACAGGAAGGTTCCCACGACGACGTTGACCATGCTCGCCTTGGTGATGTTCGCCCCGCCTATCAGGATGGCCGCTATGGCCGGGAAGACCATCGGGTTGGGGGCTGTGTAAAGCTGGATGAAACCGAAGCTCTGCTGGTAGACGATGATGCCCACGGCGCCCAGGAAGGTCGAGATCATTACCGATATCGTGCGCATCTTGTCGACGCTCACCCCCGAGGCGCGGGCGAAGTCGGGGTTGGAGCCAACCGCCGTCATGGCCGTGCCCGTCTTGCTCCTCAGGAAGAGCCACATGCAAAAGGCGCAGAAGGACACGAAGAGGAGGAGGCCCGTCGGAAAGACAAAGAATCGGCCTATTCGAAGGGCCAGGAAGTTGTGGAGGATCTTGAGCCAGTAGCCTTCCACCGTGATGGTGGTGCGTAAGCCCTTGCCCGCGTAGCCCCAGACCATGGTCGGGCTGTTGAAGGGCAGGATGAGCCAGGCGATGCACATCACCATGACCACGGAGAAGCCCACGTACATGGCGATGGTCATCTCCTCGCCCTTTACCTTGTTGAGCAGCTTGCCGTAAAAATAGCCGATGACAAGGGCGAAGGGACTGGCCAGGGCTATGGCGCCGAAGAATCCCCAGAAGCCGCGCAGGTCCATCTGTATCGAGAGGGTGGAACCCAGGAGGCCGGTCACGATGCCTAGAGCCAGTCCGAAGTTGAGGCCGCAGCCCGACTGGATCATGGGCACGAGGGCGAGTACGAGAATAGCGTACTGGCCGAAGCGATTGAACACGTCGGAAATGGAAGCGTCGATGCGGACGCCCACGGCGGGGGCAGCGACGAAGAGGGCGACGAGGAAGAAGAAGATGATGATCCGGGGCCAGCCGAAATCCTGGATGAAGGTCTTAAGGTTACGCATTGACCGTCTCCTTCTCGGGCTCGACGATTCCTGCCATGAGAATGCCGAATTCGGTGAGATCGGCCGTCGGCGGAAGGATTCCCGCTATCCGCCCCTCGTCGATGATCGCGACGCGGTCGCAGATCGAGCGCAGCTCCTCGAGCTCGCTCGACACCATCACGATGGTGGTGCCGTACTCCCTGTTGTACCGGTGCAGGGTGTCGAGCACGAGCTTCTTGGCGCCCACGTCGATGCCGCGGGTCGGCTCGGAGACGAAGAGGAGGTCGGGCTTCATCGCGAAGGCCTTGGCCAGACAGATCTTCTGCTGGTTGCCCCCCGAAAGCTCCTTGGCCTTCTGCCTGTAGCTGGTGCATTTGATGTCCAGCATCTGGATATATTCCTTGCAGAGTTCTTCCATGCCCTTTTCGTCGCGCTGCCGAAAGAGGCCGCCCAGGACGGGCCGTAGGTATTGCCCGTGGACCTGCATGGCCGTGAAGGCGATGTTCCAGTCCAGACTTTCGTCGAGAAGGAGGCCCACGCCCCGCCTGTCCTCAGATACGAAGGCCATACCCGCCTTGAGGGAATCGCCGGGGCTGTTGAGGGGGATGACCTTGTCGTGGAGACGCACCGTCCCCCCGGCGGGGTAAAGGCCCATGACGCCGTTCGGGATGCCGAGCTTTCCCTGGCCGGCCAGGCCGCCGATGCCGAAGATTTCGCCCGATCGGACCTTGAAACTGATGTCGCGGACCGTTTCGCCAGGCATGTCCACCCAAAGGCGTTCAACCGAAAGGATCTCCGGCCCGAAGTTCCTCGCCTCCCCGCTTCGGCCGGCATCGCCCGCCATCGAGCGGCCGACCATCCACGAGGCGAGGTCCTTGATGGTGACCCCGGCCGCGCTTACATCCTTGATGAGACCGCCGTCGCGGAGGACGACGACCCTGTCGGCGACCTCGGTTCATCGAGGATGAGGACCTTTGTCTTGGAGCGGCTGATCTCGCGCGCTATCTCGGTGAACTGCTTGTGGCCCACAGGCATCTCGGAGACGAGCATGTCGGGGTCGAGCTTGACGCCGAGCTTGGAGATGGCGCTTTCGGCCCGAGCGCGCATGGCCTTCCTGTCCAGGACGCTCATGCGGTCGCCGAAGACGTTGTTAAGGACGCTCGGGTTCATCGACTCGCGGTTGAGGACGATGTTCTCCGTGGTCGTGAATCCGGGTATCAGGCTGAACTCCTGGTGTACCATCCCCAGACCGGCGTCCAGGGCGTCGAAGGGGTTGGAAAAATGCGTCTCCTGCCCATCCACGGAGATGGAGCCCTGAAAGCCCCCGGTCTCGGCTATCACGGGCATGCCGAAACAGATGCTCATGAGAGTCGTCTTGCCCGCGCCGTTCTCCCCGACGAGGCCGAGGATCTCCCCCTCGCGCAGGTCGAAGCAGACGTCGCGGAGGACGACGTTGCCGTAAAATTCCTTAGTTACGTGCTGAATCGAGAGCAAAGGCTCGTTTTGTCCCATAATCGTCCCTGATTGAATATATTTCCCTTGCCGGGAAAGAGAATGGCCTAAAAAATCGCCCGCGGCCTGGAAAACCCGACCGCGGGCGTATCGGCTGTATACCGAATTGTTACACCAGAAACCCTCGTTGTTCAAGGGTGACATGGCTTCACGCCCGCGCGGTAGCCGAAAATGGCCGCCGCGCGAGGCAAAAACCTTACTTCTTCATCTGGATCTTGTAGTACTTATCCGGGATTTTCTGCTTCGTGGTCGGGAGGAATCCCTTGCCGAACACATAGGTATCCATGTAGATCAGGGCCTGGTTCTTGGCACGGACGCCAGTCCCCATGTCGACATAGTAGGCTCCGTTCCACTTGGCGCCCGGCGTGAACTTGCCGAGGGCGACGAAGACGTCATTCAGGCTGTCTTTCTTGGCCTTGCCATCGATCACGTTCTTGGCGAACTCGCCGAGTCCCGCGGTCATGGTGTAGCCATAGGAGAAGGCCCAGGTTCCAAACCTGCCAGCTCCGCCCTTGGCGACAACAGCAGCTTCAACTTTCTTCAAGATGGCGGGGAAATTGCCCGCTTCCTTGGAAAGATCGAGGCCGAGAGCGCCGGGATAGCCCATGAGGGGGCTGGGGAGGTCGGCTTCGACGAAGATGCCGCCGTACGTGAGGAGCTGCTTGAGCAGGGGCTCGGTCTCACCGTCGTTGGTGCAGAAGAACGCGGCGTCCTTGCCGTATTTATCCACCCACTGGGGAACCTTCTCGAGCATGAACTGCTGGGCGCCGGGCATGCCGATATCGCCGGTCGGATCGGGGGCGGTCTCAAAGAAGAATTTAATTTTGAGGTCCTTGCAGGCCTCTTCCATGATCGCGCGGCGACGGCCGAGGGATTCATAGCTCATGTGCCTGGCAAAGGAAATATGCACGAAGGTCTTGGCTCCGAGCTGTTTGGCCGACCAGGGAATGAGATAGCCGCGGGACACGAAGTCGGCGGAAAGCGCGAGGTCTGCGGCGCTCTGGATGACGAGGGGATCCTCGTGGGGCTCGCCGGCGAGGAGGAGGATGTCGGGCCTCTTGGCTTTTACGCGTTTGAAGGCTTCGGTCGATCCGGGGATGGCCTGGTTGATGACGATCGCCTTCATGAGGGGATCATCGGCGAGGGCCACGACGGAGGAGATGAAGGTCTCCTGCTGGGACATGAAATCGTCGGGATAGGTGATATGCTGGATCATGCCATCCGTCTTGACCGAGCCGTAGTCCTGTATGAGCCTCTCGGCTCCGCGCAGATCGTCCTCGGACTGGGAGACTGTACCCGTCACGACGCCGATATGGTATTTAGCTTTCGTCTGTGCGAATACGTCCGTTCCCGCAAGGATGAAGGCCACCGCCAACAGCAGGACGGCGAGCTTCGCGAGCTTTTTCATAGAACCTCCTTACCTGAATAGTGCCATAAATGGCTTTCTTATTGTACACCTGGGAGTTTTGTAGTCAAGACGGCCGCGGCGGAAAGGTCTGGAAAGCGCGAGGGGCTTGCAGGAATCCTTCGCTCGGATACAATGACGACGTGATGAAAGTGCCTTTCAAGCGATTCAGCGAGGAATTTTACTACTACTCGAGCCAGCTCGCCGTCTTTTTCATCCTTATCATCTTTTTGACTTCGGGCTCCCTGGCCATGGGCCTTACCTCCTCCCTCGTCGTCGTTGCGTTCATGGTCCTCCAGACCGTCCTCCTCGTCAGCCAGGGCCATCTGCCCATTCTGCGCTTCCTCTTCTCCCTGATCACCCCGGTCGGCTACTCGATCCTCAGGGCGGCAACGAGCAGTCTGGACTTCACGGAGACGACGAATGTCCTCCTCTGGGGAGCGGCTGTATATATAGGTTTCTTCCAGGCTGTCTCTCTTTCCCTCAGGGTGGGCTTATTCAAGCGAGTGGCGGAAGCGGCCCTCTCCCTCGGCTCAGCCGTGATCTTCTTCGGCTTCTATTATTATCTCGATCTGAGGTTGGGCCTCACCCGCGCCTTCCAGGCGGGGACCCTGCCCAGGGAAGCCTATATCGCTGGCCTGAAAATCGGATCTTTCGGAATAGGGCTCCGAACCTTCATCTCCTCCCCCCAGCATCTTTTCGCGCTCCTGGGTATCTTGAGCTTCGACGCCATGCTCCTCGCTTCACGCATGAGGGCATTGAACTTAAAGACAAGGCTCGACCAGCTTATCGAAACCCCTGCCTCTCCAGAGGCTTATCCCTTGGAGACTTCAGCCCTGACCGCCTCCGATCCAGCCGAAGCGGCTCGCCCTCCGACCCGCCATCTCATCACGGCCGTTTCCTCGGACATCGTCGGTTTCACTGCTTTATCGGAGATGATAGGAACGCAGAAGTCGGTCGACTTCCTCAACAGGTACTATACCTTCTGGACCCACGCGGCCAGCTCCCAGGGCGGAAGGATCAGTTCGATCACCGGCGACTCGGTGATCATGCTCTTCGGCCTCGTGGACGAGGGACAGAACCCCGAACGCGCGCTCTTCGCGGCGTATTTCTTCCAGGACCAGCTCCAAGGCTTCCGGGAGGACCTTGCGGCCATGTCCTTACCCGCCGATTTCAAGATCTCCATAGGCGTGCACACGGGCACCGTGATCTCGGCCCTCCTCGGCCCTCCCGGGGAGCAGAAACGCAATGTCTTCGGGGATACGATAGCCGTAGCCGCGCGGCTCGACTCCCTCTGCAGGGAGCTGCACCAGGAACTTCTCGTCAGTCACGCCACCTTCCGACGCCTCAGCCTGGAAAGCCAGGCGACCCTGGAAAGGATAGGCGAAGTGTTGCTGAGGCAGAGCACGCGGCCCGTGCCCGTATACTCGAGAAAGTGAGGAAGCATCGATGATAGCCCGGTTAGGGAAAGCTGATGGCTCGGTACAGTCCGGCAGGGCCGGAAAGATCCTCTTGGCCTTTCTTTTCGCCGTCTTCGCCTCGTCATGCGCGGGAAGGCTGGACACGAGCATCCGCAACGACCTAAGCGCCCGCATGGCCCTGCGCCTCGAGCTGCCTGAGGTTCTGGCGGCGCGGGTGAGGCAGATGTCCGGGACCTCGGCTTCGTCTCCCCTCTTCGACACGGCGAAGATCAAGGGCGAGTTCGCGGGACGCAGCTCCATGTTCCTGGTCGATCTCTCCTCGCCCAGCCCTGAGTCCCTCACCTCGGTGATCTGGGTTCCCAGCCTCCCGGAGTTGCTCAAGGACACCAGCCTCGTCCCCACGGGCATGATCGCGGTGCGAACCATACCGGCAACGGCCGCGACCGTATCTTCGGTCAGCCAGCCCAGCCTGAAAGAACTCTCCGTCCATCTGACGCGTGAAAACGCCGCCGCCGCCTATCACCTTTTCCCCGGCATCGACAACAAACTGCTCGACAGCCTCAGCCCTCCCGCCCTCGAAAAGGATCCCCTCTCGGCGGAGGAGTACAGGATGAACCTGGAAACGGTGATCATCGGCAAAAAGGCGATGCCGAGCTTTGACGCCTGCAACTTCGACATCTCCATAACGGCTCCCAAGACCATCCTCTCGGCTTCGGGAGGCACGATCCAGGGTCAGGTCTTCAAGGCGAAAATCGCCCTTCTCGATTTCCTCACCCTGGAGCGGCCTATTTCCCTGGTCCTCCGTTGGGCCGAATAAGGGGATAAGGCAGGAAGCCCGGCTTCACCCGTTTGGCCCTGAGCGCCGAACGCAGCTCCTCGAACAAGGCCAGCGCCTCAGCCTCGGGATAACGTCGGAGATTCGCGTCCGACAAGAAATTCACGTACATCGCCTCGGCCGAGACAACTTCATCATCCCGCACCTGGGCCGCGGTATCCCTTTGCCCTTCCAGGCTTTCACCGAAGCGTGAAAGCGCCTTCCTCATGGCCTCGACCGGCTCTTTAGCCAGGTCGACCCGGGTGGGGTGGCGCCCGATATGCTCGGGATAGTGGGCGTCGGAACCCGAGATGGCAGCTAAACCGCCTGTGAGTTCGGGCGGAGGCGGGCCCATGGACTCCACGGCATCCCAGGGGCCTGAGGGAAGAAAGGCCAGTTGGCTGTGGACGGAGTACATGGGTCTGTCCACGTGGGCGGGTATGACGATGGCGCCCGCGGCGGCCGAGCGCGCGCCAAGCTCGTCAAAGGACAGGGTCTGGGCGGCGCCGAGCCAGCGCTCTTCAAAACCCAGAAGCCCCTCCTCGTCGTCGACCACAGGCTGGTCGCCCAAGCTCTCCGGGTTCCAGGGATACTCCGGAAGAAAGGCTCGGATGCTGGCGCCGAACTCGAGAGCTCTGACGGGGGTAGGGAAAAGGGCGAGGAGATGGACTTCCTCGGCGGAATTGAGTTCCAGGCCGAAAAGGGGAAGAACGCCCGCCCGGGCACAGGTGGCCGCGAAAGCCGGACAGTCCAGGGCCGAGTTGTGATCGGTCAGGGCGAAGATATCAATGCCCCTGGCAGCGGCTTTCGCGGCCATGACCGAGGGGGACATGGAAAGATCGCCGCAGGGGCTTAAGCAGGAGTGGTTGTGGAGGTCGACGATGTAGTACATGGCCCAGGTCCCGGCGGCTCGGGCGGACTCAGCGGCCCAAGGCCTTGAAAAGCCTCCCCGAAACCTCGAACTGGTCAAGGTCCGTTCTCAGGAGGGCGATGCCCTCCTCACGGGCGGCGTCTATCATATCCTCGGGAAGGGGCCTGCCGTTGCAGATCACGATGGCAGGCGCTCCGATGAGGCTGGCGACGGCGACTGTGTTGCGGTGTGCCTGGATGGTGACAAGGATCTGGCCCGACTGGGCGTGGCCCATGACGTCGGAGAGCAGGTCCGAGGTGTAGCCTCCCGACAGGTCTCCCTCCTCGAACGAGCCTTGAACTATCTCGGCGTCGACGGCCGACGCGGCCTCGCGTATCTTCATCCTTATCCTCCCTCAGCGCGGTCTTTCCCAGGTTATGACCGCAAGGACGCTCGTCCCCTTTCCCGGTTCGGACTCAATCGAGAATTCATCGGCGACACGCTTGACGTTCGGCAGTCCCATGCCAGCGCCGAAACCGAGGGATCGCACCCACTCGTTGGCCGTCGAATAGCCTTCCTTCATCGCCAACTCCACGTCGGCCATCCCCGGCCCTTCGTCCTTGGCGAGTATCTCTATCTTGTCGTCGAAGACCCGCATTCGCATGATTCCCCCTACCGAGTGGATCACCTGGTTGAGTTCGAGCTCGTAGGAAACGATGGCGGTCTTGCGGGCAGTCGCGGGCGGACAGCCCTTTTCGACGAGTGCTTTCTTGAACCGCTGGCTGGCTGTCCCCGCCTTGGCGAAGTCCAGGGGCGCCGTGCCGAAGCTGAGTTCGGTGAGAGGAAGGGGCCCTTCCTCCAGGGTCTGCTTCGTCGTCATGCCTTCCTCCATCCTGCCGATTTCCTCGTTGAGGGCGATGAGAAGGCGGCGCAGGATGTCGGAGGCGGTGATGATGCCCGCAAGCCTTCCCGTACTGTCCAGGACGGGAAAACGTCCGTATTTGTAGCGGTCGAAGTAGGTGACGGCGAAGGAGAGGGGCATGTTGGCGTCGAGTGTGACGAGGGATGTAGCCATGGTTTCGCCTGCCGGCCTGTCTATCGTGCCGGAATCGAAGGCGCCGATGATGTCGCCTATGGCCACAATTCCGACGAGGCGGCCGTCCTGCTCTATCGGTATTCCGGTTATCGCGTTGTCCCTCATGAGGTGCTGGACTTCCCTGAGGCTGGACTGGGGTGAGGCTGAGATCACGGGACTGGACATAGCGTCCTTCACCTTGAGACGGTAAATGAGTTCTAGGACAACGCTGGGGCTCGTGTCCGCCGATATTGGAACGGTGGTCATCGCCTGGCATTATGCACCGGCATGGCGATTCGCGAAAGCGGACTCGCAAGCGTGAATTTGCGAAGCCGGGAGACCAGGCGGCAGATCCGCGGTATACTTAAGCCCAAGTCGCAGAAAGCAGGAGGATATTCTTGATCGAACTGGAAGGTGTTTCCAAAACCTACGCGAAGAGCGCGAAGAAGGCAGTCGACGGGCTCAGCCTCATCATACCTAACGGGAAAATCTTCGGCTTCCTCGGCCCCAACGGGGCGGGAAAGACGACTACCATCCGTCTGGCCACGGGCTCCCTGTCCCCAGATGAAGGCAGGATCAGCATCGATGGCTGCTCGATGGCCGAAAATCCCCTCGAGGCTAAGAAAAAAATCGGCTTCGTCCAGGACAACCCTGAACTCTTCAACCGCCTCAAGGCCCACGAATACCTGGACTTCATCGCCGATGTCTTCGGCGTCCCAACCGGGGAGAGGCGGAAGGCTGTCGAGGACTACGCCAGCAGGTTTGAACTCTCCGATGTCCTGGCTTCGTCCATAGGCTCCCTTTCCAGGGGAATGAAGCAGAAACTCAGCATTATGGCCAGCCTCATCCACGACCCCCCGATCTGGATACTCGACGAGCCCATGGTCGGCCTCGACCCCGAAGCCGCCTTCCAGCTCAAGGAGATCATGAGGGAGAGAACCCTGGCGGGCAAATGTGTCTTCTTCTCCACCCATGTCATGGAGGTGGCCGAAAAGGTCTGCGACGAGCTGGCCATAATCGTTGTCGGCAGGATTGTCTTCTCGGGAAGCATGACCGAGCTCAAAGCGCAAGGGGGCAGGGACGAAAGCCTCGAGAGTCTCTTTCTCAACCTCGTCGATTCGGAACGGGGGGAGGAAAGACCGTGAGGCAACGATTCGCAAGCCTTGTATTCCTGCATCTGAAGTCAAGCTTCGGCTTTTCGCTGCCGACGAAGGCCGAACTCAGGAAGCCGAAGACCCTCCTCATGACCATAGGCATAGGGATAGGCGCGCTTGCCATCCTGGCCGACCTCGGCACAGTCTTCACGATGCTGAGCCTCGAAATGTACAAGGCTCTCGCCCCGGCTGGGCTGCAGAGCCTGATCCTCCTCAACTCTGCGACGACAGCCGCCCTTCTCGTTTTCGTGATGGCGTTCATGATGGCCCTCTCCATGTTCTCGACGGCGGGTATCGAATCGAGCTTCCTCTCCCTCCCCATCCTGCCCAGAGAACTCCTCGCGGCGAAGATGATCCTCGTCTACGTCGCTGACGCGGCCCTGGGCCTCCTCGTCATGGGTGTCAGCCTCGCCGTTTACGGCTTCAAGGAATCACCGCCCCTTCTCTTCTACCTGGACGGCATCATCGACGCACTCGCCCTTCCCCTTCTCCCGATCGCCCTTTCCTACCTGATCCTCGTACCGGCCACGAAGGCGTCGAAGCTCTTCAGGAACAGGAACTTCATCTTATACATCGGGGGTTTCCTGGGGCTGTCGATGGCCCTTGCCTTCAATCTCTACATACAATCGTCAATGACCAGGCTGAGCAACCCCGCCGTCCTCGCCACCCTCGGCGGACCAGAGGACTTCGTCTCGAGGATGGGTAAGGCTTGGCTTCCCTCCTGGCTTGCCTGGAAGTCGCTGACCGCGGTGAATAGCTTCGTCGGCCCCCTCTCCGCCCTCGCCAACCTGGCCATGGGCCTGGCAGCCTGCGCTGCCGTCGCCCTTGTCCTTGGCCCTTCCTACGTCAAGAGCCTCGAAGCCTTCGGCGAGTCGACGACCAAGCGGGGGAAGCTCGCCCTGGGCAGGGGGTTCCACAGGTCGGTCCTGTCTAGGAGGCCCGCCATCTTCTCCCTCGCATCGAGGGAGTCCAGGCTCATGAACAGGGAGCCCATGTACTTCCTCAACGGGCCCTTCATCGTCATCCTCATGCCCCTCATCCTTGCCGTCATGTACTTTGCCCAGGGCGATGCCCTGCGCCAGAGCCTGGGCGACATAGGCCGTTTCCTCGAAGGCCCTGCAGGCTACCTTATCCCCGCTGCCTTCGGCGCCTTCCTGGGCAGCTCGACCAGCATTACCTGCACCTCGATTTCGAGGGACGCCAAGTTCCTTCCCTGGATCCGCTCCCTGCCCGTTTCGCCCATGGAATTTTTCGGAGCCAAGCTTATCCATGCCGAGTTTTACTCCCTCTTCGGGACGGCGGTCGGCGTCGGAGTCGGAGCCCTCGTCCTCGGCATAAGTCCCCTGGACGCGGCGATAGCCTCCCTTCTATCCCTCGGTTTCTCCACGGCCCTCAACATGATCGGCCTCTGGCTCGACACAGCCTGGCCGAGACTGTCCTGGGACAACCCGATAGCGGCCCTGAAGCAGAACCCCAACGCCATCATAGTCATTTTGGGCACCATGGGCCTTCTGGGCGGCATGGTGGGATTGACCCTCGCCCTTGAGCTTCCGCGCTACGGCTATGCCCTGCTTTACGGGGCAATAATCGCCCTGCCCATCGGACTCTGGATCGCCCTTTATCCTGAGTTCGCAAAGCGCAAATACGCGAGGCTGGGGGACTGAGCTGAGGCTTCTGGCTGATTTCCGCTTTCGCTTTACGTTAATCCGGTCAAACTCCGGAATATAAAAAAAACCGCGGCCGACGCCGCGGTTTTCACTGTTTCCCTCGGAAAAAGGGGGAAAGGAAGCTCAGCTCGCTGCCGCGGCCTTGAACTTGTCCTTGTACTCCTGCATCTTGGCGGCAAAATCGGTCTGTTCCTGTCCGGTGAGTGAGGCCTTGATGGTCTCGGCCACGGCGTCCAGTTCGGAAGCCCTCTTGGCTATCTCGTCGGTCTTGGTCATCGCTGACGCGTCGCCGCCGTTGACCTTGGCCGCTGTCACGGAATAGGACGCGATCACCTCGTCGTAGGCGGAGATCCAGGTCTTGGTGTCCTTGATGTCGGCCGGGGCCATCATAACGGTAGCCGGAGTCTCCACCTTCGCCTGCTTGGGGGAGCAGGAGAAGGCGAAGGAGACCGCCAACAGGATGATTACTCCATGTCTGAGCTTCATCGGTTACTCCTAATGTGTCGAATGTTTGCGAATCGTACTTTTATCCGCGTTATTTTGTCAAGAGACAGGGTGTACCGCGAAGCATTCTAGTTCTCCGAGCGATGTACTTGGATTCGCAAGGGCTATACACTCGCCTCATGCTGAAATTTGGTCTCAGGGCCCACGATTTCGGCCGCGGCAGCCCGGAAGAGGTCGCCGAGGCCCTCGCCCCATTCGGGATATCCTCCATCCAGCTGGCCCTAGCCAAGGCCTTCACCGGAACCGCGCCCGAACCCGGGTTCATGAGCCAGGGCTACGCCGCCGGCATACGACAAGTCTTCGCGGCCAAGGGCATCGACATCGCCGTACTCGGCTGCTACATCAACCCTGTCCATCCCGATTCCGACGAGCTGGAGCGCCAACTGCGACGCTTCAAGGAGCACCTGCGCTTCGCTGGCGACTTCGGCTGTCCCGTCGTGGGTACGGAAACGGGCTCGATCGCCCCTGACGCTTCCTTCCACCCTGGCACGTCCCGGCCTGAGACCTTCGACAGGCTTTGCGCCTCGGTCGAACGACTGCTCCGCACGGCCGAGCGCTCCGGCGTCATCGTGGGCATAGAACCCGTCGCCGATCAGCACACGATCTCGACTATCGGCGCGGCCCGGAAGCTGATCGAACGCCTCGACTCCCCCGCGCTGGGCATCATCTTCGATCCGGTCAACCTCATCCCTTCCACCGGCCTGTCCGGAAGCCAGACCGAGTTCTTCGAGGAGGCGCTTGCCGCTTTCGGGGATAGGATCGTCGCCGTCCACGCCAAGGACTTCCGCCTGGAGGGGGGAAGGAAATCCGCGGCCCTGCCCGCGGGTTCAGGCGAACTGGACTACGAAACGCTCTTTTCCATGCTGAGGCTGCGGGGATACTCGCCCGACGTGCTCCTCGAGGACGCCTCCCCGACGACGGCCCCCGCGGCCCTGGCTTTCCTGAGAGCGGCAGCAGGGGCCTCCTAGGCACGCGGCCTCCGGCGCCGTTCCCTCTGCGCGTATCGAACAAATCACCGCAACACTCTATACTGTACGCGATGTCCTTCCTACCAGCGACCCCGGCCGACCTCGCCTCGGCGGGGCTTTCACCGGGCGGCCTCGACGCCGTCATCGTTACGGGCGACGCCTACGTCGACCACTCTTCCTTCGGCGCGGCCATCATCGGACGGACCCTTGAGGCCGCGGGCTACAAGGTGGGCATACTCGCCCGCCCCGACCCCGACGACGTCAGCGTCTTCAGACTCCTCGGAAGGCCCAAGCTTGCCTTCCTCGTCACAGCCGGAGCCGTCGACTCGATGGTCTCGTCCTACACAGCCAACAAGAAGCCCCGCTCAGAGGACGAATATGCCCCCGGCGGAGACCCTCGTCTCTGCCTGAGGGCCGATGGAAGCATCGGAACCGGGCTTAAAAGCAGAACGAACGCGCGGCCCGACCGGGCGACTATCGTCTACGCCAACCTCTGCAGACAGGCCTATAAAGGTATCGCCCTGGTGATCGGGGGCATCGAGGCGAGTTTAAGGCGCCTCACCCACTACGACTACTGGTCCGATGGAATGCGGAAATCCATCCTTCTGGATTCCAAGGCCGATATCCTCGTGTACGGCATGGGAGAGAGCCAGATCCTCGCGATCATGGCCAGGCTGAAGGCCGGCGCGTCCGATCTGCGCGGAATCCGAGGCACGGTCTGGGCAGTTCACAGGGATCCGACCGAGCAGCGGGAACTTAAGAACCTCTTTCCCGGCGCCCTCATCCTCCCCGATTCGGCCTCGATATCGGGCGCCGACCCCGATTCGAAGCTCAAGTACGCCGAATCCTTCGCGCTTCAGTACCGGAACACCGATCCCCACGTAGGCAGACCCCTGGTTGAGCCCTGCGGCGACAGATTCGTCGTCCAGGAACCTCCGGCCTTTCCCCTCGACAAAGAGGAGCTGGACAGAGTCTGCGCTCTCCACTACGAGCGGAACCCCCACCATCTCTATGGACGTTTCGGCGGCGTCCCCGCCCTCGCCGAGGTCAAGTTCTCCCTGCTCTCCTCGCGGGGCTGCTTCGGGGGCTGTTCCTTCTGCGCCCTTACCTTCCACCAAGGCAGGGATATTAGTTCACGATCGAAGGAAGCGATCGTCCGCGAGGCCAGGCTCCTCTCGGCGCTTCCAGACTTCAAAGGCTACATCCACGACGTCGGCGGGCCGACGGCCAACTTCCGCTTCTCGGCCTGCGAGAAGATGGAGAAGCGGGGCGCCTGCGCCGACAGGCTCTGTCTCTCCCCCGAGCCCTGTCCCAACCTTAAAGCCGACCACCATGAGTACCTGGAAATTCTGCGGGAATTGCGCTCGCTTCCGGGGATCAGGAAGGTCTTCGTGCGCTCAGGCGTGCGGTACGACTACGCCATGCTGGATCCCAAGGGGGACTTTCTCGAGGAACTTGTCGAACACCACGTTTCAGGCCAGCTCAAGGTCGCCCCCGAGCACGTCTCGGACAAGGTGCTGGCCCTGATGGGAAAGCCATCCAGGCGGAGCTACGACGCCTTTGCCGCCCGCTATGCCGAGCTGAACCGCAAGGCCGGCCTCAAGCAATATCTGATACCTTACTTCATCTCCGCCCACCCGGGTTCGGGCCTGCCCGAGGCCATCGAACTGGCCGAATACCTCCGCGATACGGGTTTCGTCCCCGACCAGGTCCAGGACTTCTACCCCACGCCCGGAACCCTCTCCACGGCCATGTGGCGGACCGGCGTCAACCCCTTGGATGGAAAACCCGTCTACGTCGCCAGGGGGGCGCACGAACGGGCGCTTCAGCGCGCCCTCCTCCAGTTCAAGGCCCCGGCGAACGCTGACCTGGTCAGGGAGGCCCTGACGCTCGCCGGGCGCGCCGATCTCATCGGCTTCGGTCCCCGCTGCCTCGTCGGGCCCGGCCCCTCGGCGGCGGGCAGGCGGCCTTCGAACCTTAGCTCCCGGAGCTGAGGGCGTCTCCCGGCCGCGACAGGTCCTTGACATATTCGAATACTGTGCATACTATATATATACAGTATGTCCGGTAATCAGAGAATATCCATTACCATCTCCCCCCTCTCCTCCAAACCCATCTATGCTCAGATAGAGGAACAGGTCAGGACGGCCATCCTGTCGGGATCCCTGGAACAGGACGCGGAACTGCCCTCGATCCGCTCCCTGGCCCAGAGCCTCAGGATCAGCGTCATCACGACGAGGCGCGCCTACGACGACCTCGAGAGGGAGGGATATCTCCGCACGACGCCCGGAAAGGGCAGCTACGCCCGCAGGCCTGATTCCGAAAACATGCTGCGCGAAAGGCAGGAAGCCCTTCGCAGGGCCTTCGGGCCAGCCGTCGAGGAAGCCATCGCGCTCGGATTCGGGGCGGAGGAGATCATGACAATCGTACAAGGACTATTCGAAGCGCGTGGGGAGGAGCATCGGGATGTTCAATGAGGTGTTACAGACGAAGGCTTTGGGAAAAAAATTCCCCGGATTCGCGTTGCACGACGTGAACGTCCGTCTCGGGATCGGGTCGGTGCTCGGCCTCATCGGTCCCAACGGCGCGGGAAAGACGACCACCATCAAGTTGCTCTGCGGCCTGCTCAAACCCGACGAGGGCGAGGTCGAGGTCCTGGGCGAGAATCCCTGGCGCTCGGGCCCCTCGCTCCGGCGCAGGCTGGGAGTGGTCAGCGACGAAAGCCAGCTGTACGGCCCCTTGAGTGCGGCTGAGACGGAAGCTTGGGTGGCTCGCCTCTATCCGCGATGGGATTCAGCCGGTTTCTCATCCCGGCTCGCGGATTTCGGCATCGACCCGCGCAAGAAGCTCTCGGATCTTTCGAAGGGACAGAAGATGAAATTCGCCCTCGCGATCGCCCTGTCCCACGAGGCAGAGCTCATCATCCTCGACGAACCCACGGGCGGACTCGATCCCGTATCGCGGAGCGAAATCCTGGATACCCTGTATTCAGTCGTCGCGGAGGGAAGGACGAGCATCCTCTTCTCGACCCACATCACATCGGACCTCGAGCGCATAGCCGACTACATCGCCTTCATCATGGAGGGCAGGCTCGCGTTCTTCGAAGAAATCGATTCGGTCTTGGAAAGGCACGCGGTGATCCGCGGCCCCTCGGCGCTGCTGGACAAGGACCTGCGGGGGTTCGTCGTCGGAGCGCGACGCTACGACGCCTCGTTCGAGGGGCTCACCGACAGGGCTGCCGAACTCCGGGCCGCGCCGCCTGAAGGGCTTTCCATCGAGCGGGCATCGCTCGAGGACATCATGATCTATTCGGTCAGGGAGGATTACCGTGTTCGCGTTGCTATATAAGGATTGGTTGCTGCTCAGGAAGGAGAAGATGATCATCGTCGTTGCGCTCTTCTCCCTGGCGTTCGGCGCCGTCGCGGGCGGTTCAGGTTCCGGACTCTTGGCGGTGGAATCGAAGGTGGTGATCTATATTCTCCTCCTGCCCTCCTATATGGCCATTTACTACTCGAACGCCTACGACTACAAGTACGGCTGCGAGCCCCTCCTCGCCTGTCTTCCTCCCGGACGCCGCGCCGTGGTCGGGTCCACGTTCCTCCTCGTCCTTTCAGCCGATCTTCTCATACCCGCCGCGGCCATCGTAAGATTGGCCGCGACGGCCCTGGGCCTGGGCGGGGGAGCCTTCCCCTGGGAAACCTACGCGACGGCCATCAGCTTCTCCCTTTTCTTGGCCGCCGTGGAATTAGCCGCATATTTCCGGTTCGGCTACATGAAGTCGCGATGGGCGGCGATGGGCGCCTTCGTTCTCGTGGGAATCGCCGGAGGCTTGATTGGGGAGTTCTCGGGTTCCACGAACGTCACCGCCGGAGCTCCGCGCGGGGGCGGCGCCGTCCTCGTCCTCCTCGGAACAGGGGTACTTTTCTTCGCTCTATCCTTCCTCTATTCGGCGAGAATCTATGAAAGAAAGGAGTTCTAGGGCAGGGGCTTTACGACCTTTCTCTGTCCGCGGCGGACGAGCGCGATCGCTCCCCCGCCCAGGTCGGCCAGGCGGGAGCGGAATCCATCCACTCCGGACAGGGGAACCCCCACCCCGACCTGCACGAGTTCGACGAACTCCGACGACAATAGTTCTGCCCCGCACTCCTCCAGGACTCTCTTGAGCGGCTCGAAGAGCTGATAGGGCAATTCCAGCGAAAAAAGAACGACCTCGACGAGCTCGCCGCGCCCCGCACGCTCGAGAACGAGCCTTCCCGCCTCGGAGTAGGCTTTTACGAGCCCTCCCGTCCCTAAAAGCGTCCCGCCGAAATAGCGTGTGACGACGACAGCCAGGTTCCCCAGCCCCGAACCTCTGAGCACGGCAAGGAGGGGCCTTCCCGCCGTACTTCCCGGTTCCCCGCCGTCGGAGCAGAACTCCGTTCTGCTCCGCGCTCCCCCGATGATAAAGGCTGGGACATGGTGGGTCGCGTCCGGGAATTCCTCGCGAATCCGCGCCAGGAAGGCCCGTGCCTCGTCCAGCGATTCGGCGTAGTCGAGGCTCGCGATGAAACGGGAATTGGATACTTTGAGGTCGGCGCGAGCCGCGTGAGCGGGCACCTCGAAGGACGGGCTATCCATGGGATCGGACCGTCAGGCTCCCGCCTGATCCTTGGCCCCATGGTCGAGCTCGAGGAAATGCCCGAAGCGCTCCTTCTTGGTCGCGAGGTAAGCCCTGTCATGCTCGTGGGCCGGCAGCTCGTGCTGGACGCGCTCCGCTACGACGACGCCGTGGCGTTCCAGCTCGGCCACCTTTTCGGGGTTGTTGGTCATGAGGCGTACGCTCTTTATGCCGAGTTTCCTCAACATGGCCGCTGGAATCGAATAGTCGCGCTCGTCGGCCTTGAAGCCCAAGGCGATATTGGCGTCGTAGGTATCGTAGCCTGAGTCCTGAAGCGCGTAAGCCCTCAGCTTGTTGACGAGGCCAATGCCCCTGCCCTCGGCTTGGTGATAGAGGACGGCGCCCCTCCCCTCGGCCTCGATCCGCTTGAGCGCGTAGTGAAGCTGGGGGCCGCAGTCGCATCGCAGGGATCCGAGAGCGTCGCCCGTCAGGCAGGCTGAGTGGATACGCAGGAGAAAGTTCTCCCCGTCCCCGACTTCGCCCTTCAGGATGACGATGTGATCCTTTCCGTCCTTGTTGTTGACGAAGCCGACGATGCGGAAATGACCGTATTCCGTGGGAAAATCGGCTACAGAGGCTATCATGACGCAAGTTTCGGCGTCGCAGGAGGCGCAGTCGTCGACATGAGGGCAGGTCCTGAGGAACTCGACGTCCCTAAAGATGACTTCTTCGATGGTCGGCACCTTCACGATACGGTCTCCACACGGATCATGTTGGTCGAACCCTGTTGGGAAAGAGGAAGTCCGGCGACGATGACGGCTTTATCCCCCGACGTGAGCAGGCCCTTGGCCTTGCAGATCGTTATGGCCTCCCCGACGACCTCGTCCAACCTCACTCCCTTTCCCGAGTGGAGCAGGGGCAGGACGCCCCAGTTGAGGGCGAGCTGGTTGTAGAGCTTCTCGTCGCTCAGGAAGGCGTAGATGGGCATCCTGGGGCGGAGGCGCGACAGGAGACGGGCGGCGTGCCCGGTCTCGGTGAGGACGATGAGAGCCTTGGCCTTGCAGAGGTAGGCGACGGAGACGGCGTTGTACGACATGATAGCCGGTATGTCCCCCGTCTTAACCTCGGGCGGGATGTCCTGGTGGAAGTCGTCGTAGTCGAATTCCTTCTCAACGGCCAGGACGATGGATCGCATCGTTCTCACTACCTGGACGGGGTATTTGCCTATGGCAGTCTCGCCCGAGAGCATGACGGCGCTGGTCGAATCGAAGCAGGCATTGGCGACGTCCGAGGCTTCGGCACGGGTGGGCATGGGATTCTCAATCATCGACTCGAGCATCTGGGTGGCGGTTATCACGGGCTTGGCCGCGAGGTAACCCTTCCGGATGATTTTCTTCTGGGCTATAGGCACCGTCTCGAGGGGCATCTCGACGCCCATGTCTCCTCGCGCCACCATGATGCCGTCGGCTTCGCGGATGATTTCGTCGATGTTGGACAGGCCGCGGGCCGACTCGATCTTGGCGATAAGCTTGATGACGGACTTTCGGCCCGACGATACCGCCGCACGCTGGATCAGCCTCCGCACCTCCTCGATGTCGGCGGCGCAGCGCACGAAGGAGAGGGCCAGGTAATCTATGTCGTTGGACACGGCCCACATGATGTCGGCCAGATCCTTTTCGGTGAGGAAGGGGATGGGATAATCGGCGCCTGGGATCGTGAAGTGGGCCTTGGGCCGCAGGGAACCCTTATTCTCGATGCGTATGGTCACCGACTTCCGGCCCTTGGCCAGGACCGATCCCGTGAAATAGCCGTCCATCAGGATGATTTTCTGGCCGGGGGAGCAGATCCTGTCGATATCGGGCAGATTCGTAAAGACGCGCGAGGCTTCATCCGAAACGAGCTTCTCTATGCCCGCCGGATCGCGGCTCTCGACGACGAGTTCGGTCCCCGCCTGAATCGGAAGGTCTTGGGCGTAGCCGTAAAGCCGCACAGCCGGCCCCTTGATGTCGGCCATGATGGCCACGGGAACGCCAATCTCGGCTCGGGCCTCTCGGATCATCGCTACCGCCCCATCGGCCTCCTCATGGGATTTGTGGGAAAAATTGAGACGGAATACATTCACGCCCTCCCGTATGAGTTCACGCAGGATTTCCGGCTTTTCGGAGGCCGGTCCCGTCGTCGCCACGATCTTTGTGCGCTTTTCCATATCAATCTCCTTGTCCAGTCGCCTGTCCCTTCGAAAGAAGGTACAGCTCGAGGACTTGTCTGGCGGAATCAAAGGCTAACGCATTCCAGGGCAGCCCGCCGAGTGGGGCGAAGATGATTTCGGTGACTTCTCCGGGTTCAGGAGCGAAGGCGGCCGCCGCATCGCCCTCGAACCGCGCGGCGAAGAAAGAATCGCAGGTCGCGTAGGGAATCCCTTTGTATTCATACATATTCGGGAAGGAAGCCAGAAACTCGAGCCGGGCGGGTTTCCAGCCTGTCTCCTCGAAACATTCGCGCAGGGCGCAGTCCTCAACCCGCTCACCGGGGTCGACGAAACCTCCCGGTAGCGCGAGGAAGC
>JAPLSO010000033.1:170939-234028 GCA_026398595.1 Spirochaetota bacterium | reverse complement strand
CCCTCGCTGTCTTAGTGACAAATCCCTTCAAACCGTATAAGAATTTCCACCAGCAGGCCTCGCCTGCGAAGCCTTTCGTCGTGATTGACTTATGAGGCAACGACTCCCTTCTTGTCGTGTTTTACTTATGAAGCGCCGCGGACAGAAGTCGGGGAAGGATCGTCTTCAGTTGAAAATCAGGTCCAGAATCTCCGTGTTTCTCAAGAACCTTCCCGATGGAAGATCGAAAACTTCTACATGGAGATGCTCACCGTGTCCGGGTATCCTGGCGTTGGCGCCGGTATTGCCGCCTTTTCCCAGAGGCTGGCCGGAAACTATAGCGTCACCGACCTTTAGAAATAAATCGTGAAGGTGAAAATAGAGATAGTACCGGCGGCTCCGGGGCGAATAGATGATGATACCGTTGCCTGATTTAGGCGCTATTCCTCCCGAACGGTACTTCGAGAGCCCGGCGCCGCCTCTCCAAGAGGAGGAGGCCGAGACAACAATGCCTCCTTCAAGGGCGAGAATGACAGGGCCGCGCTCGGCGCCTGAAAGAGCGCTTTTCTCGACGTCCATGAAAAAGATATCCAAGGCATAGGTGTGCGATAGATCCAGGTCCCGCCGCATCGGTCGCGAGGAAAGTCCGGTAAGCGTCACGCCCCCTTTGTAGCTCTTGCGCCCCGATGGATACCGCATAGGATCCTTGGTTCTACCCAAGTCATGGAGGGCAGAGAAGACTCCAAGGAAGAGAGCTTCATAGTGAGTCCTGAGCGGTTTCATCCAAGGCACGAGGTCGACGACGCGCTGATAATAATCACCGCCCGCGCCCGCTTCCTCGGCGTTCTCGAGATAATCGTCGACGTCACGGTCGCGCGCGAGCATGGCGAGGATTTCGGAGGCCGAGGGAAAGAATGATGCAGCATACTTTTCGGGACTTCTTCCGAGCTCCATGGCCCGGGCGACGAGTAGCGCTCCCAATTCCCCGACAGATTTGGGCTCAAGGGCCGCTATTTCGTCTTTGGATAGAAGGAAGGTTATTGTTGTTTCGCTCGCCAAACCCGGGTCAGTACGGCCTGAAGTGATCGCCGACCTGCTGGGCGATATAAGAAGGAGACAAGAGACCAAGAGGAGAAATCCGATTGAGAAGGAGATGAGGCTGAAGATGAGTCTGGCTTTATCTCCGCGTTTTTCTGGCTTTTCCATGGTTCAGGTGCAGGCTCCGGCCAGGATACGCGCGCTTCTTGAGAACAGCAGCATACAGGTTCGTGCGTCATCGAAGGCACGGTGGGAGGACCCGGAATCGATGCCAAGAAGGAAAGCCGCCTTTCCCAAGGCATAGGAGTGCAGCCCGGGAAAGGCCATCCGCGCGAGGACAAGGCTATCTGCTATCTCTTCGAGGGGAGAAAGGGCTCGAGCCCTCGAGAATTCCGCCTTGATAAAGCCTTCATCAAAGGGCGCGTTATGGGCGACGATAACCCTGCCAGCTAGAATCGATGTCAGTTTCCCCACAATTTCCCCGAAGAAAGGCGCCGCGGAGACATCGAGATCAGTGATGCCGTGGATGGCTATGGACGATTCAGGGATGGAGACGGCGGGGTTGATGAAACTGCAGAAGCCTTCCTCCTCGACGAGAGCCCCTTCCTCGTCGAAATGGAAGGGGAGAACGGCGAGTTCGACGACGTGGTCCCTTCTCGAGTCCAATCCCGTAGTCTCGACGTCGAGGGCGGCATAGCGCCGGGTCTCCCAGTCGTACGGCAGGGGACAATCGGCCGGCGCGCCTTCAGGAGGCTTCGGCGAAGCGGCGCCTTCGGGGCGTATCCACGCCTTTACCGGACTTCTCTCCTCAAGCCCTCGGTTCGAGCCGGCGAAGCGCGCCCAGAGCGGAACGCCCCAGCCCGAGTCTCCTTCAGGAAATGCCATTTGTTCCTTACGTGCGCTCAGCCGATGACTTTACGGATATCGGCGCCTATTGTGTCGATCTTTTCCCTGGTCTTGGAACGAGCTGTTTCGAGCCCCCCAGCTTCAATCGCTGTCCTGCAGAGGATGTAGAACTTGATCTTGGGCTCCGTGCCCGAGGGGCGGACCGTAACGAGAGTGCCGTCAGCGAGTCTCCACTGGAGTACATCGCTTTCGGGCAACTCGACATTTTTCCTCTCTTTTGGGGAAAGAGGCGCCCACGCCTTTAGGATCGACAGGTCGCGGATTTTCACGATGGGTATACCGCCGAGGACCTGTGGCTGGGACTTCCTGTACTCTGCCATGATGCCGGCCATGATGCTCATGCCCGAGGACCCTTCGAAGTATTTGTTTATGCCCTTTTCCTCGTAGTAACCGAACTCGGTGTAGAGTTCGTCCAGCCTGTTAAGGAGGCTCTTTCCCTTGGATCGCCAATACAGGGTCATCTCGGCGGTCATGGCCGCCGCCGATATGCCGTCCTTATCGCGTACCTCCGTCTCCACGAGATAGCCGTAGCTTTCCTCCGTGCCATAGACGAAGTTTTTATTCTCGCGCTCGATCTTACGCATGAGATCGGCTATCCACTTGAATCCCGTGAGACATTCCCAGCATTCGACCTTGTATTTGGCCGCTATGGCGGCCTGGAAATCCGTCGTGACGATGCTCTTGATGCAGACAGGATTGGGCGGCATTCGTCCTTGTTCAAAGAGGGAAAGAAGAATGTAGTCGAGGTGCAGGGTTCCCAGTTGGTTGCCCGTGACCAGCGTAAAGCTGCCGTCCCTGGTCGGGACCGCTATGCCCAGACGGTCAGCGTCAGGATCGTTCGCCATGACGACGTCGGCCTTGAGCTTAGTGCCCAGATCGATTGCCATTTTGAGGGCCGCGGGCTCCTCGGGGTTGGGGAAGGACACCGTAGGGAAGGCCCCGTCGGGCTCTCTCTGCTCGGGTACGGTGAAGACGGAAAGGCCCAATTCGCCCATGATGCGCTCGAAGAGCATGGCACCCGTGCCGTGCAGGGGCGTGTAGACGATTTTAACTGCGGACGCTCCCTTCTTGATGAGGGCGGGTCTGAGGATTTTAGACTTGACCATGGCTACGTAAGCATCATCGACGGTCGAGTCGAGGACGACAAGAAGCCCTTTCGCCTTGGCCTCGGCTTCGTTCATGGTATGTATGGTTTGGGCGGCCTGGACCTTGGCGATGATTCCTGCATCGTGAGGCGGGATAACCTGGGATCCGTCGTTCCAGTATGCTTTATACCCATTGTACTGGGGAGGGTTGTGGCTCGCTGTGACAACGACGCCCGTGGCGCAGCCCAGCTTTCGGACCGCGAACGACAGTTCCGGGGTCGGCCGCAGCGAGGGGAAAAGATAGGCTATTATGCCGTTCGCGGCGAAAACCAGTGCGGTTGCGAGGGCGAATTCCCTGGACATCCTCCGCGAATCATGGGCAATACAGGCCGAGAGTCTGGCTTGTCCATACTGTTCCTTGAGGTAATCGCAGAGGCCTTGGGTGGCGCGGCCCACGACGAAGCTGTTCATCCTGTTGTAGCCGCCGCCGACGATCCCCCTCAGGCCGCCGGTCCCGAATTCGAGATCCTTGTAAAAGCGGTCCTCGAGTTCGACCTCATCCCCCTTCTTAAGCAGGGATCGGACTTCATCCGAGAAAGCCTGATCTTTTTCCTTGGCCAGGTAGTCGTTCACTCTGTCGAGGATGAATGCCTTGTCCATAGTACCTCCTCATGCGCTTGCGGCTGATTGCTGGCAGGCTCCAGTATATGAGGCAAAGTACTTTTATGCAATCAAACCTTGATCTAGCGGGGAAGGATGAGTAGATCGGCGGGGGTCTCGAATATAGTCTCTGCTCCTCCCGAGAGGAGTTCCTCCCTTCCTCTGTAACCCCAGAGCGCACCCCAAGGTCGCATTCCGGCGGCCTTGCCAGTCATCATGTCTACGCCTGAATCTCCCACGAAGGCCCAAGACTCAGGCTGAATGCCGACTGAGCGCGCTATCTCGAGAGCGGAATAGGGGTCGGGCTTCCTGGGGACTCCTGGGCGTTCACCCAGGACGGCGGTAAAAAAGATGCCGGGGAACAGTGATTTCACCATGACCTGGGTCATTTCCTGCGGCTTGTTGGACAGCACGGCGCAGGCAATGCCGCGGCCAGTGAAATCCGCCAGAAGTTCGGGTATTCCCTTAAAAGGCTTTGTGGTCCTAAGGCATTCGATCGCGTAGCGCGAACGGGCTTCTGATACAATGCTTTCGAAGTACATCGTATTTGAGGCTTTGGCTGGGGGAAGAGTCCTTTTTATAAGTGTTGAAAAACCGTCCCCGACCATGAGTTTGAATTCGAGTATCCCGAATACCGGAAGGCCATGGAACGAAAGGACGGTGTTAACCGCTCCCGCCAAGTCCACGATTGTATCCGCAAGTGTTCCATCCAGATCAAAAATGATTCCAGCGACAGGCTTACTTGTCGGCATTGTCGTCCAGGTCGGAATCGGCGCCTCCAGCAAGCTTGAAAGCGCTTTCTTTTTCCGATATTTCTCTTTCGATGTCCTTGAGCTGTTTGATCAGAGGAGCGACGCCCTCGGAATAGACACCGATCATCGGTTCGCCCTTTTCAATGAGCAGGTTGTAGACCTCGGCACCCAATCGGGAAGTGAGGGATTGGCCCTTGGCTCTGAGTTGAAGAATTTCAAACTTGAGCTTCCCCATCTCTCCCCAGGTCTGTGCCTGGTTCCCCGCCTTAGACAGAAAGTCCTTGGATGTGCCTACGCTTTTTTCAAAAAATTCCTTCATGCGTTCGGAAAATGTCATCATGTCCTCCTCAAGTTAAAAATACGAAATAATCGCGGTGACAGCAACCAGGTGCGAGTGTATAGTCGAAAAGGAGGGGTAATCATGCGCTGTCCACACTGCGGAAGCTTGGATGACAGAGTCATCGATTCACGAAGCCTGGCCAACGGCGAAGCCATCAGAAGAAGGAGAGAGTGCGTCTCCTGCGGTCTGCGCTTCACCAGCTACGAAAGGATAGAAGAGAAACCCCTCATGGTCGTCAAACGTGATGGGAGGAGGGAACCCTTCGAAAGGTCAAAGATAGAAAGGGGATTGATACGCGCCTTGGAAAAGAGACCCGTTTCCCAGATGTCCATTGAGAACTTCATCAACGAGATCGAGGACGAGGCCGCCCAGCTCGCTAAGGCGAGCAACGAATTGGCTTCGGAGGCCATCGGCAACATGGTGCTGCGGAGGCTCTACAATCTCGACAAGGTGGCCTACATTCGCTTTGCCTCGGTCTACAGGAAATACGAGACGGCCGACGAATTCCTCAAGGAAATAGAGTCCCTGGGGAAAGGCGGGCTCGCAGAGAATTGAATATTGAAAGAGGGTGTCTTTAAGGTGTGTCGAAAAACGAGGCCTCGCCGTATGGCGAGGCCTTTTATATCTCAATGGAGCATGTATAAGTCTATTCTTCCTCGGCTTCGGCTGTCTTGAAGGCCTGAGCGGCCTTGATGACTTCCTCGGCTATCTTTCCGGTGATCGGAGCATAATGGGAGAACTCGACTTGGAAGGAACCCGTGCCAGAAGTCATGGAGCGCAGATCGATAGCGTAGCGCAGAAGTTCGGCCTGGGGAACCTGGGCGTCGACCTCGATGATGCCGCCGCCTATGGGGTTCTGGCCTGAAATCCTGCCTCGGCGCCCCGAGAGGTCTGACATGACATCGCCGAGGTTCTTCTCCTCAGCGAAGACCGTCAAGTCCATGACAGGCTCGAGCAGAACGGGGCTGGCTTGTCTCATTGCCTCGCGGAAGGCCCCTCGGGATGCCAGCTTAAAGGCCATCTCCGATGAATCGACAGGGTGTTCCTTGCCATCGACTATAGCCGTTCTAGTGTCTACGACAGGGTAGCCTGCCACGACGCCTGCCTCCATGGCTTGATGGATGCCTTTCTCGATACCGGGGATGAAGCCCTTGGAGACCGATTGGCCGAAAAGCTTGTTCTCGAACTGATAACCTGAGCCGCGCTCGATGGGTTCCACATCGAAGACGACCTTGGCGTACTGGCCATGGCCGCCAGTCTGCTTTTTGTGTGTGTACTCGGCGTGGGCGCTTTTCGTTATGGTTTCGCGGTAGGCGACGCGGGGAATTCTCGTCTCAGCGAGAATCTTGGACTGATTCTTGATCTTGTCGAGGATCATGTTGATCTGGAGTTCGCCCATGCCGGCGATGACAGTCTCCTTGGTCTCGGCGTTGAAATTGACCTGGAAGGTGAGGTCCTCTTCGGTAGCCTTGAGCAGGTTCTCGTTGAGCTTGTCCTCCTCCTTCTTGTTGACGGCCGAGATAGCTACGAGGTGGACGGGCGTGGGGAGCTTGAGAGGTTTAAAGGCGAGGGGCTTGTCCGCGGCCGAAAGTGTGTCGTTGGTCCTGAGGGTGACAAACTTCGTTATGATGCCGATGTCGCCCGCGGCGAGTGACTGGGTCTCCTCGATCTTCTTGCCTTGGGCTGTGTAGAGTTTGGAGAGTCTCTCCTTCCTGCTGTCCTTGACGTTGACCATGTCGAGTTCGGGGACGAGGGTCCCTGTTATGACTTTCAGGAAAGAGAGTCTGCCCGAGAACTGGTCGATCTGGGTCTTGATGACTATGGCGCTGGCCGGCTTGGAGACATCGACGCGAACCTCGACTTCGGAGTCACCCGAACCGACCTGTTCCGGGGCGAGATCATGAGGTGTGGGAGCTGTCGCGACGATGAAATCGATGAGAGCAGCGGTTCCGCTGTTCTTCAGTCCCGAACCGGCGAAAGCCGGCACGATCTTAGCCCCGGCCAGCGCTTTCTTGAGGCCGGTCAGGGTCTCTTCCTGGCTCAGTTCCCCCGCCTCAAGATACTTTTCCATGAGGGCGTCATCCCCTTCTGCCGCAGCCTCGAAGAGTTGGATTCGGGCGCTCTGATATACATCGTTGTAGGCGGCGGGAATGGCTGTTGAAGTCTCTTTCTGGTCGTGTGAGGCGGGGAGGGGGTAGGCAACCCCATTAACCACGTCGATGACGCCGGTAAAATCGACCCCGGCTCCCATCGGAATAGTCACGGGCACGCAAGAAGTCTTAAATTTAGCCTTGATATCCTCCAGATCCGCGTCGAAATCAGCCCTATCCTCATCCATCCGGGTAATGAAGATCATGCGGGGCTTGGAACGGGAATCGAGGTTCCTCCACACTTTAATGGTCTCGATCTGGACACCCGATTTCGCGTCGATGAGGAGAAGAGCGCTCTCGCAGGCTCTGAACGCGAGAATGACTTCGCCGACAAAGTCCGAGGAACCCGGGGCATCGAGTAAATTGACTTTGGTGTCCTTGGCAACGATATGGGTAAGGGAGGTTCTCACGGAGATCTTTCGCGCGATTTCATCTTCGCCGTAATCACTTGCGGTTTTCCCCGATTCTACAGTCTCGGGTTTGGCTATGGCTCCGCCCTGGAACAAAACGTGCTCAAGAAGCGTTGTTTTGCCGGTGCTCCCATGGCCGGCAATGGCGATGTTTCGGATGTTCTCGGTTGCGAACGGCATAGGTACTCCTTATAAGGGGGCTAGGCTGATTGTCCCATTTAATAAGAGGGGAATCGGAGTATTATAAATCATAATGCCAAGCTGTCAACAGACAACCTGGGAGAAACGGTCATTGACATAGGACTGTTTTTTAGAATAGCGTAGCCCCTGGTCGGCCGGGACGTAGCCTAGAGGCTAAGGCGTCTGCTTTGGGAGCAGAAAATCGGAGGTTCGAATCCTCTCGTCCCGAATAAAGGTCGAACCGTTCGATTCACTAAAACTTGAGGGATCATAGCTCAACTGGATAGAGCAACTGCCTTCTAAGCAGTAGGTCGGCGGTTCGAGCCCGCCTGGTCCCAGATCATTGCTGATTTCTGCATTCGGCGATTTTTGCCCGGACCAAGGCATCGCATCGCTCGTTGTCCAGTTCCCCGGCATGACCTTCAACCCACGCAAAGGAAGGCTTCAGTTCAGTCACAAGTCCGTCGAGCTCTATCCAGAGCTCCTGATTCTTGACAGGTTTTTTCCCGGAGGTTTTCCAGCCTTTGGCCTTCCAGTCTCTCAACCAGAGGGTTACTCCATTCTTGACGTACTGGGAATCGGTTACAACGCACATAGGTGAGGCGAGCCAGGACACTGTGCCTGAAACTTCGCGTCTGCGCGAGGAAATGAAGTCCAGTGCCTCGATGACGGCTTTAAGTTCCATTCTGTTGTTGGTCGTATCAGGATCGTAGCCGCTGTCTTCGCGAAGCCTTTCGCCGAAACGCATGACATAGGCCCAGGCTCCAGGGCCTGGATTGCCCGAGCAGCCTCCGTCGGTATGTATAATGATATCGAGCATCGCGGCAACTATGGCAGAAAAGATAAAATCCGGCAAGACGCAATCGAACGTCCCCAGTATTGTGCTCGAAGCGGATGAAATAGTAAACTTAACCAATATGTTCAAAGAATATAAGTCCATATTGCCGTATCTAAAAAAATACAAGCTAAACTATATAGTTGGAATTATTTTCCTTATGGTCGTGGACGCGGCCCAGGTTCTCATTCCCCGATTTATAAAGAAGGCCGTAGACATCATAGCGGGAGGCCGATTCAGCCTCCCCGCTATCATTGGACCCGCTCTGGCCATGGTTGGGATAGCCGCGGTAATTTCCATAGGAAGATTCTTCTGGAGGTATTTCATCATCGGTGCCTCCAGGCAGATCGAGACGGAGATGCGGGACAAATTCTTCAGCCACCTCATGGAGATGTCGACAGGTTTCTACCAGTCAAACAAGACGGGCGACCTCATGGCGCGAGCAACGAACGATATGAACCAGGTAAGACAGGCCCTGGGGATGGGCTTCGTCGCTTTCGTCGACGGTGTCTTCATGTCATCGATGATTCTCATCGCGATGGTATCGGACAACACGTCCGTGGCGCTCTACACTATCATCCCTCTGCCGCTCGTGACTGTTCTCATCCTGTTCTTTGGAAAACTGGTGGGCAGCCAGTTCAAGAAGGTCCAGGAAGTCTATTCCAAGCTTTCGGAGATAGCGCAGGAGACTTTCGCTGGCATGAGGGTCGTGAAGGCTTTCGTGAAGGAGAGACATTTCTCCGATCTGTTCTCAAAGACGAATGACAGCTACAAAGACGCCACCATGGAACTCGTCAAGACATTCGGTTTCTTCTTCCCCCTGATATCCTTTCTGGCGGGAATCAGCACGGCAATTCTTCTCCTCACCGGCGGCAACTCCGTGCTGCGCAACACGATGGGGCCCGGCGATATCATCGCCATGATCTCGTATCTCGAGATGCTCATCTGGCCGCTCATGGGCGCGGGATTCACGGTCAATACGATCCAGAGAGGAGCCGTCAGTCTTAAGCGGATCAACGAGGTTCTAACGACCAAGACCGAGATGAAGATCGCGGGAAATCCTTTGGAGGGACAGCCGCGTGGGGCGCTCGAAGTCAGGAATCTTGGCTTCACCTTCGCGGGCGCATTGAAGCCTTCCCTGGATGGCATTTCTTTCGAATTGCCCGAGGGTAGGACACTGGGCATCCTGGGAAGGGTGGGGAGCGGCAAATCCACTCTCCTTAAGACTCTTCCTAGGCTCCTCGATCCGGGGGAGGGCAAGATATTCATAGGCGGAGAAGATATATGCGCCTATCCCCTTGCCTCGCTCCGCGGTGTCTTCGGCTGCGTGCCCCAGGAGTCCTTCCTGTTCTCGGCTTCGGTGCGCGCGAACATCCTTTTCGGCAGACCCGATCTTCCTGAGTCCAGATTCGGGCAATTGGCGGATATCGCTGCGCTGGAGAGAGATGTGCAGTTGTTCCCCGACGGCTGGGATACAATCGTGGGGGAAAAGGGCCTGACGCTCTCGGGCGGCCAGAAGCAGAGAGTCGCGATAGCACGGGCTCTCGCACTTGACCCGCCGACGCTCATCCTCGATGACGCTCTTTCGGCCGTCGACGCCGAAACCGAGGAAAAGATACTGCAGAACCTCATCGTGGAGCGCAAAGGCAAGACTATGCTCATCGTATCGCACAGGGTTTCGACCCTGAGACATGCCGATTCGATACTCGTACTCAAGGACGGAGCTATGATCCAGTACGGTTCCCATGCCGAGCTTATGGAGGAGAAGAACGGATTCTACGCTGAAATCGCCAGGCTCCAGGAACTGGAAGCCGTCGTATCGACGGGCTCAGGGGAGATAGTCCATGGCTGATTTCTTTGAGACCGACGACGTCACGAAAGGCTTCGACAAGAACATATCCAGACGCATCCTGTCATATATCAAGCCGTATAGGCTGATAACGGCTCTGGCATTTATCGCCCTCGTCGTCAGCACCGCAGGGGAACTCCTGAGTCCCGTCATCATACGAAGGGCAATAGATGATGCCCTGATGAAGTCATGGTTCGGATTGTCCGCCGAACTGAAAGGAACCGAGGCAGGCAAGGAACTCAAGTTGAACGATTCGGACCCAGTAATAGGGGGGAAGGTCTTCGTCAGGACGACGCGACTTGCCTCCTTGAGTTCGGAGGAAAAGAAGACTCTTATTGCAAAGGACCTCTTCGATACCGTCGAAATGTATGTTTTTACGATCAAGGATGGGGACGAAGCTCAACAAAAGCTGCTCGCTGCCCACTCGGGATTTTTCGCCTCTGAGGGGCAATGGGGCGCGATATCGGTGGAAAATCTCAGGACACTGCCTGCGCCCGAGGCCGCGGTTCTGCGGTTCTCCGATAGTGTCCTCATCGGCAAGTACGTAGCCGCCCTTCTCGCCATTCTCGTGGCCATTCTGGTCTCTACCTTCGTGATGACGTACTATAGCAACCTCCTGGGACTGAAGGTCATGAAAGACCTGCGTATGCAGCTGTTCCGCCATGTCCTGACCCGTTCCCTGGCTTACCTCTCGAGACAGCCGGTAGGAAGGCTCGTGACGAGGATGACGAGCGATGTCGAGACGATCAACCAATTCTTCACGGATGTCCTCTCCGCTTTCATCAAGGACTTCTCCATCATGGGCGGAGCTATCGCTGTCCTCTTCTTCTTCGATGTACGGCTCGCCCTGGTCGTAACCGCATCCATCCCCCTCGTCTTCATCGTGGCCAACGTGGCCCGGATACGAGCAAGAGATGCCTTCCGCAACCAGAGGCGATGGACCAGCAAGGTGAATTCATTCATCTCAGAGCACATAGCGGGCATAGACATCGTGAAACTGTTCGTGCGGGAGGATGCCGCAAGGGCTGAATTCACCGAGCACGACGCGGCCCTTAAAAAGGCCAACCTGGGCGAGATGTACGTATTCGCGACCTTCAGGCCTATAGTCGATTTTCTCTCCACTTCGACGACCGCCATCGCCCTCTGCGTAGGAGCTTGGTTCTACCTCACCCATTCCATCTCCCTGGGCACCCTCATAGCCTTCGTGAACCTCATAGGGATGTTCTATTCCCCTATAAAGGATATGTCCGAGAAGTATATCCTCCTTCAGAGCGCGATGGCGGGAGGGGAGAGAATCTTCAACCTTCTGGACACCGATGAGATGATCGTGGATGCCCCGAAGCTGCCTATGCCTGAGAGAATCCGCGGGCATATCGAGTTCGTTCATGTCTGGTTCGCCTACAAGGAAGAGGATTGGATCCTCAAAAACCTCAGCTTCACCGTCGAGCCCGGCAAGATGGTGGCCATTGTCGGCTATACGGGAGCCGGAAAAACGACGGTGGCCAATCTCGTGACGCGGTTCTGGGACATTCAGAAAGGAGATATCCGGATCGATGGGTATCCTGTGCGCGACCTGCCCCTCCACGGTCTCAGGAAGGCCATACAACCTGTACCTCAGGATGTCTTTCTATTCTCAGGATCGATAGCCGACAATATCCGTATGGGAGACGAGGTCAGCGTTGAGCGGATGAAACTGGCCTCCGAGGCCGTCCACGCCAACGAGTTCATCGAAGCCCTTCCCTTGGGATACAACTATCAGCTCTCCGAAGGGGGATCTAATCTCTCCCAGGGTCAGCGGCAGCTCCTTTCCTTCGCTAGGGTCCTCGCTCACGATCCATCCATCATCATACTCGACGAGGCGACCAGCGCAGTCGACACGGAGACGGAACGCCTCATCCAGCGCGGCATCGAAGGACTCCTCTCCGGAAGGACAAGTGTCGTAATAGCCCACAGACTTTCGACGATTCGGCACGCCGACAAGATCATTGTCCTCGCCCATGGACAGATCGCCGAGTCGGGCAGCCACGACGAGCTCATCACCCGCAAGGGGCTCTATTTCAGCCTCTACCGGCTGCAAAACTCAGGGATGGTCTAGGCCAGTCTATGGCTATCGAATTCGAACCCTGCGCGGAACCCTTCATCCTGGGTGAGACCGGCGAGTATATCGCGGTCTTCAAACCAGCCGGCATGCATTCCATCCCATCTTGCGGGAAAAGCGAGGGGATCGACCTCCTCTCCTGGTTCGCCCGCAAGCTTCCAGGGGCTGAGGCCGCATTCGCAGGTGTCGAAGCTCAGTCCGGGCATTCGGAGCTGGGCATGGTCTCACGGCTTGACGAAGGAACCTCGGGCATCATCATCTTCGCGCGGACACCGGTTCTGCAACGATCACTTTTCAGCCTTGCATCGGAAGGCGGCGTTATCAAAGAGTACAGACTCCTCGCTGCGGCATCCAAATCGCCGCTGCCAGGTTCGATACCCGGGATTCAACCGCTGGATCTGCGGCTGAAATCGGCTCAGCCAACGGGCGGAGCCGATTGGGTAAATGTCGAGAGCTTCTTCAGGTCCTATGGGAAAGGGGCCAGGAAAGTGGCTTGTGTTGCTCCGGATCGCGCAAGCGAATGCCGCAGGAAGCTGACGAAAAAGACCTATGTTACACACGTAAGACCAGAAAGCAGGGCTTCGGGGTTCGCTCCAGGGACTCTCGTCGTCTCGGCGAGGATCAGCGTGGGCTTCAGACATCAGATACGTGCTCATCTGGTATGGTCGGGCTATCCCATTCTGGGCGATCGGGTCTACGGAGGAAACATGGCGTCACGACTTTACCTCGAAGCGCACAGGATCGAGATAGGCGGTGTGAACCCCGCTATCTTTGAACTCTACGGGGGCTTGCGTGCGGATTGAACCAGCGAAGTTCAAGCAGACAGGACACGCTCTAGAGATAGTATCCGAGCGCCTCGTGAATGGATTCAGGGCGACCTTGAGCCTCGCCTCGGCGGGCAACATGGGCCTGGACTTTCCCGAAAGCGCGGCAAACAGAAAAGCCCTCTATCAAAGCCTGGAAGTCGATGGTTCTCGTGTCTTGAGTCTCCCCCTGCGCCATTCGAAAAAGGTTCTGGCGCCGAGGCGAGGGGAGGGGAGAGCCAACCTAAAGACCATGCTCGTAAGCTGCGGCGGGGCTGATGGTCTCGTCCTGGGGGAAAAGGCCTGGCTGGGATCGGTGACCGTAGCCGACTGTATGCCGATTTGGATGCTGGACAGCGTTGGAGAGACTTTTGGAATCCTCCATTCGGGGTGGAAAGGAACAGGCATTCTGGAATCTGCCTTACAGTCGATGACCGAGGCCTTTGGATCGCTACCCGGGGATATCACGATCGTGCTCGGCCCAAGTATTGGTTCCTGCTGCTATAAGGTGTCAGCTGAGAGAGCTTCAGCCTTTGCGGCTGAGTTCGGGTCGGGATCCGCCATCTATCGCGACAATGGAGGTGAAAATGCCTGGTTCCTGGACTTGGGTTCGGCCAACATCGGGATCGCTGCGCGGCTGGGCGTCGGTACCGTTGTCGACGCAAGACTCTGCACCTCTTGTTCCGCTGAATTGGGTTCTTTCAGGAGGGAGGGGGAAAGCTTCACCCGAATGCTCGCCCTTGCCGGTTATTTTTAAGGCCAGCCAACGCGACAGGTTTCGTCAACCCCGCAGGTTCGGTCACTCCGGCTTCACAGAGTTCCGAATTCATGATAGTATTTTTGAGCTGGCGCGGGCATGAAAAGGCTTAGCGCGTAAAAATCAGACATCAGGAGTCTGAACTCCGATTCGAAAGATCGTCTGTTCTATAAGCCTGTATGGTAAAAGGAGAAAAGCGATGGCACAAAAGGTTACCGACGCCTGCATCAACTGCGGAGCCTGCGAGGGCGAATGCCCGGTTGAGGCGATCAGCGAGAAGAATTCGGCCCGTTGGATTGATCCGGACAAGTGCATCGATTGCGGAGCCTGTGCGGCGGTCTGCCCGACCGAGGCGATCATCGCCGGCTAAAGATCGCGACTTAGGAATTTATTGAAGAAGCCGCTCTTGTGGAAGGGCGGCTTTTATTATGCCCAGGAAGTCAGAGAACGAGTCCGAGCCGAAGATTTTTTCCCACCAATAGTGCATACTTAGCTCAATGGGCAAACTTTCCATTTACAGCGAAATTGGCAGGCTTAAACGTGTTATAATTCATAGCCCGGGCAGCGAAGTCGAGGCGATGACCCCAGAGGAAGCCGAGCGTGACCTCTATAACGACATCATCCCTCTCGATTCAGTGCTTAAGGAGTACGGAAGGCTCAAGGACTTTCTGTCACGAGTCTCGGAAGTATACGAGCTCGTCTATCTTCTCTCGGAATGCCTTGGCGATACTGGAAATAAGTATGAATTCCTGGGCGATCTGTCGCGGTGCATACCCATCGGCCCAGCCATGGAAAGCCTCATGGCCCTTCCCGCACCCGAGCTTGCCTCCCTTATCGTCAAAGGAATACCGGCCCCGGAGCATTCCCTGTCCCGGCTCCTCGACGAACAGAGCTATCTCTCCCGCCCTTTGCCCAACACCTACTTCATGCGCGACAGCGCGGCAGTCGTCGGGGACGCCCTGGTCTCCGCCGCGACCGCCTATGACGTACGCATGGTCGAGGCGATCATCACGCGATTCATTTTCACTCATCATAAGGAATTCCTTGCATCAGGTCTCCTTCTCGACGGCCCCGGGGAGCGCAACCGCTATCTCACCGCTGAGGGCGGGGACTTGATAGTGATCTCCCCTGACGTCTTGGCCGTAGGTGTCTCCGAAAGGACGACACCCTACGCAGTCGAAAGGATTGCGAGGAACGCGGTCCGGCTTTTTGGCCGGAAGATCTGCATTTTCGTCGTTGATCTGCCCAAGACGCGAGCCACCATCCATCTCGACATGGTCTTCACGGTTATCGACAGGGACGCGGCACTCGTCTATGGTCCCGCAATCATTGGACCCAGCCGCAGTTCTGTCTGCCGTATTGATATGGGGGAAAATGGCAAGATGAAGTTCGGGGAAGTCAATTCCCTATTGAAGGGATTGGAACAGCTCGGGATAGAATTAGAACCGGTGCTATGCGGTAATGGCCTGAGGCTCCATCAGGAAAGGGAACAATGGCTCTCTGGAGCCAACTCTTTCGCTTTCGCGCCCGGCAAGATCCTCACGTATTCATGCAACCGCTATACTGCCGAAGCCCTGTCCGCCGCAGGGTTCGAGATCGTCGATTCCGATCGCTTCATCACGGGGAAAGAAACCGTCGAAACCTATGGACGCCTCGCCGTCACCTTCGACGGGATCGAACTGGCAAGGGGAGGAGGAGGGGCTCGGTGCATGACGCTCCCTGTCGAACGGGATCCCATCTGAGCCGAGCGTCATGACAGCTTGGCTCATTGAGTACGCGCCAGACCACCGAGCCCCTTGATCTCTCAACTGCAGCCCGTCGTGCTCCCGCATGTGTCGCATTTCAAGCATGTCCCATTCCTGACGAGGGTCAAGTGACCGCAGACAGGACATGGGTCACCCTCATAGCCCTTCTGCCTTGCTGCCCTCATGGATTTTATCTCAGGTGATAAATAGGAAGAAGAAGTCCTCGGTTGGATAGACGATTCTCCAGGGGAGGACAGGAAGGACGGTGAAGACGAGGAAGGAGTCTGGACGGGTTTGGCCGGATGATCGGACTTTCCGTTCTCGAAGGCTGACCGGTGAACGTTCATCCCCGTACGCGTCTGAAGGGAAGTAGAGACGAGATCCTCGGGTTTGACCTGGCCCAGATCGTACCGATCGAGGTAGGAGATGGCGAGATCCCTGAAAATGTAATCGAGTACGCTCGTCGCCATCTTGAGAAAATCGTGCCCCAGGATCATGCCGGTAGGCTCGAAGCGGGTGAAGGTGAAGGCGTCAATGTATTCTTCGAGAGGGACGCCGTACTGGAGTCCAAGTGAGACGGCTATGGCGAAGGAATTGAGAATGCTTCTGAAGGCGGCGCCTTCCTTGTGCATATCGAGGAAAATCTCCCCCAGGCCGCCGTCATCATACTCGCCCGTGCGGAGGAAGACGGAATGGCCGGCGATTTTCGCTTTCTGCGTATAGCCTTTACGCCTGTTGGGCAGGGATTTCCTCAAGCCGCGGGGCGACTGGGGCATGCCGGGAAGTTCGGGCTCGAGACCGAGTCCCGTGGGAAGGAGGGATTCGGGCGGGGGGGTCTCGGCCGTGTCGCCGAGCGCACCGGTCTGTAGGGCGACGATGGAGTCGGCGATCATATCGACTCCGGGAGATAGCGCTGATAGAGGCTGGGAGAGCTTCGATCCATCCCTATAGAGGGCGATTGACTTGAGCATCGATTTCCAGGCGAGCAGATAGGCGCCCTTCACGTCTTCGGCGCTTGCGGCGTTCGGCATGTTGATCGTCTTGGAGATGGCCCCGGTGACGAAGGGCTGGACGGCCGACATCATGGCGATGTGAGCCTTCCAGTCTATACTGCGTGTACCAATCTTGCCCGAAGGTGTGGCCGTGTCGAAGACGGCGAGGTCCTCGTCCTTGAGACCGGGCGCGCCTTCGAGTCCCATCGTTCCGCATGCCCAGAGTTCGGCCGCTGTGATGTCCTTGGCGTCGTAGCCCAGTCGTGAAAGAAGGTTGAAGCTGGGGTCAGACCATTCGGACTCGGGGATGCCGAGTCCGTCCATGGCATCAGTACCGAGGAGAAGGGGAGAAAAACAGCTCTCGAGGGAGAAGGCGCTCTTGAGGGCGGCTTCCGACTTGCTCAGTGCGGTTTCGCTCAAGCCTTTGGATCTGAGGTCGGCGAGGGATATACCGGGGGCATTCTCGAGACTGCCTCTGCCCAGGGCATAGGCGAGAATTTCACCGATCGCTGAATCCGAATAGCCCAGGGCTTTCAGGGCCGGGGGTACGCTCGAATTGATGATTTTAAAATAGCCTCCGCCCGCCAGCTTCTTGAACTTTACTAAGGCGAAATCGGGTTCGACGCCTGTCGTGTCGCAGTCCATAAGAAGGCCAATCGTCCCTGTGGGCGCGATGGCCGTCACCTGGGCGTTTCTGAAACCGTGCTCCTCGCCCAGCTTTAGGGCTTGGTCCCAGGATTCTCGCGCGGCGGCGACGAGGTTGCCCGGGCAGGCCCATTCCTTGAGGCCGACGGGTAGAATGGAGAGACCCTCGTATTCCGTCGGTTTAGCGTCGTAGGCTGCCCTTCTGTGATTGCGGATGACTCGCAGCATGTCACCTGCGTTGTCCTTGTATCGGGAGAAGGAACCCCATTCTGTCGCCATGCGGGCCGATTGAGCATAGGCTTCCCCGGTGAGTATCGCGGAAAGGGCGGCGGCGACGGCCCTTCCCTCATCAGAATCGTAGGCTAGTCCCATGACCATGAGAAGGCTTCCCAGGTTGGCGTAGCCCAGACCGAGTGTCCTGTAGTCAACGCTTTTACGCGCTATCTCCTTTGAAGGGAACTGCGCCATGACAACGGAGATTTCGAGCACAGTCGTCCAAATGCGAATGGCATGCCTATAGGCCTCATCGTCAAAGGTTCCCCGTTCGACGTCGAAGAAGGAGAGGAGATTAAGCGAGGCCAGATTGCAGGCCGTGTCGTCAAGGAACATGTATTCGGAGCAGGGATTGGAGCCGCGTATCTCGCCATCGGCACGGCAGGTGTGCCACTCGTTGATAGTTCCATGGTACTGAAGGCCGGGATCGGCGCAGCGCCAGGCCGATCGCGCTATCCTGTCCCAGAGGGAGCGTGCCTTGATAGTCTTCATCACCTTGCCCGTCGTCCGCGCGACAAGGTTCCAGTCCCCGTCATCCACAACAGCTTTCATAAAGGCGTTGTTGACCCTGACGGAGTTGTTGGAGGATTGACCTGAGACGGTGTTGTAAGCCTCCGATTCCCATCCCGTATCGTATTGCGGCATGGGTGTGAGTTCGCCCGTCTGCTTATAGAATGAAAGAACCTGGTGAATCCATACCGATGGTATACCTGCCCCCAACGCTTCCTTGACGGCCTTTAGCAGGGCTGGGTTGGATGAAGGCGAAAAAGCTTCCTCGCGGGCGAGCGGGCAGGAGTCCACGGTCCCGATCATCTCCGAGGCATAGCGCTTCAGCACCGAACTTCCTGCGGCGAGACATGCTACCTTATATTCTTCCTCTGACTTCCAGTCGACATAGGCTTCGATGTCGGGGTGGTCGGCATCGAGGATAACCATCTTTGCCGCGCGTCGGGTCGTGCCTCCGGACTTGATGGCCGAAGCCGAGCGGTCGGCTATCTTGAGAAAGGAGATGAGACCTGAAGAAACACCTCCTCCCGAAAGGTTTTCCCGCGATGCCCTGAGCTTGGAGAAATTCGATCCGGTGCCTGAACCATACTTGAAAAGTCTGGCTTCCCTGGTGATAAGGTCTATAATGCCCCCCTCGTTGACGAGGTCGTCCTGGATGTCCAGGATAAAACAGGCGTGAGGCTGGGGGCGGAAATAGGCCGACTCGGATTTCACGACCTCATTGGTCTTTGGATCAACGTAATAATGGCCCTGAGGAGGGCCTTCGATGCCGTAGACGGCGTTCAGGCCGGTGTTGAACCACTGGGGGCTGTTGGGGGCGGCTATCTGATGGGCGAGCATATAGAGGATCTCGTCGTAGAAGACGGTCTCGTCCTCCTCGGAATCGAAATAACCGGCGCCTCTGCCCCAGAGGCACCAGGTCGCCGCAAGGCGATGGAAAACCTGTCGCGCATCATGTTCAGATCCGGGCTGAGGACTCGGCGAAGCCAGAACTCTGTTGTCTTCGGGCACCCTTTCCGTCCAGGCCAGGGCTTTACCTTCCGCGATGCCAGCTTTCCTGAAGTATTTTTGGGCGAGTATATCGGTAGCTATCTGGCTCCATGTTGAGGGAACGGTTACAGAATCCATGTGGAAAACGAGCTTGCCGTTGGGATTCCGAATCTCGCTCATCCTCCTCTCCCAAGTTATCCCGGCATAGGGGCCAGAGCCTTTGCGGGTAAAGCGTTGGTCGAATTTCATCTTCTGCTCCTTGACAAAACCGTGCGGAAGCAACTCCGCCGCAGATACCTTTCGATTTTACTACAATATATCATGGCATCGATGGGACATACCACCATCTATTGTGGTGATGTCGCCTGAGCCGTATCAAGATATAAACGATTGGATTGATGAACACAAGGGGCATCCTTCCAAAACTCACGAAAAAAAGCTATTGTTCCGATAGGAACAATATGAACAAGGCGGAAAAGGCTATTTCGGTCATCATCTTCCTCTGCTTTGTTCTGTCCGCAGCCGGAGCTGGAGGAGCTCAGCCGCTTCTTGAGTTTGCCCGGATACAAAAGCTGGGCCTAAACTGGGACCCCCTCACGGGCACCGGCTACTTAGAAAAGGAAGGCTCCTACGTTTCCTTTGCCACAGATCGGCCTTTTCTCGTCTATGACTGGAAACAGATCGCGAAAGTATCTCCTCCCTATCTTGAGGCAAATAATCTGGTTCTGCCTGAGGATTTTCAGTCAAAGGTGAGGAGTTTACTCGAAGACCATTCGCATACGGGAAATGCCCGCTACTCGGTCGCGGCTATCCTCATCGACCCGGGGCATGGGGGAAAGGACACCGGAGCTATCGGCGAAATCGGGGGGATGAGACTCCTGGAAAAGGACCTGGCCCTCGAAGTGTCCAAGCGCGTCATCGATCTTCTCCGATCCAGGTTTCCCAACCGCAAGATTCTCGTCACGAGGAAAGGAGACAGCTATCCGACCCTGGACGACCGAGTCGCCATGGCCAACTCGGTAGATCTCGAGAAGGACGAAGCGGTGATCTATGTATCGATCCATGCCAACGCATCCTTCAACAAGACGGCAAAGGGCTATGAAGTATGGTACCTGAACCCCGAATACCGCAGGACGGTCGTGGATGCCGAGACGGTCAAGGAGAAGGGCAAGGATATAGCTCCCATACTCAACGCCATGCTCGAGGAAGAGTTTACCACCGAGAGTATCATTCTTGCCCGTAAGGTTTATGAAAGGCTGGGTGTCGAACTTGGACGCCAGAGCCCCGGTCGGGGAATACGGCCCGAGGAGTGGTTCGTTGTCCGAAATGCCAAGATGCCCTCCATTCTCATCGAAATGGGGTTCATCACGAATCCCGACGAGGGACGGTCCCTCTCAGGCTCCGGTTACTTGAGAAGGATCGGCGACGCGATCTACAATGGCATTGTCGATTTCATCGATTATTTCGAGAGGTAGAACTTGAGTGAAAATAGCCGCGGTCTAGTTCCGGGGAAGGGCTGGATGCTTGTACTACCCATACTCGCTGCTGTCGCAATTCTCGCGTTCGGGCTCTGGGGTCGGACAGGAAACGCGAAGCTCTATTTCGCCGACAGACACTATAAGTCTCTTGTCATGGAGACCCGAGCCGCTCCCCTTCTGGGGAGCATGGAGGAGAGGGCGGAAGAACTTATGTCCGAACTGCTTCTCGGTCCCATGGAGCCATACAACCAGCCCCTCATCCAGGGAGACGCGCGGCTGGGATCGGTGATGCACAGGGGGGGGACGCTTTTCATCGATGTGGAGATCGTCGATCTGGCTGAGCAGAAGCTGCCATTCGACCTTTTCAAGAAGGCTATCGAACAGAGCCTGAGCAGTTCGGTACCTGGCTCGGGGAAGCTGGAACTCTATATTAACGGTCACCAGATCGGGAGCTAGGTTATGGAACTTGAGCAGTCTGTCCTTCTTATCCCCGATAAGGCTAAACTGAAAGCCCTGTACCTGGAATCCCGCCCCAGCTATGACAATGCATTGGAAAAATTCCTCTCCATTACCGCGGCCTGCATGACCAAGAGCGGTCTCAAGCCCACCTTGAAGGGCAGAGTCAAGGAATTCGACTCCTATTATTCAAAAAAACTGAGGCTGCTCAAGAAATCATGGAGCGAAAAAACCGGTCCCCTTCCTGTCAACGATATTTTGGCGATCCGCATTATCTGTCCCTTCCTGGGCGATCTCGCCGTCGCGGAGAATACCCTCTCCAGAAACTTCCTCATCGAAGAAACGGAGCGGAAAGGTGCGGAGCGTTCGTTCAGGGAGTTCGGTTACGAATCCATCCACATCCTTGTCAGGATACCGGAAGCGCTCTTAATCCTCTGTCCCCATCTCGAACGCAACGTCGTGGAGATACAGCTCAGGACAATTCTCCAGGAAGCATGGGCCGAGGTAGAACACGAACTCGTCTACAAGGCCGAGTTCACGCCGCTCGACGAGCCGATGCGGAGGAAGCTCGCCGCTGTCAACGCAAATCTCACGCTTTCCGACATCATGTTTCAGGAGATCCTCGAGTTTCAGAAACGTCTTAACGCCGAACTGGGCCAGCGGACCCAGGCTTTCTACAGACAGATAGAGGAAGTCTCGGAGGGCAAGCTTACTTCGAACGAAGGCGGCTCGGATGAGAGCGCAAATACCTCCAAGCCCGAGACCGGGGATGAAAATTTCGGCAGTTTCGGTCTCGACGGCATGATGCTCGCCGCCCTCGAGGCACACAACAAGGCCGATTTCGATAAGGCGGTGAGGATCTATGGATCGATCATCGCGGCGAACCCTGGAAAGGAAATAGCCTCGGTCGTGTACAAGCACCGCGGAATGGCCTTCTTCGCTCAGGCCAAATACGCTGAGGCTCAGGCCGACTTTGGTTCCTGTCTGGACCTTGACCCTGGATCCTACAAGGCCCTCTACTATCGAGGCGTGGTGAAGAGTATCCTGAACGACGTGGCTGGTGCGGTCGAGGACTTTACCGCCGCCCTGGAATTACATCCCTACCACTTCTACTCGCGCTATAGAAGGGCTACCTGCTTCTTCAAAATGGGAGATCTCGCGAATGCTCATGCCGATTGCGAAATAGCCCTCCGGATAGAACCGGAGAATATTCTTGCCCGACATCTCTACGCGAAGATAAAGACCGCTCTCGCCGTCTCGGATTTCTAGAGAGGCAGCCGAGCTTGACACAGGCCTGGCTTTCCTGTTAGTTTGCTCCCCGTCCAGACTTGTTCAGGTCCCCATCGTCTAGCGGTCAGGACAGCGGGTTTTCATCCCGCCAACAGGGGTTCGATTCCCCTTGGGGATAGTCCCGGGTCAGCTCGGTCATCGCGCGGCTCGGGTTTTTTTATATTCAGCGAACCCCAAATTCCGTCAGTACATCCGTATAACCGTATTTGAAAAGCTCAGTCCCCTCCACGCTCCTTTCGATGAAAGGGGTGAGGGCAAGCGCCCTGTAACTGGCGACGAGAGAGCCATAGTCAGGCTTGAGAAGCGGATGCTTGGGCGAGAAGAGTACACAGCAGTCCTCGTACGGAAGGATGGAGGTCTCGTAGGTCCCTATCCGCTTGGCCAGGTGGATGATGTCTTCCTTGTCCAGACCGACTAAGGGTCTGAAGACAGGGAGGGTCGTGGGGGCCTCGGTAATCCGCATGTTCTCCGCCGTCTGGCTTGCGACCTGGCCGAGGCTTTCGCCCGTTACGATAGCCTTGGCGCCGATCTTTCCTGCGATCCTGTTGGCCGCTTCCATCATCGCCGACCTGAGCATGATGGTTGAAGCATCCACAGCCGCTCTTTTCTTGATTTCCTGCTGTACTTCGGTGAAGGGGAGAACCCAGAGCCTGGATCGGCCGCACCAAGCAGTCACAAGTCGCGTGAGTTTCTCGACCTTGCGCTGAGCTTCGATCGATGTGTAGGGATAGGATTGGAAGTGGACAAAATCCAGCTCAAGGCCCCGCACGGCCATAAGAAATGCGGCGACGGGGGAATCGATACCGCCCGAGAGAAGGACGAGGGCTCTTCCTCCTGAGCCCGAGGGAAGACCCCTGGGTCCCTTTTGAGTCGCCCCATACGCATAGGCCTTCTCACGTATCTCGAGATTGACGATGAGGTCGGGCGAATGTACATCGACGGTCAGTTCAGGCAAGGCGGCCAGGATTTTCTCGCCCATAAGTGCCGATGTCTCGTAGGACCCAAGGGGGAAGCTCTTGTCCGACCGCCGCGTTTCGACCTTGAAGCTTCTGGATCCTGAGGCAAAGCCTTCCTTCGCGACTTCCATGGAGGCAGCGAGGACGGCCTCGACGGTCTTGGCGCAACATTTGGCCTTGGCAAAGCCGTTGAGCCCGGGACAGTGGTCGAGAACAAATGCAGCCTTAGCCTCGTTGGCTGAATCCACCGATAGGAAGAATCTGCCGGGGTACTCGAAGATATCGCAGACTGTCTTCCCCATCCGCAGCCTGAGCTGCCGGATGAGGCCTTTTATAAATTCGTCCTGGTTGCCCTGTTTGAGGAGTATTTCGCCGGGCTTGATCAGAAATAGGGATTCCATATACTTGGCAACCTCAATTTTTTAGTTTTTTGTAGATATCCTCGGCGGATTCGAGGAAAGCGTCAATCTGCTCGGGCTTCGTGTCCGGGCCTGTGGAAACGCGGATTGCCGAGAAAGAGAGGGCTTTGTCGACGCCCATGGCGTCGAGGACTCTCCTTCCCGAAACGTGCTTGGCATGGGAACAAGCTGAGCCTGTCGATATGGCGATTCCCCTGTCGGAGAGCGCCCTTGCCATAACCTCTCCGCCGAGTCCGGGGAAGGCCAGGCTCACAATGCAAGGAACCCAGCGCCCATCGCCTGGTTGCCTTGATTCGGGGACGATATGGCCGCCGTCAATTCGCAAGACTCCGTCGATGAGACGCTTTTCAAGCAGGAGGGACTGGGCATGGTTGATGTCGAAATCTCGAGCCGCAGACTCGGCACAGAGTCTGAAGGCCTCGGCCCCAAAAAGGTTCTCCGTACCCGATCTCATGCCTTCTTCCTGGCCGCCGCCCTGGGCAAGGGCCTGGATGGGTTTTTTTGTCCAGAGAGCGCCGACGCCTCGGGGGCCCCTGATCTTGTGGGCGCTGAAAGCTGCGCTGTCTATGCCCTTGGAGAGGAATCCCAAGGGGATCTTGCCGAGAGCCTGGACGCAGTCGACGTGGAAGCAAAGCGTTCTGCGTTTTAAAGGACCCAGCCCATCGAGGGCGGCGGCCAGGCTGGCGGAGTCCTGGATTGCCCCAGTCTCGTTGTTGACCGCCATCACGGCGACGAGGCGGGTCTGTGGGCGTAGCTTGGCCATGAGGCTGGCGGGACTCACGCGTCCTTCTGCATCGGGGTCGACAAAGCCGAGATCGAAACCAAGGCGGGCCAGGACTTCGGCCTGGGTATGGACAGCGGCATGCTCGATCGAAGAGAGAACGATGTGGGGACGCGACGTGCGGGCTCCAGCCATCCTAAGGAGGGATAATAGGGGTATCTGGTCGGCCTCGGTCCCCGAACCCGTGAACACCAAGCTGCCTTCTGGCTCGTTCGGGGCTGGCCCTAGGAAGGATGCGAGAAGGCCTGACCTTGCGGCCTCAAGCCGGAGCTTGGCGGCTCTGCCGGCATCGTGGATGCTTGAGGGATTTCCAAATATTTCGACGCTGGCGGAGAGAGCCTGCGAAAGGAGTGAGAAATCGGGAATGGCGGTGGCCGCCCAGTCGAGGTAGATCATCATCCATACCGGCGATCGGGAATGCTCGAAGGCGCGAGATTTGAATCGACGAAGTTTTGCGATAGGTAGAGGGCGCAGTAGCAGTGGCCATATTCGGGGATGTCGCTTTTAGACCACAGGCAGGGACAGATCGAGTCTTTGTCGGCCAGCCGAGAACCGTCCGTGTCCCTGCATGGGCAGAGGAAGTATCCATAGCGATTGAAGTTGTCGCAGAGTCCTTGCGCCAGGATGTCATAGAAGCCTTGATCGGCGTTGAGGACCCAGCCCTGCTTTACCGCAGCCATGACGGTGAAGAGACGGACGTCCTCAAGCGATTTCTGCTTCATGGTTTTTCTCCAAGACCGAGGCTAAGAATCCAATCCGGCTCTATAAAGCCGACGAGGTGGCTCGTATTGTCGATCACGGCGAAGGGGAAGGCGACATTCTCCCTGAAACGATCCTTGAGTTCAGTCTTGATGGCATTCTTGGTCTCGAAGGGCAGCAAATCGACATAGATATACCTGTAGGCTAAGTCGCGCTCCTTTAGGAATTCCAAGGCTCTTCTACAGTGCCCACAGGTGGAAAGGGCATAGACGACGATATCGTGATCCTTTCTAGCTCCCTCTTTTCCCGTAAAGTTTAACCCATGCAGGTCCATCGATCAGCCTCCGTTCTAAAAGTATACAGGTTGGATAGGACTCTCGTACAGCGGACGCCGCGGTATTCGCTGCTGGGAAAAGGCACTCAAGTCCCTGCATTCATGCTCCGAATCTTCCTGGCGAGGAAGAAGCCGGATGTGTAGAGAAGACAGGAAAGGACGAAAGGCAGATGGGGCGAAAGAGAATATAAAAGCCCCGCAATCCAGCCTATGGGAATGCAGAGGAGCATCATGATGCTCTGAATGAGACTGAATCTTTCGCTCCTTATTTCGGCCTCCGTCCTGTTCATGAAGACCGTGTCCCTGAATGTCGCCAGGAGGGCATAGGAGGCCTGAAGGGAGGGGAATATCAGGATCGCGGCAAGGATCGATCCCTTCGGCATCGCGATGAAGAAAACCTGGAAAGCGAGGCAGGCAAGGAAGGAACCGGCCAGATGATTCGGGGCCTTGGCTTCCTTCTGCCTGGGCAAGATGAAAAAGAAGAGGAAGAAGCTCGCCAGGGCGCTCAGCGCCGGAACGGAGGATACGATAAGGGGTGGGAGGAGCTTCATATCCCTGAGATAGAGTATCCGAAAGAAATCTATGACACTGATTGCATTGACGATGAAGAAGATCCCCACCATGCGGAGGAAGAAAGGGTCTTTAAGAGCCATTCTGGCCCTGGGAAGCTGCCGCAAGGTCAAGGCGAGGAGACTTATTTCCTTTGTCTTGTCCATGAGAATCTTCCCCATCGCGGTCTCTCTTGTCCCCAGGTAGCGGAGGAAGAACATGGAGGTCATGGACAGTGCGCCGGCCAGGAATAGAATTCTCATGCTTGGCACGACACCGAAGCGAGTGATGAACATACCCCCAACAAGGGTCGTGAACCCCCCGAAGGTCCCGATGATGTTGATCCAGCCGAAGATGGTGGAGCGCTGCTCGTCGTTGGCGTCCTCCGAGATGAGAAGATTCCAGGATACATAGACAACTCTGACGATGGAATTGAATACGGCGGCTGCCAGGAACCAGATATAGGACCTGGCCAAGGCCCAGATGACCATGGAGATCGTCCAGGAGAGGATGTCGAAGATGAGGCTGGTGCGGCGGCGCCCGAGCTTGTCGGTGATGGGAGCTGCGAGCGAATAGAAGAAGAGGCCGGTCGCGATGCCTATGGAGTTGAGCAGGCCCATCTGAACCTCGTTCAATCCCAGCTGTTTCTGATACAGGGGCATGAAATAGGATGCCATGGGGCCGAAGAGAGCCCAGAGAGGTTCGACAGCTATGCAGGTACGGGCGTTCTTGGTAAGAAGTCTGTAGCTGACCATTGTGCATCACTATGGCCTCGAAGAGGGCGTCGATCAAGCCTTGAGGGATCGGAATTGCGCAAAGCCTGGCTTTCGGCTAGAGTAGGACCATGCATGAACCGGAACTCATCAGGAATTTCTGCATCATAGCCCATATCGACCATGGCAAGTCGACCCTGGCCGATCGCTTCATCGAGAAAGCTCATCTAGTGGACGCGCGAAAGATGCAGAACCAGATGCTGGACAATATGGATATCCCTTGCCCTAGCTGGCCGTCGACGGCAAGACATACACCCTCAACCTAGTGGACACTCCAGGACACGTGGATTTTTCATACGAGGTCTCGCGGGCCATCTCCTCGTGCGAGGGAGCGATTCTCGTCATCGACGCCACCCAGGGTGTGCAGGCCCAGACACTTTCGAACATGTACATGGCCATCGAACACGATCTGGAGATTCTGCCCGTCATCAACAAGATCGACATGGCAGCCGCCGATGTTGAAGGAGTCCGGGGGCAGATCGACAGGGATCTCGGCCTCGATGGGGATTCGGCCCTAGCGGTCTCGGCCAAGATGGGCATCGGCATCGATGAGCTTTTCGAGGCCATCGTACAGAGATTTCCCTCGCCGCGCGGATCGATCAGAGATCCGCTTCAAGCCCTCATCTTCGACTCGCACTACGACGCCTACAAGGGAGCTATCGTCCATGTCCGCGTCAAGAGCGGATTGATGAGGAAAGGCATGAACATAAGATTCATGTCGAGTGGCGCCATTCATGAGATCGAGGAAGTTAGCCTTTTCAAGATCGACCAGGCAAGCGATACAGACATGCTGGCGGCGGGGGAAGTAGGCTACGTCACCGCAGGTATAAAGACAGTCCGAGACGTCAGGGTCGGCGATACAATAACCGATGACGAAAATCCCTGTACGGCAGCGCTGCCCGGTTTCAAGGAGATAAAACCCGTTGTATTCAGCTCGATTTATCCCATGGATTCCGCCGAATACGACGATCTGAAGGAAAGTCTTGAAAAACTGATGCTCAACGATGCTTCCCTCGTGTGCGAGAAGGACAGTTCTCTCGCCCTTGGTTTCGGCTTCCGCTGCGGCTTCCTGGGTCTCTTGCATCTCGAGATCATCCAGGAGCGGCTGGAGCGAGAATTCGGCCAGTCCATAATCATGACAGCGCCGTCCGTCCGCTACAGGCTTAAGCTGCAGAACGGCGAAACCGCCCTTGTCGACAACCCAAGCCAGTACCCGGATCCATCCAGGATAGACAGCGCGGATGAGCCCTATATCAAGGCCGAGATCATCACTCCTCTGGCCTACATTGGCAACCTTATAACTCTTTGCATCGGCAAGCGGGGTGAGCAGAAGTCCTTCACCCATCTTGACGAGAAACGCGTACAGCTCGTCTTCGAGATGCCTTTGGCCGAAGTTCTTTTCGACTTTTACGACAAGCTTAAATCAACCAGCCGAGGCTATGCGAGCTTCGATTACGAGATCATCGACTACAGGCCAACGGAGCTCTCTAAGCTCGATTTCCTTATCAATGGCGATCCCGTGGATGCGCTCTCCATGCTTGTGTACAGGCAGGGAGCCTACGAGAGGGCGCGAAAGATCTGCGAACGCCTCCAAAAGAATATTGCCCGCCAGCAGTTCAAGGTCGCAATCCAGGGGGCCATAGGTGGGCAGATCATCGCTCGTGAAACGGTCAACCCCGTGCGCAAGGATGTCCTCGCCAAGTGCTATGGAGGCGACGTTTCGCGCAAGCGGAAGCTCCTTGAAAAGCAGAAGGAAGGCAAGAAGCGCATGAGGCTGGTCGGAAATGTCGAGTTGGGCCAGGATGCTTTCCTCGCTGTTCTACGTACTGATGACGAAAACTGACGAAGGCTGACCAAGATATAGTCTTAAAAAAGACCGCTGGAAAACCGGCGGCCTTTTTTTACGTATTGTCTACGTTGATTGTTGTTTGATCCAAGCGTCCTGAAGTCTGTCCATCCTTACTTACTTCTTCGAGTCTTTCGCTGCGGGGGCCGCTGTCGTGGAAGTCGAGGAATTATTCGAAGCTTGGGTGTTCGTCTTGAAGATCTTGAAGAAGGTGGTGCTGAAATTATCCTTGAACTTTTTGCTCTTCAGGAAACTGTCCTTTATGCCAGCGTCAAGAGCCTGCTGCTGGAAGTAGGGATAGGCAAATTGCACCATTGCCGTCTCGTCTTCGGTTCCGTCCTTATCCTCGGTGACGCCGAAGACGAGAACGTTGTCACCCACGACGAGGGGCTTACCCACCTTGCCCTTGTCCAATGAGAAGAGTTCGGGTATGAAGGACGCATCCGACTCGATCAAGGAAAGATTCGGGTCCTTGCTGGGATTGGGGGTGTTGAGAAGAGGAATCTGCTGGTTGTAGGCATAGAAAGTCGGATTGCCTGTGTTGATGATGAAGGGGCCTGCCGTCTGCAGACTGTATCCCGCTGCCTTGGCGGCCTTCTGGAAGGCTGTGAGGTCGGTCGAGGTCACGAGTTTGTTGGCCTGGGCGAGCGACCAGCTCTCTAGCGTCCCTTTTTCCTTCTGCTCAAGGTATGCCCTTGCCTCGTTTATCACCGAATCGGAATTGAAATCAGGCGCGGCGAGGGCATTGTTGATCCTGAAGAAAGCCCATGAACCTTCGGCGATTTTATACACGGGGGATATCTCTCCCTTGCCGAGGGCGGCTGCTTTGGCCGCGTCGTCGCTCTTGGAGAAACCCTCGGCGAAGGTATAGTAGTAGACTGTTCCGGCGTCGCCGCCCTTGTCGGCATAGGCGTCTTTGGAGTGGCTCTTGGCTGCGTCCTCGAAGGAGGGCTTGTTGTCGATAACCTGCTGCCGAATTTTTTTGGCGTCTGACTCTGAGGAAGTGACTGAGATTCGCGAGACCCCAAAGGTCCTGAAGAGATCGCTGTTGGCCTTTGCCCAGGTCACCACCTCGGATTTAGGATAGGCCGAAAGGGGGAGGGCGACGTAGGAGATGGTCCTTTGGGGCTTGGCCATCGAGGCGACGAAGGTGAGTTCAGCCGTGCTCGGGGGAAGCGAGTACACGTCCTCGTAATAGCGTCTTATGAGAAGATCTTCCTTCGTGGAACTTCGGATCGACATCTTGGTGGCCATCAATGTCTTGTTGTACTTATCGATGGAGAAGACGCCATTGTCGAGGTAGGCGTCGTTCTTGGCGACAGCCTCGTCGAGCCCCTTGTCCGTGACCCTGAAGCCGCCGGCATCGAGGGTCTTGAGAAGGGCCGTACGGATGGCCGCACTCTGGAAGGCCATCCTCCATACCTGGTAGGCGTAGAGCTGGTAGTTCTGCTCGGAGAGACCTTGCTGTTTGAGGTAGTCGTTGATCTGGGAGACTTGCTTGGCGAAATAGGAGCCCGAGGTGTAGGTTATAGGTTTACCCCCCCAGCTTCCGAAGTTAGGGGCCTGCCCAGAGGAGGAAACTCCGCCGCCGATCGAGGGTATGAACACGAAAGCAACAATCGTGATGATAAGGATGACAATCGTTCCGCCGTAGACGAAGGGATTTTTCACCCCGCGCTTGGGACTGGCCTTTTTTTCGGTTTTTTTTGCTTCCTGCGTTTCAACGATCTTTGTAGGGGATGCCATAATCTTCCTTCCGACGTAATATAAGAAAGTATCGCCAAGTACCGTACCACGATAGGCAGGTCATGTCAACGATACTGTCCCGTCATGAAGGACCTCAAGAGCTTCCGATCTTGAGGCGAAAGGGAACCAGCCGCGTCTTCCTCCCCCCTCGGTCATGAGCAGTTCGAAGGGCGGGAAATCGGCTTTATACTCCATTTTGGGTGAACCGTGGACCCAGAAACCCAGATAATAGTAGGACTTCCCAAGGGACTTGGCCAACTCGGTTTCGGCGAAGACCGAATAGGAACCAAGGCTTCTCCTGGACTCCTGTGGATCGAAGGCGAAATAGGCCGAAGAGAGAGAACAGGCTGCCTCATCGACGAAGCCGAGGGCGATTAGTTGCCCGGTCCCTAGCCTGTATTCGACGAACCGCGCAAGAGGCGAAGCTGCCAGGGCGAGCAAGCTTTCAGCGACTTCTTCGGTCTGACCATGACGGGATTCCATATACTTCCTGTATAAGGAATAGTGTTCTTCGTCTATACTCGGTTCGGTCAAGACGATCTTTAGGTCCGAATTGTTTTTTAGAAGCTTTCTGCCCCGACGCGAGGAAGGGGACGAGACAGGGCGTCGCAGGGGGATGCAGCTGGAGCAGCCTTCGCAGTTGTTGCGATAGAATACCGGTCCCGAACGTCTCCAGCCTTCCTCGAGGAGGCATTCATACAGCACTTCGCTCTGTTGCCCCGCGAGTACTTCGATACGGGAATTCCTTTCCCCGAGGTAGGGGCAGGGCTCACTGATGTATTCCATGCCCAAGATGATACGCACGCGATCCCGATCGAGTCCATCCTCGGGCCCTGTCTTGATGGGAAGTGTATCCGAGGAGTATCTTTGCACCGTGAGCATCATGACGAAAACCGGGGATGACGGCAGCACAGGGCTCTGGTCGGGCGAGCGGATAGAAAAGGACGTCCCCCGGGTCGAGGCCTACGGCACGATTGACGAGCTTTCCTCGCTCCTCGGCGCGGCATGTCACCTCTGCCATCAGGACGAAGTCATCCTCGCCATCGAGGACATTCAGAGGACCCTCTTCAGGGTGGGCGGAGAGCTCGCCTCGCTGGGTACACCCTTCGACAGGCCCATCCTCGATGAAGACGAGGCTTTAATTGCCGAAAAGACAGCCGCGATCGAGGAGAGTATTCAGCTTTGCGGCTTTGTCCTTCCCGGAATGACCCAGGGTTCGGCCGCCCTCGACGTGGCAAGGACGGTCGCCCGGCGGGCCGAGCGCAGGATCATCTCCCTTTCGAGAGACCAGGTAGTCTCTCTTTGCCTGAGAAGATATATTAACCGCCTTTCAGACTATCTCTTCATGCTTGCCCGTGCCGAAGAAAAGGCTTTTGGTAAGATGAGATACGTATAGAAATGGGGGAATGAGGGAATGAAACTCTATTCCAGACAGCAACTGGCTCTGGGTATCGTCGCTGGAGCTCTCGGAGCCTCGGCCCTCGTCTTCGGCTCGGTTTTTATCCTTGCCCGGAACTCCCGGACTGAAGAGCCAGCTGTGATGGCAGGGCAGCAGTCTCAGCCTCTTACTTCGGTACGGACCGAGACGACGCAGTTCCCGCTCAAGGCGACCCAAGTCGTCCTGGGCGCGGACGCCGGTTACAGCGCCGATGAAAGCGAAAATATAGGCGTCTATGAAAAATACAACGAATCCGTGGTCAATATCACCACAGAGGTGGTTAAGGTGGACTGGTTCCTCGACCCTGTACCACAGAGCGGGGGGTCGGGATCAGGCTCGATCATCGACACCCGAGGATATATCCTTACCAATTATCATGTAGTCAAGGACACCTATAAGCTCTTCGTCAACCTCGCCGACGGAAGCCAATATCCCGCCGAGGTCAAAGGAGCGGATCCCCAGAACGACCTCGCCATCATCAAATTCACGCCGCCAGCCAATCTTAAGCTGAGGCCGATACCTTTCGGCTCGTCCAAGAACCTGAAGGTCGGCCAGAAGGTCCTGGCCATAGGCAATCCCTTCGGTCTTGAAAGGACACTGACTCTGGGCATCATTTCGGGGCTTGGAAGACCGATACAAGAGGACGAAACGACGATTCTCCAGAACATGATCCAGACCGACGCGTCCATCAATCCTGGCAACTCGGGCGGCCCTCTTTTTAACGCCAGAGGGGAGATGATCGGCATCAATACGATGATCTATTCACCTTCGGGGGGATCGGTGGGCATTGGATTCGCCATCCCTGTCGACACGGCCGTGAGGATTGTCCCTGAACTTATATCCCAGGGAAAAGTAAGAAGGGGCTGGATCGATGTCGAGGCCGTACAGCTCTTTCCTGCTCTTGTCGAATACCTCAAGCAGAACGGCTATGGCGCGCCTATGGAGAAAGGACTGCTCATCTCGACGGTCAAGCAGGGAAGCCTTGCCGAAAAAGCTGGCATCAAGGGCGGTACGACGAACGTCAGATACGGTAGATCGACATTCAAGATAGGTGGCGACATTCTCGCCAAGGTCGACGGGATGGATATAGGAAGCATAGCGGATCTCTATACGGCCCTTGAGGACAATAAACCCGGGGAGAAAATCGTCGTCGAATTTTATCGGGGAAAGCAGATCCAGCGGATCACCCTGACTTTAAGCGAAAGCGGCCAGGAAGACCAGTGAAGCCTTTCAAGGTAGTCTCCCCCTTCGAACCAGCCGGCGACCAGGGAACTGCCATCCGGACCCTCGTCGACGGCGCCGCGGGGGGAGCTTCGCGCATGACCCTTAAGGGCGTCACAGGTTCGGGCAAGACCTATACGATGGCTAAAGTCATCGAGGCACTTCAACTTCCAACGATCGTAATCTCACACAACAAGACGCTTTCCGCCCAGCTCTACCGGGAGTTCAAGGGTTTTTTCCCGAAAAACGCCGTCGAATACTTTGTCTCCTATTACGACTACTATCAGCCCGAAGCCTATGTGCCTTCCAAGGATCTCTATATTGAGAAGGATTCAAGCATCAACGAGGAAATAGACAGGATGCGGTTGGCAGCTACGGCAGCACTCATGGAGCGCAGGGATGTCATTATCGTCGCCACCGTGTCCTGCATCTATGGGCTGGGTTCGCCCGATCTCTATCGCGAGATGCGCGTTTATCTGGACCGCGGCAAAACAATCGATCTCGAGTTTCTGAAGCGAAGGCTCGTCAGTCTCCAGTACGAACGCAACGACATGGTCCTTGAGCGGGGCCGGTTCAGGATGAGGGGGGAGACGATAGAGATCTATCCGGCCTATCTCGAGGAGGCATACCGCGTCGAGCTCGATTTCGACAGGGTGGTGCGGATACGCAAGTTTGATCCTCTGACGGGAAGGGCGGGGGAGGACCTCGAAGAGGCGGTGATCTACCCTGCCAAGCACTTCGTCATGCCCGAGGACCTGGTCCACAAGGCGACGGTCAACCTGCGTAAGGAGCTTGACGAGCAGTACACGGCTTTCATGGCCAAGGGCAAGGTGCTGGAGGCCGAACGGCTCAAGTCACGGACCGAATATGATATCGAGATGCTGGAGGAAATGGGCTACTGTTCGGGTATCGAGAATTACTCGGCCCCTCTCTCCGGGCGGAAACCCGGAGAGAGGCCAGGGGTCCTTCTCGACTACTTTCCCAAGGATTTCTTGACCTTCATCGACGAGTCCCATGTTACCGTCTCGCAGATAGGTGCCATGTATGCGGGTGACAGGAGCAGGAAGACTTCCCTCGTCGACTATGGCTTCAGGCTTCCCTGCGCCCTCGACAACCGTCCCCTGAAAATGGAGGAATTCGACGCTCTCGTCGGCAAGGTCGTCTATGTCTCGGCTACGCCGGGGCTTAAGGAACTGGAGCGGTCGGCCGTCGTCGCCGAACAGCTGATACGGCCCACGGGTCTCGTCGACCCCGAAATCCAGGTCCGACCAAGCGAAGGGCAGATGGAGGACATCTATGCCCGCGTGAAGGCTAAGGCGGCCTCGGGCGAGAGGAGTCTCATAATCACCCTGACCAAGCGTATGGCCGAAGAACTCACCCAATACCTCAACGGCCTGGGACTACGTGTACGCTATATCCATTCGGAGATCGAGACGATAGAGCGCGTGGAGATATTGACCCAGCTGAGGGCTGGCGAATTCGATGTCCTCGTCGGCATCAATCTCTTGCGCGAGGGCATAGACCTTCCCGAAGTCTCTTTCATAGCGATCCTCGACGCGGACAAGATAGGGTTCTTGCGGTCGGCGACGAGCCTGATCCAGATTATTGGAAGGGCGGCGCGCAACGCGGCCGGTCTCGTCGTCATGTACGCCGACAGGGAGAGCGACGCGATGCGAACGGCCATCGACGAGACCGAGCGTAGAAGAGCCCTGCAGACAGCCTACAACACCGAGCATGGCATAACGCCAACCACGATAAAGAAGGCCGTAGGCGACATCCTGGAAAGGCACAAGGAAGAAAAGATCGACACGACGCTCGGCGAAGTCGAACTGCTCAAGCGGACACATAATCTCCTTGTTCCTGAGCAGCGTAAGAGTCTCATCAAGGCTCTCGAACAGCGTATGCTGGAGCATGCCAAGAACCTCGAGTTCGAGGAAGCGGCCCTTATACGGGACGAGATAGAGCGCATCAAGCTAGGCGGAGAGGCATAGCTTCTCGTTATTTTTCTCGAAAGGAACAAAGATGAACGCGATACTGCACCCCGTCATAGACGCCCACACCGACGCACTCATGGCCGTCATCGGCAAGAGCCAGATTTCCAACGATCCTGGCAGACGAAATTTCCTCAAGAGGAATGAAAAGAGTCACATCGATCTTCCCAAACTCCTCGAGGGAGGGGTCCTGTGCCAATTCATGGCCCTCTTCGCCGGGGATGAGGATCTTCCCGAGGTTCGCGCCTACACGAATAGGATGATCGATGAGTTCGAGGCTATCGTCGCCGCCTCCAATGGAGCCTTTTTCCCCGTCCTTACAGGCAGCGACCTCGACAAGGCCGTTCCAGGAAAGAGGGTAGGGGCCCTCCTCTCGATTGAAGGGGCCGAAGCCCTCGATGGAAGACTGACTGCCCTAGAAGAGTTCTACAAGAGAGGCGTGCGAGCCCTCGGCTTGAGCTGGAACAGGCGCAACCCCTTCGCTCGAGGGGTCAAGGCAGAGGGCACGGACGGACTTACTCCTCTTGGGGTCGAGCTCGTGGCGAAAATGGAAGCCAAGCCTATGATCGTCGACGCTTCCCATCTTTCGGACCAGGCCTTTGACGATCTCGCCAGAGTCGCCCGAAGGCCCTTCATAGCCTCGCACTCGAACTCGCGGTCGGTGAACGACCATCCACGGAATCTCACAGACACCCAGATCGCGCGTATCGCCGACAGAGGAGGGGCCATAGGCGCCGTTTTCGTTCCCAATTTCGTCGCGAAATCCCAGACGAAGCCTTATATCGAACACTTCGTCGATCATATCGACGCCATCGTCAAGGCAGGAGGCATCGACTGTGCTGCCCTCGGTTCCGACTTTGACGGCTACAGGGGTGTCGAGGGTCATGTCATTGCCGACGCTTCCGAATTCCCTCTGATCGCCGAAGCGCTCACGAGGCGGGGTTACAATTCGGACGCCGTGGATAGGATCATGTGGAAGAACTGGTATAGAGTCATACGGGAAATTCTCAACAGTTGAGCAACAGGCCATGATATCCAGCATCCAGCTTTGCAAGCCTCTCGCCCTCCTCGGCTTCATGGGCAGCGGGAAAACCGAGATCGGGAAACTCCTCGCCGCCCGCCTCGGGGTGGGCTTCATCGATCTCGATGAGCGGATTGAGGCATTCTCGAGGGCTGCCATTCCCTCGCTTTTCGTGTCTCTCGGGGAGCCTGGGTTTAGAAAGCTCGAAAGCAGCGTACTCCTGGAACTCTCGGAATCCCCCAAGCCCTTCATACTCTCCTGTGGCGGAGGAGTCGTCCTCCTTAAGTCCAACAGGCAACTATTGAAGGAATGTTTTCTCAGTGTCTGGATAGACGTGCCCGAGGATGAATTGTATCGAAGGCTGAACTCCGATACGGGAACAAGGCCTGTCTTGGGAACAGGAGACAGATGGACCAGGATACATGAGCTCCTGGGAATGCGTAAAAAGCTGTATGCCGAGCCATCCCAAGTGAAGTATGTATGGGCGCGGGGCGAAAGTCCCGAAGATTCGGCAGAGAGGATACGCGAACTTATCGATCTTCAAGTTCACCGATTGTCGGGGACCATATAGCAAAGCCCGGGATCCAAGGCGAGCTCGATGCGTTCTCCGGGTGAAAGCATCAACGTAGGTTCGGCTTCAAATACCAGGGTCTGGTACGATCCTTGGCGCGTAGTATCTGCCGCGATGTCTCCGCAGGCTAAGGCTCGAGCCCAAACTTTTTGGAGCCCGCCCGCATAGACGGAACGGAACACTTCGGCGCCGATATGAATCGATACATCGGTATTCCAGCCTATCGATATGGCCCGCGACGGAATATAAAGACAAAAAGTCTTTGAATTGGACAATCCTTCTGCGCAGTCGTCATTCTCCCGTCCTGATAGATCGATCCTACCCAGCGGCGTAGCCAGCGACCAGCCGGAGCCTTTTTTCTGGATTTTTTCGGCAGGGAGAAGGGAGCCCAGTCCCAAGAAGGAGATCGTCCAGGCATCGCGGGGGCTGGAGTAGAGCTCTCGCGGGGCTCCCCTAGATACGATTTTGCCGTTCTTCATGAGGAAGAGAGTATCAGCCAGCTCCAGTGCCTCCTCGACGTCATGCGTCACATGGAGGGCTGTCACACCTTCGTGCCGAAGGCTTTCCCCGAGGAAGGCTCTCAGTTCCCTGCGAAGCGGCGCGTCGAGTGATGAGAGGGGTTCATCGAGGAGAAGGAGATCGGGGCGGAAGGCCAGCGATCGCGCGAAGGCAAGCCTCTGGCGTTCTCCACCCGACATTTCCAGAGGTTTCCTGTCCAGGAGGGTCACGATTCTCAGCTTGTCCGCGAGTTCGTCGACGCGTTTATCTGCCGCATCCCGGTCCCAACCCTTAAGTTTGAGCCCAAACTCCATATTGCCGCGTCCAGTGAGGTGATCGAAGAGGGCGAGGTCCTGGAAGACATACCCCAAGTTGCGGCGTTCCGGCGCAAGGGCTGTCATCTGCCGACCGTGGACCATCATGGAACCGCCAGAAGACCGCTCGAGACCGGCGGCACAGCGAAGGAGGCTCGTCTTGCCGCAGCCCGATGGACCGAGCAGAACGCCGATCTCTCCCTTTTCGAGGGAGAGAGAAACCTGCAGCTCGAAGGAATTACGCCTGAAGGCCAGGTCCTCGATCTCAAGATAGCTCATCATTCTTCCCTTTCAGAAAAAAAGCGAGGCTCGTGAAGGCAGCAAGAACCAGGCCTACGGCGCAGGCTTCGCCGTAGCGATACGATGAACTGAGACGATACAGGAGAAGAGGGAGGGTTTCGCTTCCGCCTCCTCCGAGCATGAGAGGTATATTGGCGTCCCCCATCGTCATGGAGAAGGCGAAGGCGGCAGCACCCAGTATCGATGGAAGTATAGCCGGAAGATCGACGAGGAAGGCGGCCTGAACTGGTTTTGCGCCCAGGACGAGGGCAGCCTCGCGCTTACTTGTATCCAGGGCGGCGAAGGCTGCCCTCAGGGATCGCGCGACGAAGGGCCAGGCCATGGCTATCTGCCCGGCGACAACAAGAAGGCTGCCTCCATGCGAAAAGAGCGCGGACCAGCCTGAGGCGACGACTGCTGGGGAAAGGGCGAGGGGCAGAGACATGACGACTGCCGCCATACCTGGAGACAGTCTTCGCCGGCGTCCGGTTTTCGGATTAGAGGAAAAGGACTTGAGCGAAAGGCCGAGCAGAAGACCAATCAAAGTGGCGAAAAGGGCGGCCGATCCGCTCAAGGCAAGACTGTTGAAGGTGGCTGAGAGAAGGGGCGATCCTGGACTCGCGAAGATCCGGCGGAAATTGTCGAGTCCGAATACTGCGTTCCCGGCCAAGGAAGACCGCACCGTGAAGGCCTCGGCGGCGAGTGCGGCAAGGGGCCCCAGGAAGAAAATGGCTAAAAGAAGGCCGTAGACAAGGATCAAGGATTTCGCTGCCCTTCCAGGCTTCCCAAGAGGAGGGGCGGCTCCGAAGCCTTTGGCTGCGTAGGTGGACCGGGAATCGAAATAAGCGAAAACCGCGACGACAGCGAGAGCGGTCGAAGTCTGAACGAGCGCTAGCAAGAGAGCCTGGGGCTTATCGTTGGTAAAGCGGATCGCGCGGTAGATTCCAACTTCGAGGGTCGAGCCCGAAAGTCCTCCGAATACCAGGACGATGGTGAAGCTGAAAAAGCAGAAGAGGAAGATAAGACTGGCCGACTGGAGCAGGGAGGGTAGAAGGAAGGGGAGTGTACCGGCGGCAAAGGCCCTGATCTTGCCCGCACCAAGGGTTCTCGCCGCTTCTTCCCTGCTTCTGGGCATCCGGGCCCAGAGCGAGCCGAGGTTCTGGATGACGATCGGAAAGTTGTAAAAGGCATGGACGAAGACGAGACCCCAGAAGCTGTAGAGAAACCCACTATAGCCGGAGCGCTGAAAACCCAGAAGCGCGATAAGCTTTGAAATCCATCCCGTCCTCCCGTAATACAGGATGAAGGAGAGAATGACGAGAAGTGGAGGTAGACAGAATGGTACGGCTGAGAGGGAAAAGAGGAGCTTTCTTCCCGGGAAACGGTATTTTGCGACGATATAGGCACCGGGAAGGCCGATGAGGACGGCGAGGACGGTACTCGCTCCAGCCTGGAGAAGACTGAAACTTAAGGCTGAGCGCAGAGTGGAAGTGAAGAGGTGCTCGGAGAGCCAAGTTCCCGGGCCGAGGACGGACGGAGACACGGCCTTTAGTCCCTGAGCGGCGAAAGCGAGGAAAGGCAAGAGCGTGAGGAGGATTATGGCGGCAGGAAACAGCCTGAGCAGCGTTCCCATTCTTCCTGATGCCCTGATGGAAGTCACTTCTCAAACCTTGGATCTCAGTGCGGGGCCGAACTGAAAATGGCCACCGCTTCCTCAGGATCCTTCGCCGCGTCGAAGAGATGGGAGGGCAGGAACTTGATGCCCTTCGGGACAACCGCGAACGAAGGAGGAAGGGTAGCCTTGGAATTGGCCGGGTACATCCACTGGGTCTCGGGAATGAGGGCCTGGGCTTCGTCGGAGAGGAGGAAATCGAGGAATTCCTCAGCCTGCTGCAGATTCTTTGAGTCAGCCAGCACTCCGGCGAGTTCGATCTGGTTTACATGCCCCTGCGCGAAAACAAGGGTTTTGTATCGCTCGTTATTCTCGTAGGCCTTATGATAGGCAGGGCTCGTGGAATAGCTGAGAACGAGAGGCGCCTCGCCTCTCGTGAAGAGCCCATAACCAGTATCCCAACCTGGAGTCATGGCGAGCACGGAGGGCCTGAGCCTGAGCCAATATTCTTTCCATTTTTCCCCATAGACAGCCTGGGTCCAGGCCAGGAAGCCAAGGCCGGGGGTTGCTGTCCGGGGATCCATCAGAATCAGCTTTTTCGCGTAGACGGGAGAGACAAGATCCTCAAGGCTGTGAGGAGGAGGAACCGAGGACTGGCTGTCCCAAATCAGGGCGAACGTGCCGTAATCGAAGGGGACCAGCCGGTTCCTGGCATCGACCAATATAGATGTATTGATTTTTGACAGATTCGGAAGCCTGGATTCGGCGAACAGGCCACTGGCCAAGGCCTGGCCGGCCAGAAGATTGTCGAGTCCGATGACGATGTCGACCTGGGACAATTTCCCCATTGAGAGCAGGGAACCGAGGAGAGCTCCTCCGTCACCCTTCGAGACAAACTCTATCTCGGAACCGCCTTTTTCCCGATAGAGCTTGGCGAGTGGTGCTCCCGGTCCCCACTCCGATACGAAGGAGTCGTAGGTCCACACGACCAGTTTGCCCGCACCGGCTGCCTCGCAGAAACCCGATGCGATGAGCAAGGCGGCTGCGGTGCACAGCGCAACCCGGGAAAAAGATGACTGGAAAAGCTTGGTCTTCATGGTCCCTCCGCCGGCATTATCCGGATCAGGTTCATCGGGTATCTTCTCAGGCTGCGGAATCCTTCGACGAAGGTTCGGCGGCCACCCCGCTCAGGTATTTTTAGGAGGCTTCCGCCTCTTCAGGCCGACTTTTGCGAATACTCCACCTTGCAGGGCGTCCTGCCCTCGACGACGTCCTTGTCCACGATGACGCGCTTGGCGCCTTTCTCGCTGGGTAGATCGAACATGACATCTATCATCATGGCTTCGACAATGGAGCGGATGCCCCTGGCTCCTGTCTTCTGTGCAATGGCCTTATCCGCTATGGCGTCCACGGCATCGTTTTCAAAGACGAGATCGACGTCGTCCAAGGCGAGCGAAGCTCTATACTGCTTGATGACGGAATTCTTGGGTTCGGTGATGATACGCTTCAAGTCTGTGCACGTCAGCTCGTCCAGGGCGACATGGATGGGTAGGCGGCCGATGAATTCGGGTATCATGCCGAACTTGATGAGGTCATCAGGATGCAACTGGACGAAGAGTTCGCGGAGGTTTTTTTCGCCTATCGGCTTGATGTCGGCACCGAAGCCGAGGGGATGGCTCGAGACACGAGACTCGATGATCCTGTCCAGGCCTACGAAGGCCCCGCCGCAGATAAAGAGAATATTCGTAGTGTCGATCTTCAGGTATTCCTGGTTTGGATGCTTGCGTCCTCCCTGGGGAGGGACACTGGCTATAGTTCCCTCGATGATCTTCAGGAGGGCCTGTTGGACTCCCTCGCCTGAGACATCGCGGGTGATCGAGGCGTTCTCGCCCTTGCGGGCAATTTTATCGATCTCGTCAATGTAGACAATGCCGCGTTCGGCAGCCTCAATGTTGCCTCCAGCTGCCTGAATGAGCTTGAGGAGGATATTTTCGACGTCTTCGCCGACATAGCCGGCTTCGGTGAGCGTAGTGGCGTCCGCAATGGCGAAAGGCACCTTGAGCCTCCTGGCCAAGGTGCGGGCGAGGAGGGTTTTACCCGTTCCCGTCGGGCCTATGAGGAGGACATTGGCCTTTTCGATCTCGACATCGGAGTCGGCCATCTGCCGGTGCTGAATCCGCTTGTAGTGATTATAGACAGCGACCGAAAGGACACGCTTGGCGTAGTCTTGACCTATGATATAGGAGTCGAGGAATTCCTTGACAGCCTTAGGTCTGGGGACTTCCTCAAGGAAGGAAGCCGATATCTTCTGTTCCTCTTCGCGCAGAATCTGTTGACAGATCTCCACACATTCGTCGCAGATATTGACGCCTGGGCCGGCTATCATTTTCTTGGCAAAGCTCGAGCTTTTCCCGCAAAATGAGCAGAAGGCTTCGGGCTCGGTGCTCGAATCAGGCTTTTTTGGCTTCGCCATGTTTCCTCGGCTCCATAATCTTATCGGCGAGACCGTAGTCTACGGCCTCCTGGGCGCTCATGTAGAAATCGCGTTCCATGTCGGAAGAGATGCGCTCGTTGGTTTTACCCGTGTGGCGCGCGAAGTACTCGATGGTGAGCCGTTTCAGGCGCAGGATCTCCCGGGCCTGGAGGCTTATGTCGCTCGACTGTCCTGAAGCATTGCCCCAAGGCTGATGAATAAGAATCCGTGACGATGGGAGGGCGAAACGCTTGCCCAGGGCCCCGCAGGCGAAGATGAGAGCCGCCATTGAGGCCGCCTGTCCCAGGCAGATGGTCTGAACGTCCAGACTCAGGTACTGGATGGTGTCATAGATGGCAAGTCCTGCCGTCACCGAACCGCCCGGCGAATTAATATAGAGGGATATATCCTTGGCGGGATCCTGGGACTGGAGAAAAAGAAGCTGGGCCACAGCCAGATCGGCCGTGACGTCATTTATCTCTCCATCGATGAAGACAATCCTGTCCTTTAAAAGTCTGGAAAAGATATCATAGGAGCGTTCGCCTATGCCCGTCTGCTCTATGACGATGGGGACGAGACTGTTCATCTGCTCATGCATGGTCGGCAACCTCGGTTATCGGATCTTAAGGCATTCTTTGCGTTCATCCCCAAGTCCTCGAGGATAGGGGAACGGCCGAAAAGCCTGCATGCAGAGTTTACTCATTGTGGCCCATGAAGTCCACGAAGGCGACGGTCTCGCCCTTGCTGGCCGTTGCGCTTGCGAGGATAGAGTCGAAGAATTTACGCTCCTTGATCTGGTCCTTGAGGTACTCAACAGACTGGCGTTTTTCGTATTCGGCCTTTACTTCCTCGGGTGAAAGCGATGCATCCTCGGCCTGGCGTGCGTACTCGGAGGCGAGATCCTCGTCCGAGGCGATGAAGGAACCTGCCTCCATGAGTTTGTCGAGGATGATTCGACCGCGGATGGCCTTCTCGACGGCGGGCTTCCAGTCCTCGCGGAGCGCTTCCCTTGTCTTGCCGGAATACGTGGCTATCCTCTCCATCTTCTCATCCGAATCGACGCCCATCTCACGCTTCAAGGATTCCCAGCGCATATCGAGTTCGGCGTTCACCATTGAGACGGGTATGTCCATGGACACTCTGGAAAGCAGCACGTCGACGACGGCTTTTTCCTTCAGGTTTCGGAGTTTCAAATCCAGGGACGCGGCGAGCTGGGAGGATACGGCTGCCTCCAGATCGGCGAGGGTCTTGTACTTTTCGGAAACGTCCTGGGCGAGCTCATCGTCGAGGGCAGGCAGATCCTTCTGCTTGACTTTGGTGACGGTGACAGAGAGCGTGACGGATTTTCCGGCCAGTTCCTTATACTCATAATCCTCTTTATAACTCTTATTAAAAGTCTTGGACTCGCCAGCTAAAAGGCCTTCGATCTCGTCATCGAATTTGTAAAGATTGAGCCCCTTGCCCAGCTCGAAGGTGAAATCCTCTCGGCTCGAGCCCGGCACGGGCTTGTCTTCGGCATCGAGTTCATTCCAGTTGAGAGTGACGATGTCGCCCTTGACAGCTTTGGAAGTCTTTTCGACGACTATGGCGTTCCTCTCCCTGATCTGCTCGAGTTCCTTCGCTACATCTTCCTTTCCGATTGAGACTGAGGGAACAGAGATAAAGATGGACTCGAGTGAGGGAAGTTCGAAATGGGGGAATACATCATAGGAGACAGAGAAGATAAAATCCTTATCCACGGCGAAATCGGGTTCGCCGTCGAGAGTTGGAGCCTCATACGCCAAGGGCTTGTCCTCGGCATCCAGGAGGGCAGCGTCTACAGCCTTCTCGAGAACCCTTCCCATGGCGTCCAGCCTCAAGGTCTCACCAAACTTTCTTTCGAGGACGGCAACAGGGACATGACCTGGGCGGAACCCGTCGATCCTGACGGACTTTGTGTACTCGGCCGTCATCTCCTCATAGATCTTTTTCACCTCCGAGACAGGTACGGTAGCGGTCATCTTGTTCTTCGAATGCTCGAGCTTCTCGATCTTTTTTTCCGAAATATCCATAGGTCCCTCTGGGAATCCAAATACAGCCAGGTCGAAAGACCGGCTGGGCGCCGGGCGGGTATTCAGGGCAAAAAACCGCTCAACGCAAAAAAAAGGCGATTCGGTTCGGTTCCGAATCGCCACGAATCGAAGCGGGAAACGGGAGTCGGACCCGCGACATCGACCTTGGCAAGGTCGCGCTCTACCACTGAGCTATTCCCGCGTTGGTGATCCCTCATCCCGACATGCGAGAGAAGGGATTTGAACCCTCACGCCGCAAGGCACTAGATCCTAAGTCTAGCGTGTCTGCCATTCCACCACTCTCGCGCTCAAGGCGCATCCTAGCGGAATGCTCATAAAACTGTCAAGGGAAAAGTAGTTTCCCGCGAGGGCGGGAAACTGCAAAACCCATGAATTGAGCCGTGCAGGGATCGAACCTGCGACCCGCAGATTAAGAGTCTACTGCTCTACCAGCTGAGCTAACGGCCCAAAAACAACCTCAATTGCGTCCGACAGGAGTCGAACCTGCGACCTACGGATTCGAAGTCCGTCGCTCTATCCAGCTGAGCTACGAACGCATCGGTCTTGAAAACAGGCCCAATTCCTGGGCGGAAGGTATTGGGCTCGGGTGGGTGGTGGGGTTTGAACCCACGACAACCAGATCCACAGTCTGGCACTCTACCACCTGAGCTACACCCACCATGCAATCGGCACGCACTACAATGCCGAAAAGCCCAGATTGTGTCAAGAGGAGGTGGAAGTTTTTTATCCTCCGGATCAGTGAAGCCAGGGAGGCTGGTAATATACGTGGTCGATGAGGGCGAAGGCGGGCTCTGCGATGCGCGCCGATTCAGCCGCGCCGAGCGGGCGCTTGTCCCATAGATAGGCTTCGTGGTAGGGCGTTATATGCAGGGGAATAGTCCTGGATATGCCTGCTAGAAATCGAGCGATTTTTTCGATCTGATCGGGAGTGTCCAAGACGCCTGGAACGAGAAGGGAGGTCACTTCAACGTGGCAAAGCCTATAGGCAAGGGCTATGAAGGCTTTGACGGCCTTAATGTCGCCTCCAAGGATTTTTCCGTACCGGTCAGGAATCCAGGTCTTTAGGTCGACATTCGTCGCGTCCGTGAGGGGGAGTACGCTGGCCGCCGGTTCAGGCCTGAGATTGCCGTTCGTCACCAGTATAGTCTTGAGCCCAGCCGATCGAGCGAGGGTCATGGCTTCGATGAGGTATTCGATATGCAGGCAGGGCTCGGAATAGGTGAAGCTGATCGACGGGCAGCCCGACGTTAGTGCCATGGCGACGAGTTGCGCAGGCTCTAGATAGCGCCGCTCGACCTTGTCAGGATGGGCTATCTCCCAGTTCTGGCAGAAGGGACAGTCCATCGTGCAGTGCCAGAAACCGACCGAATAAGTCAGGCTGCCTGGCAGAAACATTCTCAGCGGCTTTTTCTCAACGGGGTCAATGGCAATTGACGATATAAGTCCGTAATACGGGAGTACCAAGGTTCCGCCGGCATTTGCACGAGCCCCGCAGTGTCCAAAACTGCCGGGAGCTATAACGCAGCCCCTCGGACAGAGAATGCAGGCGCAGTGGTCATCCACAAGTCTTTCGTAGTACAGGGCTTGGTGAATTCTCTTTTCCGCAGGGGAATCTTTCATGGCTTCAGGCTTCTTCAGCTCCGGGCAAGATGGAAGAGTTTGGCCCTGAGCGCCTCTGACTCCCTGGGCCCGAGCGGTCTTTCGCCCACCTCGAAGGGTTCGTAGCGGAGGGCGAGGGCACCCCGGCGAACCCATAGCCTGATAAGAGTGCGGGTGGATCCAGTCGTGTCGACGATCGCGGGCATCTCGTCCGCGCCGAAGACATCGCTTATCCTGAACTCGATGATCTGCCCCTCTTCGATCCAGGGGAGTTTTTCCTGTCGGCCCGAGAGAAGGAGGCACTTTCCCGCGTCGTATGGGTGTTTGCGCAAGGTTCCTACGAAGCCGATGGCGTCGAGCGCGTCGTGTTCGCCGTAGCGTACAAGTTCGTCAAAGGGATCGGAAGCGAGGTATTCGCTGATGCTCACTGCAACCTCCCTGGTGAAGGTGATGATACAGAACCCTCGAATCTTTAGGCCTCGGAGTTTCGCCGTCTTTTGCGGATAGCCTTCACCCCATCAATAATGAAGCCGAGGACGAAAAGTGACAAGGCCAGGACAGCAAACCAATCACCGAAACGGGTATAAAGCGTAGGGGTCTTTTCGGCATAGACAGGTATATCTACGACGGCCGAAGTGGGGACGAACTGGGGGAAGATTACTAAGTTGCGCCCTTTGGCGTCGATAATGCAGGAAACGCCAGCGTTTGTGCTCCGAACCAAGGTTCTCCTGTTCTCGATGGCTCTGAAGCGTGCAATAGCCCAATGCTGCATCTGCGCACTCTCGCGTTCGGACCAGGAATCGTTCGTCAGGTTGATGAGAAGTTCGGCTCCGTCGAGGATATAGCGCCGGCAGAGACCGGCGAAGGCATCCTCGAAACAGATAGGCGTGGAAAAGGCTATACTGTCTTTTCCACCAGCGATGGGCATGTGAAAGACCTTGCGTTCCGATCCCATGACCCAGCCCGAGTCGAGGCCTATGACCTCCTGCATGAATTTCCTGAACCAGGCGTATTCCCAGAAGGGTATGGCTTCGGCGAAGGGGACGGGATGTATCTTAGCATAGGATCCGAGAAACTCTCCCTTCGGCGAGATCAATATGGTGGAGTTGGTCGCGGCATAACTTTCCCAATCGAGAATGATCGGGGCGCCGGTCAGCAGGAAGGCTTTCGAGTCGGCAAGGAAGGCCGACAGGGGATCGCCGGCCGGATTCTTTGCGAACCAGGCTGTGAATTCCTTGTAGGGGCGCCTCAGGCTGGTTTCCGAAAAGATGACGAGATCGCAGGCTATTTCATCATTTTGCGACGATTCGGAGAGGGCTTTGCGGCCAAGTGATATATTGGAAGCGAGGGCGGTCAATTCTCCCGAGATCCATGGATTGGTGTTCTGCTGGACAAGAGCCGCTCTGAAGGACTTTTTCACAGGTATATCCTGGTTGAGCCTTAAGAAGCCGTAACCGAGGGTGAGGAAGGCGAGGAGACCGGCGACAAGGACTTGCCGCATCATGAGGGTGGGGCTCCAGCCTCGCAAGATCTTCGTCTTAACGCCTTCAATCCCTCTGCCTTCGGCCAGCGTGGCCGAGATAAAGGCGAGAATGAAGCTTATCCCATAGGTCCCCGTCAGGTCGGCCGTCTGGAGCAGAAGGGGCTGGGAACTCAAGGAATACGCGAGGAGGCCCCAGGGATAGCCGAGAAATCCGACGGACTTGAGAAATTCAAGGCTGACCCAGCCCAAGGCGAAGATAAAGGGCCTATATGAATCGGGCGTTTCCCCTAGAACAAAATAGGCATAGCAGGCTACTGCGGCGTAAATAACTCCGTATGCGATAGTCGTAGTGCCCAGCGTCCAGAAGGCGAATCCTCTGAAAAAGAAGAGCCAATAGGAGGTGAGGGCATGGCTCACCAAACCGAATATTGCTCCGCAGAGCGCCGCCTGCCTGAAACTTTTAGACATCTTGAGGGCTTGATAGAGAGGCACCAACGCGATGAAACCAAGGGGCCAAAATCCCTTGAGAAAGATGTCGTTGGGAAGGGCGAGGGCGAAGAGGAAGGCTGAAAAAAGCGCTTGGAGAAGTACCTGCATCGCGACCCCTCAGGCTTGATTCATATAAGGCAGTGGCATCGGCCTTTTGCAAGTATGACAGAAAGCGGTTGTTTGGGACAGTATTGACGAGGGAAAAGGGCGAGACTACATTGTGCGAAATGAAAGCGATCTTCGCAGGCAGTTTCGATCCCCCGACCTGGGGACACGTTGATATTATATCAAGGGGATCAGGCATGTTCGAGGAACTCAGGGTTGTCCTCGCCAAAAATATACGCAAGGAAGCCATCTTCTCCCCCGAAGAAAGGCAAAAGATGCTGCGGCACCTTATCTCGGACCTCGGCTTGGCCAACGTGGTCGTCGATCTCTGCGACGGCCTCTTGGCTGACTACGCCGTCGAGCATTCCTGCAAGGTACTCCTGCGAAGCGTTCGAACATCGGTCGAGATCCCGTATGAACAGGGCATGGCTACTATGAACCAGAGGCTTCAGCCTTCCCTCGAGACGATAGTGATGTTTTCTAAGCCTGAGCTTCAGGACATCAGTTCCTCGACGGTTCGGGAGCTCCTGGCGTGGAGGCGATTGCCTCCCGGCATCGTCCCCGAACTCGTGCAAAAAGAACTGGAAAAGCGCTATGGACCTCTTCTACAACAAACGTAAATGGGGTAGTGTAGTGTGCGCGCTAGGGCTTTCCCGCTCTTGACAAAAATCGCGCATTTGTATATCGTCGCCAGTTGTACTGGATGAAACGCAGAATAGATGAGGTTATATCATGGCTGTACCTAAGTTTAGGACTTCAAAAGCGAGGACGCGCCGACGCCGCGCCGTGAACATGAAACTCACGGCTCCGACGCTTGTGAAGTGCGGCAACTGCGGAAACCCCGTACTTCTCCATAGAATCTGTCCTAAATGCGGATTCTATCGGGGGAAACAGATCATCACTCCCGAGTCCAAATAAGGAGAACAATGATGGACGAACTCTTTGAGAGGATCAAGAAGATCATCGCCGATAAGCTTGAAATTGAAGAGAGCAAGATAACTCTCGATGCGAGCTTCAGGCAGGACCTCGGTGCGGATTCCCTCGATACCTATGAACTCGTTTACGGGATCGAGGAAGAGCTTGGGATTCAGATTCCCGACGAAAAGGCGAATGAATTCGAGACAGTCCGCGACGCCTACGATTTCATCAAGACTCAGGTCAAATAGGACCTTCCTTCCCGAAGCGCGAATGAGCCCCTTGAGACGGTTACCCGTATGAAAGGTGGCTCGATGCGCTTCTCGGTCCTCGAAAACTTCCAAAAAAGCATAGGCCTTTCCTTCACCGATATTGGGCTTTTGGACTCAGCGCTCACCCATCGATCTTCCGTCAACGAAAACCTGCACTCTCCTGGCCAAAGGCACAATGAGCGAATGGAGTTTCTCGGCGATGCTGTCCTGGGGCAAACGATAGCCTTCGTCCTCTATCGGCGCCTCGCCGATAGCCCGGAAGGGGAATTGTCGCGCCTTAAAAGCCTTCTCGTTTCAGAACCGTGTCTGGCCGAGATCGCTTCACGCATCGGAATCCCCGCAGTCTTGAACCTTGGACGAGGCGAGGAACTCTCGGGGGGAAGAAATAAAAAGGCTATCATTGCCGACGCCCTTGAAGCTCTTATAGGCGCTGTCTTCATCGACAAAGGCATGAACGAAGCCGAAACACTCGTCGAGCGCCTTTTTGAAGAGCCCTTGCGGCAGGCGCTGAGTTCTCCCTCCAAGGACTTCAAGACTATAGTCCAGGAATACGCGCAAAAATATTCGAAGGGTCTTCCCCTGTATATCCTCGAAAGTTCGGAGGGGCCTGTGCACGCGATGGTCTTCTGGGTCAGCTCCACCCTCGACGGCAGGAAATTCGGCCCCTGTTCGGGACACACGAAGAAAGAGGCCGAGCAGGCGGCTGCCGAAAGCCTCTATACGGCGCTCAAGGCTGAGAGCCCGCTCATTTCCTCTCGACTGGACGAGATCATCGGCCTCTAGCCCCTTTCCTAAATCTTGTTTGAAAGGCCGAGCCTGTCGCGCAGTGACGTGGCAATGTTGCTGAGCTTTTCTATCGTATTCTGGTCGGGGTCGTCGAGGACGGTTTCGAGCAGCTCGTTTAGGATTCTTCCCATAGCCGGGCCGCGCGGGAAGCCGATGGCTGCCAGATCGTTCCCGTTGATGGCGAGATCCTTTATTCTGAAGGCCGAATCCTTGGACTTGACCGAGACGATTCTGTTCCTGAAATCCTCCACGGAATAAGGGTCAGGAGCTGTGCCCGCAGTTGCCGCAGTATCAGCTATCCGTAGGTATAAAAGGTCCTCGATGCTGTCTACTCCTGCCCGCGCAATGAACCTGCGCACAGCCGCATCCGTCCATTCTGGACCGTAATGGAACATATGCTGGGCAATAAGGTGGCAGACTCTGGCTATCGTATCGTTGGGGAAACGAAGACGCCGCATCGCCCTGAGGGCCAAGGTTTCCGAGATTACCTCGTGCCCGTGGAAGCTGGGGATGTCGTTTTCGCCCAGAATCATCGATGCAGGTTTTCCCGCGTCATGGAAAAGGGCTGCCAGTCTTAAGCCTAGATCTGGCGGGGAGGCTTGAACGGCGAGAAAAAGATGGTCGAGTACGTCGTAGGCATGGAGGCCTTTCTGGAGACAGCCTCGGGCGGGGACGAGTTCGGGCAGGATCTCCGAGAGCAGGCCCGTTGCTTCGAGGAGAGCCAGCCCGGAGGCCGGCCTGGTGGAGACGAGCAGTTTTCCGAACTCGTCCCGTATACGTTCGGCCGAGACTTTTCTGAAGGTTGGGATGGACGGGGGAATGGCCGATAGTGTGTCGTCGTCGATATCGAAGCCCAACTGGGCGGCGAAACGAATCGCCCGCAAGGGACGCAGGCCGTCTTCGGTAAAACGCGCCGCAGCATTGCCGACACTCCGGATCTTTTTATTGCCGATATCGATTCTGCCGCTGAATGGATCGAAGAACTCCTCTGAGGGTACTTCCAAGGCCATGGCGTTCATGGTGAAGTCCCTCCGCGAAAGATCCTCGGCAATATCTTTCACGAAGTCGATCGAATCAGGCCGCCTGCCATCGGAATATCCTTTTTCCACCCGCAGTGTCGTCATTTCTACCTGCAGGGCTCTTAAAAGAATGGTCACTGTCCCATGCTTTATCCCTGTGGGGATAACCCGGGGGAAAAGCTCCAAGATCTCCGTTGGCGTCGCGTCGGTCGCCAGATCTATATCGTTGGTCTCACCGCGCCCCAGGAAGTGATCCCTCAGGGCGCCTCCCACTATATAGGTCTTTCTGCCCTTGCGTCGCAGGACATCGGCTATGGTGCGTATTTCCTTAGGTACCCGGTATCGCGGACTTATGTTCCCCATTTCCATCCCGAGGCGTCGATTGCAGCCTTGATCTGCAGCCTCGGGCAGGATTCTATAGTCAAATTTCAGACTTTGTCCATCGAATGCGGGGTTCTTGACAAGGACCAAGGCTCAAACGCACCCTATTTTAGTGAAAACTCTCGTGATAACTGGAGGCGAATGCCCCTCCGCACCTATCCTGCGTCATCTGGCCGAATCCGCCGATCTCATCATCGCCGCGGACTCAGGCTTCGACGCTTCCCGCGCCGCCGGCATCGTACCCGACCTTATCGTGGGCGATTTCGACAGTATCAACGACAGAGCGAGTCTGTCTTTGTATGAAAAAGAGCACATACTACAGTATCCGATCGACAAGGATGCCACGGACACCGAAATCGCTCTTGCGCAAGCTTATCAAAAAGGGGCAGGCAAGATCGTCCTGGCCGGCGGTGGGGGCGGCCGCCTCGATCACCTCATCGGACTCATCAGCATCTTAGGCAGAGAGCAGCATCCCGACGAGTGGCATACATCAGCAGAGTCGATTTACAGACTTGAGGGATACGAAAAGGGATATTTCAAGGTGGGGAAAGGCGAGATTGTTTCGGTGTTCCCCCTGCGCCAGGCGAGCGAGTTTATGTCGTCCGAAGGTTTAAAATGGCCGCTTGATGGGCTCGTTTGGACGGCGGGAGAATTTGGCATCAGCAATGTCGCGATCGCTGAACGGATCCGAATCCGGGCGGGGAACACAGCCCTTATTGTTGTTCTCCCCCTAGGATCCCAGCGCCTCGCGTAGACGAGCCTGGGTCTCGAGGGGATTCTGGACCAGGACTTTCTTACCGCCTATGAGATCGGCTATCCCCAATTCGTTTTTATATCTGGGGATAATGTGAAGATGAAGGTGTTCGATGCTTCCTCCCGCAGCCAGGCCCTGGTTGAATCCTATATTGTAGCCTTGAGGAGCCATGACCTTGTCCAAGGCGTCCAGACAGAGGTCTCTCGTCCTATCCAGGTCACCCTTTTCATCGGCGCCCAGGGAGCGGACATCGGTCAGGTGGCGCTTGGGGAAGACAAGGAGATGGCCCGGGTTGTAGGGGTAGAGGTTAAGAGTGGCTACGCAGAAGAGGCTCTCGTAGACGACGAGTTTATCCACGTCGGGTGAGTCTTCTCGGATGAGGCAGAGGATGCAGCCCTTGGGCCGAGAGCCTTTCAAATAGCCTACCTTGTCGAAGTTGAAGAAATACTCCATCCCTCCTCCTACTTTTGAAAGACCAAGTATGCTAACATACGAGGCCGATGGACAAATCGACTGAAGCGAAAATTCCTCAAGAGCCGCATTCCGCGACGGGCAAGGCGGTACTGGTATTCAAGGGAGCCGGCCTGGCCTCGGTCTTGATTCTCATGCTCGCCGTGGGCTCAAGGCTCCTCTTCTCTACGGACCAGGCTTCTTGGGAAGACAGCTATCTGAGAGTTCTGGCTCTTATCTCGGCATTTGGATTCTGCCTTGCGAGCTGGGGAATTTTCTTCCTCGGCATTATGAACGGCTTTCTAGGCCTAGCGCAAGTGAAACCGCTTCCCGCCATCGGGGATTTTCTGCTCGCTCTCCTCAGCCTCGTTCCCCTCGCGCTCATCCTGGCCGCTCAAAAGCTCGCATCGGGCTTCGGCCCCTAGCGGAGCAAATCCTTGATGCGGCATCATTCTTGATGCAAGCCCCGATGAGGGGCTATACTCGTCCATCGCTTACTACAAGAGGTCAACGATGGGCATAAGAGTCAGATATGCACCTTCTCCTACGGGCAACCAGCATATCGGGGGGCTGAGAACAGCTCTCATCAACTATCTCTACGCCCGGTCAACCGGCGGAACCTTCATTCTGAGACTCGAAGACACGGACAGAACCCGCTTTTCCGACGCCTACGTCCAGAACCTGTACGATACATTTAAATGGATAGGCTTCTATTGGGATGAGGGCTCCGACGTGGGCGGCCCGGTAGGACCCTACATTCAGTCCGAACGCTTCGATCTTTACAGGAAATACGCAGAGAATCTCGTCGTCATGGATAAAGCCTATTACTGTTTCTGCGATGAGGAGAGGCTGGCCAGCTTGCGGGAGGATCAGGCCAAGAACAAGTCGGGCGATCAGGGTTATGACAGGCACTGCAGGAACCTCGGCAAAGCCGAAGTCGACGAATTCCTTGCCCAGGGCAAGGGTAGGGTCATACGCCTCAAGATACCCATGGAAGGAACGACTGTCTTTGAAGACAGGCTCCTGGGACGGATCGAGTGGAAAAACGAGGATATCAGCCCCGATCCCATACTCCTCAAATCTGACGGCTTCCCAACGTATCACCTCGCCAATGTCGTTGACGACCACCTCATGGGTATCACTCAGGTTATGAGGGCACAGGAGTGGCTTCCTTCGGCGCCCTTGCATAAAATTATGTATGACGCCTTCGGCTGGCAGATGCCCGAACTCTGCCATCTTCCCATGGTCCTGGGACAGGACGGCCATAAGCTCTCAAAAAGGCACGGGGCAACCTCGGTCAACGAGTTCAGAAAGTCAGGTTACCTACCCGAGGCTCTCATCAACTACATCGCGCATCTAGGCTGCTCCTTCGAAGAGGGCAGGGAACTTTTCAGCCTCAAGGAGATGGAGGGACTCTTCAGAATTGAGAAGCTGAACAAAGCCCCGGCCGTCTTCGACTACCAAAAGCTGGACTGGTTCAATGGTCAGTACATACGCCAGAAATCCGACGCCGAACTTGCGGCCCTTGTCAAACCCTTCCTCGTCGATGCCGGAACGAGGACCGAAGACGATCCGGCTGCTGACGCCCTGGATCTGGCAGCCATGCCCCTGATCCGCGAAAGGCTTAAGCTCCTTTCTGGGGCTCCGGCGATGATGGCGTATCTCCACGGGAGGCCGAAAACAGCGGCAACGGAGGAGTTCATTCCCAAGAAGCTGGACAAGGCGCGGACCATCGAACTTCTCCGCGAGGACGCCCGTCTTCTTCCATCCTGCGATTTCTCCGAGATTTCGGCGGCCGAAGAAAAATTCAAGGCGCGAGCCGTTGAGATCGGGGCCAAGTTGGGCGATCTTCTCATGCCCCTGAGGGTGGCGATCACCGGTTCCCGGGTGAGTCCGCCTCTCTTCGAATCGATGAGACTTCTCGGAACGGCGGAATGCCTCGTTCGTGTTGAATCCGCGATTACGTCCTTGGGCTGTAACTAGCGCCTAAGGGAAACCGATAGCTCTGTCTTCGCATAGCCAGCCTTCTTGACCCCTCCACCGCTAAGAGGCCATAGTAACGCCACTGTGCCTCTGAAGCACGGCAAGGAGTCCCCATGAGCGAAAACGAGGAAAAAATGGCCGGTGATTTCATACATGAAGCCGTAGCTCAAGACCTCGCGGATGGAAAAGTAAAATCAGTACGGACCAGGTTTCCCCCCGAACCCAACGGCTGGCTCCACATAGGCCATGCCAAGGCTATCTATGTCGATTTTGGCATAGCTAAAAGCTTCGGCGGCCAGTGTAACCTCCGCTTCGACGACACCAACCCCGAGAAAGAGGATATGTCCTATGTCGAAGCCATCAAGCGTGACGTGAAATGGCTGGGCTACGACTGGGAGGACAGGGAATTCTACGCCTCGGACTATTACGAGCGCCTCTATGTACTAGCACGAAGCCTAATACGCAAAGGTCTGGCATATATTGACGATCTGAATGAAGAGCAGATCAAGGAATACCGCGGCACGAATGTCCCCGATAAAAACAACATCACTTACACACCTCCGGGGAAGAACAGCCCTTTCAGGGATAGAAGCATCGAGGAAAATCTCGACCTTTTCACACGCATGAGATCGGGTGAATTCGCTGACGGGACGAAGACCCTGAGGGCTAAAATCGACATGGCGCATCCCAACCTCAACATGAGAGACCCCGTGATGTACAGGATACGAAGGGAGCCTCATTACAGGACGGGGACCGCCTGGTGCATCTATCCCATGTATGATTTTCAGCACCCCATTTCCGACGCCATCGAGGGAGTGACTCATTCGCTCTGTTCGCTCGAGTACGAAATCCACCGGCCGCTCTACGAATGGTTTATTAACAACTGCGAGGTCTTCCCTTCGCGGCAGATCGAGTTCGCCAGGCTCAATATCACGAATACTGTCCTCTCCAAGCGCCTACTCATCCAACTTGTGCGGGAGGGAAGAGTGACAGGTTGGGACGACCCGCGCATGCCGACGATAGCTGGATTGAGGCGCAGAGGCTACTCCCCCGAGGCGATACACGACTTCCTCGGTCGGATAGGGATAGCCAAGACAGACTCCCTCGTCGACATCCAGCTTCTTGAACACTGCGTGAGGGAGGACCTCAATAAGAAGGCGCCGCGGTACATGGCTGTCCTTCGGCCGCTCAAGCTGATTATAGACAACTGGCCCAAAGGTAAAGTCGAAACACTTGGCGCGGTGAACAATCCCGAGAATCCGGCTGCTGGTTCGAGGGATATACTTTTCGGGGGAACTCTCTACATCGAAAAGGATGATTTTAGGGAAGTCCCACCTCCTAAGTACTTCAGACTCTTCCCCGGCAACCAGGTACGCCTGCGCTACGGCTATATCGTCACTTGCACGGGCTTCGACAAGGATCCATCCACGGGTGAAGTCATGGCTGTCCATTGTGCCTACGATCCCGAGACAAAGGGAGGGGACGCGCCGGATAACAGGAAGGTAAAAGGCACCATCCACTGGGTGGCCGCCGATGGCGCTGTCCCTATCGAGGCGCGGCTCTACAATTATCTCTTCCCCATGGATAGGCCGATGGAATTCGCGCACGGAGGATCTTTCCTCGACAATCTCTCGGAAAACTCCCTGGAAGTTCTGAATGGAGCCTGGGGCGAGACCGCCCTTGTATCTATAGAATCGGGGAAGGTCGTACAATTCGAGCGCCTCGGCTATTTCTGCGTCGATCCCGATTCGGCGCCGGGCAGACTCGTGTTCAACCGAACGGTGGGCTTACGCGACACCTGGGCAAAGATCGAGAAAAAGGGCGGCTGAGGAAACCGGACAATGACGGGCCATTAGGGAAAATCGCAGTTCCCCTAGCGTAAAAGTTCTCGATTCGCCTATAATCGCCGAAACGGACGTGGTTGTAATAAGGACCGCGATCAGAGGAGGGGCTTTAGGATGCCCGAGTCGAATGCCACCATGGACAAGATTGTCTCTCTGGCCAAGCGGAGAGGTTTTGTCTTCCAGTCCTCGGAGATCTATGGAGGACAGGCTGGAGCCTGGGATTATGGTCCCCTGGGTGTCGAGCTCAAGAATAGGATAGCCAGGTTCTGGTGGAAGGAGATGACCCAACTACACGACGACATCGTCGGCATCGACGCTGCGATACTCATGCATCCCCGCGTCTGGGAGGCTTCAGGCCACGTCGAGAATTTCACAGACCCCCTCGTTGATTGCAAGAAATGCAAGCAGCGGTTCCGCGCCGACCAGATAGACCCGGAGAAACTCGCCAGGAAAGAATGCCCCGACTGCGGCGGAGAACTCACCGATACCCGAAAGTTCAACCTCATGTTCAAGACCAACATCGGCCCGGTCGATGATGGGAGCGGACTCATCTATCTCCGCCCCGAGACTGCCCAGGGCATCTATGTCAACTTCCGAAACATCGTCCAGTCCAACAGGATGAAGATTCCTTTCGGCATCGCCCAGGTCGGCAAGGCCTTCCGCAATGAAATTGTCACCAAGAACTTCATCTTCCGGACCTGCGAATTCGAGCAGATGGAGATGCAGTATTTCGTGAAGCCGGGCGATGACGAGAAATACTTTGAGTACTGGAGGGAACAGCGCTGGGCCTACTACGCGAAGCTCGGCGTACATATGGACAAGCTTCGCTGGCACCGCCACGGGCCGGACGAACTGGCGCATTACGCCAAGGACGCCTACGACATCGAGTATGAGTTCCCCATGGGCTTCAAGGAGCTCGAAGGCGTCCACAACAGGACGAACTACGACCTGTCGCGCCATCAGCAGTTCTCGGGCAAGGATCTCCAGTACATCGACCAGGACAATGGGAACGAACGCTATATACCCTATATCATCGAGACGAGCGCCGGCCTCACACGCCAGCTGCTTATGGTGCTCTGCGACGCCTATGAAGAGCAGAAAGTAGCCGACAAGGGGAATGATGACGACTTCAGAACCGTCCTCCACATCCACCCCAGCCTCGCCCCCGTCACGGTCGCCGTCCTCCCCCTCATGAAGAAGGATGGTCTGGCCGAGCTAGCCCAGGATATACGGCAGGAACTCAAGGAAGAATACTCCACGGATTACGATCAATCAGGCGCGATCGGCAGGAGATACAGACGTCATGATGAAATCGGGACTCCCTACTGCGTGACCATCGATTATCAGACGAAAGAGGACAACACCGTCACGGTGAGGGATAGGGACAGTATGGCACAGGATCGAATACATACCACAGCTCTCCCCGAGTATTTACGATCGAAGATAAAGTCCTATAAGCGCGTTTAAGCGGTCAGGGAATCCCAAAAAAGGCGCCGTGAATCGCGGCGCCTTTTTTTATCACTTGGAGCCCAGGACTCCTTCCTTGCAGGCCTTGGAGACAGTGAATTTCACTGCCGTCTTGGCTGGGATCTTTATCGCCGCGCCAGTTGCGGGATTCCTGCCGGTGCGGGCTTTTCGCTTCGTCAGTTTGAGTATGCCGAATCCGGGAAGCGTGAACTTCTTGTTCTTCTTGACTTCTTTGTATGCAACCTCGGAGATGGTGTCCAGGAATGCTTTGACGTCCTTTTTCGTCATTCCGCTCTTTTCGGCAAGTGCGCTGACAAGCTGTGCCTTGGTCATCGCGGTTCCATTCGTCGCCATGGTACGTCTCCTTACGGATAAAACGTTCGGATCCGTTGCCGGATGATTGATTCCGGGTCATGATCCGTTGCTTATAAGTGTAACACAAGGTGGGGAAAAAATAAAATAAATAGCATTTGCAGGGTAAAAAATAATGCGCTTACATATTGAGACAGTCGTTGCGAGACCAGTATACTGCTCGCAATGCGAGGATACAGATGAACAAGGCCTTGGAAATTCTTGAAGAGCGCGGTTTCATTCAACAATGTACCGACTTGGAGGAGCTTTCGCGGCTCATGGACGAAGGCCCGATCACGCTGTACGAAGGCTGTGACCCCACGGGGCCCTCCCTCCATATCGGCCATATGGTACCGTACTTCGCCATGCGCCACCTCCACGAGGCTGGGCATAATGTCATCGTTCTCATGGGAGGGGGCACGGCGCGCATAGGAGATCCATCTGGCAAGACCACCATGCGCCAGATCATCAGCTACGAAGAGATCGACGCCAACACCAAGCGCTTCCTGGCTCAATTGGACAAATTCATGGCCTTTGACAGAAAGACCCTTTACTCGGATAACAATAAAAACTGGCTGGCTGACCTCAACTACATCGATTTCCTCAGGGACATCGGACGGCATTTCTCGGTCAACCGGATGCTCTCTTTCGAGGCGTATCGAATGCGATTGGAGACAGGACTCTCGTTCATCGAGTTCAACTACCAGCTGCTCCAGAGCTATGACTTCCTCCAGCTCTACAAACGCCATGGCTGCCGGCTGCAGATAGGAGGTGACGACCAGTGGGGCAACATCGTCGCCGGCATCGAGCTTATCCGCCGTGTCGAAGGCGCCGAATGCTTCGGCCTCACCTTTCCCCTGGTCATGACCTCAGACGGGAAAAAAATGGGCAAGACGGAAAAAGGAGCACTTTTCCTCGACCCCGAGATGACGAGTCCTTATGAGTTCTTCCAATACTGGCGCAACGTCCAGGACGCTGACCTTGAGCGCTTCCTCCTCATGTTCACTTTCCTTCCTGTGGATGAATGTAGGCGGCTGGGACGAGGGAAGGATGCGGCCATCAACGCGGCCAAGGAAAGGCTCGCATGGGAAGTCACCGCCCTTATCCATGGTAAAGAGGAAGCTGACAAGGCTTTAAAGGCGGCCAAGGCAGCATTCGGCGGCGGCTCAGATGTCGATGAGATGCCCTCCATAACGGTGCCGAGGACAAGACTAGCTTCGGGGATATCCGTTCTCGATCTCTTCGTCGAAGCTGGACTCGCCGTCTCGAAGGGCGAGGCTCGACGTCTCGTTCAGCAGGGAGGAGCGAGCGTCAACGGCAAAAAGCTGGGCGCTGAGGCGGGCACCCTGGCCGAGGGCGACATTCTCGAAGGGGCCATGATCTTAAGGGCGGGGAAAAAGCGCGTTTGCAGGGTCATAGTAGTCTGAATCGCCATCTTGGCATGCACGAGCAAAGATAAAAGGGGAGGCCGGAAGGTCTCCCCTTTTCTTCTTTCTCGCTTTATAGAATCTCTGAAATCGAATCCAGAGGCTCGCGAATCCTCGGTCGGATTTCCTCGTCACGGAGACCGAAAGCGGCTACGATACACGCCGTCCATTCCAATCCGCTTTTTCCCAGCGCCGGGAGAACAAGCTCCTCGTCGAAGGGAAATTTCACCGGCCGCCTTTTGTCCCCTTTCAGCATCGTACTCAGACAAGATCCAGAGCCACGTCGAACATTAAATTGAGCGAGGTCTGTCTTTCTTCAGGCGTCATTTCCTTTCTGGTGATATTGGAATCTGAGCAGGTGAGGAGAGTGAGCGCTCTTTTCCTGAGATAGGCCGCATTGCAGTAAAGGGCGAAGCACTCCATATCGGTGGCTGCGCAGCCCAGATCGGCCCACTTCTTCCAGCCTTCCTCCTCGGGAAGGGCGCTATAGAGCGAAAACACATCCGAAGAGAATATTCCTCCTACCCAGTACTTGATTTCGCGCTTTCGTGCTGATGCCACAGCTTTTTCCAGCAGCGAGTAATCCGCGCAGGGTGAGAATTGGCCATTGAGTCTGTATTGGTGGGCGTAGTTCGAGTCCGTCGAGGCTGTCATCGCGATGACAATGTCTCCGACGTTGATGTCAGCCGTCAAGCCGCCGCAGGTGCCGATTCGGACGATGCGTTCGACATCGTAAAAGGAGAACAGCTCGAAAGAGTAGATGCCCATAGAAGGGGCCCCCATGCCTGAACTCATCACGCTTACATCCTTGCCTTCCCAGGTTCCTGTAAAACCGAACATGTTTCGGACGCACGTGACTTTCCTTTTGTTTTTTAGCCGGGTTTCTGCAATGTACTGGGCGCGGAGGGGATCGCCGGGCATAAGCACAATCGGTGCGATATCCCCTTTCACCGCCGAGTTATGTGGTGTTCCAGAAGAGAAATGGTCAAGTTTCCTATCGTGTGACATCATGCCTTTCATGCTCTGCTCCTTTTAACCTGCCCAGTTTTTTAAGGCTCAAATAATCAGCTTCTCTCATAAGGCTGGCCAGAGGCCTTGGGGGCGTAGTCCTTTCCTGAGAAGACTACGAGGGTCACGAGGGTGATGATATAGGGCATCACACTGAAGAATTCGGAAGGAAGGAATCTCAGGCCCTCAATGTTTACCATGTAGATGGCGAGTGCCACAGCTGTCCCGAAGAGAAGGGATGCGCCAGCTACACCTATGGGAAGCCAGCGCCCGAATGAAACAGCGGCCAGAGCGATGAAACCGGCGCCGTTGATGGTGTTCACCGTGTACTGTATGGTCTGAGTGAGGACGAGGCAGCCTCCAGCCACACCCCCCAGGAAACCGGAGGCCATCACCGCGATGTAGCGCATTTTACGGACATCGATTCCGGCCGAAGCCGCCGCCTGGGGGTGTTCCCCGCAGGAACGCAGCCGCAATCCGAAAGGCCGTCGAAAGAGGATGTACCAGGAGAGCAGCACGGTCGCCAAGGCTATCCACGCGGTGGGGTATATTCCTCCCGGACCAGGCATCATACCCAGCTTGAAGGGCTCTGTGCGTTCCATATGAAATATGACTTGGGAGAGGAATATAGTGCCGCCGGTGGCTAAAAGATTGATGCCAGTTCCCGAAATTGTCTGGTTTGCGTTAAGGGAGATGGATGCGTAAGCGTGTATGAGAGATACGAGGAGACCTGCAACGCCTCCTGCCAGAATTGCAATCCACACCGAGAGGGGAGAGGAACCCTCCAGAAAGAAATGGACAGTCGCAGCAGTGAAGGCGCCGATGCCCATCAGACCTTCAAGCGCTATATTGACGATTCCCGCCCTTTCACAGATCATGCCGCCTACGGCGGCTACGAGTATCGGCGATACGATCATGAGCACGGAAGGTGTCATGCGCATCAGATTATTCATCGCGGGTCTCCTTTTCCACGGCGGCTCGGCGTCTTGCCCGCCAATCCAGAAGAAGGCGGAAGCCGGCCCGAAGCGAGATGAAGATCACCACGAGACCCGAAATGATCCAGGTGATCTCCTTGGGAATCTGCCGGGATTGCATGAGCGGTTGGGCTGAGGCCAGCATGCCGAACAGCAATCCTGAAATGAGCGTACCTCCGGCCGTGCTGTTCCCGACGAGGGCCACGGCTATGCCGTTGAAGCCATAGTTGTCGTAGCCACCCAGGACACGGCCATAGCTGAAGGAGCCGAGGGCAACCGCAGCGCCCGCCAGCCCCGCGAAGGCACCAGCGACCGTCATGGAAATAGTCAAGCTTTTCGTCACGCCGATGCCGGCGTAATAGGCAGCGTCACGGTTGAGCCCAGTGGCCCGCAGCTCGAAGCCAAGCCTTGTCTTTTCCATGAGGAACCAGAATATGAGGCAGGAGGCGAGGGCGACGAAAAGCCCCAGGTTCAAGCGGGAGCCATTGCTGAAGAAGTCGAGGAAGGGGTTACTGAGCCTGGCCGTGACTGGAAGGGTGAGCGTTCGATACGTGTTGGTGCCAGGAATCAGCATGGTAAGCCATCGGGAGCCGAAAAACGCTATGTAGTTCAGCATAATAGTGGCCACGACTTCCGAAACCGAGAATTTCGCCTTGAGCCAGCCTACGATACCACCCCAGAGCCCTCCCGCCATTCCAGCGGCGAGGAGGGCAAGAACCCAGTGCAGAACCGGTATAGGTGGTCCGAAAATCGCGACTAACTGGGCAGCGGTGAGGCCAACGATGTACTGCCCTTCGGCTCCGATGTTGAAAAGTCCTGTCCTTGCGGCAAAGGCCATTGAGAGGCCGCAGAGGATAAGGGGAACGCTCGCGTTGAGCCATTCCCCGACATAACGGATATTCCAGGTGCCCCGCGTCACATCGAGACCCGTGAGAGCCTGGAGCATGGCGCTGTACATTCCGCGCGGATCTCTCCCGACCACGACGACAAGAAACGTGCCGCAGAGAAATCCCAGGATGACTACGGCGGTGGACACGGCTTTGCTGGACGTAAGCATCCTGTCCAGGAAACTCGTTTCATGAGGAATGTGCTTCTTCATGCTCCGCCTCCTTTCACTGTCGATGGGCGGCGCATTCCAGCCATCATGACGCCGATTTCACGTTCATCCGCGTCCCGCGCTTCCACGATTCCTATAATTTCGCCTTTGGAAATGGCGACGATACGGTCACATAGGTTGAGTATCTCGTCCAGCTCGAAGGAGACGACCAATACCGCCCTTCCTTTGTCTCGTTCCTGAATGATACGGGAATGGATCGTCTCAATGGCGCCGACATCGAGGCCACGAGTAGGCTGGGCTACAACCAGGAGTTCGGGCGAAAGTTCTATTTCTCTGGCGATGATGACTTTCTGCTGGTTGCCGCCGGACATGGAGCCAGCCTTCGTGGCTGGTCCTTCACCAGCACGGATGTCATAGCTGGCGATGACCTTCCTGCCGTATTCTGCTATGGCTGCCATGTTAAGGACGCCGCCTCGCCCTGAGAAGGGAGGCTTTCGGTAGCTTTTCAGGACGAGGTTCTCGTCGAGCCTGAATTCGAGGACGAGTCCATATCGCTGCCGATCTTCGGGCACATGTCCGATACCCGCTTCGATTCGCTCATGTATTCCTGTTCGGGTTATATCCTTTCCCGAAAGGAAGATGGATCCTGAGTCGACAGGGAGGAGACCCGTGATGGCGGCCACCAGTTCGCTCTGCCCATTGCCATCGACCCCAGCCACGCCCACGATCTCGCCCGAGCTGACGCTGAGCGAAAGGTCCCTGATCGCATGCGAACCTTTGGAATTGCGCACGAAGAGGTTGTGAATATCCAGCACGATCTTTCCGGGCTGGGCTGGCTTTTTTTCGGTGCGAAATTTCACCGCCCTGCCGACCATCATTTCGGCCATCGTCTCTTCCGAAGTCCCGGCTACATC
>JAPLSO010000033.1:99575-170905 GCA_026398595.1 Spirochaetota bacterium | reverse complement strand
ATATATTTACCTCTGCGTAGAACGGTGCAGCGCTCAGCCGCCTGTTTGATTTCCTTCAGTTTATGGGTTATGAAGATGATCGTTTTACCTTCAGCCTTGAGCCGTTTTAATATTTCAAGCAGTTCATCGACTTCCTGAGGCGTCAGGACTGCGGTCGGTTCGTCGAATATCAGGATATCTGCATTACGGTAGAGAATTTTTAGTATCTCGACCCGCTGCTGCATCCCTACTGAAATCGTCTCGATTTTTGCCTTGGGTTCGACATTCAGCCCATAGCGAGCCGAGAGTTCGGCCACCTTCTTTTCAGCCGAACGAACATCCACATCGCCGATACGTGTGCGCAGTTCCTTGCCTAGGATGATGTTTTCGGTGACGGTGTAGTTGTGTACAAGCTTGAAATGCTGGTGGACCATTCCGATGCCGAGTTCCGTCGCCTCATTCGGATCGCGGATGTGCACTTCTTTACCTCGGACGAGAATCCTGCCGGAATCGGCGTTGTAGAGTCCAAAAAGAATGGACATCAGTGTGGACTTGCCTGCGCCATTCTCGCCGAGAATCGCATGTACTTCGTTGTCAAAGACTCGCAGAGTGACTTCGTCGTGGGCTACCACACCGGGGAAGGCCTTCGTGATGTCCAGCATTTCGATCGCGTAGCCTGGCATTGCTGCTCCTAAAAAAGGAGAATACGGCGCGGGCCGCCCCGCTCAAGAGCCAGGGCGGCCCGCGGCCCTTCCTAAAAAGACTTACTGGTTGTCGCTTGCCTGGAGATTCGCCGGGGCGAGTCCCTTGGCTTTAGCCTCGGAATAGGTGGGTATGACTTTCACCTTGCCGGAAATGATGTCCTTGCGGATAGCGTTCACTTGATTGACGATGGCCTTGCCCAGTTCGGGGTTGGAGTCGGAGAAGCCGACGCCTTCTCCCTTGGTGTCGAAAACCACGACGCCGCCCTTGAAGGTTCCTGCCTTGACGGCCTGGAGGGCGACCTTTGTGGATGTTTCGACGCGCTTGATCATGGATGTGAGAACGGCTGATTTGGTGCCAGAGTAAATACCATCCTGGTATTGGTCGGAATCGACGCCGATGGCCCAGACGTTCTTGCCCTGGGAGCGGTATTCCTTGGCCTGGGCGATAGTACCGTTGCCGGTGCCGCCCGCCGCGGAAAAGATGGTGTAGACGCCCGAATCATACCAGTTCTTGGCCTGGGCCTTGGCCAGTTCCGGCTTGCCCCAGTCGTTGGCATAGTAGTCGACGAGTTGGGCGCCGGGGAGGACGGCCTTGATGCCCTGGACCCATCCCATCTCAAACTTGGTGATTGTCGGGCCGGGGATGCCACCGATGAAGCCGAATTTTGGGTTGGCGATCTTGTCCGCCTTGGCCTTGAGCGCTGCGGCGACGCCAACGATATAGGAGCCCTCGTGCTCGGAGTAGATGGCCTCCATGACATTGGGCTTGCCTACCCAGTCCACGTCGACGATGAGGTACTTCTGGGTGGGATACTTAGCGGCGACCTCGGTGAGAGCGTCAGCCCAGGTGAACCCGGTGACGATGATGAGGTCATACTTCTCGTCCGAGGCCTGCATCAGGTTGGGAATGTACATGTCCTGGGTTTGGGCGGTGAGGACGTCATAGAACTTTCCGCGTTTGGCGGTCTTGGTCCAAGTGTCGCCGTAAAACTCCAGAATTCCCCGCCATGCGGCCGCGTTGAAGGACTTGTCATCGATGCCAGTGGCATCGGTGAGGAGGCGGCTCTTGGGCTGGGCCGCGATGGAGGCGATGGCGCCGAAAGCGAGGCTAACGACGAGAAGCATTGCAAGAATGCGTTTCATGGTGTTCCTCCGGTTTGAATAGAAGCATCTGCTGACGCTAGGCGTCTGCTGGCGCTAGGCGTCTGCTGACGCTAGGCGTCGGACGGCGCTTGGTCCGATTATACGGTCGACAAAGCACCACGTCAACTTTTTCCTATTCCCGGACTAAAGCAGGTATCAGATCTCGGCTATCACATGCCCGTGGTAGTATTCGTCGCGCAGTTCCTTGACCTGGGGATCGGCTAGGTAGTCGTCGAAGCGCATGTATCGGTCGATGACGCCGCCCGGGCAGATCTCCACGATGCGGTCGGCTATGGAATTGACGAATTCGTGGTCATGGCTAGCGAAGAGAAGGACGCCGGGGAAGTCAATCAGTCCGTCGTTGAGCGAAGTTATAGCTTCCAGGTCGAGATGATTGGTGGGTTCATCCAAGATCAGGAAATTGGCGCCCGAGAGCATCAGTTTCGAAAGCATGCACCGAACGCGCTCCCCGCCCGACAATACCTTTACGGGTTTCAGGGCGTCGTCGCCCGAAAACAACATGCGGCCCAAGAAAGAACGGATATAGGTCTCATCATCCGATTCCGTATACTGGCCGAGCCACTCGACGATAGAAAGATTGGAGGTGAAGAGTCGGCTCGAGTCCTTGGGGAAATAGGCCTTCTCGACTGTCTGCCCCCAGTACAGGTCGCCGGCCGAGGCCTCGGATTCTCCGCCCAAGACGGAGAAGAGAGCCGATTTGGCGACATGTTCGTGCCCGACGAAGGCTATCTTATCGGTTCGGTTCACATTGAGGGGGAAATCCCTGAGAATCCGCTTGCCATCCATGGCTAGGGAAAGGCCGACGATCTTAAGGACATTGTTGCCTATTGCGCGTGCCGGTTTAAAGCCAACATAGGGGAATCTCCTCAGCGAAGGGATAAAGTCGCCGAGATCGAGCTTGTCCAGAATCTTTTTCCTTGAGGTGGCCTGGCGGGATTTGGAGGCATTAGAGGCGAACCGCTGGATGAACTCCTTGAGGTCCTTGATCTTGTCCTCACGGCGCTTTTTCTCGTCCTTCTGCTGCTGCATGAGGATCTGGTTCATCCGGTACCAGAAATCGTAGTTGCCCGAGTACATATGGATATGGCCAAAGTCGATATCGCAGATGTGGGTGCAGACGGCGTTGAGGAAGTGCCGGTCGTGGGAGACGACGATGATTATGTTGGGGAACTCGATGAGGAATTCCTCGAGCCAGGATATTGAATCGAGGTCGAGACCGTTCGTAGGCTCGTCGAGGAGGAGGATATCGGGATTGCCGAAGAGGGCTTGAGCGAGGAGGACACGGACTTTGAGCGACTCTCCCACTTCTTTCATGAGTTTCGAATGCAGGGATTCGGGGACACCGAGGCCCGAGAGGAGGAGAGCGGCCTGGGATTCAGCCTCCCAGCCTCCCAGTTCGGCGAACTCCGCCTCGAGTTCGCTCGCCCTGAGGCCGTCTGCCTCGGAGAAATCCTCCTTGGCGTAGATAGCCTCACGCTCGAGCAAAATCATGAACAGACGGTCATAACCCACGATGACTGCGTCCAGAACTTTCAGATTTTCAAAGGCGAAGTGGTCCTGCTTGAGGGTTGCCAATCGCGCTCCCTTGCTGATGGAGATTTCGCCTTTATCGTGGCTCAGTTCACCTGAGAGGATTCGGAGGAAAGTAGTCTTTCCGGCACCGTTGGCGCCGATGATGCCATAGCAGTTGCCCATCGTAAATTTGAGGTTGACATCCTTGAAGAGGGAGCGCTCGCCGAAACCGAGCGCCAAATCGCTTACAGCTATCACGAGAAGAATACTCCCCGTAACCAGCTATAATTTCAAGGGGGTCTCCTTCGTCTTCGATATTTCCGTTGACTCGACTGCGAGGCAAGGGTAGAAAGGAATTGTGAAAAAAATCCTCGTTCTCGCTGACATCCATGGCAGGGTAAAAAGCCTGGGACGAGTTCTATCGAAGAATACCGACATTTCCCTCGTCCTTGTCGCCGGTGATCTCACGAATTTCGGCGACGAGGAGGCTGCAGCCCAGGTTCTCGCCGAACTCGAGGCGATGACCGGAAAACCTCCCATCGCCATCGTTCCCGGCAATTGCGATCCTTTGCCGGCGCGGAGGTTGATGGAGAGATCGGGACATTACCTGGATGGGGGTCTTCTCATCCTGCCATTCTGCAGGGTAGCTGGGGCCGGAGGTGGTCTTCGCAGAGCCGGTATGACTAGTTTCGAGCGAACCGAAGACGAGCTGAGAAGCGCCCTCGAGACAGCCTTGGCCGATCTTGCCTCCATAGAGGGCAATCTTCCTCTCATCGTCCTTACGCACAGCCCGCCCTACGGGACGAACGCTGACCTGATACGGGAGACTCATGCCGGAAGCGTGGCCTTCGCCGAACTCATGTCAGTTCGAGAGCCGGAGCTCTGGGTTTGCGGACATATTCACGAATCACCCTGTATATCCCTCGAGGACGGTACCTTGGTCGTCAATCCCGGCCCCTGCGCCACGGAATGTTTCGCCGTCATCGAACTAAAAGAAGGCCCCGGCCGGATATCCCTGGCCGGGGCCTATCTGTCGAACTGAAACCCTTCCTATCTTCCCGTCGGGCTGTAGAGGTACTTGAAATAGTCCATATTGGTGGAAAGCGTCTTCTTGAATGCAGGCATCGTGTCCTTATAGGACTCCATGGCCTTCCAGAACTCGTAGAAGGAGGGGTCGCGCCCGTAGGCTTCTGCGTAGATCTTAGTCGCCTCGGCGTCGGCCTTTCCCTTGGTGGTCTCGGACTTGGCATAGGCCGAGGATATGATGGAACGCTTCTCGTTCTCGAGCTTGCCCAGCCACTCGGCCTTTTTGCCTTCGCCGTTGGATCGGAATGCCTGCGCTATCTGGTTGCGCTCCTTGATCATGCGTTGATAAACCGAATCCGTGAGCTCGTCCGAGTACTTTATCTGTCTCGGCACGATGTCCAGCACCTCGATGCCGTATTCGGGCACAATCGACGAGACGATCTTGATCATCTGAATGGAGAGAGCTTCACGTCCCTTTTCAATTTTCTCGTACTGGGTAGGTGCCACGGTAAGACCCTCAAGCGAGGAGGATCCTTCTGCCTCCCCCGTCTGGAATGTTTCCTGGTTGGCGGATTTCATGATCTCGTCCGAATTTCGGACCGCTTCCCTCAAGTAATTGGATGAGATGACCGTCCGCACCGCCGAGTCTATGACGTCGTCCAGCCTTCCATAGGCGCTTTCGAGCGTGCTCACCGACTCGTAGAACTTGGCCGGGTCGGAGATCCTCCAGCGCGCTGTCGTGTCGACCCAGATGAATTGGTTCTCCTTGGTGGGGATGCTCTGCTTCTCCCCATCCCAGGACATAAGACGCTTTGGGAAGATATGGATCTCGTCGACGAAGGGACTCTTAAGCTTGAGGCCGGCATCGGCGTGAACCTTGACGATTTTGCCGAAACGGACGACGACGGCCTGTTCCCCCTCGTTGAGAATGAAGAAGGGCCCGGCGACGAGAACGACGATGAGGGCTACCAGGATGGCTGCGACTATGATGATGGTCTTTTTCATCGTGCTGTCTCCTTGGTTGTGCTGGGGGTCGTGCCGAGGTTTTTCAGGGGCAGGAGGTTGTTGAAATTCTTGTCGATGAGTTCGACATCCTTTTCCCCTGCAAAAACTTGATCGATCATTTCGTAGTAGAGGCGCCTCCTCGTTACGTCGGGCGCCTTCCTGTATTCGGTGAGGACGGACGCGAAGCGAGCTACGTCGCCCTTAGCCATGTTGACGCGTTCCGTGGCGTAGCCCTGGGCTATCTCGAGGGTCTGGTCGGCCTGTCCCTTGGCCTTGGGTATCTCCATGTTATAGGCTTCGCGCCCCTCGTTGATCAGCCGGTTCATGTCCTGGATGGCCTTGTTCACGTCTTCGAAGGCGGCTTGGACGCCGGCGGGGGGGACGATGTTCTGGAGCTGGACCTGCGTGACCTCTATACCCAGGCCGTATTTACTGAAGATCTGGTTCATGAGGACGACGGCATTGCCCTGGATGGTCTGTCGGTCCGCGCCGATGACGCCAAGGATGGTCCTGTCGCCTACGAGACGGCTTATTACGGACTGTGAGATGTCGCGTATCGTGTTGTTGCGGTCGGCAACGTTAAAGAGCCAGGCCTTTGGATCGACGATCTTGTATTGGATGATCCATTCGACGTCGACGATGTTGAGGTCGCCCGTCAGCATGGTGGACTCGTCGGGGAAGGTCTTGTCGGAATACTGGGTGATCTTGCCGGCCTTGAGCGTCCTGAAGCCGAAGGTTTCCGTCTGGATGACCTTGGTCTGGACGAGATAGGCCTTCTGGACGCCAAAGGGTAATTTGTAGTGGAGCCCCGCTCCGAGCGTCTTCGTGTACTTGCCGAATGTCGTGATGACGGCATTCTCCGTCTGGTCTACAATGATGAAGCTCGTCGAGAGAAAGACAATCACCACAATCGCCGCGAGGACGACGAAGATAACTGGTCCCTTGAGGGATATCTTAGGAAATTTCGGCATTCGTGGCATCTTGGGCGTGAACACAGGGTCTGCCATTGGCTCGTCCTCCTAGGGGAAAGAGTGCATCACGTGCAAATATACTTCTTTTTCTTCAAATAGAAAGAAATCGCCGACCATCTTCCTAAAATAAGGTGGCAGGGGAGCTACGACGATGTCTGGGAGGCCTGGGATCGCGTCAGGACTCGTTTTTAAGTACCAAGCATGAAGATAATAGGGAAGATCGGCGGAAACGCCCCCATACTTGACGTCTCCCGCAAGCGGATGCCCTCTGAAGGCGGCTTGGGCTCGGATCTGGTGAGTGCGCCCCGTGCCGAGACGAAGCGCGGCCAGAGTTCTGCCCCCGCGAAATGCCAAAGGAGCTACGCTGGCTACGGCGTGCTTGGCCGCATTTGGCTCATTTCCTACTTGTCGCCCTGCTACTGCGACGCTGCTCTTCCGGGTCTTCTCATCCCGTAGAAGGGCATCGGTCCAGGTTTCGTGTTCCTTGAGCTCGCCGGTGAGAACAGCGAGATACATCTTGGTCATCGAGCCTTCCCGAAGGGCTTTGCTGAACAGCCGGGCGCCCTTGAGCGTCTTAGAGAACGTCACGACGCCCGAAGTGTTTCTGTCAAGCCGGTGAAGCGGGCCTGGAGTGAAGGAGAGGGAAGGGGGTAGGGAAGGGGCGAGGTATTTCCTCACCCTCGCATCAAGACTGTCCTTCCCATCATGGACGAGGACGCCAATTGGTTTGTTGATATAGACGAGGTCATGAGTCTCAAAAAGGATTTCGGGGTCTGTGATATTCGTTGCGGTACACTCTGCCTCGACTTGCCTTCCAGTCTCGCCATCGACTCTATGTGAGATCTGCAGCTTGTCTCCGGGGGCGATCCGATACTCAGGGCCTACGCGGTTGCCGTTCACGCGCACTTGGCCTTTACGGATGGCCCTGTGTATCACTGAAAGAGGTATACCAACCAGAAAACGGCGGGCAATCCTGTCGAGTCGCCTCTCGCCGTCATCCTCCCCGGCGGAAAACTCCCTCCAAAAATCCATGAAGCCATGGTACAGGGCATCGGATGGAGGGTCAACGTCGCAAATCGGCTTGACAGGTTGGGATTTGGGCGGGAAACTTCCCCTACAATGTACAGAAACCCTGGTAGCCTTGCGTCCCTCCTCACAAATCCGATATTCCAAGCCGCCGCCTCCAGTCTTTTCGTCGCCCAATTCTTAAAGACTGTACTAAATCTCGCAAAAGCCAAGAAAAGCGATATCAAGGATGCCCTCCTTGTTTTCTTGTGGAGAACTGGAGGAATGCCGTCGAGCCACTCGGCTATCGCGATTTCCATAAGCTCGTCCATCGCGCTAACCGAGGGGTTTTCGAACCTTTTTATATTATCTTTGTTCCTGAGCCTTATCGTGATTCGAGACGCGCTCGGCGTTAGGCGATCATCGGGTCTCCAGGCCAAGGCGCTCAACCGTTTGGGCACTGAAGTTAGTGCCCGCCTCGACATCTGCTACGAGCCTGTGCGCGAAGTACATGGGCATACCTGGACAGAAGTCCTGGTGGGGGCGCTTCTCGGCTTCGCTATAGCCTTGTTTTTTGCGGCACGTGTGTAAACAGGTGACAATAATGCTTATGCCATACGAAAATGAGCAATCGTGTATCTGTAGGGCAAGGTGTAAAAAAGGCAATTTTATGCGACGGCTCTATCCCGCCCCTTTGGTTTTAGGGTAGGATTCCCCGTCGTAGCCGGGAGAGAGATGCAGATAACGAATATCATACTGGGGACTTTCAATACTATGCCCGAAGCCTGCTCGGACAAGCTATTCGAGTCGACCTACCAAAGGTCCTGGCGGCCCTTTCTCTCCAGTCTCTATAAATTCCAGAATGTTTCCGCAGTCCTGTATTATTCGGGCACCGTTTTCCAGTGGATCGAAGAACACCATCCTGAATTTATCCTTCTGCTTGAAGAGATGGCAGGACGCAAGCAGATAGAGATCCTGGGCGGAGGTTTCTTCAACCCGTTTTTCCCTCTCCTCCAGCCCTCGGATAAAATCGGCCAAATAGAGATGCTGACGACGTATTTGAGGAAGACCTTCGGCCGTAGACCCACGGGCGGGTGGCTCTATGAATACAGTTGGGACCCGAGCCTGCCTTTCGTGTTCCGGAATGCCGGCTTTAGTTATTCATTCCTTCCCCAGCGGAGGCTCGCCGAGGCCGGGTTGATACCCTTGGGCAGATTTGGTCCACTCCTCACCGAAGACCAGAGGAAGGTGCTTTACATCTTTCCCACGTTTGAGCCGGAAAATGCGCAAATCCCGTTGTGGCCCTTTGAGGCTATCGTTGAAAGCTTGAAGGTCGACTATCCCGAGGAAGGGCTCTTTTCCCTCATGCTGGACGGACAGTCGCTCCCAGCTATGTGGGAGGCATCGGGACTTGAATCGCCTGACCTTCTTTTCGAGAAGAGTTTCGCCTGGTTCCAGAAGAACTGCCTCTACTTTGAAACCGTGATGGCAAAGGAATGGGCGAAAAACCTTCGAGCGGCACCTCCCTTCTACCTCTCTTCCTGCGTCTCAACGCGCGTGGAACAGGAGGGGATGAAGGCTCGGCAAGCAGGCTTTGGTCTGGCGTGCCCCATCAAGCAATCCTTTATCGATAATGAACCTGCCAAACGGCTCTACGACAAGATGTGCCACGTGCACAACCTCACGAGTCTTTTGAGGGGGGACAAGGCGCGGAAGAAAAGCGCGCAGGAAGACCTCTGGAAGGCCCAGAGCGGCGAACTATTCTGGAAAAGCAACTTCGGCGGGCTGCGGCGGCCCGAGGTACGCCTGGGAGCTTATCGATCGCTCATTGAGGCTGAAAGGACAACGCGAATGCATGGGACTTTCAGCCCGGGGATCCTTCTGGACGACATAGACTGCGATGGGGTGAGAGAGATTCTCTACCAGGCCGCGGATCTCAACTGCTATATCCACGAAAAGGGTGGATCGGTTTTCGAAATCGATTCATTCCGGAACAAGCAGGATCTCTGTGCCATCTACATGTCTGCGACGGGTGAGAGTCAACACAGCTTCGTCGATGCCTTCTATGGATATGGAAGCTTCGACACGACTCTAGCCAATCTCGGTAACCTGAACTACACGATCAGCGAAAAGGACAAGGGTCCGCAGAAAATCAGCCTGCTCAGGGAATTCGCCCTGAAGGTCGAAGAAGGTCTTGCTGGTATCTCCCTGAAGAAGTCCTACCTTTTTCAGAAGCATTCGATCAGCGCCGATGTGGAGATACTCAACAAGTCCACCCGCGAGGCCAAATTCAGGTTCGTCTCCGAACTTAATCTCCAGCCTGCGGCCAGCCTCGGCGAGCTCGCCTTCTCCGTACTTAAAGGAAGGGATAGGATCGAGTTCCCCCAGGGAGCGACAAACTCGCTTGAATCGATAGACGGCCTCGCCATCCGTACAAGCCAAGGGAAGGAGATCCTGGAGATTCGATCGGATAAAGCCTTTTTTTTGGCTCTTGATCATTTCGAGGACAGGATCTCGTCATCGTATTCGGGTGAATACAAGGAAGAAACGCTCTACCAGGGAACGCGAATAAGATTCGGCTGGGATCTTGTTCTCGAACCCGACACGCAGAGCATTTGCTCTCTTTCACTGCATTTTGGCGGCTAGGGGCAGCCAAGACTTGTCCAGTACGAGTGTTTCCCCCTACAATAGCCTATGCCTGAATTCAAATTAGCGTCCTCGTTTGGTGGCATACATGCCCATTTCGTCGGCGCAAAGGGCACAGGCATGGCAGCCCTCGCTGAATTATTCGCCGCGCGGGGCGCGGTTCTTTCAGGTTCGGACGTCCCTGATCACTTCTACACCGATGCCGTGCTCGATTCGATCGGAATGAAGCTGTACGAGGGCTTTTCCAAGGGAAACCTCGACCCTTCGATCGACCTCGTCCTTTATTCTGATGCCTATCGGAAGGACCAGAACCCCGAACTCATCGAGGCATCCGGAAGGGGAATACCAACGATGAGCTATGCCGAGGCCCTTGGCGCGTTTTCCCGGACGACCTCCTCCTCGGGGATCTGCGGCGTACACGGCAAGACTACGACAACGGCCCTGGCAGGATCCATACTCAAGGAACTAAACCTACCCGCAACGGTGATCGCCGGCTCAGCCGTCTCTTCCTTTGGCGGGAGCTGTATCTATCTTGGAGGCGATAAATACTTTGTCGCGGAGACCGACGAATACAGGGGCCATTTCCTTAACTTCTCACCCAACCAAATCCTCCTGACCAGCGTCGAGAGCGATCATCAGGATTTCTATCCCACCTACAAGGATATTCTGGCGGCCTTCGTCATCTTCATAGGATCCCTGCCCCCTGGAGGCAGGCTCGTCTATTGCGCCGACGACCCAGGAGCGAGGGAAGCTGCTCAGAAAGTCCTTGCATCGAGGCCTGACATCATCGCAGAGCCCTATGGCTTTTCCGCAGAGGGCGATTGGGGAATTACCGGAGAGGAGACCGTAGAAGGGCTCTCTCGTTTCAAGGTTCGCGCCTGGGATGGGGAGTTCGAGCTCCACCTTCCGGGAAGGCATCTCGTCATGGACGCAGTAGGCGCCATCGCCCTGACCCGACCCATCTATCTTGGCCAATCGAACGACAAGGACAGAGCTGGCTTCTGGAAAGGAGCCAGGGAAGCCCTGGGATCATTCGCAGGATCCAAGCGAAGGAGCGAAGTTCTGGGCTCGGCGGCTGGCGTCCTCTTTGTCGACGACTATGCCCACCACCCGACGGCGTTGAGGACGACTATTGCCGGTTATAAGACTTTCTGGTCCTCCAGAAGACTCATCGTCGACTTCATGTCCCATACCTATTCCCGAACAATAGCTCTCATGGACGAGTTCGCGGCCAGCTTCGGCGATGTTGATTGCCTGATTCTCCACGACATCTACGCTTCGGCGAGGGAAACCAGGGTGGAATCCGTATCCGGGCTGGATCTCTTTGAGAAAGTGAGGGCTGCCAGGCCCGATCTTGTCGACATCAGCCCGTTATTCTCCGAGGACGAATCTGCCCCACCCGACGCCGAAGTCTTCGAGAGGCTTTGCGATGATCCCAGGGGTTTCATCCTTTACACCCGGCGCCATCAGGACGCCGCCGCCTTCATTCAGTGGCTCCTGCGCCCCGGCGACCTTTTCGCCACGATGGGAGCGGGGGATAACTGGAAGCTGGGCACCGAACTTCTTTCAAAACTGAAAGGGAGGCTAGAACCTAATGTTTAAAAGCATGACGGGTTTCGCGAGCAGGGATTTCGAGCTCGGTTCCCTGTCTATAAGCATCATGGTGAAATCCTACAACAACCGTTATCTGGACATCTCGGCTTCATTGCCGCCTCTCTGCGCCGTATTAGAGCCCAGAATTCAGAGACTGATAGGATCCCGTCTCCACCGCGGAAAGGTCGAGTTCACTTTACGGATGAAAGACAGATCCAGGACGACCGGCCTCATCGCTGACCTGAAGGTGGCCGCGGCCGCGTATGCCGCCCTCGTCGAGGTGGGAAGAGCCTGTGGAATCGACCAAAAACCTTCTCTCGATCTCGTGGCTTCGCAGGAAGGCGTTCTCGCCGCCGAAGCCAAATTCGATGCAGAGGAACTATGGACTGGTATCGAAGATCAGATAACGGGCATTCTCGACGACTTCGAGCATTGTCGTGACATTGAGGGCAAGGCCACGGCAGAAAATCTCTCCATGGAACTTGAGCGCTTCGAGCAGGGCTTTACCATCGTCGAGGCAAACATCCCCGAGATCGAGGCCGCCCTTGCACGCCAGCTAAAAACCAAGATGGCTGAATACGTGATCCAGGCTTATGACGAGGGACGGTTCCTCCAGGAGATAGCCGTCCAGCTGATGCGCTGCGGTATAAGCGAAGAGGTTCAACGGCTCAAGGCGCATATAGCTGCCTTCAGGTCCATTTCTCTCGAAGTTGCCCCGGCCAAGCGTTTGGATTTCCTCTGCCAGGAAATGAACCGGGAGGTCAATACGATAGGCTCCAAGAACATCCTCATTCCCGTGGCGCATGCCGTCGTCGAGATGAAGGATTCTCTTGAGAACCTACGCGAACAGCTGCGGAACGTGGAGTGAGCGATGGCGCATTCGATAATCGCGATTTCTGGCAAATCGGGCTGCGGAAATACTACGGACTCCAGGATCGTCGCCGAACTCCTCGGAGTTCGATTCATAAACTACACGTTCCGTAACCTCGCCCAGGAGAGAGGAATGAGCCTGGCCGAGATCCTTGAGGCGGCTGAAGGCGACCCTTCATGGGACAAGCTCCTCGACGCACGGCAGGTGGAGCTGGCCAATGAGGAGGACTGTATCGTTGGCTCAAGGCTGGCTATATGGATGCTTCCCAAGGCCGACCTGCGAGTCTACCTGAAGGCGGGATTCGAGGCACGAGTCGCGCGGATACAGGCACGCGAGGGTGGAAATCGGGAAAATGTGGCACGTTTCACCGAGATGCGCGACGAGAAAGACAGGAGCAGATACCTGGAGACCTACGGCATCGACATGGATGATCTTTCTCTCGCACATCTTGTCATCGACACGGAACTGTGGGACGCGAGGCAAATAGCAGAGATCATCGTTGGGGCGTATAAAGGGAGGAAAATACAATCATGAGCGAAGCATCCACGTTGAATCCCGTCGCTCTCATCACGGGAGCCACGAGCGGACTTGGGAAGGCCGTCGCCGAGAGGCTTTCAGCCGAAGGATACAAGGTCTACGGCACGGGAAGAAATCCCGGTAAAGATGAAGCTTTGAGCCGCGCGGGCGCAAGATGCCCGCATCTCATTCCCCTCGATGTTGAAAACCAGGTCTCCGTGGACGGAGCGATCGACTTCATCGTAAAGAACGAAAACAGGCTCGACCTTCTCGTCGCCTGCGCCGGAATGGGCGTCGCCGGCTCTGTGGAGGACTGTCCGATCGAGGACATCGAGGCCCAGATGGATGTCAACTTCATCGGTACGGTGCGGACGGTCCGCGCCTGTCTGCCCCATCTCAGGCGTTCACGTGGCAGGATCATCATCATAGGCTCCCTGGCCGGGAGGATAGGCATACCTTTCCAGGCCTTCTATTCATCCAGTAAATTCGCCCTCGAAGGTTTTTTAGAATCGCTGCGCTACGAATTGAGGCCTTTCGGCGTCCAGGCCTGCATCGTCGAGCCGGGCGATTTTAAGACCGGGTTCACCGGCTCTCGGAAGAAATCCGCCCTCAATTCGGCCGCATACGGAGCTATGGCTGCCAAGGTTATCGGGAAACAAGAATACGACGAGATGCACGGCTCTCTGCCGACGCGCCTCGCCGAAGCGGTTTCGGCTTTGCTGAAACGCAGGAAGCTGCCCCTCCGCCGTTCCGTCGGACCTGGCTTCCAGCGTTTCGCCGCCTGGCTTAAACGCATCATTCCAGCCTCGCTTTTCGAGGCCCTCTACGTCATTTATTACGGGATGCGCTGATTCGCGGCAAAGCCGCACTTCGCCTTAGGAGGATGCTATGAGTGTCAAGAGATCACCGTTTGGGACCCTTTCGACTGGGGATGAAATATCGCTCTATACGCTTAACGCAGGTGATTTTTCCGCCTCCTGGAACGAGTACGGCGCGACGTGGACAAGTTTCCTGATGCCGGATTTCCGTGGTTTTAAGGATGATATCCTTTTAGGCTTTCCCACTCTCGATGGCTACGCCAGAGGGCCCAACCCCTATTTCGGTGCTACAATCGGCCGCTACGCCAACAGGATAGGGGGATCACGCTTCATCCTGGGCGACAAAAAGTATGCGCTCTATGCCAATAACGGCCTCAACCACCTTCACGGCGGAAGGAGGGGTTTCGATAAACGACTCTGGAAGACCGAAGCATCTACCCTGGACGGGGATCCCGCTCTTCGGTTCAGCCGCAGGAGCCTCGACGGCGAAGAGGGCTACCCGGGCTCGATCGACGTCGCTGTCACGGTTACCCTCTCGGCATCGGGTCGGCTCTCCCTGGACTACGAGGCGCTGCCCGAGGCCGATACGCCGCTCAATCTCACCAACCACGCCTACTTCAACTTGGGCGGTGAAGGTTCTGGTCTCATTCTTGGCCATCGCGTCCGTCTCGACTGCGGCAGCTACCTCGAGGTCAATAAAGACCTCATCCCCCTGGCAGGCCTGCCCATGAAGGTTGAGGGCACGGCCTTCGACTTCCAGAGGGAGAAGGCGATCGGTGCCGACATTGAGGCTGCGGGAGGTGGGTACGACCACTGCTTTGTTATTTCAGGCTCCGTGGCCGGTGTCAGGACCTTTGCCGAAGTGCGGGAGCCCGGTTCGTGCCGATCAATGAAGGTTTCGACGGATTTGCCGGCTGTACAGTTCTACACCGGCAATTCCATACCTGACGTGCAAGGCAAGGGTTGTTCCCGCTATGTAAGGCACTCGTAAAAGCTGGCATTATCATACGGTCTTTGATTTTAGCGTATCAGGAGAGAGGCATGATTGAGGAGCTGATTAAGCCCATAAACGATTTGCAGTCGGAAATACTCGATATATGGGGGCGTCTTTGACGCCGCGAGGCTCGAGAAGGAAGTCCAGGACAAAGAAAAACTTTCCTCTGAACCGGGGTTCTGGGACGATGCCGCCAAGGCGGGAAGGCTCTTTACCCAGATAAAGTTGCTGAAGGAGAGACTCAATACCTGGAACAATCTCAAGTCCGATGTGGCGTCCCTTGCCGAGTTCTGCGCCATGGCAGTGGAAGAGGAACAGCAGGATCTCGAACCGGACATCCGAACGAATCTTGAGGAAATCCGAAAACGTTTCGATGACGCCGTCGTTTTGGAACTTCTCTCGGGCGAGGCCGACGCTTCTGATTCCTTTATCTCCATCCACGCCGGTTCAGGAGGTACGGAAGCCTGCGACTGGGCTGGAATGCTCCTCAGGATGTATACGCGCTGGGCCGAGCGTAAGGGATTTAAAACCGAAGTCATCGACATGCTCGAGTCGGAAGGCGGCATCAAGTCGGCGACCGTCCAGATCTCCGGCCCCTATGCATATGGCTATCTGAGGGGGGAAAGCGGGGTGCATCGCCTCGTTAGGATATCGCCTTTCGACGCCAATGCCCGACGGCACACCTCCTTCGCCTCACTCTACGTCCTCCCAGTCCTCGATGACTCTATCCAGGTCGACATCCGGCCCGAGGACATACGGATCGACACCTATCGTTCGGGCGGAGCCGGCGGCCAGAAGGTCAACAAGACGGATTCGGCCGTCAGGATCACCCATTTAGCCACAGGCATCGTCGTCACCTGTCAAAACGAGCGCAGCCAGTACAAGAATAAAGACCTCGCGATGAGCGTCCTCAAGTCCCGGCTTTACGAATATTACCGGATCGAGAAGGAAAAGGAGAACGCCAAGTTCCAGAGCGATAAGAAGGAGATAGCTTGGGGTTCTCAGATACGTTCCTATGTATTCCAACCCTACACTATGGTGAAGGATCACCGCACGAAATTCATGGTCGGGAACGTCCAATCCGTCATGGACGGAGAGATCAATCCATTCATCGAGACCTATTTGCGCTGGAAATGGAAAGGCGGCGTCTCTGGCGCCGAGGATGATGAGGAAGAACTCTGATCGAGCCCGGCACTGCTTCGGCGCGGGCCTTGTTTTCCTGCTCTCACTGATCCTTTCCCCGGCGTCTGTATCATCACAGGCGGCCGTTCTCCCTTATGCATCCGTGGCAAGGGGAAAACTGGGCGTCGCGGCTTTCATCCAGCTTTCAAATGAGGCCAGGACAGCCATCGACACGCCCAACCCCATTAAGGCGGATTTGTTTTCCGCCGCGGCGCCGGCTTCGGGAAAGCTCAGCCCCCTCACTGTTTCCTTGTCGCTTCTCGCCCGTTCCATTCTTGAACTTCTTCCCAGTCCCTCGGATGGAGGGGCTGAACTCTCATCTCCTAGCTCCGATATACCCCTTTTCACAATGGATCAGGACGCCCTGAAAGCTTGTGATCGTCTGATAGCCGGATTTTATTCCGTGCAGGACGGGCAGCTCGTAACCGATATCTATCTCGTCGATGCGAAAAAAGAACAGGCCGAAAAGCTAGGTTACTATTCAGGTTCCTATGCCAATTTGGAGGGCTATAAAAAGACCCTTTCTCAATTTCTGCTTCCAATATTCTCCGCCAATGCATGGCGGATTGTCGATTTTTCCATTCTTCCTCAAGGTTCCTCGATCGCTTTGGCGGCGGGGCAGAAGGATACAAGCACTACTGCTTTACTCATAGGATCACGATTATTCATTTATGATGATAACAACTATGATATTGTCATTTCACGACCTGGATATTTCCCGCAGAAGCAAACCATATCGCCACTGCTTAATGATATATACAATATTATACATATCGATTTAGTTATTGATCCACAATCGATCCAGAAGGGGGCGGAGGAGGAACTTGCTGCGGCCTCCGCAGAGACAAAATGGGATAGCGCACAAAAATACGAAGGTGCTTCGAAGCTGTTCTCGGCGGCATTAGGACGCCTGGTTGTGAGCATCCCCCTCACCGCAATCTGCCTTGGCGTGTTCTACCTGGGATATGAAGGGTATTCGCGCTCGGCCGTCTCCGAGACCAGCCTCTGGTTGAGGGGAGGCGCTGCTGCCTTCAGCCTAGGTTTTTCTGTGACATTCGCCATCGATATGAGCATTCGGCTTGAGCGGCTGATTTCCACAGCCCGCTGATAGGAAAGGAAGCGATCATGGGATTTGGCGAGAGAATACGAGCTTTCTTTACGAGAAACAGCCTTGACGAGGCGGCATACGAGGATTTGGCTGATCTCCTGGTCGAGGGGGATTTGGGAGCAGCTTTCGCCTACGATCTGGTTGACAGCTTGAAGGGAAAATGCCGGAAGGAACGGATAAACGACCTGGAATCGTCACGCAAAGCTCTAAAGACGCTGCTCGAACCCTACGCCCCAAAAAAATCTTTTGTCCTCGACCCAGCAAAACTCAATATCGTCCTTGTCCTGGGCGTCAACGGTGTGGGCAAGACTACATCATGCGCCAAGCTGGCCTTCTGGGCCAGGAAACAGGGTGCAGAGAATATCGTTCTCGCTGCCGGCGACACCTTCAGGGCAGCCGCGGTAAACCAGCTCAAGATTCACGGCGAGAGGCTCAGCATCCGGGTTGTCGCCCAAAGCCAAGGGTCGGATGCTGGAGCCGTTCTCTGGGATAGCATCGAGGCGGCCTCCTCCAGGGAAGGAGGCTTAGTCATCGCCGATACGGCGGGAAGAATGCACACGCGTCAGGACCTCGTCAAGGAATTGGCGAAGATGGATAGGATCATTATGCAGAAGGCGCCGGGAGCCAATTACCAGAAACTCCTCGTCCTGGATGCGACGACAGGGCAGAATGGTATACGACAGGCAGAGACTTTCAACGGCGCCGTCGCCCTCGATGGCGTGATCTTGAGCAAATACGACTCGACGGCCAAAGGCGGCATGGTTTTCAGCCTGGCAAAACAGTTCGGTCTTCCAACGCTTTTCATGGGCACAGGCGAGGGGTACTCCGACTTCGCAACCTTCGACCCTCCTTCCTTTATCGATGATTTCGTAGGATCCTGAGGCATGAAACTTGATGCCGCCCTCTTCACCGCGCTCCGCTGGGGTTTCTCGGCGCGGAGGCGAATGTCGACGAATCGTGCCATTCTCGCAGGCGCAGGCATTACCGCCGGCGTGACTGCCCTCATCGTGGTCATCAGCGTCATGGGCGGCCTCCAGAAGGGGTATATCGACTCAATCCTCGAAGTATCGAGTTTCCATGCTCGGGTTGATGTCCCTCGCGAAGCGGCCGAAACGACGGCAGAGGCGGTGAGAACCCTGCCAGAAGTCGCTACGGCTATCGCTTTTCTCGAGACAGCGGTTGTAGCGGTAAGCCCGACCGGTGAAACGCAACCCCTTTTCCTGAGGGCCATGAGGGACGATTCACCTAGCCGTGATCCCGCTTTTACGAAGGCTCTCGGGCTGGGATCGGTTAAGCGCTTCCCCGTTTCCGGAGGCCTCGTCCTCGGGAAAGAAGCCGCGGCCGCACTCGGTGCGATGCCTGGAAGCGGCGTCGAACTCTTCGGTGCGCGACAAACCCAGGAGGAGGGCCTTCTGCCCCTCTCCGTCTCCCTGCCCATGGTGGGTACCTTTACCTCGGGCTACTATGAATTTGATGCTTCCTGCGCCTACGTCGCGATCGAAAAAGGCACGGCCGCGATGGATCTCTTTCCCATGAAGACAGCCACCTTAGGCATCAAACTTAAAAACCGCTGGGATGACGTAAGGGCCAAGAAAGCCATCGAAAAGATCCTTCCCGAAGGTTCGGGCGCGGTCGTAAGCTGGAGGGAGTACAACCGCAGTTTCTTTGGCGCCCTAAGAACGGAAAAATCCGTCATGCTCCTGCTTATTAGTCTTATCTTCCTCGTCGTGGGCATCAATATCTTCCACGCCATGCGGAGGACCATAGCCTCGAAGACCCAGGATATAGCCGTCATGAAGGCTTTCGGCGCCTCCGAATCGGCTATCAGGGCTCTGTTTTGTCTGGACGGCCTCGTGATCGGGCTGGCGGGCGCGTTCGCAGGTACCTGCTTTGGGCTTCTAATAGCCTCGAATATAAACCTCATAGCAGGGGCCGTGGCATCGATGTTAAGGGTCGTGGCGGACTGGGCGGGGAGACTGGGCCTGGGGGGCAGGGGAGGGGATTACAGGCTTTTTTCACCGGCCTATTACTATCTCAACGCCATTCCAGCCTCAATTACGGGAGTCGAGATCGCCTTGATAGCGATCCTGGCTGTCGCCTCGACGACCCTTTCGGCTATAGTCGCGTCGGCCCGAGTATCGCAGGCAAAACCTTCGGAGGTTCTCAGGAATGAGTGAAGCGATCAGGAAGAATCCCATGGAAGCCAAGATTGTTGTCTGCAAGAACCTCGCCAAGAGCTTCACCAGTGAGGCCGAAACCCTCGAAGTTTTAAGGGGTTTGGATTTCGATCTCGAGGCGGCGAGCTCCTGTTCAATCATGGGCGCAAGCGGTTCGGGCAAGAGCACCTTCCTCGCTATCCTCGGGGGCCTCGAAAGCTTCGATTCGGGCGAAGCCTGGATAGGTGGAAACGCGCTCCACGAGCTCTCCGAAAAGGAGCTGCCTAAATTCCGCAGTTTCTATGTCGGCTTCGTCTTTCAGTTCCACTACCTCCTTAAAGACTTCTCCGCGTTGGAAAATGTCGCACTTCCGGCCTACCTGGGCGGGACGCCGCGGAAAGCGGCATGGGAAAAGGCCGAAAACCTTCTCGAATCCGTCGGACTTTCAGGACGGATGGGGCACTTCCCTTCCGAACTATCGGGAGGTGAAAGGCAGCGCACTGCCATAGCGCGCGCCCTGATAAACGACCCTCGGCTGATTCTGGCCGACGAACCTACAGGCAATCTTGACGCGGCGAGCGCTGGGCTGGTCCGCGACATCCTCTTTAGCCTTCCTGCTTCGACAGGCGCCTCGATCATTCTCGCCACTCATGATCCGGAACTGGCAAAGGACGCAGACCGTTGTTTCATCCTCGCCGCGGGAAGGCTTTCCTAGCATGGCTTCCAGCGTTGAACTCTTTATTGCCCTCCGGTCCCTGTCAGGGAGGCGTAAGAGCTCCGAGACCCGATCATCGGGCGGTCAAAGAGGGGGAATGATGGGGGCGATACTGGGTATCGCCGTAAGCCTCATCCCTCTCGTCCTCGTCCTCGTTGTATCGGATGGTATGATACAGGGGATAACGCGGCGCTATATCGAGACTAAAACCTACCATATCCAGGCGGCACTGCCATACAATTTTACCAACGCAGAAGCAAAGGCGGGAATCGCCGCCTTGAGTCAGCTTCACGGCGTAGGAGCCGTCTATTTCGAGCGCTCAGGCATGGGTCTTGCCGTTGCCGTCGATAAAAGCCATGCGATCAACATCCGATCGATTTCATCAGCTTTCTTCAAGGACAAGGGCACAACGGAATACCTGAGAGTGGAAGCAGGGGCTGACACACCTTCAGGCAGAGGAGCCCTGGTAGGTACTGCCCTCGCGTCAGAATTAAGCCTCAAGGTGGGCGATCCCCTAACCCTCGTCACGACAGGCCGGAGAAGCGGGGTAGGGGGAAGCCTTCCCTATTCACCAAAACTGTCCTTTTTCAGGGTGGCTGGCATAGTCGGGGCTGGCTATCGGGATCTGGATGCCCTATGGGTCTTCATCGACGAGGAAAAAGGCGGCGAACTCCTCGATTCCCCCTCCTCGAGCGCCTGTTTCGGCGTCAAAGTGGCCGATCCGTACTCGAATAGTCTTGGAATGCGTACGGAGGAAATCGACGCGCGTCTCGCCTCACTCTATCCCGAACGGATTGAACCCTTCTTCGTCAGAACCTGGCCTGAGCTGGAGAAAAGCCTCTTCCGCTCCTTCGGAACCACCAAGTCGATGCTCGCCTTCATCATGGGCCTTGCCCTGATCATCGCGGCAGTCAATCTCGGCTCAGCCCTTTCCACGTTCGTGATTGAACATTCTCTCGATATCGCGATCATGCGAAGTTTCGGCGCTTCCGACGCCTCGCTGAGACGGATTTTCGCTGGAGCCGGCCTGGCAACGGGAATACTGGGAACTGCCCTCGGCCTCATCCTAGGTCTCATCCTCTCCTGCAATGTCAACACACTCATAGCCGCATTAGAATGGCTCGTCAATATTGGAGCCTCCGTCGCCGCGGCTCTTTCGGGGAGACAGTTCATCCCTGTGCGCCTTCTCGATCCCGGCTATTACCTGGACCTGATTCCTGTCGTCGTCGACTACAGGCAGATCCTTGCCATCGGGCTTGCAAGTGTGGCCTTAAGCGTCTTCGTATCCTTGCTCCCCGCGAACAAGGCCGTCAGGATACCTGTCCAAGAGGTGATTCGAAAAAGCTGATGAAAATTCATTTCAATTTCATGAAGCGTATGGTATTGTTTTTCACGTAAATTCAGTGGAGGAAAAGATGGGCAGAAGAGCCGGATCGCGTCAGTCTGAATTGGCGGGGGAGGAAACGGTCCCCCTCAAAGCCGAGATAAAAGGGGCTCCCGTACAGAAACCTCCGGAGAACTCCGAGAAGCTCAAGGCCCTCGACGCGGCACGGCTGCAGATCGAAAAGCAGTTTGGCCAGGGCTCGATCATGAAGCTGGGCAACCATGTGAATGCCCTCGACATAGAGGTTGTTCCCTCAGGCTCGATACTTTTGGACGAGGCATTAGGAATCGGTGGTTATCCTCGGGGAAGGATCATAGAAATCTATGGACCTGAGTCCTCGGGGAAGACGACACTTGCCCTCCACGCCATTGCCGAAGCCCAAAAACTGGGGGGCATTGCCGCTTTCATCGACGCAGAACACGCCCTCGACCCGATTTACGCGAACAACCTCGGCGTCGACACGGATGAACTCTGGGTCTCCCAGCCTGACAATGGCGAGCAGGCTCTCGACATAGCCGAGTCGCTGATACGATCAGGAGCAGTCGATATCATCGTCATAGACTCTGTGGCCGCCCTTACCCCTCAGGCCGAAATCGAAGGCGAGATGGGCGACGCCCATATGGGGCTCCAGGCCAGGCTCATGAGCCAGGCTCTCCGGAAGCTCGCCGGTACCCTTTCAAAGAGCAAAACTATCCTCGTCTTCATCAACCAGATACGCATGAAGATTGGTATCATGTTCGGCAACCCTGAGACCACAACGGGCGGCAACGCCTTGAAGTTCTACGCTTCCATCAGGCTCGAGGTCAGGAAGATCGAGACAATAGAAAAAGGCGATGAGGATGCTATTGGCAACAGGGTCAGAGTCAAAGTCGTCAAGAACAAGGTGGCTCCTCCCTTCAGACGCGCTGAAATGGAGATAATCTTCGGCAAGGGAATCTCCCGGTCGGCATCCCTCCTCGACGCCGCTGTCAAGTATGGAATCGTGGACAAGAAGGGAGCCTGGTTCACCTGGGGCGAGGAGAAGGTAGGACAGGGAAGGGAGAACGCCAAGACCTATCTAGAACAGAATCTCGACTCGGCCAAGATAATCGAGGATCGCGTAAGGGCAAAGATGTTCTCGCCGACCAAGGCCACCTCAGGACTCGGAACCGACGAGGCAGCCAAGGCACAACCCGTTTCCAGAGTCAAGGATGATGATGCTTCGGTGATCAGCGCCGACGACCTGTTTTAGCCATGACCGAGATCTGGCTGGGCCTCGGGTCCAACCTCGGGAACAGGGAGGCGGCGATACGCAGGGCGACTGACCTAATGCCCCCCTTTCTATCCGACATCCAGCTCTCGGGTTTATGGGAGTCGAAAGCACGCTACGTCGAGGACCAGCCTGACTTCCTCAATGCTGTCGTAAGGGGGTTGACCGAGCTTGGACCAGAGCTTCTGCTCGAGGCCATACAGGCCATTGAAAACGAGATGGGGCGAGACAGGGTAACAGTCGTGCCCAAGGGCCCCCGCATCATCGACATTGACATTCTTCTCTACGGGGAGAAGATAATCGTCTCCGATAGGCTCGTCGTACCGCACCCGGGGATGCGTGAGAGAAAATTCGTCCTTCTTCCTCTGCTCCAGCTCGATCCCAGCCTCGTCGATCCCGTTTCCCGGAGGCGTTTCTCGTCCTTTCTTGCTGAGCTTCCTCCCCAGGGTATTTACCCTTGTGAATCTACCGGGTATCATATCCCTTATCCGTGATGAGCATAGGATCCGATTTCCAGACAGGCAAAGAAAGCCAAGCATTGACGGTGGAAACCGGTGCGGGGAAGCGGAGGAATTTCAGGCTTAAGGACTTCGAAGGACCCCTCGATCTGCTTCTGTTCCTGATCAAGCGCAACGACATGAACATTTACGATATCCACATCGCCTCGATCACCGAACAGTACCTCCAATGCCTGGCCGATGAGTACAATGTCGATCTCGATGAACTCTCCGATTTCTACAATCTGGCAGCCACGCTCCTCCTCATCAAATCCAGGACTCTCCTGCCCGGGGGTGGATCGGACGACGAGGATTTTGACGATCCCCGGCAAGGTCTGATCGACAAGCTGATTGAATACCAGAAATATAAAAAGCTTTCGGGGCTCATGGTCGAACGGGAGATGGAGGTAGAGTGGACCCTCGAGCGCTCCTCCATGCAGCGTATTCTGCCATTCCCCGAAAAGGAAACCGAGGACCTTTGGGCCGACCTCGATGTCTGGGATCTCCTGAGGACCTTTTCCTCCCTCGTCCAGAATTTCGACTCAGAGCGTATCATTGACCTCTATGAGGAGATCTCCATCAACGAAAAGATCGCCCTCCTCTTGGAACTCCTCGAACGTAAGGGCCATTTCTCGTTCGTCGAACTCGTGACAAGGCCAAGATCGGCTCTCGATTTGGCCTGCGCGTTCCTGGCTATCCTCGATTCCGTCAAGAACAAGATCATCCGGATTCGACAACACCGGATTTTCGGTGACATCCAGATATTCCCCTACGGCAGCGAGGCTGACCATGGTTGAAGACGACAATGTAGCCCTTATCGGCGCCATCCTCTTCCTCGAGAGCGAACCGGCGAGCGAGGAAAGCCTTTCAGCGATTTCAGGTCTCGCCGCCGAGGATGTGGTTTCAGCCCTCAGGCGCCTGTCCGTCGAGTCGGAGGCGCCATTCCATGGCTTCGCCCCCCTAAAGTCAGGCGGCGGGTGGATACTCGCCCCCAAGGTTGAGGTCTGGGAAAAACTCCGGGACCATTACGGACGGAAAAACGAGGCTAAATTATCGAGGGCAGCCATGGAGACCCTTTCGATAATCGCCTATTCCCAGCCCATCACACGTGCCGAGATCGAAGCCATTCGTGGCGTCTCGGCCGACGGCATGGTGCGTTTCCTCCTGTCCAGGGGTTTCATTCAGGAAGTCGGCAAGAAGGATATTCCCGGCAAGCCGCTGCAGTACGGTACGACCCAGGACTTCCTCAAGTACTTCAAGCTTGGTTCGATTTCCGATCTTCCTAAACTGGGCGATCTGGAGCGCAACAGGTTTGAGGCAGATGAAGGCGCAATAGGATGAGTGGCGAAGTCAAGAAGCTCAGAATCCAAGTTTATCTCGCCCAGGCTGGCATAGCCTCGCGGCGTGCCTGCGAGAGGCTCATCGAGGCTGGCAGAGTGAAGGTGAACGGAAAGACGGCGACGATCGGGCAGAGCGTCCTTCCCGGCGATGAAGTGATGTTCGACGGCAGATTAGCCATACCCCAGAACAAGCTGCGCTACATCCTCCTTAACAAACCCCCTGGCTTCATATCCACAATGGCAGACGAGCGGAACCGGCCGATAGCCGCTTCTCTCCTTGGCTCGGCCGTGAAAGAGAGAGTGTACAACGTAGGCCGTCTCGACCAGTGGTCCTCTGGCCTCCTTCTCTTTACCAACGACGGGGAATTGGCTAAATTCCTCATCCACCCCAGCGGGCAGGTGGACAAGGAATATCTGGTCACGACAGATCTCCCGATACCGCAAGGATTCGCCAAGGAGTTTTCGGAAGGCATCGACCTGGAAGGTGAGATCCATAAGGCTATTTCTGTGGAGCCAGTCGATGAGAGGACGATGAAGGTTGTCCTCGTCGAGGGCAGGAACAGGGAAATACGACGCGTCCTCGAGCATTTTGGACTCAGGGTTCTTGCCTTGCGAAGGATCAGGCTCGGACCTCTTGTAATAGGCAAACTCGCTGAAGGTTCGTTCAGGGAGCTTACCGCTGAAGAAGTAGCAGATCTCATCGCTTATTCCGAAGCCAATAAGGGGAGGGGTAGGGTTTGATCATCGCCATGGACGGCCCGGCGGGTTGTGGGAAATCCACTATCGCCAAGCTTCTTTCACAGCGGACAGGTTTTCTCTACCTCAATTCGGGCAGTCTATACAGGGCGATTTCCTATGCGGCCCTCGGTCGTAGCATCGGAATCGAGGACACTAAAGGCCTCATCGACTGCGCAAGGTCGCTTTCTCTCTCCTATGGGGCCGATGGTGCGATCCTGCTCGACGGAGCCCGATTAAACGAGGAACTGCGCAGCGCGCCAGTCGATGCTGTCGTTGCACAAGTCTCAGCTGTATCTGAAATTAGAGCCATAGTTGACGATGTATTAAGAACTACGGCGAAAGGCAGGGATGTCGTCGTCGAGGGTAGGGACATGACAACGGTGGTCTTTCCGGACGCCGATGTCAAATTCTACATCGACGCCTCGGTAGAGGAGAGAGCGAAACGCCGCTTCGAGCAGAGGTCAACTTCCCTGAGCTACGAGGCGATTCTGGACAATATCAGAATGCGCGATGAAATCGACAGAAACAAGGCGATTGGAGCCCTAAAAATCGCCGACGACGTCCTCTATTTGGATACATCCGACTTGACCATAGAGCAAGTTTATGAGATTGTATACAGTAAAATTCTACACGTAAGGGAATGACATGGATAATAAGGAAGTGGAAATGGACGCCGCACCAACCGCCCGCGACGAATACCAGACACAATTGCAGGAGCAGTACCTCAAGAGTTTTGAGGGCCTGGAGGAGGGCGATCTCATCGAGGGCAAAGTCGTCCAGCTCGCCGGCGATTTCGTCTTCATCGATGTCGGCTACAAGTCGGAGGGTAAGATTGCCTTCCTCGAATTTGGAGCCGAGATTCCTCAAGTTGGGGACACCGTCAAGGTCATCCTCATCAAGAAAGAGACCAAATCGGGCGAAGTCATTGTCTCCAAGAAGCGCGCCGACGAGAAAGTTTTCTGGAAATCGATAGCCGTCGCCTTCAAGGATCATCAGCCCATAGAAGCTAAGATCGACAAGGAAGTGAAGGGCGGCTTCGAAGTGGACCTGGGCCATGGACTGAAAGGGTTTCTCCCCTCCTCTAAAGCTGATATACAACGTATCGAGAGCGGAGAAGAACTCGTCGGCCTTAAAAGCTTTTTCTACCTCGAACGCCTCTATTCCGAAAAGAAAATCAACATCATCCTGAACAGGCGCAAGTGGCTTGAAGAAGATATCGACAAACGCAGGGAAGAGTTTTTCCAGAGCGTCCAAATCGGCGACACAGTCAAAGGTCTCGTGAAGAGCTTCACAAGTTTCGGAGCTTTTATCGATCTTGGCGGCTTCGACGGCCTTCTGCATATCAACGATATGAGCTGGGGCCACGTTACCCGACCCAAGGATTATGTCCGCAAGAGCCAGGAGATCGAACTCAAGGTCATCCGGCTCGAACCTGAGGAAAAGCGTATAAACCTCTCTCTCAAGCATTTCAGCCAGGATCCTTGGTTCACCTTTGAGGAGAAGTACCACGTCAACGACGTCGTCAAGGGCAAGGTGACCAAACTCACGGATTATGGCGCATTCATCGAGCTGGAAGAGGGGATCGAAGGCCTTGCCCACATATCCGAGTTCTCCTGGGTTAAGAAGGTTCACAAACCCGAGGATATGCTAAAACCGGGCGATGTCGTGGACTGTATGATCCTCGGCTACGACATCCAGGCGGGTAAGGTCTCCCTCGGCCTCAAACAGGTCCAGGAAAATCCCTGGGACTCGATCAATGAGCATTACCCCGTCGGCATGAGACTCAGCCGCAAGATCGTTAAAGTGACGAATGCCGGAGCCTTCATCGAGCTCGAGGAAGGTATCGACGGATTCCTCCATGTGGATGATCTCTCTTGGACATCCAGGGTGAAGAATCCCTCCTCGGTTCTCCATGAAGGTGAGGAGATCGAAGTAGTCGTCATCGACTCCAACCCCGAAGAGCGGAATATACGCCTCAGCGTCAAGCAACTATCCGAAGATCCTTGGAGATCCTTCTCCAAGGCCTTTAGGCTCGGATCCATCGTCGATGGCACGGTTTCCAACGTCACGGATTTTGGCGTCTTCGTGAAGGTTCAGGGAGATATCGACGGTCTCGTCAAGAAACAGGACCTCAGCTCCGACAGGGAGGAGTCCTGGGATGACGCCCTGAAGAAGTACACGCCGGGAATGCCTGTCAAGGCCGTCGTCGTTGACCTCAACCCCGAACGGCAGAAACTGGGCCTCTCCATACGGGACCTTGTCCAACGCCAGCAGCGGGAAGAAATCTCCAAGTTCATTCAGAACGAGGAAGCCGATGGCGGATTCACGATCGGCGATCTGCTTAAAGAGCGGGACACGACGAAAAAGAATTCCTGATTCAAAACTCAGGAATACGAGAAGGCGATGTTCGGGACGATCGACGAGGCGAAGTTTGAGCTGCTCATAGAAACATGTGCGCTCATCAATTCGAACTACACCGATGCCAGGACACTCCTTTCTCAGATTATAGAATCATCGACGAGGCTCGTGGGCGCTGAAGCCGGGAGCCTCGTTTTGCATGATGCCAAAACCAATAAGCTGCGCTTTGCCATTGCTATAGGGCCCAAGAAGGACGAACTCTTCAACGCAGTCATCGACCGTGAAGAGGGTATCGTTGGCTGGGTTGCCCAGCAGGGCCAATCCCTCATCGTGAACGATCCTTTGCACGATCCCCGATTCTCTCCTTCCATCGCCAATGCGGTAAATTTCCCCGCCAAGTCCATCATGGCCGTCCCTATGACGGTGAAAGGCGCCCTTGTCGGCGTCATCGAGGTGGTGAACAAATCCAAGGGCCGGTACTTTACGGACGAAGACCTACGCTGGCTCGAGATCTTTGCCCTTCAGGCTGCAATAGCCGTAGAGAACGCCCGATTCCTCCAGAAAACTTCGGCCGAACTTGCTTATTTGAGCGAGAAGGCGCTGAAAGGGGAGGGCTGGCACAACCTCGTCTTTGCTTCTCGGACGATCACGGAAAAACTCGAACTTATCGACAGGATAGCTCCTTCCGACGCCTCTGTACTTATTTTGGGCGAGAGCGGCGTCGGCAAGGAACTCTTCGCTGAGCGCCTTCATTTAAAATCAAGAAGAGCGGAGAAGCCTTTCATCCGCGTAAACTGCGCCGCTTTACCTGAATCGCTCCTTGAAAGCGAACTTTTCGGCCATGTCAAAGGCGCCTTCACGGATGCCTATCAAGACCGCAAGGGGCGCTTCGAACTCGCGGATGGGGGTACGATCTTCCTCGACGAGATCGCCGAACTACCCTTGCGACTCCAGGCAAAACTTCTCCGCGTCATTCAGCAGAAGAGCTTCGAGAAAGTGGGCTCCTCGGAGACGACAAGCGTCGACGTCCGCGTCATCGCCGCAACCAACCGCGATCTCGATGCAATGGTGGAAAAACAGGAATTCCGATCCGATCTCTATTACCGACTCAATGTGCTTCCTCTGACCATACCTCCACTGCGAGAACGCAAAGAGGATATTCCCGTCCTCGCATCCCACTTTCTGAGCCTAGCCTCGAGGGAGATGAACAGGACCTTGACCGGATTTTCCGACGGAGCCATGGAGAGCATGTTGTCCTACGCCTGGCCTGGAAACGTCCGCGAGCTCGAGAACGCGGTCGAAAGGGCGGCTGTCATGACCCTCGACACCGTCGTTTCGGCTGCCGACCTTATGCTTGGCGGCAAGACGGAGGATGTCGAAGACTACAAGGGACGGAGCCTTAAGGAGGCTATTACGGCCTTCAAGACGCACTTCCTGCGCAAGTCCCTGGAGGGCAACGGATGGAACCAGACAGAGACGGCTAAAGCCCTGGATATACAGCGAACCTACTTATCACGATTGATAAAAGAGCTTAGTATTGCGCAGTCAAAGGAGTAGTTTGTGGAAGGTAAGCCAAAAATTATAGTTCCCGACAAGGTTGAGAAGAAGAACTTCGTCGATACCCTGTCGGATTTCATCGGCAAGCATAAACTTGTGTTTATCACCGCGGCGGCAGTCGTCGCGGCCGTGCTCATTTTCATCGGTGTATTCTCGATCGTCTCCAATTCCATCGCCAATTCCTCGGCGCGAGCGATGGAGCAGGCTAGGGACAAGATAACCGCCTATAGCGGGGAATCGGACGCAACAAAAAAGGCCGATCTCGAAAAAAGCCTGCTCGCCGATTTAGGCGCCGTCGTCAAGAAATGGCCGAGGACGTTCGCCGCCCAGGAAGCCCTGTATTCCGAAGCCAGCCTCTATGCTTCCACCAAGGACTGGGGCAATTGCGAGAAAATCGCCCTCGACGCCGTTTCCAAGCTTCCTAATACCTATCTTGCGCCCCTTGCCCTCGAGCTCGCCGCTGTCGCAGCTGAAGAGCAATCCAAGCCAGACGCGGCTATCGAGACCTACACCAAGCTCATCGCCCAGTATAAAACCGATACTCCTAACCTGCCTCATGCGTATTTCTCCATCGCCCGGCTCAAGGAAGGGAAATCGGACTGGAAGGGTGCCCTGGAGAATTACGACAAGCTCGTCTCGACCTTCCCCGATTCGGATTGGGCTAAACTCGCCAAGGACAGGCAGATATACCTCAAGGCTAAGGGCTACGACAAGAAGTAACCGGACCGGCCTTGGAACTGTTTAGGATAATGGAAGGGCAGGGCGGCCGCATTCTCGACCGGTTCCTGCCTTTTTATTTCTTTTATGGAAAGGAGATAAGATGCCCGTTGGCATGAAGCAAGGCCATTTTGCCTTATTCTTTCTCTCGGGAGCATTCGGCTTCCTGCTTTCGGCCTGCGGATTTCCGACTTATACTTTTTTCTATCATCCCTACTTCTCTTCGCCAAGCGCATATATGTTAACAATTACACATGACGTAAGAAATTACGATATAGACGAAGGCGCAAATCAATCCTTTAAAGGCTACGAGGTGTTTTACCGAATCTATTCGAATTCCGATGAAGCTATCGCAAAAGCTTCATCTCTAGCGACGATGGCGTCTACTTATGCCGGTAACCCAGACAGCTTTATGAATTACGCGTTAAACACCCTAAATTTTTTGTGCATCCGTTTAGCCTCCGCTGACAGTCAACCTCTGGCTGCTTTATCGGCTTCAGCGGCTTCGAGTGACCATACCTTTTATATCTATCTGAATAGCTCAACGATCAATTTCAATAATACTACCGATTGGCTTCTCAATGATGGTTCAAACTACTATCCGCTAAGGCGCAGCATAGCTGAGACCTCGCGATCCGCCTTTCAGGTACAATCCAATTATAAATCTAGCGTTGGGGATGTCGACTATAACGGTATTGATTCGCCTTCGACTATCTATCTTGTATTCTTTGCGGTTGCCTATGGAACAGACCCCACGAGTCCTGGGGTTTCCGTCTACAGCGAGCCGGAATTCCCTACGGGCACGGCGGTATCGAGCGGGGTAGTAGCATACAATCCTGGCTTATAAAAATGCGTACGAAATCTCCAAACTCAGAACTTCGTATAATGTATATTCTGTCTACCATTATTTAGACACGAATATATTATACCAAACAAGAATCGATCACATCATCTTTAGAGCATGGTTATCAAAGGTTCGCAGGGACCATCGCCGCGCTTGCCCAAGAGTCTGGTTCTTGTGACTGAGCATACCGTAAGCAAATTGTCGGTTTCGAGCGCTTGCTTAAGAAGTTTAGAAATCGATCCATCACCGTCTTTGGCTTCGGCTAAGACAACGTTGAACAGGAGATCTAATGCTGGGCTGACAACGACGCTTGGTTTTCTGGCGGCAACAGCTGCGAGGAACTTCGACGCTGTCTCTTTATCCTTGAAGACTACGCGATATTCCGAGCCCCAATACAGAGATCCAATGGAATTTTTTCCTTCGCTGCGCCTGAGACCTAGGCGTGCTGTTTTTACCCTAATATCTTCAGGCAAGGCCTTAGAAAAAGCATCAAGCAAAGCTTTTTCTTCGGTAATCTCAATCGTGTGATCGAGCCAAAGGGCTAAAAGTTCCTCTTCCGATTCAATACCAAGCGAAAGTGGCTGAGTGAATTCCATCTTGGGAAGCGGATTAAACCCTTCGGAAAAGCGTATCGGAAGACCCAGTATCGTGAAAGCCCGTGCAAAAAGATTGGAGAAGGAATGCATTGGCAAGAAGGCTGCAGATCGCAGCTTTTCATAGGAAACGAGGAGTCTTCGGTCTTCCTGATGATCTTTGGAGGTGCCCAGAACAGTATATCCAATGGCATTTGGCCTGCGAGCTTCAAATTTTACTTCTTTTGTTGCAGTATTAGATACAATACCAAAGGAATCATTGCATGATCCACAGGGGTGATCGCAGTTTTCGTTACACGATGTCGTCATCGTTTGTGCTTCGGATCTGATTTCTTCTTTTTCAAGAAATGCATCGTTCACGAAGAGATGGATACACTGCCATGGCAGCTGAAAATCCGCTGGCTTTTTCGAAAGGAACCATTCAGCGGGATTGTATCCTGCTTTTTCTCCGGCTTCCTCTATCGCGTCCTTCCATGCTTCCTTGTTGAAGTATTCATCCCAGGCATCGAACCGAGCGCCTTTTCGCCAGGCTCCAAAGATGATGTCCCCTACCCTCTCGTCGCCCCTGGAGAGGATGCCCTCGAGAACGGAAGTGTATGGCGAATGATAGGAAACCGATATTGACCGGTAGGGTCTTAGCGCATCCTTGATCAAGTAGATCGTTTCCAGCGCTTCTTTTTCGCCTATCTGAGCCTGGCGCTGATACGGAGTATGAGCTTTCGGGACGAATGTACCAATGTTGATGTTCAGGGCGATACGCTCGACCGCGGCGATTTTCTTCAAGAAATCGATAATCGCCTGCCCTTCCCCCCTTCCTCGTCCAGGAAGAGGCAATCCAATCATAAAATAGAATTTTGCCGAGCGAAAACCGTAACGTTTGGCCTCTTTCAGTATCTCGATGACTTTATCGAAGTCGACACTTTTATTGATGCTCCTTTGCCAGTCCTCAACTGGTGTCTCGATGGCGAAGGTAAGGCCCGATTTCCTCACTTCGGCGAGCTCGGCGACGAGGGGAAGGGTGAAGGAATCGACTTTAAGGCTGGGCAGCTGGAAGGAGATTCTCCTGTCAGCCCAGGCTTCGTTAAGGGCATGGAATAGCTCGGCTATGCCCGGATAATCGCCTGAGGAGAGCGAGGAGAGGGTGATTTCCCTGTTGCCGCCTAGATTGACGAGATCCTCGATTTCGGAGCCGATGACCAGAGGGTCCTTTATCCGCTGAGGCCGATAGAAATAGCCTGCATGGCAGAAGCGGCAGCCATTCGGACAGCCTCGCATGATCTCGACCGTCCCATGGCTCTGTACGGTCTGCAAAGATGGAATCGGGAAATATACCCTGGCTTTTTTTTCGGTAAATCCCGAGAACACGGCTCGATAGGCAGCTTTTTCGGCTGAACCTATTCTTGCCGGCATCCAGACCGCGCGGCAGGACTTGAGTCGATCTAGGAGATCCTGCCGCGTCCCGCCTCCGTCCTTGATGGATGCCATGTCGAGAAGTACATCGTAGAACCCGGCCTCGGCCTCGCCTATATAGACTGCGTCGAGAAATCGCGATAAGGGAAGCGGGTTGGTGGCTGCCGGTCCTCCCGCGATGACGATAGGCTCCTCCTCTCCCCTCCGTTCAGCCTCGATATGTATACCCCCCAGATCGAGGACTGTAAGGATGTTGGTTGCCAGGAGCTCATAGCTGAGGGAGAAGCCGAGGATGTCGAAGTCGCGCAGGATTATACCGCTCTCGAGGGAGCAGAGAGGCAGGCCGCGATTTCTCAGGAGCCTTTCGAAATCGGGAGCTGGGGCGAAGACCCTCTCGCAGGCAAGCCGTTCGCTTCTTTCGCCTATGTCGCTGTAGAGTATCCTTATAGCGTTATTCGACATGCCTATTTCGTAAAGGTCGGGGAAGCAGAGGACGATGCGCAGCCTTTCATCGCCGACAGGTATGGGAGGATGGGACCCCATCTCTCCCCCGAGATAACGCGACGGCTTTTCGATGGAGATGAGATCGGAGCCGAATTCCGTCAAAGGATCGATATTCTTGAAACCCATTATCACATTCTGTACCTTCGGGCCGATATGCCAAGCAGTATCCCTACCGCTGTCATACCAGCCCAGAGCGATGAACCGCCATAGGATATGAAGTAAAGTGGGATGCCCGTGATAGGCATAACGCCTATGGCCATTCCCACATTGATCAGAAAATGGAAGAAGAACATGCCGAACAGGCCCGCGCAGACGAGGGACGAGTATTTATCCTTGGTCGATCCGACGAGGAGGACGATACGATAGAGGAACACTCCGAAGACGGCGATGAGAATGGAGACGCCCAGGAAGCCCCATTCCTCGGCGATTATGGAGAAGATAAAATCCGTGCTCTGCTGGGGTATGAATCGGGCATGACTCTGGGTACCCTGGAGATACCCCTTGCCTAAAAATCCGCCCGAGCCTATCGCCGTGACCGACTGGATGATGTTCCAGCCCGCCCCCTGGGGATCGGCATTGGGATTTAAAAACACCATGAGGCGCATGATCTGGTATTCCTTGAGAACCTTGCCTGCGACCCAGGAAATCAGGATCGACAAATCTACGACGGAGAATACATAGGTAAGCCAGAAATAGTATTTCTTCTTGAAGACCAGCCAGCCGGTCCCGGAAAGTGCCAGCATGAGAATTAAGAAGAGCGAAACCGCAAGGAGGAGACCGCTCTGCGAGTAGAGGAGCTCTATCGGATTGCGTGGGCCGAAAAAGAACTTACCGGCGAGGGGCATGATGAGGAGGATGAAGGTCGCGGCTATCGTAAGCAGTATGAAGAATACATATCGCGTGTCGACTCCACCCATATAGAGCATGACGATGAGGATAGGGAAGAAGACGAGCGCGGACCCGAAATCGGGTTGCGAAAGAATGAGAAGGACGGGAACAGCGGCGATAGTTCCACTGCCGAGGAGCCTTGAAAAACTGGTTCTGGCTTCGTTCGACTCCAGATAACGTGCGAGGAAGAGTATCGTTGCGATCTTGGCGAACTCGGATGGCTGTATGCCGTATTCCCCGATGCCGATCCAGGAACGCGCTCCATTCACGAGCCGGCCGGCGAATCGCGTATACAGAAGAACGAGGACGATGGCGAGATAAACGAACACGGTATAGTCTTTTAGGCGCGAGACGTCGAGGGAGAGTGTTAGGATGAAAAGGATGGAGCCCAGGGCTGCCCATATGATTTGCTTGATGTATTCATACGAGAATCGCAGGCCTTCGGCGTCCACTCCCGCCGAAGCTATGGAAAGGATTCCTATCCCGATGAGGAGGAAAGTGAGAGCGAAGAGGAGATAGTCGATTTCAGCCAGGAATTTTGGTATTTGAAAACGCTTCATTCTGCTTTCCCCCGGACATGTGTTTGAGAGAGGGAAACGCCGACAGTCCTAGCCGCGGTCTGTGCGTCCTGCCCGGCGAATATCGCCTGGTAGATAACGTTCGCCGCATAGGGAGCCCACCATTCCCAAGGATTGCTCGCCTCTATCATTGTCACGACGACGACCTGATCCTCGGGTTTCGCGTCGTACGGCCCGAAGGAAACGAACCAGGAATGCCATCTATCCTTAAGTCCGATTTCCGCCGTCCCCGTTTTACCAGCTATCTGAACGACCTTTGTCGATAGGGGAGCTCCAGCTGTGCCTTTTGTGATGACGCCTCGCAGATCTTCCTTCAGTGTGGTGAAGGTTGAAGCGCTCATGTTCACGCGTGATATTTCCTCCCTCTCGACAGACTGGATGATGGCGCCCGTCTCGGGGTCCCGTATCTCCTTGAGCAGATGGGGCCTGTAGATCGTTCCATTGTTGACGACCATGGCCATCATGTCGGCGACTTGAAGAGGCGTGGTGAGAAGATAGCCCTGACCTATCGATAAGTTCATAGTATCGCCCAGGCTCCAACGTTGGTTGAAGGTTTGTTCCTTCCATTTGGGCGTTGGGACCTGGCCTGGAGTCTCGCCCGGCAGATCGACGCCGGTGAGCTTGCCAAAGCCGAAATCCTCGGCGTAGCTGACGATGTTGTCCACCCCGAGGTAGTCCCTCCCTATGGTCCAGTAGTAGATGTCGCAGGACTGGGCGAGAGCGTTGCCGAGATTGATGGCGCCGTGTCCTGGTCTGTGGATCCAGCAGTTCCAGTCTCTGCCCCCATATTGGATCACGCCCTTGCATGCTACGGTGGCAGTGGGCGAAATCGCCTTCTCCTCCAGGGCTGCGGTCGTGAGCACGGTCTTGAAGGTGGATGCCGGCGGGTAGGAGGACTGTATCGCCCTGTTGAGAAGCGGTTTATTGGGGTCATTCAGGAGCTTGACGAACTCCGAACCCGAAAGATTCGAGCTGAAAATGTTCGGGTCATACCAGGGATAGGAGACCATGGCGAGAATTTCCCCCGTCGCAGGCTTAAGAACGACAACGGAGCCCATCCGCTGTCCCAAGGCTGCTTCGGCGATTTTCTGGATATTCCGGTCTATGGTCAGGATAAGGTCTTTGCCCGGCTGGGGCATCTCGAACTTGCTCTTATCCTCGGCCAGATCCTTGCCCTTGACGTCGACCGTTTTCAGCAATTTGCCATCCGCGCCCTTTAGTAATGAATCATACTGTTTCTCGATGCCCGCCTTTCCGACGAGATCGTCCGAGGAATATCCCTTATTATAGAGCATCTTGTATTCATCCCGACCTATCTCACCGACATAACCGAGAATCTCTCCGAGGGAACCTACGTCCAGGTACTTGCGTGTGGGCCGGGAATTCCAATAGACGCCAGGGTATGCGTCCTTGTGTTCGGCAAGATCGACGATTGTGCCATATCGCACCGATGAGGCTATCGTCACCGGCTGGTACAGGTGATAGTACTTCTCCGGTATTTTCTTATATACCTCGTCGACCTCTATACCGAGGAGATTCGACACCCTGGCGAAAAGCCCCTCCCGATCGGAAGAATTCAGTTCTGCGGGTACGATTTCGACAGAAAATGCCTCTTCGTTGGTCACGAAGGGCATGTTTCTGTCCCTGTCGTAAATCTCACCTCGGGCGGCGGGGAGCTTTACAGACTGGACTGCGTATTTCTTGGCACGGTTGGAAAATTCCTCTCCACGCAGGATCTGGAGAAAGAACAGATTTACCGTGAATAAGCCGCAGAGGATGATGACAGCGGCCTTGAGCAGAACAGTCTTGGTCGACTCAGAATCAGGTTTAGGATTCATGTGAGTATCCGGAATGGCCAGTCTTTCATTCCGTCACCTTTTTCGTTATGAAAAATCCCTTTGTCTTGCTCATGGCATAGAACACGATAGGCGCCAAGGCTCCGTTCAGCGCAGCCTCCACCCAGAGTTTGATGTCACCGAGGGAGTAGGCGTTGACCTTGTCTGAACCGAAGAGGCCAAGAAGGATCAGACTCCCCAAGGCCTTGACGATAGTTCCGAAGAAGCCGAAGAGAACGGGAATGAAGAAGGAATCCATGACGACAATCTGCCTGAGGAATGATACGACATAGGCTGGAAGGATGAGAATGAAGGAAAAATAACCTAGAGGTGAAGAGGAGAGAAGGTCACAGACGAGTCCAGTTACGAAACCCGTCCATGTGCCTTGGTTGTCTTTGTTCTTATAGCCTATCCAGATGATGACAAGTAAGGAGAAGTCGGGAATGATGCTCCAGAAGAGCCCATTTTTGAGCCACGTCGTCTGTATCAGGAGCAGGACCGAGGATAGCAGACTGCCGAACAAGATGGTTTTTATCATTTCGTGTTCTCGGTGGACTGGGCCGCTGTTTCGGTTGAAACCTTTTTAAGTACGAAAAGATATTCCAGCTTGGCGAAATCGAGAGAAGGTTCAAGGAGGATGACAGCCGAACTCGAGTATTCGGGCAGGTTTATGGCCTTCACTCTTCCGATGGCGAGGTCGGCTGGATAGATCGAGTCGAGACCGCTTGTGACAACAAGATCGCCGATCTGCACTTCCGAGGCATTCAATTTCGATAAATACCGCATCTCCAAAGCTGCGTCGGGTCCTCCCCCACCGTTGACGAGTCCCTCGGTCCTGGTCCGCGAAAGACGAGCCGACACGAAAAATCTCTGGTCGAAAAGTGGCAGGATGAGACTCGTGCTGCCCCATACGTCGAGGGTTCTTCCCACAAGGCCCTCCATGCCATTCTGAAAGGCTGCCACCGCCTGGTCCTTGACCAACCCCTTCCCTTCCCCCTTGTCGATTACATAGCTGGAATAGATATTTCCTGGATCCTTGGCGATGATCCTGGCTGAAGTTATGACGGCTGTAAGGTTCCTCGAAACGTCGAGCTGCTCCTTGAGCCTATCGTTTTCGGCCTTCATATCGGTGTATTCACGTTCCATGTTCGAATACGACTCCATCTTCGCGGCCAGACTGTCGTACTGATTGCGCAGATCGGAGAGCTCCCCGATGGCGAAGACCATCCTGCCAACCGCGCCGCCTACGACCGAAAAGACTCGCTGAGCAGTTCCAGCTACCGTGGAGGCAATCGCCGATGGAAATTTTACAATCTCCTTGGTAGCGATGGATATGAGGATGACTGAAAAAAGAAGCAGAAGAAGAGGTATTCCATGCGTAGCCGAAAAACCTCGTCCACGCCTGTTCCTTGGCATAGCCGCAACCCCTAGAGATTCAGGCTCTCGTAGACGCTATCGGCTCCTTCCCTGCTTTTCATTGTTTCAAAGTACTTTCCAGCGCCTATGGCAACGCATTCAAGGGGTTTCTCGGCAAGAATGACAGGTACACCGGTTTCTTTGGCTATCAGTTTCGGCAGGCCCTTGAGGAGGGCTCCTCCTCCAGACATGACGATTCCGCGTTCCACGATGTCGGCTGCCAACTCGGGGGGAGTTTCACTCAAGGTCTTCTTCACTTCTTCGACGATCAGGTTGATTGATGGCATGAGAGCTTCGCGGATTTCAACGGAATCGACCTCGAAACGTCTCGGTAACCCGGTGATGGCGTCGTTGCCCTTAATCTCCACCTTCTCTATCGTCCGTTCGGGGCTTGCGTTCCCGATTTCTATCTTGAGCCTCTCGGCTGTCTGATCGCCGATAATCAGGTTGTGCACGTTCTTGATGTGCCGCATGATGGCTTCATCGAACTCATCCCCACCCACGCGTATCGCCCGGGTGACGACCATGCCCTTGAGCGAGATGACGGATATTTCTGTCGTGCCCCCGCCGATGTCGCAGATCATATGCCCAGCAGGCTCGACGATGGGAATCCCCGCTCCGATGGCAGCGGCCAGGGATTCAGCTATCACCTTGACCGATCTCGCCCCGGCCTTGTAGGCGGAATCGATGACGGCGTTCTCTTCGACCTTTGTTATGCAGGAGGGGACGCCGATGACGATCCTCGGCTTCAGGAACCAATTCTTAGGTACGACCTTCTGGATGAAATACTTGATCATCTTCTCCGTAAGGTCGGGGTCGGCTATCACGCCATCCCTCAGGGGTCTTTTGGCGATGATGTCCCTGGGCGTCCTCGACAGCATGCCTTTGGCCTCAGTACCTACAGCGACCAGCCTGTTGGTGCCCCTTTCCACCGCGACGACGGAAGGTTCGTTCAGCACGATGCCCTTTCCGCGGACGTATATAAGGGAATTGCAGGTGCCAAGGTCAATTCCCAGATCCTGCGAAAAGGAGTCGAAAAGATTCTTGAGGCCCATCGTTCCTCCCTACAATCGCTCGGCGAGTTTCTTCCTCGCCTCAATATGATTTGGATTTATCGCGGTCGCCTTCCGCCACGCCGCCCTGGCTTTTATTGGATCCTTTTCGGTGTCGTAGATGACGCCAAGCCAGTACCAAGCATCGGCCGAAGCTGGATCGGCATCGACTATAGACGAGTAAAGAGCCTTGGCGCCCGCCAGGTCGTCCTTTTTATAGGCCATCTCCGCAAGCAAGTATCGCGCTTTCTGCGTTACAACGGCGTCGGAACCCGCGATGACAGCCTGGCTGAGCATTTCCTTGGCCTTTACCTCGTCACCTAATTCTTTATAACTCACCGCAGCTGAAAGCATCAATAGATCGTTTTTGTTACTCTGAAGGGCTTCCTCGAAATGGCCGACTGCCTTGTCGTGCATACCCAAGCCTACATAAGCGAGGCCGAGGTACTGCTCCGTATCCTTGCCTGAATACCCCGCAGTTTTGGAGAGCTCAAGGTATTTGACCGCAAGGTCATACCAAGGCTCACCCTTCTGGTAATAGGCTTTGCCGAGAACGTATTCGACCTGGGCCTTTACGGGAATGTTCTCTTGCGAGGCGAGGGCTTTCCGGATGCTCAAGACTGCCTCGTCAAGAAGGAATTGTCGCTCCTCGCCCTCTGGTTTGCCGGTGGAAAGATAATAGGCCGATATACCCTCGAAGCTGAGAAAAAAGGCATCCAGCGGTTTTGAAAGCAACGAAGCCCGGGAAATATCTAGGGTCTTCTGCGTGTCCTGGGATTTCCATGCATCGAGGACGGCGGATTTAGTGGGTTGAGCCTCGCCTTTTATCTCGGAGTCGCCTCTTCCCCCTATCCTGAAGACGAGAACTCCAACCAGGGCTAAAAGGCCAACAGCCGAGGGCAGTATCCAAGGTTTTCGTGTCAGCACATTGCTGAATCTCTGAAAAGTGAATGCGTTCCTGCTGCGTCTCATCGCTGCAACCCCGGATATGGAAAAGGATCGTTCTGCCACCCTGTTTCAAGTATACCCTATCCTGTTCCGGATAGTAAGCATAAGCGGACTGGCCCTGATCCGCAAAGAAAAAAAGGAGCGGACGTATAAGCCGGATTCCGTGCGCGGAATAACCGCGCCGCCGTCATCCATCTGCGCTGACCGTCGCCGGTCTGCGTCGCAGCGGCCTACCCGCGATTTTGCCGCGTCTTGAAAGACGCGGCCGGATGAGCTGTCCATCGCTGTTCGGCCTTGCTCACGATGAGGTTTGCCATGCCGCGCCCGTCACCGGGCGCGCGGTGGGCTCTTGCCCCGCCTTTTCACCCTTGCCATCGCTGGCGGTATGTTTTCTGTGGCACTCTCTGTCCACGACGGGCCTTGGCGTCACTGCCGGTCCCGCCGCGTCCCGGATGTTATCCGGCATCGCGCTCGATTGAGCCCGGACTTTCCTCGATATATAGCGTCTCAATAAACGCCCTATACCGCGACGGCGCCGTCCGCTCCAAAAAAACATGTTTCAGCTCCGGAGCCTCATTCCTCCGAATCCTCCGTGAAATCGTCCCTCGGGAAGGCCGCCTTCCTGCTCGTATTCTTCCTCGGGGGGAACTCCTTCTCACCCTCGTCCTTTTCACTCTGGTCCTCGTCCTCCTCTGCATCGGCCTCTTCCTCTCCGTCTTCGGAGTAGTCGGCCAGGTCCGCGAGTGAGCCCGATTCGATGTCACCGATAAACTCGGGCGCTTCCTCGGTCTCCTCGTAAAAGAGGATGCGTGAACAATAGGGGCAGAAATGGACCTGTGTGTTTTCCTCGTCGCGTAACGCGTTGACGAAGTTTGCGGGAAGTATCATGTGACAGCCGGTGCAGACGACACCGTGAACAGGTACGACACCGACACCCTTCTTGTTTCGGATGATACGTTCGAGCTTGAAAAGTATATCGCTGGCTATACCCTTGGAGATCTCGTCCTCTTTAGCCTTAAGTTCGATGACGAGTTCCTGCTTTTTGCCTTTCTCCTCGTCGATGGCCGTGTTCTTTTCGGAGATTTCTTTTTCGAGCATGGCTATGCCGCCCAAGGTCTTCTGCAGCTCCTCTTCGATCTCGCCGAAGTTACGCTCCTCCATCTGGATGTCCTTGCGGAGGTTCTGCTCTTTTTCCGTCGCGTCGCGGATCTCTTTGTTGATGGCCTCGTATTCGCGCTGGGTTGTGATGCCGTCCATCTGCTGTTCGGCCTTTTCCCTCGTCATCTCAGCCTCGGCAAGGCCCTGGCGCAGATCCCTCACCAGTTGCTCGGAACGCTTGAAGGCTTCGTCCTTTTCGGCAAAGGTTTTCCGCAGGCGGGAGAGCATCTCGTTCTGGGCTTCGATGGTCTTGGGCAGAAGGTCGACAGCCTCCTCGAGGCCGACGCGCTTGCTCAAAATCCCCTGATATGTCTTCAGCTTGTCCAACATCTCAATCGTCGTCATCCAGCTACCTCTTTAGTGATCCATGTAATCTCGGAGCTTTTGGCTCCGCTTAAAGTGCCGCAGTTTCTTGAGCGCTTTGGCCTCGATCTGCCTAATCCTCTCCCTCGTCACGTTGAAATAGAGACCAACCTCCTCGAGAGTGAGGGAGTACCCATCATCAAGCCCGAAACGCATCCGTAAAACCTCCTGCTCCCGAGGCGGCAGGGTTGAAAGCACCATCTTGATCTGCTCCTGGAGGAGTTTGTAATCGGTCTGGATCGAGGGATTCTCGATCTCCTTATCCTCGATGAAATCACCGAGGAGGGAATCCTCATCCTCACCAATCGGTGTCTCGAGGGAAATAGGCTCGCGGGCAACGTTCTTGACGCTCTTGACGCGTGAGACGGGCCAACCCAGCTGACCGGCGATCTCGTCGTCCGTTGGCTCCCGTCCCAGTTTCTGCATGAGCTGCCGCGATTCCCTGACAACTTTGTTGATCTGTTCGATCATGTGGACGGGAACGCGGATCGTCCGCGCTTGATCGGAAATGGATCGTGTTATCGCCTGCCGGATCCACCAGGTGGCATAGGTCGAGAACTTGTAGCCCTTGCGGTATTCGAACTTCTCGACCGCCTTGATGAGGCCTATATTACCTTCCTGAACTAGATCGAAGAAGTGCAGGCCTCTGTTTGTGTACTTCTTGGCTATAGAGACGACAAGGCGCAGGTTGGCCTTGATGAGCCTGTCCTTGGCGCTCTTCATCATCTTCCTGCCGCGGTTGATGTCCTTGGCCATGGCGATGATCTGGTCGCAGTCGGCTTCGAAGGTCGACTCGAGCTCCTTGAGCTTTTTATCGGTGACCTGGAGCTGGCGGATTTTCTCCTTGATCTCCTCCGAGGGCAGACCTAGCTGTTCCTCGATGGCCTCACGTTTTTCCTTGATGGTGAGGTTCCGGCCCAGGGTCCGAATGTCCTTCAGGGACGAAATCTGGAGGATGCGCTGTATCCTGTCCTGTTCCCTGCGATATTTGCTGATCTTCTTTGCCGCGTTGATGAACTTTTCGGAGAATGAACTGATCTCCTCGGGATGAACTTCGGTGAGTCTGATGACTTCGAGAAGCTTGATGCGTCGCTGGACGAGTTCCTTCTCGGCAAAGATGTCCCCACCCTTGGCCAGGACTTTCTTCTTGAGTTCAACGTACTCCCTGAGATCCTGGAGGTTGTCACGGATGATGTCGCGGTAGAACTGGTTGAGCCGCCGGCGCTCGGCAATCTTTTCCGTGTTCTCCTTGCGCTGTCCCGAAGTATCCTTGGCTTCCTTGCGGAGCGCCTTGACGGTGAGCATATAGAACTCGGAAATGAGCATCCCCGACTTCCTGAGAATGGCTTTGATGATCTCCTCGCCTTCCTCCATCATTTTGGAAAGCTCGACCTCTTGTTCTGCTGTGAGGAGATGCTCCTTGCCGATCTCGTAGAGGTAGAGCCGGATGGGGTCATCGCTGCCCGATTCCTTGGAGTTGTTGACGAGCTTCTTGTTCTCGAGCTCACGCTTGAGCGTCTGCTCATCCTCGATCTGTATATCCTCTTCCTCGAGCTGAATGTTGTTGCTCTCGAGAAGGGCGAGAATGGCATCGATCTTCTCCGAATTGAGGACAGATTCAGGGAGGAAGTCCGAGAGTTCGTCAAAGCTTATCGACTTCTTTTCCTTAGCGTACTCCAAGAGCTTCGCTATGGCGGGATCGAGCTCGAGTTCATTCATCGACTTCACCCTTTATCCGCGCGATTTGAAGATCCAGCTGCATTTTTTGCTTCAATAGTTCCACCAAGATTTCCGGATCGGAAGGACGTCCTTCCGTTTTTGAAGCGGCGCGCGAGGAACGCCCGATATCGAGACTGAGCCTGTCCCGCTCGCGTTCCAGGCTTCGCATCCTCACCGCCTTCATGCCATCGGCTATGATGGCGTCCAGACTCTGATCGAATTCCCCCGACCCTGCCGCCGAAAGCACAAAGCTCTTGAGTCCCTCGGTTTCCAAAAGGGAGATAACCGCTGCCGTATCACGTGTTTCCTTCGACCAGGCTTCATCCAAGGCCACATATAGATCCACCGCCCTCGGATCGTCTAGGTCATCCTTTGAAAGGGATTCCCTCAACGCCGGAAAGCTCTCAGGTTTCAGGACTACCGCCGTCATGAAAAGCAGATCGGCCGTCCTGGCCATCGTCACGGCGCGTTTGGCCTGCGCGGCTGCCTGAGCATCCCCATGATATGTCCTGCCCCCGGCCAGAGCTTTCGCCTTTTGATAATCGGCCAGAAGAGCCGTTGAGTTTATTCCCATCCTTCTGCCGACAATCTCAAGGAAAGCATCACGTTTGACCTCTGAGTCGATGGCGTCGAGATAGGGATAAAAAAAGGACGCGGCCTTCGATTTGCCTTCCATGGTTCCCCAGTCGAACAATTCCTCGGCCCGCCCGATCAAAAAATCCCCACCACTTATACTGTATTCGGGAATCTTTTTCAATGCTTCGCTTCCCAATTTCTCCAGAATTTCGGACGCGTCTTTTCCTTCTCTCATAAGCACAACCGAAGCATCGATGCCTGCTTGGGCCGCTATAGGGCAGGATCGTTCCGCCGCCTTCACTCCGGCCTGGTCGGAATCGAAGCAGAGCAGGACTTTTTCGGCCCTCCTCCTGAGGAGTTGAGCCTGTTTTATGGTGAAGGCTGTGCCTAGGGGAGCGACAGCCGATTTAACGCCTGCGACATGGAAGGAAAGAGCATCCATATAACCTTCGCATACGATGGCCGTATTGCTCTCCTTGATCGAAGGAAGCGCCTTGTCGAAGGCAAAGAGGTTCTCCTGTTTGTGGAAGACTACCGTGTCGGGGCTGTTGAGGTACTTGGGTCCATCCCCTGAAATCAGTCGTCCACCAAAGGCTATCACCCTACCCCGCTGGTCAGCTATAGGGAAGATGATCCTGTCAGCGAAGAGGGGAAAGCGCGGATTACGCGCCGCAAACAACCCCGTCCGCGTGAGAAATCCAGCTGAATAGCCCTTCGTGCCCAGGAAACGGTGGAGCCAGGATGTATCGGCAGGCGCGTATCCCAACCTGAAATCCTTGATCGTCGTGTCGGGGATGCCCCTAGAGTTTAGAATAGAATGGGCTTTCGCACCCGAGTCGTGCATGAGTAGAAGCCAGTGGAAGGCCGTGGCCAGCTTTTCATTGAGTTCCAGTATCTGAGACCGCTCGGAATCCTCTTTTTCGCTGAAGCCGTCATCGGCTGGAATGGTGATCTGAGCCCTGCGGGCCAGTTCCTCGACAGCCTCGATGAAGCTCAACTTTTCCGTCTCCATGAGGAAATCGATGATGGACCCGCCCTTCTGGCAGCCGAAGCAATAAAAGAGACCTCTCTCGGCGTCGATCGAAAAGGAAGGAGTCTTCTCTGCATGGAAAGGACAGAGTCCCCACCACTTCGAGCCCTTTTTTATGAGGCGAAGTTTTTCTTGATAAAGGCTTATGAAATTCGTCTTATCCAGGATCTCCTGGAGCAGAACCTCTGGTATTCTTCCCATCGCGGTCTACAGTCCTTTGACGGGGATGGCGGTATCCCGATGCTCATCGAAGGTCTTGGAGAACCTATGTGTGCCTCTGGACTCATCGGAGAGCCTGAAATAAAGATACTCGCTTTTCTCGGGCGAGAATACTGAAGCCAGAGCCGTAGCGCCTGGATTCGAGATAGGACCGGGCGGGAGTCCTCTGTGTCGGTAGGTGTTGTAAGGATCATCGACATCCAGATCCTTGAAATAGACGATGCTGGGATGGGGCTTGCCTTGCCGTTCCGTCAGCACGTAGACGATGGTGGCGCAGGATTGGAGGGCCATGCCGATCTTCAGCCTGTTCCGGAAAACCGAAGCTATGAGGGGAGCCTCTTCCGCTACGCGGTATTCACGCTCGACAATGGACGCGAGGATCACGTTTTCGAAGAGGGTTTCAGGGTCGGCTGCGGCTCCAAAGGAGAGCTTGGCTATGCTCTCGAAAAACCGTTTTGCCATGATCTCAATGACAAAGACCCCTTCCGAGCCTAGGGAAAGGTCGTAGGTGTCGGGGAATAAAAAGCCTTCGAAGCTCGTTCCAGGAATATGGAACCGTTTTAGCAGTTCGGGATCGCGGGCGGCCATAAGAAAATCGGACTTGCCCGTGACCTCGGCCTTATCCAGAGCCGAGGCTATAGTCGACAGGGTTGAGCCCTCAGGTATAGTCACCTTGGCTGTCGCCACCTTGTCCTCGGCGAGGATGGAGAGCAGTTCTCGCATCCTGGAGCCTTTCCTGAAGCGATACGTGCCAGCCTCAAGCCGTTTGTCGATGCCGATCAGACGCAGACGTATCAGGAAGATAGTTTTATTGGATATGAGCTTCGCCTCGGCCAGGGCCCCAGCTACTTGCTTGGCGCTCGAACCTGGCTTGATGGCGAAAAGGATGTATTCATCCCGCGATTCGGCTTTTCCCTTCGTCGAACAACTTATGACCGTTAGCAGGAGTAGTGCTGCAGCAACGATGAGGCTTTTCCTCATATCGGTTCTTTCCCCGGCGCCTTGCCGTCCCAACGGAATGACCGCAGTTTCCGCTGCTTCTGGAGGCTTTCAGCTATCTGTTCGGGTTTATTGAGGTGACCCGATCCTATTCCCGGGCACGTCTTGGCTTCTCTCGCCCAAGCGTTCTCAGTTTCGACGACCTCGTCCCAGAAGGGGTACGTCCTGCATTGCGTGGGCCGGAACTCATAGACGGAACATACTCCCGCATCGAGGAATATGCAGTCATAGCCGGGCTTTTCCTTGAGACAAAGGCAAGGTTCTCCACCAGTGTCGACGCTGCGGCAATAGGTGGCTGCGAAAGATTCCAGATTCATACCCAGACCAATCGTCAGGATCAGAATATCGGCTTCTCCGAGCCGAACCAGTCCAGGGGAGCCCGAACAGCAACCTGAACACTGCCTGCAGGTGAAGCGGAGGCCCTCCTTCCAGGCGGCTTCAAACAAAGGTCACCCCCTACAGTTTGGAGAATGAAAAACCTCCCCGATTTGAGGAGGTTTTGGGGAGAGAAGGATTTGAACCTTCGAAGGCGTAAGCCAACAGATTTACAGTCTGCCCCCTTTGACCACTCGGGAATCTCCCCAAGAAAGGGCACTCAACATAAGCACTCGAGCCATCTCCCGGAATCGAACCGGGGACCCCGAGATTACAAGTCACGTGCTCTGCCAACTGAGCTATGATGGCCAGGCGACGGAAGGGACTATATAGGATAGCCCTTTCCTCGTCAAGGGCCCGTTTCCACACGGCTAGAACTCACGATGCCAGTCTGCCCGAAAAGCCTGCCATTCCATTCTTGGGGGTGGGCAGAAGCCGGATGAATATCGACGAGACTTATGGCTATAAAACCCTCGGCTACTGCCTGGTGGTCGGCCGACCCCTCTTTCTCCCGCTCGTGCTTGCCATCTGAGAGGAAACAATATGTATAGTTATCCTCACCGTCGAAGCACTTGATGTTATCGAAGTAATGGTTTCGCCCCGGTATGGTCCATTTCGCCTTGAGACCAGGATCGGACGAAGAAGGCCCGTTGATGTTGACGAAGCATCCTGGCATCCATGCCGACTTGAGCGCTTCGAGATTGGAGGCAACGAAGGAGGCGCAGGCGCCGTATTCGAAAGGCGGGACCAGGGAAGCGCATGATACGGCGATGGCGGGAACGCCCGAAAGCGCTGCCTGGCGCGCTGCGCCGCAGGTTCCCGAATAAATGATATCCGTGCCGAGGTTGGGGCCTCGGTTTATCCCGGAGATGACGAGGTCGGGCCGGTTCTTGAGTACGTTCAGTCCCGCGACGATGACACAGTCCACAGGTGTACCAGAGCAGCTGTACCGGTTCTCGGATATTTTCCTAAGTTTGGTGGGAAGCTTGAGCGTCATCGCGTTGGAGATGCCCGATCGTTCACCATCAGGCGCGACGACGATCAGCTCGTGGGCCTTCCCTTCGGCGGAGTCAACCTCCGATAAGGCTTCGACCAAGGCATCGAGGCCCTCGGAATTAATACCATCGTCGTTAGTCAAAAGGATGCGCATGTATGCTCCATGTAGGGGTTTAATGTATTGTATCGAAATGTGCCGTATTAGGACGAGACGAGCCGCATTCCACCGTTTATAGCTGTCTCGTAGAGCTGGGCCTTGAAACCGAATATCCTTTCGTATTCCTCGAGTCGCTTTTTAAACTCGTCGAGTGCTTCGGTCTTCATGATCGAGGCGATGCATCCGCCGAAGCCAGGTCCCGTCATTCGCGAGCAGAGCACACCTTCGAGTTCCTGGGACCGCTTTACGAGCCAATCCACTTCGGGACAGGAAATCTCATAGTGATTGCGCAGCGAGGCATGGGACTTGTTGATGATCCGGCCAAAGGCCATGGCGTCCTGGCGGGCCAGGGCCTCCTCGCTCTCAAACACCCTCCCCGTCTCCTCCACGATATGCATACAGCGCCTTCGCACGGCCTCGGGCAGTACCCCCATGAGGTCATCGAGCTCGGACATCTTGATGTCCCGCAAGGTTCTTCCCCCGCGGGGCGCGAGATAGTGAAGGCATTTCGTCGAGTCCTCAACCCTCTGCTTGAGCTCAACCTCGGTCGAGGTACGGGGCACCCTCGAATCCGTCAGGACGAGGTTCCAGGATGAGTCGAGGAACTGAACACCTCGGCGCTTGGCGGTCCTTGTATCGATGATCGAGAGAGAGCGAATTCCGGGCGATGTCATGGCAAGGTAGTCAAATATCGGTACAGGCTTTTCGAAAAAGACGGATTGGGCTTTACAGGCCAATTCCGAGATTTCCTCGTTTCTGAGGTTGAGTCCGAATAAGCCGCTCAAGGCGAGAGCCGAGGCTGAATTGACGGCGGCTGATATACCCAGGCCAAGCCCGGGCGGTATGCTGCCGGAAATCGTGACGTTAAGGCCCTTGCCCTGGAAGTCATACATCCTGCCCATGTAGTCGTAGATCGACTTCACATGGTTGGCCCACCTGTCCTCCCGCTTGTACTTGAGAGAGCCGACCGAAGCCCGCTTGCGCTCGCCCAGATCGGCTGCGAAGAATCGTATCGACGAATCCTTCCTCAAGGAGACTGCCACTCTCATCTCAAAAGATATAGCTGCCGCCAGCACGAGCCCTTCGCTGGAGGCGGTATGCTCTCCGAGCAGCTTGACTACGGCCGGGGCAGAGGCCACGTTGACTGGGAGTGTTTCGTATTCGGCTTGGTGGATCGCAAAAATATCTTTCATCAAACCTTCTCGGGCGAAAGGGAGTCGAAGTCGTCGATATCTATCGATATGCTCATTCTACACTACTTATGGCGTCGGTTCAACAAAATTAATTCCTCCGGCTTTCATGATTTTCATGATCTTTCCCAACTGAGCCTCGGCCTCGGCGAGTTCACCAGTGTAGCGCTTCCGTTCCAGAAGCTTGGCTTCGGCGCCCTTTACCTTCCAGGTCCCCTCCTTGCCAAGGTATTGGGTTACGACTTTTCCATTCTCGCGTTTAACAATATACACGTAGTCCTGGTGTCCTCTCCGCTTCACCGCTACCGACCCCTTCGGCCTTTGGCTGCATTCCGCCCTCAACCTGAGGATGTTCCTCGAAAGACGGCTGTATTCACTTAAGAGAAGCGTGTCGATAGCGCTCATGATAGCCTCAATTCAGGATAGCACGGAGACGGGAAATACGGAACAGTAATTCAGTTTTTCTATGAGTTTGAGCGAAGGGGGATTCGAACCCCCGACCTTCGGCTCCGGAGGCCGACGCTCTATCCAGCTGAGCTAATCGCCCAATACAACGTTGAGCATACTAGTATGGGTTCTGGCACCGAGTCAAGGCGAGAGGGTCTAGACCAGGGCTACGTCTTGAGGCTTCAATGTGCGGCATGGAAAAGCTCATCCTCGCCTCTTCTTCCCCTCGTCGCAAGGAAATTCTCTTGATGCTCGGACTTCCATTTATATCCATACATCCCGATATCGACGAAAGCGTCTGTGACCACCTGGCTCCCATTGAACGCGTCCTGGCCCTCGCCGAACTCAAAACCAGGGCTGGGCTCGTCCTTGTCGACCACGGCGAACGGAAGCAAAGCGTCATTCTCGGTGCCGACACCCTTGTCGCCTTAAAACTCCGTAAATCTTGGAAGGTCATCGGGAAGCCGAGTTCCCGGGACGAAGCAGGGACGATGCTCGGGATGATCCAGGGGAGGCTTCAGCACGTCTTCACGGGCATATGCCTCCTCGACGGGGAGAAAGGGCTGGTAAAGACTGCCCTCTGTCACTCGACCGTTCAATTCGCGCCCATGAGTCCTCATGAAATAGAAGCCTATCTCGAAAGAGAGGAATGGGAAGGAGCCGCGGGAGCCTATAGGATCCAGGGTTGGGGTTCGGCCTATATTGAGAGGATCGATGGATCTCCCTCGGGGGTGATGGGCTTGCCAATACATGAACTATATGGCATTCTTAAAGAAGTGGATTTCGTACTTCCGAGGCCTTTGATCAATGTTCTTTAGGGCTTTTTGGAAGACGGACCGCCGCGGACGAGCAATCGTCCGACATCTTCCGTCCAGCTGACGCCGCAAAGGCGAGGCTTGGATCGAGAAATAGAGAAGGGGATCAGGATTCCTGATCACGGGAGGAACACTTGGCAGTTGTTACCATGAAAAACCTGCTTGAGTCCGGCGTACACTTCGGACACCAGGTTAAGCGCTGGGATCCCAGGATGAAGAAGTACATCTTCGCCGAACGCAACGGGATTCACATCATTGATCTCCAGAAAACCATCCAGGCCATCAAGGACGCCTACGACGCCGTCCAGAAGATCGTCGGTTCGGGTAAATCCGTTCTTTTCGTCGGAACCAAGAAGCAGGCGCAGACGGCCATCCAGAAGGAAGCCGAACGCTGCGAGCAGTTCTACGTGAACAACCGCTGGCTTGGCGGCATGCTCACCAATTACACTACCATCAAGAGATCCATCCAACGTCTCAAGAAAATCGAGCGCATGGAAGTGGATGGAACTTTTGAAAGTCTCACCAAGAAAGAAGTCGCCAGTCTTCAGAAGGAAAAGATCAAGCTCGAGAAGAATCTCGGCGGCATCAAGGAGATGAAAGACCTCCCCGGTGCCATCTTCGTCGTGGACACCCGCAAGGAAGCCATCGCCGTGGCTGAAGCCCAGAGGCTGGGCATCCCCATTGTCGCCATCGTCGATACCAACTGCAACCCTGAAGGGATCACCTACGCCATCCCGGGAAACGATGACGCCATCCGCTCCATCAGCCTCTTCACCCAGATCATCGCCAACGCCGTCATCGAGGCCGGAGCCTCCGAAGGTCTAAAGATTGTCGAAAGCCTGCCTGCCGAGGAGACCGAAGAAGTCCATACGGACGCTGTGAAGAAGGAAGAGTCCGAAGTCGAGGTCGACATCGACAGCTACGCTGCCACCGCTCCCGTCGCGGCGCCTGCCGTCGAGGAAGTCGAGGTTGAGGCCGAAGTGTCGCCCATCGTCGACGAAGACAAGCTCTACGAGCCCAAGTAAGGAGACCGATGTGGATATCAAATCTGCCGATATAAAGACCCTGCGTGAGAAGACTGGTGCCGGGATGATGGATTGCAAGCGCGCCCTCTCCGAGGCCGAATGCAATTTCATCGAGGCCGAAAAACTTCTGCGCGAGTGGGGCATGGCTGGAGTTGAGAAGCGCGCCGGCCGCGTGACGAATGAAGGCAGAATCTTCTGCGCCGAAGCCCCAAATGTCCTCACCGCCGTAGAGATTGTCTGCGAAACCGACTTCGTGGCGAGGAACGATGATTTTATCGCCGCTGGAAACAAGATCGCGGCCAAGGCCCTTGCATCGAAAGCAAAGTCCCCTAACGAAGAACTCGAAGGCATGGTCAAGGACATTGCCTCCGTCGTCAAGGAAAACATAGCCTTACGCCGCGTGAGCCGTTTTGAGGCCGGAGCCGGCGAATACATCCACAGCTATATGCATGGCGAGGGTAAACTCTTCGTCGTCATCAAGGCCAAGGCCACCTCGGCGTCGGCCTTTACAAATGACAAGGTCAAGGCCTTCGTCCACGACGTGGCTCTCCACGTCGCCGCCTTCAACCCCATGTTCCTGGATGAGAGCGTGCCCGAGACGAGCTGGGTCAAGGAACAGCAGGAGATCTTCGCCAAGCAGGTCGAACTCGACGAGAAGATGAAGAAAAAGCCTCCCAAGGTTATCGAGGGCATCCTCACCGGCAAGCTGAGGAAACTCATGGCCGAGGTCTGCCTGATGGATCAGGGATTCGTCAAGGACGAAAAGATGAGTGTCGCTGTCGCCCTTTCTGCCGTCAAGAAAGAGACTGGTCTCGATTTTCAGATCGTCGAATACGCCTATCTTAAAGTCGGCGAGACTGTTTAACAGCCGCGTATAATGAAAGCTTTAAGTTTCGGGCTGTCTTTTGGCAGCCCGAAACTGAGACTCGTGAAATGGAGGACGTATGGACTATTCCAAGGCGGCCTGCGAAGAACGGATGAAGAAGAGTATCGTCTCGCTCAGGGAGGAATTCAATGGCGTCCGCACGGGGAGAGCCTCCCCCGCCCTTCTGGATAAAATCCGGGTGGACTACTACGGCCAGAAAACACCCCTCTCCCAGGTGGCGACTGTCTCCGTACCTGAAGCCCGCCTCATCGTGATACAACCCTGGGACAGAACGCTCTTTACCGAGATAGAGAAGGCCATTCTTAAATCCGAACTGGGACTCAATCCCTCCAATGACGGGAAGGTGATCCGAATCGCCTTCCCCCCGCTTACCGAACAGCGTCGCAAGGACCTGGCCAAGACGGCCAAGGCTATGGCCGAAAAGTCCAAGGTCGCGGTCAGGAATATACGGCGGGATGGCATTGAGGAGCTCAAGCGTCAGCTTGCCGCCGGCGGCGCCGATGAGGACATTGTGAAGAAGGAAGAGGATGAGCTGCAGAAACTCACCGACACGTACATCCTCCAGATATCCAAGGTCCTCGAAGAGAAAGAGAAAGAGATCCTGGAAATCTGAATGTCCCATCCTGAAGGGGCCCAGGATAAACCATGATTGAATCAGCCGCTCCTTTCCATGTCGCCATCATTATGGACGGCAACGGAAGATGGGCTAAAGCCCGGGGTCTTCCCCGCACGGAAGGGCACCGCCAGGGCCTCACCGCCGCCAAACGCGTCGTGGCCGAGGCTTCCAGGCTGGGCATTGGCTGTCTTTCCCTCTATACCTTCTCCACGGAAAATTGGAAAAGAACGCAGGAGGAAGTGAGCTTCCTCATGGGGCTCATCCGCTCCCATCTCTCCGCCGAACTCGACTTCTATCGAGCCAACAAAATCAAGGTAATTCATTCAGGCTGCCGGGACGGACTCGAGCGGGGGATACTCGAGGAGATGGATTCAGTCGTCGCCGATACGGCCGGTTTCAAAGGATTGATCGTCAACCTCGCCATCAATTATGGAGGCAGAGACGAGATCCTTCGCGCCGTAAAAAGGCTGCAAACCGAAGATGACAGGCTGACCCACGCTCCCCTGACCGAAAAGATGCTGCGCGGGGCCCTTGATCATCCTGAAATTTCCGATCCGGATCTCATTATTCGGACTGGTGGTGAATACAGGCTTTCTAACTTTCTTCTCTGGCAATCGGCTTATTCCGAATTGTATTTCACGGACAGACTCTGGCCTGACTTCGAGGAGAATGACCTGAGGATTGCCATAGATAGCTACTCGAAACGAGATCGCCGCTTCGGGGGAGCCAAATGACGAAGAACACTGTTCAGCGCCTTGCAGTCTTCTTTCTGGGGATTCCCCTCTTCATCATCGTCGTGCTTTACCTCTCCTTCGGCCGGAATCTGCTCCTCGTCCTTCTTGTCCTTTTCATTCAGGTTCAAGCACTTCGGGAGACGACCGCTCTCTTCAACGCCAAGGGCATCAAGGTGAACAGGAAACTTCTGATTGGAGCCGCCCTCGCCTTAAGCGTCCTCACCTATTTTTCACCCTTTCTAGACGGTATTATCTGGCCGCTTTTAAGCCCATTTGAAACCCTACTCGGCCTCTCCAGCATCGGTGCCCTCGCCTCAGCCGCACCTTTCGCCTTTTCGAAAAAAGAGGATTTTCCGTCCATCCTTCCCTCCCTCGGGGCAACCCTCTTCTCCTATTTCTACTGCGGGGTCCTGGGAGCATTCATGATCTTCATCGCCTCCTGCTTCGATCTGGGCGCAGAACCCGTCTTCGTCTTTGCCCTCATGACCTTGGGCAATGACAGCCTTGCCTGGTTCTTCGGCATGTCCCTTGGAAAAAGAAGGAATATCGTGCAGGTTTCTCCCAACAAGAGCCTGGCTGGTTTCATAGGAGGATTTCTCGGATCCCTGGCCGTTGGCGCTCTCTGCTTCTTCCTCTTTCCGAAAATTGGAGGCAGAGGCCTTCCCGCCCTCCTGGTGACAGCAGGCTTCGTCGGAGTCTCGACGATATTCGGCGACCTCGTCGAGAGCGCGATGAAACGTTCTGCAGGCGTCAAGGATTCCAGCGCCGTCGTTCCCGGCCGCGGCGGCGTCCTCGACTCGGTCGACAGTCTCCTATTCTCGGCTCCCGTCTTCGTATTCCTGTCCCTGGTTTTCGGATTTTTCAAGCCCTGAGACGGATATGAGAACGAAAAACATACTTGTACTCGGCGCCACGGGCTCAATTGGGCGACAGACCATTGCATTTATCGACGAGGCGAATAGCCGTTGCCCAGGAAGCTTTTCAATCATTGGAATGTCAGCCCACAGCGATGTAAAAATGCTTCTTGCGGCCGCGAACCTGCATATGGACGCGAAGACGGCGTTGACAGGGCTGTCCTCTGTCTCCGAGCGTATAGATTTTTCGGGGCAAAACGCCCTAGAACGCCTCATCGGGGAAAGCGGAGCCGACCTGGCCGTCAACGGCATAGCTGGCTCTCCAGGGCTGAAGGCCTCAGCCCTCGTCATCGCGGCGGGAATGGACCTCGCCCTTGCCAACAAGGAATCCGTCGTCATGGGATGGGCCCTCCTCGAGGCTATGGCAGCCCATTCGGGATCCAAGATCATCCCCGTGGATTCCGAACACGCAGCTCTCTTCCAGCTTGTGGGCCGTATCGGAAGTTCATCCATCGTCGAGCTGACGATAACTGCCTCGGGCGGGCCATTCAGGGACAGGGATATGGAGTATCTCTGGAAGGTGAAGCCCGACGAAGCCGCCGCCCATCCCGTTTGGAGGATGGGGAGGAAAATCAGCATCGATTCAGCAAGTCTCGCGAATAAAGGCCTCGAGCTGATCGAGGCATCGCGACTCTACAAAGTCGATGAGTCCCAGATACGGATACTTATCCATCCCCAGAGTCTCGTCCATGCCCTCGTGCGTACCATCGACGGCTCACTCTACGCTCATCTCTCTCCGCCCGACATGCGAATACCTCTTGGCATCGCCCTCTCCTGGCCCGAGGAAAGGCCCCTCCCCTTCCCCGGTCTCGATCTCGCAGGGAAAAGCCTCGAGTTCAGGGATCCCGATCCCCTCCTTTTCCCGATGCTCCCGCTCGCTCGCCAAGCACTCAGGGAAGGAGAAGCGGCTGCGATAGCCTACAACGCGGCTGACGAGGCTGCCGTGGAAGCCTTCGACGCGAGCCGGATAGGCTTCATGGACATACCTCTTGTTGTCGAGAAGGTTCTATCCAGGGGCTGGGCCTATCCGGCCCGTGATATGAGCGGTATCTTCGAATTCGACGCAGCGGCACGTTCGGCTGCGCACAACATAATCGCGGAGATCTGTCGATGACCATTCTTCTTGGTTTACTCGGTCTGTCCCTCGTCGTGATAGTCCATGAATTAGGACACTTTCTTGCTGCGCGTGCTCTCGGAGTCGAAGTAGAGGCATTTTCCATAGGCTGGGGGCCCAAACTCCTGGGGTTCATGCACAAGGGGACAGAATGGAGGCTCTCTGCCTTTCCCATCGGCGGTTTTTGCAGGATGAAAGGCGAGGAAGGCTTCAAGAAGGCACTCGACGAAGGCCTCACGACCCTGCCTGCCGAAAAAGGCTCCTTCTATGGTGTCTCACCTTGGCGTCGTATCGTCATTCTCTTCGCCGGTCCCATCGCGAATGTCATCTTGGCCATAGTACTCTTCACGGTGGTTTCTCTGGCCGGAATAAGCGTTCACACGGCGCCTAACCGGATAGTTCTCGTCAGCGAATCAGGCCTTTCCTCGACCTCTGGCAAAAACCCGGCCGATCTGGCCGGGCTCCAAAGCGGCGACAGAATACTCTCGGTCGATGGCAAGCAGGTGAGGGACTATTCCGACCTCCAGGAGTTTATCGGTCTCAATCCCGGATCGAAGCTGGCCCTGGTCGTCGACCGCGGCGGTAAGAATATGGGAATCCAGGTCACTCCTCGGCTCGATAAGGAATCGGGCCAGGGTTTCATTGGCATCTATGCCTGGATCGATCCCTTCGTCGCCTCGGTGGAACCGGGCGGAGCGGCCGATCTTGCCGGAGTCAAGGCTGGAGATATCATCACATCCCTGGCCGGTCAATCCATCACCAAGAATATCGACCTCCTCGCGGCCCTCAAATCCCTGCCCGAACGCACTGAACTCGGCATAAGGCGAAACGGGGATAACTTGAAGCTCAACTTGGTCTTGAGTTACGAAAAGGGCGGCGAATCCAATCTTGGCATCGCTTTTGCCGGTATCACTCGAGTGGACAGGGCATCGAGCCTCCCCGAGGCGTTAATCTCTGGAGTCAATGAATCATGGAAGACTCTTGCGATGACCATCAAAAGTGTGGGGCTGCTTTTCAGCGGGGTCGATATTCTGAAGGCTGTTTCGGGCCCGGCGCGCATCACTTATTACGTGGGGAATACGGCGAACGAAAGCCTGAAATCGGGCGGCCTCTCTGGATTGCCCACCATCCTGAGTTTCCTCGCCTTTTTATCCATCAGCCTCTTTTTCATGAATCTCCTGCCCATCCCCGCCCTTGACGGAGGGCAAGTCGTCCTTAGTCTAGCCGAGGCGGCCAGGCGGAAGCCCCTGAAGACAAAAACCATCTACCGCTATCAGTTCGCGGGCATGGCGATGATGGCGGCCATCTTCATCGTAGTCACCCTGGGAGATATTCTTTTCTTCGTCGGGAAATGAGAGAGCCTGAGGATTAACCTCCCCTTCTGTCCATGTTTACGAATTTGGCGTACGCGGGCTTGAACCATACTTTTGTGGTTCCGATGGGGCCGTTTCTCTGCTTGGCTATTATGAGTTCCGTCTCGATCTGATCCGACCGCTGTTCCTGAGTCTTGTTAGTCTCCCGGTCACGGTGGAGGAAGAGGATGACATCGGCGTCCTGTTCGATAGACCCCGATTCCCTCACATCGGCGAGGTTGGGCTGCTTGCCCTCGGCCTCGCGCTTGAGCTGGGAAAGGACAACGATGGGTATATCCAGCTCCCTAGCGAGAGACTTGAGCGAGCGCGATATGGCGGATATCTGCTCCCACCGCGGAAGATCGGCGTTCTCGTGGGTGATAAGGGTGCTGTAGTCGATGAAGATGATCTTGACCGAGCGCTCAAGGACGAGACGCCGGGCCAGAGTCCTCAGCTCCAGGAGTTTCATGTTGGGCATGTCGACGATGTAGAGGGGAGCCTCGTAGATACGTCCTGTCGCGTCCATGATGCTGCCGTAATCCTTCGTTTCAAAATTGCCGGTTCTGATTTTCTCCCCACGCATCTGGGCCTCGGCTGAGATGATTCTATTCATGAGGGCATGCTCAGACATCTCGAGAGAGAAGAACGCGGCTGGTATCCGCAGGTCTATGGCGATGTGGCTCGCCATCGTGAGGGCAAGGGCAGTCTTCCCTACCGAAGGTCTTGCCCCGATGATGATGAACTCCGAGTTCTGGAAGCCCGCTGTCATGGCATCGAGTTCGGTCAGTCCAGAAGGGATCCCGGTAAAGGCGCTCGGATTGTTCTGTATCTTCTCGATGTAGGTTATAAAATCGGGGACGAGTTCCTTTATTGAATGGTAGGAGGCTGTCTTCCTGTTTTGGGTTATCTCGAAAATCTTTGCCTGTATCTCATCGAGGATGGGTCCCGTCTCCTGGGTGTCGTCGTAGGCGAGGGAGGAGACGAGAGCCGACATCTTGATGAGACTTCGCCTCGTGGACATCTCCTGGATGATGCGGGCGTAGTACTCGACATTGGCCGAAGAAGGGGTCATCGAGGTGAGATTGGCGATATAGCCAGGCCCCCCCGCCCGTTCCAGGCTGCCGGCCAGCCGCATCTCCTCGGTGAGGGTGATGAGGTCGGCCTTCTGCCCTTTCTCGTTCAGAGCGATTATGGCATCGAAGATGGCGGCATGGGAGTTCTGGTACAAATCCTCAGGCCGTATGTAGCGAAGGACCGTGCCAAGGGAGTCGGGGTCCAGCAGAAGTGCACCTAGACAGGCCTGCTCGGCTTCGGAGTTATTGGGCGGGATTTTGTCTTTGAGCGTCTCGGATGGCATGGCTACCTCGCATCGTCGGCATTATACGACATCAAAAAATAGAGCACCAGACTTCACCCGGAAAACCCGGAGAAGCCGGTGCTCGCGCAAGGCCCCTCGCCTTGAAAGCGAGGCATTAAGGTTTGACCTTTAGTTCAGCTGTCCGGCGTTGATGGCTGCCTCGAAGGCGGCCGCCTGCTCCTCGTCGGTGACGGGCTCGGCGACTTCGACTCTCGGCTTTCGCACCCGCTGCTTCTTGGGCTGGTTTTCGCCCTCGGCTGTGGATTGAGCCTTCACTTCCTGGCCGAGTATGGCCAGCTTGATGACGGCCTCTTCCTTCTCGTAGAGATGGATAAGGACCTTATAGTTGCCGACGCTCTTAATGGAGCGTCCGGGAATCTCAATCTTCTTCCTATCCACTTCGATGCCCTTCTTGAGCAGTTCATCGGCGACGGTTGCATTGGTGACGGCGCCGTAGAGTTTTCCGTTGGCACCAGCGGGCATTGAGACGGAGATGTCTTCGGCCTCGAGCTTGTCCTTAAGGGATGTGGACGACTGGCGTTTTGTCTCCTTCAGCGCTTGGATTTCAATCTTGCGCTTTTCGAAGTTGGCGACGCTTCGTGTGTTATAAAGGGCTGCGAGGTCGCGAGGGAGGAGGTAGTTTCTCGCGAAGCCAGGAGCGACTTCCTTTACATCGCCGATTTCCCCCAGGTTGGGGATGTCCTGGTTCAGGATTATCTTCATTTCAGGGCTCCTTTTAAGTTACGGTATGGATACCATACCTCGGTGATGCCCAGGAGGGGCAGTATGGTTAAGGTTACTGCTCCCGCCATGGGATTGAGGACAATTAGTATTGCAACGATGGGGAGAAGGAGCCGTGCAAGGCGGGCAAGAGGATACCGGTCTGAAAGGTATCCGATGATGCCAAGGCCCTGAACGGTATAGAGCGAGGCAGAACAGAGTGCGAGATTCCAGGCGAGCATCTGCGCGATTGCCCCCAGTTTTGCCGCCAAGACAACGAGAAGCAAGGCCCAGGAAGCGAGAGTCGGCCACAGCGCTGCCTGGGGAACCTTGAAATTCCCCAGTTTAAGCCGGGCTATGCGCGCTTCCCTTTCCTCTGGGGTTTTAGCCGAAGACCTGGCGCCCAGGCGTGAGCCGGTCAGCCAAGAGAAGCCAAGCACCCAGAAGAGAAGGGGTGCGAAGGCCGATCGCAGTGTGGTGATGGCCGATCGGATCGCTTCGTCGACACCGTTCAGGCTGCCTTTATCTATGCCTGAACTCTCTGCAACTGAGGAGATGTAGAATTTCATGTTGTCAATGAAGGCCTGATCTGCCGTCGCCTTTACCACAAAAGGCGCGGCGACTATAGACAGGAGAATCGAAGCAAGCAGAATTTTCATGCCCAGACCGAGGCGCCCCAGCCTCATGTTCACGAAGCTCAAGGCCGCAAGGAAGAGCAAGGGAGGCACGGAACTCGCCAGGAACAGACTAAAGTTGAAGGCGCCAAAGCTAGACAGCCTAAAACTCTGGCCTGCGGTTATACAGACGAGGGAAGAACCTGCGGCTATCAGGCCTGACTTGGTGCCCCGGCTCGCGAAACTGCGCTGGACGGGAATGAGAAAAGCGAAGGAAAGGAGGAAGGAAAGATAGAGCAATCCCGAGACTAGTCCCGAGGCCGTATCCATGAGCAAGTCTCTTCTTTTCCCCTCTGCTTCGGTTCGCACTCAACGCCCCTTGCTTATTTCACGACGTAGGGCAGAAGGGCGAGAGCCCTGGCGCGCTTGATATTGACGGCTAGAGCGCGCTGATGCTTGGAGCAGGTGCCGGTTATCCTCCTGGGCAGAATCTTGCCGCGCTCGGTTGTATAGCGGCGCAGAGTATCGGAATCTTTGTAGTCGATGTGTGCCTTCTGTGTGCAGAACTTGCAGACTTTCTTCTTGAAGAAACCCTTGCCCTTGCGCGGGCCGGAGCGATCGTCCTGGTCTCGCCTTCCATCGGACTGGTCCATGTCGGGCCTGCCCCTCATTTCGGATCCATCTTTCATATCAGACATCTGTGACTCCTGATTGTTGAATTTCTCGCTCGAGTTTCATCCTCGGGCATTAAAACGGGATATCGTCGTCGAAATTATCGACGGGCTTCTGAGGCGGTAAATTCGAAGAAGCACCTTTGGATTCCTGGCTGCTTTCGGAGTCGTTCGACGGCTGTGTCCGCGAATAAGCCGAACCACCCTGTCCGCCCTGCCCCGGGGCATTCCCCATGAGTCGGACGTTGCTAGCCACCACGACTATCTTGCTTCGGTTCTGTCCATCCTGCTCCCAGCGGTCCTGCCTCAGCTCGCCTTCCACGGCGACTTGCTGACCTTTAACCAGGAAACGATTGACCGCTTCTCCGCCCTTTCCCCAGAAATCGATATCGATGAAGGAAGCTTCGTCCTCCCATACTTCGTTGCGCTTGACAGAGCGGTTTATAGCCAGAGCGAAACGGGCTATCGGCTGTCCGGATTTCGTGTATTTAAGTTCGGAATCCCTAGTGAGCCTGCCCACCAGGACCACGACATTGATGTCGCGCATCGGCGCCTCCAGCCCTTAGGCTTCCACTTTCACCAAAAGATACTTGAGGATGCTTGTGTTCAGTTTGAAAACCCGTTCGAGGGGGCTGACGGTCTGCGGTTCGAGGCTCATCCTGTACAGGATGTAGTGTCCTCGTTCCTTCTTGAGGATAGGATAGGCCAAAAGGCGATCTCCCATGTCCTCTTCCTTGACGTCGACTGCGTTGAACTGCGCCATGTCCGCCGCCACAGATTCCTTGCCCTTCCTGAAGGCTTCTTCCTCGGAAGGCAGGATTACGACTAACTCGTATTGTCTCATTCATTCCTCCTTGTGGACCTGTCCCCCCATACGGAGGGCAAACGATTCAGCGGAAGTCTTGAGCCGCCGCTGGATAAAGAGGCGCATGTTATATAGCACGGATCGACAATCTTGTGCAATGCATTACTATGAAGCATTGCTATGCAGCATTACTATGCGCGGCTTGCAATTGCGGGTAGAACTTTACATAATTGCCAGGTACGCCGATCAGGAGATACAATGTCTGACATTATAGAACCTCGCGTTCTCAGAGGATTCAGGGATTATCTGCCTGAGGCCGAGATTGCCAGGGCCTCCCTCGTTAGGAAGCTCGAAGTCACCTTCAATTCCTTCGGTTTCGTCCCTATCGATACGCCCGTCCTCGAATACGCCGAGATCCTCCTCGGCAAGGGAGGCGGGGAAACCGATAAACAGGTCTATCGCTTTAAGGACAACGGAGGCCGTGACGTTGCTATGCGATTCGACCTCACTGTCCCCTTCGCACGTTTCATGGCCGAACATTCCGACGAGCTCTATCTCCCTTTCCGCCGCTATCATATCGCCAAGGTCTGGAGGGGAGAGAACACCCAGCGCGGCAGATACAGAGAGTTCATGCAATGTGATTTCGACATCGTAGGAACGGACAGCGCGTCGGCCGACGCCGATATCGTCCTCGTCATAGCCGGGGCCATGAAAGCCCTGAAGGTTGGTGACGTACGTATACGTATCAACCACAGGGGCCTTTTTAACCGCTTCCTCGCCGCTGCTGGCTGCGCTGGCAAATCCATGGCCATTCTCCGTGCTGTCGATAAGCTTGAAAAGATAGGAAAAGAAGAAACCTTCTCCCTCCTCTCGTCTGAGGTTGGTAAAACCATATCGGCGGACATCTTGAACTTCATCGAACCCGAGTCAAGCTTCGAGGCAACACTCGAGAAGATGTCCGGATTCTGCGCCGGGAACGACGAAGAAGCCATGATTGCTCACAATCGACTTTCCAATATATACGAAATAGCACAAGCTTCAGGCTGCGCCGATTTAGTTTTCCTCGATCCCAGCATAACGAGAGGCCTCGATTATTATACCGGCGTCGTTTTCGAGACATTTCTCAAAGCTATGCCAACCATTGGATCCATCTGTTCAGGAGGCCGCTACAACGAACTAGCCAGTCTCTATACGACGAAGAAATTACCTGGGGTAGGAGCATCGGTCGGCCTCGACAGGTTGCTTGCCGCCCTTGAGATTCTGGGCAAGATTTCGGCAGACCGTGACGATCACAGGCTCCTCCTGGCGAATCAGGGAGAGCCTGAGCTGAAAGAACTCCATGCCTGCGCCTCCAGGCTCCGAAGCCGCGGTATTTCGGCCGAAGTCTTCCCCGAGACAAAGAAGCTCATGGCTCAATACAGCTACGCCGAGAAAAAAGGCATTCCCTATGCCCTTCTCCTCGACGCAGCCAGCCTCGCCGAAGGCAAATTCCCCTTACGTGACCTGGCCGTTCGCTCGACTTCCGTATTTACCAGCTTCGACGAGCTAGTCGTCTTCCTGGGCGGTGCACGGGAATGATGGATACCAAAAAGGTTGAGACCTCAGCCTTGATAAAGACTTTCGTCATCCGATCGGGCAGGATGACCGACGCCCAGAAAAAAGCGATTGAGGATTTCGGCCCCGAGTACATTCTGCCCTTCAGTCTTGCCCCCCTCGAACCGGCAGCCCTTTTTCCTGTACCCAGGCCGCTCGTCATGGAGATAGGTTTTGGCATGGGACTGGCTACCTGGCAGATCGCCAGGGACCGCCCCGGGTTCAATTATTTAGGCGTCGAAGTGCACGGCCCCGGCGTGGGCAAGCTGATCATGGAGCTGCGCGACAAGGCATTGGACAATCTCAAGATCGTCCAGCACGACGCGGTGGAAGTCCTGAAGACCATGATCCTTGCAGGCAGCCTTGCGGGCTATCACATCTTCTATCCTGACCCCTGGCCCAAGAAGCGCCACCATAAGCGTCGCCTGATGCGCCCGGGAATCGTTGATCTCCTGATCTCGCGCCTAAGCCCCGGCGGTTATCTTTACTTCGTCACCGACATCGAGGAGTACGCGAACGCGACCCTCGGACTGCTTTCGTCCCGCCCGGGGCTGACAAACCAGTACCAGGGCTTCGCGCCCAGGATCACTTGGCGGCCGGAGACGAAATTCGAGGCGAGGGCCACGGCTGAGAGCCGATCGGCTTTTGAACTGTACTTCACCAAGGTTTGACCTTGCAGGCAGGGAAGCGAGCGGCTAGCTCCTCATTTTCTTCCGGAACGCGAATATCGCGAGGATAAAGGTGAGAAGGGCGTAGCCGCAGCCCCAGGCAAGGTGCCGCGGAATGGACTCAAGTTGTCCAGAAAGAACAGCCCTTGCCGCGTCGATGGAATGGGCGAAGGGTAAGGCATAACCAACCCGTTTGAATATACCTCCAATCATGTTCAGGTCCATCCAGGCGCCGCTGAACCAGGCTCCCAGGTTGATGTACAGCGTGCCTACGCCGGTGACTTGCCCCTCGTTGAGCAAGGTGCCGAACAGGATGCCCGCGAATATCGACATGGCAGCCTGGGGCAAGAGGACGAGGGCCGCGAGGAGCGCGTTCCTCGATATCGACAGTCCCAGCACGAAAGCGAGCAGGAAGCAGGCGACACACTGAATTAAGGCGAAAGGAACCGCGGCAAAGGCGTAGCTCAGGATGTAGTCGGAGGCTTTAAGCGGGGATGCGAAAAGCCTGAGGAGGAAGGAACTCGATTTGTCCTTAGCGATGAGGAGGGCGGAGAACAGCGTCAGGAAGGAGAAACCAAACACGAGCATGCCGGGCGCGATGTTCTGGATTCTGAACACCTCAAGCGGGGCGCTTTTCGCCAATATCGAGAAAAGGACCATGAGTATCAGGGGAAAGCTGATACCGAGAAGGACGGACAGAGGATCGCGCAGAATTTCCTTCGCGTCGCGCGAGGCGAGGAAACTCGCCCTCATAGGACAGCCTCCTGTTCCGTGAGGGCGAGGAAGGCGTCTTCAAGGGTCAAAGTTCCGGTTAAAATCTTCAGTTCCTTAGCCGTCCCGAGAGCTTTCAGCCTTCCCTCTTGCATGACTCCTATCCTATCCGAGAGCGCTTCTGCTTCCTCAAGATAGTGTGTGGTCAATATGATGGTCATCCTTCCCTTGAGTTTCAGGATCAAGCGCCAGAGTTCTCTCCTTGCGCGGACGTCGAGGCCGAAGGATGGTTCGTCGAGAAAGAGGACTTTGGGGGAAGTGATGAGGGCCATGGCAATGCTCAGGCGGCGCTGAAGGCCTCCTGATAAGGTTTTCGCACGATCGGCCGACCGTTCGGAGAGGTTGAAAGACTCCATCATTTCGCTGGCCTTCGCCCTGGCCTCAACCTTGTCGCTTCATTAGATGCCGGCGATGAGTTCCAGGTTCTCCCGTATCGAGAGGTTGGGAGCGATGGCCGTCTCCTGGGGCGACATGTTGATCTTCTGTTTGACCGCACGGGGGTCGGTTGCGACGCTGTCCCCAAGGATGAACGCTTCGCCGCCTGTTGGAGAAAGGAGGCAGGAAAGCATCTTGATCGTCGTGGTCTTGCCCGCGCCGTTTAATCCGAGGAGGGCGAAACATTCCCCCTCCTCTATCGAGAGATCGAGACTCGTTACAGCCGTTCTGTCTTTGTACTTCTTCGCAAGGCCCACGGTCCTGATGGCCGTCATTTTGTGTCTTCCTCCGTCTCTGGCGCACGAAGGATGTCGAAAGCGAATTTCCTGAACACCTCGTTCTTCACGATAGCTATGCCCTGTGCCTCGTCGCCGAGAAGAAGCAAGCTGTCTCCAGGTTTAATGTCAAAAAGGTCCCGGGCTTCTTTGGGGATGACGATCTGCCCCTTTTCTCCCACCTTCACCGTGCCGAAGATGTGTTTTCCGGCTGGTCCGTCCATAGTACTCCCCTCTTCCGCTTCAGGTTGGTTAGATAAATCACACTAGTCATATATTTCATACTAATATACGACAAGCAATCCTTCGAGGCAAGGGGAGTCCTGTGGTGGTTATTCGAAGAAGGCCATCAGCTTCCTGTAGACTGCGCCGATTTCTTCCTTGGCCTTCGCGGGAACAGTCGCGTCAGCAGCGGCGTCGGCGAGGCTTTCCAGACTGGAGATGCTCTCGTTCAATGCCGTGTGGAAGCCCTTGGAAACCCTGAACCAGAAAACTCCCTCCCCGTCCGTGTAGAGGGTCACGAAGCCCAGGCGCTTGTCCTTCCCCTTAGGAAAGGCGATCTGGAACACGTGTCCCAGATCCTCCACGAGTTTGGCCAGTTCGGTGCGCGCCGATTCCGGCTCCCCTTCTTTGGCCTTCAGCTCATAATTCCGCGACCTTGGCCAATTGCGAGCGAGATCGCCTTCGGGATCGAGCCAATCCTTCACCCGGACGATGGTGTCCAGCTTTTCGCCGTCCATGAGGGTGCAGCCCTTGTAACGGATCTCAGCCGTGAGACCTTTGAATGAAGGCCCGGATTCTCGGTCGATCGAGGACCGGGCCTTGGAGAAAGCCGTCCACTCGAGAATAGCCTTTTTCTTCTTTCCGCCGGTCTTCTCAAGGTCGAAGATCTCCCCGCCCAACTTTATTTTGTCGGTGAAATCCCGGGACTCGCGTAGCGGCGCCTCGTAGGTCCTTTCCCTCCGAGCCGCTCCCCGCTTCTTGCCTTGCTCGAGAGCTTCGGGCTTGCGCGCGTCGACGATGGAGAGGAGGCGCTCGGCCACGATGGGGGATATGCGCTGGAGAATTTCCCGCGGGAGGGGGGAAACGGACATAGCGTACATCCGCGTCGTACGAACGATCTCGCCCGCGACGATGAAGTCGGGGTTCTCCCTGAACATGACCGATCCTGGGTGAATCTGGATCTTTTCAGCTGTCAGGGATCGGAAAAGGCCCCGCTCCTGCCGCGCGCAGACGAACTGTATAAGGCCCCTCGACACCGCGCAGAGGTAATCGTAGAGGGCTCCCCCCTTCGATATTGGGACGCCAAGGTCGGAGACGATGATCTCGAGCTGGTCCCGTATGCGGTAGATCTCGCGCAAGGTACGTTCGTCCAAGTAGTTCTGCGCGCAGAACCTTGTCTTGTCCACCGCGGCTCCGAAGGCGTCGTATATTCTGAGATACGAAACGAAATCGCCCATGGGATCCCTGAAGGCATGGTGAGCTTTTCGCGCCTCCATCTCCTCGCCGGGAGGAAGGACATAAGGGCTCATCGTCGACAGGAAGGCTGCGGCCACGAGTACCTCGTGAATGACATCGGGGTAGACCATGACTGCCTCGACGATCATCCGCGAAAGTCGGGGCAGAAGGGGGAATAGACACATCATCTCGCCCGTCTTGGAGAGCCTCCGATCCGATCCCAGGGCGTCAAGGATGTTGAGGATGTCGATGGCGCCGGCTATCCCGCTCCGGGGAGGCTTGGAGATGAAGTCGAAGCTTTCAAAATCCGAAATGCCGAGTTCAGCCATCCGCAGAACAACCTCGGAGAGGTCGGTCCGGTATATCTCCTCTGTAGTGAAGAGGGGCCTGTTCTCGAACTCCTTCCGCGGATAGAGCCGGTAGCAGGTTCCGGGCCGCGTGCGCCCCGCCCTACCCTTGCGCTGGTTGCAGGAAGCCTTGGAGATGGGCGTCTCGATGAGGCTTGAGGTGAAGGTGCGAGGATTGTAGAAATTAAGCTTGGCCAGTCCCGAGTCGATGACGACCGTGATGCCGTCTATGGTCACCGAGGTTTCGGCGATGTTGGTGGCGATCACTACCTTGATCTTGCCCTCAGGGGCGGGATCGAATACCTTTTCCTGCTCGTCCTTCCCGAGCCGGGCGTAGAGGGGAACGATGTGAAGCTTGCCGGCAAAGTCCGATTCATATAGCCGCGTCGAGCAGTCCCTGATCGTCTTCTCGCCAGGGAGGAAGATGAGGATATCGCCCTCGAAACCAGAGCTCACGTTACGGGCAACGATCGAAAGTATTTTGTCGTGGATGGCCTCGTCGCTCGTACGGAAGGGCGACCTCGCGCCTTCGCCGTCCGGTCTGTCCGACCTCCCCGCGGGTCCCTGATGCCGCGCCGCTGGCCCCTCGCTCCCCGAAAGCTCGACGACAGGGTCGTAGATCAGTGTCACGGGATAGGTCTGGGTCTCGATCTTCACGATGGGGCATTCCCCGAAATACTCGGAAAAGACCTCGGCGTTGATGGTGGCCGAGGACACGATGACCTTGAAATCGGGCCGCGATTCCAGGACTTGCTTGGCCAAACCGAGGATAAAGTCTATATTAAGACTCCGCTCGTGAGCCTCGTCGACCATGAGGACCTGGTATTTGGAGAGCCATGGGTCGAGCTTCATCTCCTGGAGGAGGATGCCGTCGGTCATGATCTTGATCTTGGTCGCGGCCGTCGTCCTGTCCTCGAAGCGCATCTTGTAGCCGACGAGGCCCGACACCGCGACGCCGAGCTGTTTCGCGATGAAGTCGCTGACCGAAAGGGCCGCGATGCGCCGGGGCTGGGTCACGCCGATGAGGCCTTTCCCGTCATACCCGGCTTCGTGGAGAATTATAGGGAGCTGGGTTGTTTTTCCCGATCCTGTCGGGCTTTCGACGACGACAACCTGGTGCTCCGAGAGCGCTGCAAGGATTTTGTCTTTTTGCTGGTAGACAGGTAGTTCACGGGGATTCATTGCTTCATCATACACGAATCCTTTCTGTTCATCCACCGTTCTCCGGATAGCTGTGCCGTGCTATACTGCGGAGCAATGGAACCTGTACACCGCGGCGCCGATCCGTTTGACTTAAGCGAGGATGATGACTCCGCCCCGCCGCGAAGAACCCTCACCGTTTCTTCGCTGACTCAGCTGATTAAAAACAACCTCGAGACATCCTTCCCCTCTGTCCTCGTCGAAGGGGAGGTCTCAGGATCCAAACTATCCACCTCAGGCCATCTTTATTTCAGCCTCAAAGACAGGGATGCCATCGTTCAGGCTGTCATGTTCAAGCATCGGCTCTCATTCCTGAACTTCAATCTGACCGATGGCCAGAAGGTCGTCGCCCGCGCGTCGGTCTCCGTCTATCCTGCCCGAGGCCAATACCAGCTCATCGTCCAGAGCCTCAGAAAATCCGGGCTCGGGGACATCCTCGCCATGCTCGAAGAGAGGAAGCGGCGCTTCTCGGCCGAAAGACTTTTCGACGTCGATAGAAAGAAGCCTCTCCCCCGCTGCCCCTCCCAAGTTGGCCTGGTCACCAGTCCAACAGGTGCCGCCCTCAGGGACATCCTTCAGGTTCTGGGCCGGCGAAACGCGGGCATCGACGTACTCATCTTTCCCACCGCCGTACAAGGCGACGAAGCTCCAGCCTCCATCGCGGCGAGGATAGCCCAAGCCAACGCCATCGAAGGCATCGATGCACTGATCATTGGCCGAGGCGGCGGCTCGCCCGAGGATCTTCTCGCCTTCTCCGATGAACTCGTCGTCAGGGCTGTAGCAGCGTCCAGGATACCGGTGATCAGCGCCGTCGGCCACGAGATAGACTGGGCCTTGAGCGACTTCGCGGCCGATCTGAGAGCTCCGACACCATCAGCCGCGGCGGAGATGGTCGCCGAGACCAAGGAAGCCTTAGCCATGGAAGTAGCCCAGCACGAGGCCGCCCTTGAAACCTCGGTCCGAGCCAGGCTGGATTACGCCAAGGCCAGTCTTTCAGCCTTTACGCCCGAGGATGCCGAAGCCCGCTTTATGCGTATCTTTCTCCCCACGGCCCAGCGTTTCGACGATGCAACCGAAGGACTGGATCGCGGGATTCGAGCCTCTCTCCTTGATCGGCGGCACAGGCTCGATCTCGCCCAGAACAGCCTTTCCCTCGCGAGTCCAGCCGCCGTCTTGAGCCGAGGCTACTCCATCGTCAGGAGGGATGGCGAGGCTAAAACTTCGCCTTGTCCCCTCGGCTCGGGCAGTATTGTGCGCGCGGCGGCCGAAATCGTGACGGGAGAACGCCTGAACCTGTATTTTTCCTCGGGCGGAGCCCGGGTCGATGTCGTGGAGGTAAAGCGATGAAGGATTTCGAAACGCGCCTGAAACGGCTCGAGGAACTGGCTGAAGCCATCAAGGATCAGGATCTCCCCCTCGAGGAAGCCATCACTGTGTTCGAGGAAGGCATCAAGCTTTCGAAGAGCCTCGGTAAGGAGCTGGAAAGGATCCAGGGCAAGGTTGAAATCCTTTTAGGCTCAGCCGAGGAGGGGGCTTTTGCCGAGCGGGAAGACTTTAATCCTCAGGCCAAGGCCTAAACCTCGACTGAGCCCTAGGCGAGTTCTCTTCCGAGGAGAGGGAGAAGGTCCTTGTCGCTGTCGGCCAAGTCCATCTTCTCCACTTCGGCGAGGGGCAGCCACTCCAGTTTGCTGTGCTCGCGCAGGTCGAACCGCGCTTCAGGGGGAATATGGACAGTCCATGCCGCGAGGACTCTCCTGCCCGAGGGGCTTTCGAATTCACTTTCGCCCAGGAACCGCATGGGCGCCACCTCAATGCCGAATTCCTCCATGAATTCCCTTCGCAGAGCTTCCTCGTCGCTCTCGCCCCTTTCCACTTTACCGCCGGGGAACTCCCAACGCAGGCCTATTGGCCCCCCGGCGACGCGTTTGGCCACTAGAAGCCTGTCTTCCCTCAAGGCGATACCGGCGATCGATCTTCTCTCCATCCGTGTTCCTTGGATAGTCGGCGATGATGTTCAGGCTATAGGCAGGGATTTCCGGGGTCAAGCCTCGACGTAGGCTGATCGCCGGGAATCATGGAGGATTTTCGCGCAGACAGGGACAAGATCCGACGCCTCGAACCATCCTTTTTCTCGGCCGAGACTTCGCCCGGCCATTCCGTGAACAATGACAGCGCAGCGCGCCGCGTCGAAGAGGGCCGATGCGTCCGCTCCTGCCTCACTGGAGCCGCGTTGCCCGGCTGACTGCGCTATGGCTGAGGCGGCCAGACCTGCAAGGAGGCCAGCGAGGACATCCCCTGAGCCGGCCGTCCCAAGTTCGGGGATCATCCCGTCCCAGACGGCCAGATGGCCCCCCGGTCCCCGTATCCACGTCACGTGGCTCTTGTAGATGACGAGGGATTTGTACCGTTTCCCGACCTCTTCGAGACAAACCAGGAAGGGCTCGCCGCATCCTTTCCCAGAGGGGTCGGCCAGAGCCTCAAACTCCCCCGGATGGGGTGTCAGGATGACCGCCTTCTCCGAATCTCCTAGTATTCCAGGTTCCTCGGCTACGAGCCGGATGGCATCGGCGTCCAAGACAAGAGGAATGCCCTTTCCTGCGAGGGTCTCGAGGATGGCTTTTCTTCCCTTCCCTCTTCCCCATCCCGGGCCGACAAGGAGGGCATCGCAGTCAAGACCTTCGCCCGACCATGCTTCAAGGGGCCGTACAACCATGGATTCCAGATCCTGGGCCATGGATGGCAGCAGTTCCTCGTCGACATAGAGCGTTACATAGCCTGCCCCGCTCGCCGCCGCAGCCTTGGCGCAGAGCCTAGCAGCCCCCGCTCCGCCCTTCGAGCCGGCGAAGATGGCAAGACGTCCACGTCTCATCTTGTACGCCGCAGGAACAAGGGCTGGCTGGAGGGCACCAAGGTCTGTCTCTTCGAGCAGTTCTGGTCCCGATCGATCCTTCAGCAAGGTCATGGGGAAGACATCGGATACAGCTTTGATGCGTCCGCAGACTTTTCGGGAATTAGGAAGGAAATGGGCTGTCTTGAGGGGCTCAAGGGCGAGAGTAAGGTCAGCCGCGACGCAGGCTTCGCCTTCGCTCCATGCTTCGTGAAGGCCCGAGGGAATATCGACGGCGATAATCATGGGGCGCTTCACTACGCCCGAGAGGAAGGACAGGGCCTGAATCATGTCCGCGGCTTCCCCCCTAGGGCTGCCCGACGCTCCCGTGCCGAGGATGCCGTCGAGAACGAGGTCGGCTTTCGAGAGCAGCTTCGCTGCCTCCACTTGGCCCAGGCTTCCCCATGCATGGACTTCGACCCCTGCCGACCTGAGGCTCACGACTTGGCGCGATCCGGGATTTGAAGCCTTGTCCGAAGCCACTATGGCCGCGATATTCCCGTAGCCGGCTGAAAAGGCGTGGCGCAGCATGGCGAGGGCGTCATCCCCGTTGCCGCCCTTTCCACAGAGGGCGACGATCCTTATCTCCCGACCTTTGGACCAGAGAACCTCAGTCTTCAGGGCATCCCAAAGCCTCAAGGAGGCCTTTTCCACCAGTATCGATGTATCCAGGGAAAAGAGCCGCCGCGTGGATTCGTCCAGAGTCCTCCCCAACAGATTGCTCGAAAGGTGTTTCATCTGCCTAGCCTCCACCAGAACACCTTGGCCTCATTCTCACCCTTGGCGAGGCCGAAGATCTGCCCGCTCGAAGATAGTTTCAAGACGATGAGTTCGCTTCTGCCTTCGGGCATGTCCAGCCTATATCTACCTCGGATGCGGCCCGCTTTGTCCAGGGATTGAAGGCTCCAGCCGAGTTCGAGGCCTTGGCTTTCAGTCCTTTCGCCTGCGGCCTCTCTCGAAAGAAGATATAG
>JAPLSO010000033.1:15848-99567 GCA_026398595.1 Spirochaetota bacterium | reverse complement strand
CTGTCGTTCCAGACTCCGATGAGTTCAGGGATATCTTCGTCGTCGAGCCGGGAACTCACGTCCACAATGCTTCCAAACTCCCCGCTTTTCCCGTCGACGCTCAAAATCCAGCTCCCCGCATAGCTCACCCCTTGATGCGGACTTTTACTGTCCCCGGCTCCTCCCCTGTAATAGTCGATTTTCACGAGAAGATCGAAATCCTCTCCCTTAAGTTCCGGGACGATGGTGTCCAGGCTGGCGTAGACAGAAGAAGATCCGGTGCTGCCCTGTCTGCCGAGGTTCTTAGGAACGGGAAGGGCCGATCGGGCTATCCGCATGTTGGTAAGGAGGCTGCCTGTCGGAGCGAAGCGATGGACGAGGTAGAGGCTTTCCGAGGCGGAGACGACGACGATACTAGCGTCGCCCAAGATAGTCAGAGAGATAATGAAAGGGAAAGGAGTACCGCCCGGTCCTTCCTGCCCGAGGTAACCGGATTCGGTGCCAGAGGCCGTGAACCTGCGGACTACCCTGTCGCAATACACGCCCGATTGGGCGTCGAAAACCCTGGCCGCTGGATCGCCCAGCCTGTCGGCGACATAGATGGTCTGAAAAGCATCTATCGCCAGCCTTGAAGGCTCGACAAAGCTAGCCGCGAAGGCCGATCTGCCTTTCTTCCACGGCATTTCTCCTCGCCCTTCGCTTGGAAGGCCGAGATTGGCGAGCGTCTTTGGAGGGTTCAGGTTTTCAGGATCGTAGATGAGAGAGAGCAGATCCCCATATGACGTCAATTTTAGGATCTTCTTCTCGCTAGCATCCAGAAAGAGAAAAATGCCCTCCTGCATGTCGGCGTCGAAATGGTCGGATGCCGAAGACGAAAAATCGAGCTCGGTCTCCGAGGTACCATAACCTATGTCGAAGAGATCCTCCCGCCTAAGCGTCTCGGCCTTCCTGGCTTGGCCGCAGGAGCTCAAGAGAGAGAGGCAAATCAGGGTTTCGAGGAGAATAAAGGCGCTGGCCTTGGCCATTTCTTAATCCTCGCTTCTAGGCAGCCCATTGTCAACGCCACGCAAGATAATGGTCGTGTCCCTATTCCTTGACCCTTTCCCAGCAGGGAAGTATTCTTGCTTCATGTCCACGAACTTTCTCACCGCTTTCTTCGGATCCAAGCGTGAACGGGATATCAAGGAGCTCTTGCCGAGCCTCCACACGATAAACGCCAAGGAATCCTGGGCCTTCGCATTGGCCGATTCCGAGTTCCCCGCAATGACCGAACGCTTCAAGTTTCGGCTCGCCGCGGGCGAATCCATCGACGACTTGGTCCCCGAAGCATTCTCTCTCGTGCGCGAGGCCGCGCGCAGAGTCCTTGGCGAACGCCCCTTTGATGTACAGATCATGGGCTGTCTCGTTCTCCACAAGGGCAAGATCGTCGAGATGAAAACAGGTGAAGGCAAGACTCTTTCCTCGGTCGGAGCAGCCTACCTCAACGCCCTTTCGGGCGAAGGCGTCCATATCGTCACGGTCAACGACTATCTCGCCGAACGCGACAGCCAGTGGATGGGCAGAATATTCAGCTTCCTAGGCGTCAGCGTGGGCTGCATCCTTTCAAACATGGATAATGACGCGCGGCGGCTCGCGTATTCCCGGGACATCACCTACGGCACGAACAACGAATTCGGTTTCGACTACCTCCGCGACAATATGACCTGGTCGCCTGAGACCAGGGTACAGCGAGGCCATCACTACTGCATCGTCGACGAGATCGACTCCATCCTCATTGATGAAGCGCGAACACCACTGATCATCTCAGGCCCAGCCGAGGACGACACTTATAAAGTCAACGAAGTCAACCGCTTGGCGACAAGCCTCGTCGAGGTAAAAAAAGATCCTGCTACCGGAGAATATCCCGACGAATCCACGGGGGCGGTCACCGAGGGAGATTACCGTATCGAAGAGAAATCCAAGCGGATCATGTTCACGAGCGATGGCCTCAACCATATAGAATCCCTTCTCCAAAAGCGAGGCCTCATCACGGGCAGCCTTTTTGACGAAGGCAATTTCGAATTTGTCCACTACTTCACCCAGGCAACCAAAGCCCAGATCCTCTTCCACAAGGATGTCGACTACGTCGTCCAGGATGGCCTCGTCCAGATCGTTGATGAGTTTACCGGCCGCATCCTTCATGGACGTCGGTACTCCGACGGTCTCCACGAGGCAATTGAAGCCAAGGAAAGGATCAAGATAGCCCATCGCAACCGCACTTTAGCCACTATCACCTTTCAAAATTACTTCAGGTTATATAAAAAGATTTCTGGAATGACAGGAACGGCTGATACAGAGGCCTCAGAGTTTAATAAAATATACAACCTTGATGTTTGTGTTGTTCCCTCAAATCGCCCTCTGGTTCGCGAGGACAAGGATGATCTCGTTTTTCTCAGCGAGGATGATAAATTCTCTGCTATCTGCGACGAAATCGCCGCTACCCATGCCAAAGGCCAGCCGATGCTCGTCGGCACGGTCTCCATAGAGAAATCCGAAAAGCTGAGCTCCCTCCTCCAGCGCCGGGGAATTCCTCACGAGATCCTCAACGCCAAGAATCATGCCCGGGAGGCACTCATCATAGCCGAGGCTGGAGCCAAGGGTTCAGTGACAATAGCGACCAACATGGCCGGCCGAGGCACCGATATCAAACTCGGTGGAAATCCCGAGTTCCGGGCAAGGCGCAGGGCTGGAAGCTCTGCCACGGATGATGAGTTCAAGGCAGCCTTAGCAACCGAGTACGAGAACTGGCAGAAGGATTCCGACAAGGTAAGGTCACTCGGGGGACTCTTCGTCCTCGGCACCGAGCGCCATGAGTCCCGACGCATCGACAACCAGCTGCGCGGAAGATCGGGACGACAAGGAGACCCAGGACGTTCGGCTTTCTTTATCTCTTTGGACGACGATCTGATGCGCCTTTTCGGCGGTGAGAGCTTTAAAGGTATGATGAGCAAGGTGGGCATGAAACCTGGCGAACCCATCTATCATCCTCTCCTTAATCGCACGATCGAAGGCGCTCAGAAGAAGGTCGAGGAACGCAACTTCGAAATTCGCAAGCACCTACTCGAGTACGACGATGTCCTGAACCGCCAGAGAGGCTACATCTATGATCAGCGCGACTCAATCCTGCGAGACGCGAACCTCGTCGAGCGCATCACCTCGACAGCGGAGGAGATGCTGGACGAGGCCCTTGCAGAAGTCGCGGCCAAGATAAAGTCAGGCGAAAAAGGCGTTGCAGCCGGCTTTTCCATCATTCTCCGCGACACCTTCGGCCTCCAGCTTCCCGCCGCCGAAATCGCTCCTCTTTTCCAGTCCTCCCAGGGCGGCGGAGCCGATGGATCCGAGCTGAGGACAAAGATCGCCGCTCTGCTCAAGAAGGATATGGAAGAGAAGATCGCCTCGGCGGGCAAGGAAAGCCTAAACCTCTTCGTACGCTATCAATACATCCAGGAGATTGATGCCAAGTGGCTTGACCATCTCGATACGATGGAAGGCCTGCGCGAAGCAGTCTACCTTCGCAGCTACGCCCAGAAGAACCCGCTGCTCGAGTACAAGATCGAAGGTTCCGACATCTTTGAACAACTGGTCGATTCCATCAGGAAGAATATAGCCTCAAGGGTTTTACGCGTCCGTATAAGGACGGACGAGGAGCGTCGAATCCCCGTCAAGGAACCTCAGGCTGCGGCCCTCCACGAAAGTTCAGGACAGTTCGGCGAATCGGCGTCCGAAGGTACATCCACGATCGAGCATGGCATGACCCAAAGGCCTGTGTCTTCGGCGATCTCCGATGCTTCGAGACCTGAAAACGCGAGCGTTGTCCGGGTAGGTCAGAAGGTTGGACGAAACGATCCCTGCCCCTGCGGTTCGGGCAAGAAATACAAGCACTGTCACGGCCGTTGAGCCCGAGCCGAGACTCCAAAACCCAATGTCCCTCAATTGCAAAGAAATCGACCTGGTGCTCGCCGAACTCGAACTGGAAGGTTCCAGGATACAGAAAATCTATCAGCCCAGCTACGACACTATCGTGTTAGAACTATTCGCCCGCGGCGCCAAATCTCTCCTTCTCGTCAGCGTAGCCGCAGGAGCATGCAGGCTCCACGGACTATCGGCCTTGCCAACCAAGAACGAGCGAGCCCTGCGCTTCATGGAATGCCTGAAATCCCGGCTCAAGGGTGGCATGATCGATTCCGCGGTCCAGCTTTCGGGACAGAGGATCGTGCGGCTCGTCGTCGCTGCCCCTGAGGGGGCAGATAGCCAGGACCTTACCGATCCGCGGCCTCAACCCCGATTCTACAATCTTTTCTTCAGGCTCTGGAGCGGTGCGGGCAACATGATCCTCGTCGACGATAAAGGCTTCGTGGTCGACGCTCTTCTCAGGAAGCCCGACAGAGGCGAAGTAAGCGGGGCCGCAAGCGCCATCGATACCGAATTCGGCAAGACCCTCTCGCCTGAGGAATCGGCTGCCCTCGACGCTACCTACAAGATACGTGACCTACCCGGCGACGGGAGTTTTTCCAATAAGCTCGAAGCCTTCTATACCAGCAAAGGAGGCCAGTGGTCACGCGAAAAGCTCGTGGAACGAGCCAAGGAGCGTTACGAAAAACGCCTGGCGGCGCTGACAGTGCGCAAGGCCCAACTCAAGCGGCTCATCGCGGAATACTCTGGTTCCGAGCGGTTGAGGCAGATCGGAGATATCCTCATGGCATGTGTATGGACAGCCGACGCGACTCGCCGCGGGGATTCCCATGTCTTCGTCGAGATCGATGATTTCTTCAACGGCAAGAACATTTCGGTGCAGATCGACCCGGCTAAGTCGGCCGTCGAAAATGCCCGACTGTACTATGAAAAGGCCAAGAAGGCAGCTTCAGGCCTCATCAGCGTTACGACCGAGATGGAAAAGGCCAGGACGGCCGAAACCGAACTCGACGCTTGGCTCGCGGCTACAATCTCTGAGCAGGATCCTTTCGCCATTGCCCAGACCCTCGAAAAAGCCGGAACAGTGCGGGAGAGGCCCAAGCGCCTCTACTCCTGTCTTTGGATAAAGGAAAAAGGCTGGACGATCCTTGTGGGACGATCGGCCAAAGAGAACGACGAGCTTTTACGGCACAAGGTGAGAGGTTCTGACCTCTGGCTCCATGCCAGGGATTATGCAGGGGCCTACGTTTTCGTCAAGGCACGCAAAGGAAAGACCTTCCCGCTGGACATCCTTCTGGACGCGGGGAACCTGGCGATCTATTATTCTAAGGCGAGAAAGAACTCGGGCGGCGACGTGTACTACACCTTTGCCAAATACCTGCGGAGGGTAAAGGACGGCCCGAAAGGACTTGTCATCCCCAATCTCGAAAAAAACCTCTCCGTGCAAATGGATGAAAAAAGAATACGGGAGCTTCTCGCCTGCTCCCAAGGAGCTGTAGATGAAGCTGGGCAATAACCGGAAATGGCTATTCGCGGCTCTAACCGTCTGCGCGGCAGTGGTCTACGGGCAACAGGGAATTGAAAAGATCAGTCTCTCCGTCCTCAAAGGCCCCTCGGGAATCAGCGGCGCGTGGATGATGGCCGATCCACCTTCAGTCCCTGGCATCCAGCTCTCCTTCACGACGGCGGCTTCGGCCGACCTCGTCATAGCCAAGCTCATCTCTGGCGAGATCGCCGGTGGCGTCCTTCCTGTAAATGTGGCAGCCAAGCTCTACAATTCGGGTCTTCACCTCTGCGTCATCGCATCGGTGGGAGACGGCATGGTAAAATTCCTCACCAATGACGCCTCGATCGTAGCCTTCCACGATCTTTCAGGCAAGGAAATCGCCATCGCTGGACAGAAGGCCACACCTGACTACCTTTTTAAGTTCCTCGCCGATGCGAATGGCCTCTCCGATGAGAAGGACTATAGGGCTGTCTACAATCTCGGCTATCCAGAGATAGCCGCACAACTCGCCGTGGGGAAGATATCCTGTGCTGTCCTCCCCGAGCCCTTCGCAACCCAAGCCCTTATGCTCAATCCTAGGCTACGTTCGCCCATTGACCTGGGAGCCCAGTGGAGCAAGGCCACAGGACTTTCCTCCTATCCTATGTCGATCCTCGTCGTCAGTTCGAGTCTCGTTTCAAGACGGCCGGATTTCATCAAGGCCCTTTCCGCTGCCTATGAAAGCTCCATTACCCGGACGGTAGCCGATCCAGCCAAGACAGGGGAGCTTGCCGAATCCCTTGAGCTCGGCATGAAAGCCGCCGTCGCCAAGGCGGCCATACCGGCTTCAGCCTATGTCTTCAGGCCCGCCGACGCCGCGCGAAAGAGCATTGAGGCTCTTCTCTCTGTTTTCCTCGGTTTCGATCCCAAATCGATCGGAGGCAAGCTCCCCGATGACCTCTTTTACCTGAACTCGGCACTCCTTCGTTAGGAATCCGAGGCTCAAGGAAGGCTAGATGACCAAAACCATCAGTAAGGTGGCGAGAAATGCCTTGGGGATCCTCCTCGTACTGGGCATCTGGAAGGGAGCCGCAACCCTCGTCGCCTCATCCCTTGTTCTCCCCAGCCCTGGTGAAGTCTTTGCTGCCTCTATTTCGCTCGCTGCAAAGGGAGGCTTCTGGCTCGCCGTGGGAGGATCTTGTCTCAGGGTCACCTCTGCATTCCTGGTCTCACTCTGCCTTGGGATTATCTCGGGCGTTCTCTCAGCCCTCTTTCCAGCCTTTGAAGATATCCTGGCGCCTATCCTGACCATCATCCGCGCCACGCCCGTCCTGGCCCTTATCCTTATAGCCATGTTCTGGCTTCCTACAGGCGTCGTCCCCATCTTCTCCGCCTTTCTTATGGCTTTTCCCGTCGTCCACACTTCCTCGCGCGCGGGAATGCTTTCCCTAGATCCTGAACTTCTCGAAATGGCCATGGTCTTCATGGTCCCCGCAAAAGAGCGTCTGCTCAAGCTACGCCTTCCTGCGGCCAAGCATCATATCCTCGCCGGCGCGAAGAACGCCCTCGGCCTCTGCTGGAAGGTTGTCGTCGCTGGTGAAGTCCTCGCCCAGCCGAGGCGGGCTTTAGGTACAGGTCTCCAGGACCAGAGGCTTTCCATCGACACGGCCGGCGTTTTTGCCTGGGCGATAGCTACAGTTATTTTCTGCGGCTTGAGCGAGTATTGCCTTGGACTTCTCGTAAAGAGAACGGGCAGAACCGCGTTGGAAGAGAGATCATGACCTACCGCGTTGAAAACTTGAAGCTCTCCTATGGCTCCCTTCAGGTCCTCAACGGCATAAGCGCCGAATTCCCCAAGTCTTCGGTGAGCGCCATTCTCGGCCCTTCCGGCTGCGGCAAAACGAGCTTCCTCAACCTAATAGCGAGCCTGATGCCATCCGATTCCGGCAACATCGAAGGCTTCCCCGGTTCCAGCTTTTCCTATTGTTTTCAGGAGCCTAGACTCCTTCCCTGGCTTTCGGCCCGCGGAAATATCCTCTTCGCGCTTTCCGGCCTGCCCGATCCTGAGCTGAGGCAAAAAAGGACTGATGGCTTTCTCGCCGAGGCAGGACTCGCCGCCTTCGCCTCGGCCTATCCCGCCCAGCTCTCGGGCGGCATGAAGCGTCGACTTGCCCTCGCCCGAGCCTTTGCCTATCCTTCGGATATCCTCCTCTTGGACGAGGCCTTCTCCGCCGTCGACCTCAAGCTGCGTATCGAACTCATGGATCTCTTCGCACGACTGTGGGAAGAGGAACGCCGAACGACCATCATGGTCACCCACGAGATCCAGGACGCTCTCTACCTCGCCGACCGGATTCTTTTATTTTCGCAACGGCCGGCGATTCTCCTCGAATCCCTTGAACTGAAAACGCCAAAGGAGACGAGGAAGTACGGGGCCGGGGAATCCATGGAATTGGGTGCCAGGCTCTACAGGTCTGTTCTCGCTTGAGCGGCTAGAACCGAGTTAACGGCAACTACGAGCGCCGCTGGCGAATAGGGTTTTTCCAGCCATAGTGTGCCCTTGGGTTTTTCGTGGTCCGAGGGCCAGCCCTTCCCGCTTGTAAACACGCAAGGCAGCTTTTCAGCCCCCTTTCCCGCCAGACGGCTGTAGAGTATCAATCCATCGATGCCGGGCAAATCCACATCGATGATAAAACCCTTAAATCGCTTGTTCTCCGAATAGATCAGCGCTTCTCCTGAATTTCTGGCCGGCGTCACCAAGGCCCCTGCCCGGGCAAGGGCGTAGGATATAAAACCGAGAACAGATTCATCGGCGTCGACGACGAGAAGATCTGTCTGCCCCTCGATGCGGAAGTCTTCCATGGCGGGAATGCCTGTTTCCCGAGTGGGGGAAATCCGCTCAGTTTCTGCTGAGTACGGTAGCCCACCGGCGGGAAGCCAGAACCAGAAGGCCGAGCCTTTGCCAAGACTGCTTGTGACTTCGACAGCCCCGCCCAGCCTCTCGGCTATATCAGCCACGGTCGAGAGACCAAAACCCGTTCCTTTTCCAATGGCCTTGGTCGTGAAGAAGGGTTTGAAGACTTGTGCGGCCACAGCAGGGGGCATGCCACTCCCGTTGTCCGAAACTTCGATACGGAAATAATCGCCTTCGGGCAGGATCTTTCCGCCTGTTATCTTTCCCGTACCAATGGGCTCGGCACCAAGAGCGACGTAGATGAAGGGGTCGATCTTGCCGTCGACGGCGTCTCTCGCGTTGACAACGAGGTTGACGAGGACCTGTTCGATCTGGGCAGGGTCAGCGAGGATGGGGAAGGATCCTTCTGGAACGGATAACGTGAATATAATACCGTCACCGGCAAGTTTTTTCAGAAGAAAAGCGTTCTCTCTCATGAGATTCCCGAGATCAAAGAGACGCGGGGCATAGGGCTGCTTTCGTGAGAACCTCAGGAGTTGTCTGCTCAAATTCGAGGCTTTTTCCGTTGTCCTGAGTATTCCCTCGATGTCCTGGAATGCATCACTGTCCTTCTTGGTCTCCAGGGCGAGAAGTTCGGCGTGCCCCCTGATAGCCGTCAGGATGTTGTTGAAATCATGGGCGATGCCTCCTGAAAGCCTTCCCAGCGCCTCCATCTTCTGCGCCTGCTGCAGTTCGTCTCGCAGCTTCCTCGGCTCGGTGATGTCGAATAGCTCCGCGGAGACGAACTTTCCCCCTTCCGAAGGCTCCGTCATTTCAGAGAAGGATCCAATGATCTGAAGGCATTCCCCTCCCTTCCCATTCATTGGAATTTCGATACCGCCAACTGTCCGGCCGGATTCGATGGCTGCCGCAATCTCCTTCCAATGCTTTTCATCGGCGAATAGGTCAGAGAACCTCTCCTTAGTCCCGAAAAGCCTTTCAAAGGCTGCGTTACGCTGAACGATTGGACTGCCCGGTCCTCGAAGGTCAGCTATACAGCGCGGTGAAAGGCTTGAGTCAAAGAGGTTCCTATACCTTTTTTCGCTGCGGGACAGCTTTGACTCCATCTGGGCTCTATAGAGACCTATCTCGAAGACTCCGAGGAGTTCACGCCGAGAGAAAGGCTTGCTGAGGATGCCCAGTGGCCCGGCCTTCTTTGCCGCCTGCAAGGTCCCCTCGTCCCTGAGTGAGTCGATGAGGATGATGCCTGGTCCGCCTCCCGCTTGAGTGGCGAAGGCAGCATCGAGCCCGGTGACGGGCCCCTGGACGTCCAGATCTATTAAGGCGAGGCTGAAACTTCTTCCAGGGAATGCGGCAAGATAGCTCGAGCCGTCATCGAAGACCTCGATCTTGCCATACCCGGCGTTTTGCAGGGTCTTCATGATATCGAGCGCGATGAGAGCTTCATGTTCTACCAGGGCGAAACGAGGCATGGATCATCTCCTGAGTAACCAGGATTAAGGCATTTATATAAGTAGGCCATTATAGGAAATTGTCCATCTCCATGGAAAGAGTGAGGCGCATGGCTCTCTCGAGGTATCCTTTGGACGGAGCCTTCACCATGACATCGAAGGATAAGCTGCCTGCCTTCTGGTCTATCGCGGAACGGATGAGGAGGAGGCTGTCGCCTTCCGAGAGGCCTGACTCATCCCCGGCCATCCCAGGCCAAGCCTTGAGCACCTTATACGTCCCTCCGTCCCCCTTCGGTCCCGAGAGATGATTGATGAGTAGTCCAGCGGCTCCGGCGAAGAGGTTTTCAACAGTATCGGATTTCGAAGTTTTCTTGAGACCGGAATTCTCGAGGCCCACCGTCCTCCTGGGCACGAGAGTTGATACCCTTTCTCGTTCTATACCCACGATGCAGAGGGAGCCGAGCGGCTTGGCGGCCAGAATCATCTGGGCATCGTTCAGGTCTTTTACCGGCCTCCCGTCGAGGGAGAGGATTCTGTCGCCGGGTTTGAAGCATGGAGTGCCTGGAAAAACGTAGGAAACGGACAAGCTTTCGTCGAGATTCTGGGCTGCGGCCAGACCGAGAGAGACTGTGGCTATCTCGCCCCCGTCGAAAAGCTTGGGGGTGATGAGTTCGATCCAAGGAGCAGGGAGGGCGAAGTTGAGACCTTGGAAATTCGGAAGTCCGGCAAAGACGATCCCTGCAAGCCTTCCCTCCTCGGTCACCAGGGGACCTCCAGAGTTGCCGGGGTTAACTGACACATCAATCTGCAGAGCTTCGCCCCTGGACAGTATTCGCCTTCCCTGAGCACTTACGATGCCCGAAGTGAGGCTATTCTCGAGACCGACAGGGCTTCCGATGGCGTAGACCTTTGTCCCCTTCTCGATCTCCTCTGCCCCTTCCAGGGAGAAGGTATAGCCAGCTTTTTCCGAGCTCTTGATGAGGGCAAGATCGAGCGCCCTGTTCCAGCCCACGACCTTGGCGGGAATTCTCGCTTCGGGTTTTGCGGAAGGGCGGATAGAGAGCCTGGAATAGCCTTCGTACTCCGGGTCAACCTCGCTCGCGATGACATGGTAGTTCGTCAGGTAGTAGCCTTCGGGATCGATCTGAAAGGCCGTACCCAGTACGCGATCCGGATAGCCTACCCCGTTCTCTATCTTGAGGCCCTTGTCGATGTAAACCGTGACGACGCCCGACACCTCTTCCTTGATTGAAGCTTTTGGAACAGTCGAGGACGGTATATCGCTTGCCAGCAAGCCAGTTTGCGCTCCGAGACGCGCAACCGCCTCCCCATCGCCGGCCTTTTTCATCAAGGCAAGCCAGTTCTTTCCTTCCTGGACATCGAGGATTTTGCTGTCCTTCTCCGAACCAAGGGCTTCGAGCAGGGCCGATACGGCGGGGGCATAGAGACCCTTGTCCCTATATTCCCTCGCCTCACCCATAGCTATCCTGGAAGCCATGCCTTTGGAAAGAGCCATGGCGGCCCTGGAGGCTGCGGCCATGAATAGTTCGCCTGAAAGGCCGGAAACCGCCGAAAGGGAGGACCAAAGCCTCCTGGCTTCCTTCCAGGCCCCTTTACCGAGTGCCTCTGAGAGAAGAGCAGCAAGCCTGTCGGCAGCGGCCTCGGCGATAGTTGAGGCCTTGGCTGTATCCGCTCCTGCGGCGAGCAGCCCCTCGAGCGACCAAACCGTGAGTTTTTCAAATACTGCTTCAGGATCCTCGGCCGCGAGTGTGATAAGAAGATCGAGGTCAACTTTCCCCGGGGCCGAGCCGGATTCATTCGAAGAAATCGTCGAGCAGGATAGGACGATCGCCAGAAGGACGACCAACGAGAGCGCCTTGGTCCAGGCACTCGCTCTCATTCAAGCTCTCGCAGCTTGGGCAGGGACGTGCAGGGGAATTATGCCGAGGAGGGTCTTGACGTCGGCGTCCTCGAGGGTCTCACGCTGTATGAGGGCTTCGGCAAGCGTGTCCAGTTTGGATCGCTCGCGGGCGAGGATCTCCATGGCCGAGCCGAGAGCCTTGCCGAGGATGGATTTCATGGCGTCATCAATTTTTTTGGCTGTATCCTCGGAATAGTCCTTATGGCGGGCTATCTCCTTGCCAAGGAAGATAGGCTCCTCCTCCTGTCCATAGGCCATGGGATCGATCGTGTCCGCCATGCCCCATTCGCAGACCATTCGACGGGCCATGTCCGTGGCCTGCCTAAGATCCTGGGCCGTGCCCGTCGTCGTCTGTCCATAGACGATTTTTTCCGCTGCGTAGCCACCGTAGGTGATGACGAGTCTGTCGAAGAGCCAGCCTCTGGATTTGGAATAGGAATCATTCTCGGGCAGCGATAAGGCGAGGCCGAGAGCTCTGCCCCTGGGCACGATGGTCACCTTGTGCAGTGGATCGGCGTTGGGAAGGAAATAATGGAGAAGGGCGTGCCCGGCCTCGTGGAAGGCAGTCGCCTTCTTCTCATCCTCGGCGATGATGAGGCTCGTCCTCGCCACGCCCATGAGGACTTTATCCCGAGCGTCCTCGAAATCCTCCATCTCGACCATGGACTTGTTCTTTCGTATAGCGAAGAGCGCGGCCTCGTTTACCAGGTTGGCGAGGTCGGCGCCCGATGTGCCGGGAGTTGCCTTAGCCACTTTCTGCGTATCCACGGAGTCGGCGATGGGAATACCCGCCATATGGATCTTGAGGATGGCCTCCCTCTCCTGGACATCGGGCATGGCCACGAGAACCTGCCTGTCGAAGCGTCCCGGCCGCAGGAGTGCCGGATCGAGAACGTCTGGCCTGTTGGTGGCCGCGAGGATGATGACCCCGTCCTTGGTGTCGAAGCCGTCCATCTCGACGAGCATCTGGTTTAAGGTCTGCTCACGTTCGTCGTGGCCCCCGCCGTAGCCCGCCCCCCTCGTCCTGCCCACGGCGTCGAGTTCGTCGATGAAGAGGATACAGGGAGCGTTCTTCCTGCCTTGGTCAAAGAGGTCGCGTACGCGGCTTGCGCCGACGCCGACGAACATCTCGACGAAGTCCGATCCCGACATGTGGAAGAAGGGAACATTGGCTTCGCCCGCTGTCGCCTTAGCAATCAGGGTTTTCCCCGTCCCGGGCATTCCGACGAGGAGGACGCCCTTGGGTATCTTCGCCCCCATCTTGGAGAATTTCTGGGGATTCTTGAGGTAGTCCACAACCTCCAGGAGTTCATATTTAGCCTCTTTCTGCCCGGCGACGTCTTCGAATGTTATCTTTTTTTTAGGCTCGACGTATCGCTTGGCCTTGCTCTTGCCAAAGCTGAACGCTTTGTTGTTACCCTGCATCTGCCGCATCATGACCCAGATCAGGAAGAAGCCGAAGAACCAGGGCGCCAGTTCGAAGAGTATCTGCAAGGGGCTGGCACCGGCCACGGCTCCGGATACCTTGACATCCTTGGCTTTTAGCTTTGCCAGAAGATCGAGATCGACATAGGGGATGGAAGTCTTGAAGGGAACCATCGATCCGTCGGCGGACTTCAGGGAGCCTTCGATCTCCTTCTGGTCCACGATCTGCACCGAATCGACCTCACCCAGATCAAGATAGGAGAGGAAAGCGGAATAGGGTATGGATTTGGACTTGGATCCATCGTTGAAGAGGAACAATGCGCCGAAGAGTACCGTCAGGGAGAGAAAGACGGCTAGGGCCGCTTTGTTGGCCTTCGGCGGAATATTCTGGGGAGGCTCGGGACGCTGCGGGCTCTGGTTGTCTTTTTTATCATCAAACATCTGACCTCAAACTCCTTTGACTCGTATGAAAAATTGTCTGCCCGAAAGGGGGCCGGAATAATAGCGGTGCAGTTCTCGTTCAGCCGGAGGATTTTCCATAGCTCCAGGCAGGACAGCTGCGATTCCCCGGCTGTCCTCGACAATCGGAACGATTTTCCTCAGCTCGGGTTTGATTCCCCAAGCCTTCATTAGATCGTCCACCAGGGAGGACCCCTTTTCTATGGCGATCCTGTCCCCGGGCATCCGCGTTCGGATGACGAGCGGAAACTCAAAGGATCCCTCAACAAGGAAACTCCTGCCTCTGGTCCTTTTATAAATCGAATCAACATCACCTCCGGGGGCAGTCCACAGCGTGTATACTTCGATACCACCAGCGCTGCATTTTCCCTCAGAGGATATCTTGAAAAAATACCCGTGTTCAGGTCTAAAATCAAGGGCCTGCAAGGATTTGAGCCTCCCGTCTGAAACGCTGAAGCTTCTGTCATAGCACCGCAGTCTTTCGGTCCCCCCCGCCAGGGACCTGGCGGCTGAGGCCAGGGCGGCGCGGCTGAACCTCGCCTTCGTGCCACTCAAGGTGAGGAGACGGCCGAGAATCCTGCCTTGCAAGGCGGGACTAGCCTTTCGGAAGGCCTCGATGGATACCGAAGGACCCTTGCCGTCTTTCCCGTTGATGAGCGCGTTTTCGGCCTCCCTAAGGGCCAGCGCATCGGCTTCGAGGAGGGATCTTGTCCCTAAAAGTCCCGATCTCCACCCAGGAAACTCCGCGTCAAGGACGGGGATGAGCCGATGGCGCAGACGGTTTCGGGCATACTGATCCCCCTCGTTAGTAGAATCCTGGACAAACGGTACGCCGCGTTCCGCCACATATGCCGCGATGAAGGACCTTGGTACGGCAAGGAATGGCCGGACGAGATTGATGCCCGGCATTAAGTTCCTTGTCTCGGCTATACCCTTGAGACCTTCGACACTTGATCCTCTGAGCATCCTGAAAAGCATGGTTTCGAGGAGATCATCCTCCTGATGGGCCATGAAGACGAAGGAGGCCTGCCGCATCGATGCTTCACGGCAAAGGATCCTATAGCGGAATTCCCTGGCCGCGGCCTCGATGCCTATACCTTTACGCCGGGCGAGGCTGGCCACGGCACCAGGCTTTATCGTCGCGATCGTGAGAGCTATGCCGCGTTCGGCGCAGAAAGCGCCTACGGCTGTCCTTTCCTTTTCCAATTCGTCGGGATCGCGCAGATTGTGATCCACATAGACAGCCCGAGCCGGTCTTTTGCCCAGAAGGGCGAGAATATCAAGCAGGCATGATGAGTCGATGCCCCCTGAATAGGCGACGATGCTTCTTGCCGGATCAATGCCTGGATTACGTTTGAAGAAGTCCCCTATCGTTTCGCCGAGTCTTTGAATGGGGGACTTCCCACTGCTGTTCACGAAACCTCCAAAGCCGAAGCCTTTTTATCCGGATTGCTCTTCACGCTGGGAACGGTAAAAAAAATCAGTTCTGCGGGTTTTCCCCGCAAAACTGATTTCAAGGCTGAGAGCCCGCCTTCCCTGCTCAGGCCTTGGTGTTCTTGGAATCTTTAGTATCTTTAGTATCTTTAGTGTCTTTGGTGTCCTTGGTATCCTTGCCTTCCGCGGCCTCTGCGGCCGCAGGGGCCGCGCCTTCGACACCACCCTCTTCTGTAGCCTCGGCTGCAACCGCCACGACTTCAGGCTCGACTTCCTTCTTGGCAAACTTAACGGCGGCCAAGACGGTCTCCGGGTTGGTGAGGATCTTGACGTTTTCCATGACAGGGAGATCCCTCACATGGATGGCATGATTAGCCTCGAGGCTGGTGATATCGAGTTCTATCCGCTCGGGCAGGAACTCAGGATCGCAGGCGACCTCGATTTCGTGGGTGGGATTCTCGAGGACTCCGCCGGCCACGACGCCCGCAGGCGTTCCGTGCAGGAAGATTCGGACATGGGCATGGAGTACTTTGCCTTCCTGGACTTCGAGGAAATCAATGTGGAGGAGGTCCTTCTTGACTGCGGACCGCTGATGCTCCTTTACGAAGACTTTTAGTTTTTTACCCTCAACATCGAGTGCGATGATCGTGCTCTCGGTGATGCTCATCAGGGCCTTCTCGTACTCGCTCCGGAAAACGAAAAGGTTAACCGTCGCCTTGCCACCTCCGTAGACGATGGCGGGAATCTTGCCGTCGCGCCTAAACTTATTGAGTTCACCCTTGGTCGCCTTTGTCCTATTCAAAGCTTTGAGAACAAATCTTTCCATGTCAGTCTCTCCTTACTATAGATGGCTCTGCCAGCTGTACTGGGACGGCAGGATTCGAACCTGCGAATACCGGGACCAAAACCCGGGGGCTTACCGCTTGCCGACGTCCCACATTGAAGCTCCGGAAAGCGTTGGCTGCTGTCGCGTCACTCGAAAGCGGGTACGGTCTCGTCGCTGCCTGTATCCGCAGCGTAGGCGGCCAGGATGTGTTCCTGCAGTTTGGTTCGAAAATCCGGACAAATGGGATGTGCTATATCCTTGTACTCGCCGGTATTCGTCCTTCTGCTGGGCATGGCGATGAAGACGCCGTTCTTCCCCTCGATGATCTTAACGTTGTGCACCACGAAGCATTCATCGAAGGTCACCGTGACATAGGCCTTCAACTTACCCTCAGTCGGAACTTTCCGGATTCTGATGTCCGTAATTTCCATGGCAAGGTCGCTCCTTTTGTGTACGCAGCTACCTGGGTGGATACTACCTCAGAACGAGACTTGTTTCAAGCGGTTTTATTGCTCGCAATGCCATGCCAGATAAGGTTTTTGGGCCGAACGTCGACGAGAAGCGCTCCTCGACGCGTCCCAGGGCATCTTCCGCATCTTGAGATGATTCGAAAACGCCGTAGATGCACGATCCTGATCCGGAGATGGAAATATAGCCAGCTCCGGCTTCCTTCAGCGCCGCCTCGAAGATTTCGTACTCTGGGAAAGTTCCGTACAGAAGCGGGCCGAAGTCGTTTTTGAAGGTCCACAAGGCTGACTTTCGCATAAGCATCGCCGAAGCCCGGACCCTGGAGGCGAGGGAACCGGTTGACGCGGGCGGCCTATCCAGTGCCTGGAGATCGCCCCCTCCCGCTCTGAACGTATCGAGTTTGGCATAGGCCCGAGCAGTCGGTATGCCGAATCCCGGCTTGAGGAGAAGGATTCCAAGGTCAGGCCTTGGAACAAGCGGCTCGACGCATTCGCCCCTGCCTGTGACATAGGCGGCTCCACCTAAAAGGAAAAACGGTACGTCAGCGCCTAGACAGGAGCCCAATTCGGCCAGTTCCCGCGCACTTTTTCCCGTTGAGAAAAGACGGTCAAGACCAGCCAGGACGGCAGCCGCGTCGGCTGAGCCTCCTCCCAGTCCCGCCTGAACCGGTATTCGCTTTTCCACATCGATCTTTAGACCGGTTTCGAGTTTCAGGAAATCGAGAAATAGTTCAGCTGCCTTGTATATCGTCGTCGCTTCAGGTCTGCAGTCGAAGCTCCCTGCGAGCTCGATGCCTGAGCCTTTCTTTTCTCCGATACGCAGAAAGTCGCTTAAAGCTATGGAATGGAAGACGCTTGATATCGGGTGGTATCCATCGGCGCCCCGCCGTCCTACACTCAGGCCAATGTTTATTTTCGCGAAAGCCTCGACCTCGATAAATCGTGCCATCGAGGAAGAATGTAGCGCATTTCAGAGCCCATTTGAATCCCCAGAAGCTATCCAGGCGCCATACGACGCATTTTTGAGAAAAAAGCACTTTTCTAGTTGACAGAACCAGAATGCCTCTTTAGATTTTCGTTGCTTGCGCAGTATTTTTTAGGACTTGACGAGTCCCTGCTTAGGACGCATAGTACGCGCACCGTCATTCTTTCAGTGAAAGTGAGGGAGGAAATCACAATGACCCCCATCTACGACGCTTCGACATCGACGAGGAAGGAATACGAGCTGGTCGCTATAACGAGCGAAGGCATATTCAAGGACTCGGGCTTCACGCTTAGGACGCCTGTCCATTTCGACGACAGCTACGACGACGAGGATGATGATCTCGAGGACGATGATCTCGGCGATGATGATGACGAGTTCGACGACGACGAGTTCGATGACGACGAGCTCGATGACGACGAGTTTGACGATGACGAGGATTTCGAGGATGACGACGAAGATGATTTAGGCTTGGATGACGACACGGAGTACGACGACCTCGATGAGTGAATGGTAGCTGCAACGGCTGAATAAAAGGGCTGTCCCATTGGACAGCCCTTTTAAATAGCACGCAGACTAATCAGGAAAGCCCTGCGGAGCCTATCCTGATCTCAGGAGCCGTGAACCAGAGCTTTTCCAATTCGTAGAATTCACGCGCTTCCTTGTTCATGAGGTGGACGACAACATCACCAAGGTCGTAGAGGAGCCAACTTTGATCCTCCGTGACCATGGGCGTATTGAGAGACTCGGCGTTCTGCTCTTGGGCCGCCTCTTCGACGGCCCGGGAAAGCCCGCGCATATGGACGCTCGAACTGCAGGTGCCGATTACGAAATAGTCCGTCCACTCAGCTAGTGCCTTGAGGTCGAGGACGACGACATCGCCCGCCTTGTGCTCGGCCAGGATTCCGGCCACGGTTAACGCCAGAGACTTGCTATCGAACACAAACCCTCCCGTCGAAATCGGTCCCGAGTATGATGGAATAATCAGCCTTGATGGATCCCTTGTATTCCGCCGCGTCGGCGAATTTATCGCAGTGTATCACGTTGGCCACGGAGGCCAGGGCTTCCTTGTCGCCATAACGGTCGATGATGACCGTCTTGGCATAATCCAGCTTGGCAGTGTTGCCAACGGACACAACCTCGTAGCCGAAGCTTTCGAATATATCGGCTGTCCTGGAGGCAAGTCCCTTCTCCGTCGTGCCGTTCAGCACTTCCACCGTATAGATTCGGCCTCCGGAAGAAGCCACCGCGGACTGACTCATGGCACTTAAGGTTTGCTTGAGCATGTCCCTGGCGAGCTCGCCATCATAGAAGGGGAAGAAGAGCCTCTGACTCTCAACCGTCCTGTACATGCCCGTGATCTTCTGAAGAAGAATCGAATCCGCGTCCAGCGAGGACATCTCCCTGAGAAGTTTCTTTCTGGCAGCCATGCCTAGATCACTTGCGAAGCTGGACGCCAGGATCTGAGAACTGTCCTTCGCCGAGAGGTACTTGGATTTTTCCGAAAGCTTGCGCAGGAGTCCGATGACGAGCTTCTGCCGTCTCGCCAGGGCATCCGATTCGCTTTCCTCCTCATCCTTGTAGACAAGGTACTGCTCCACCTTCTCCCCGTCGAGGACAACGGCTCCACCTGGAAGGCGGACGGCATTCTTGCCCTCCTGGATAATCATGCTCGGGATGAAAAGAGGTAAACCATCAAGGAGATCGACCATACGCGCGAGACCAGCCTCATCGAAGAGCATGTACCCATTGATCGGCACATCGAGATAGCTGGCGACCTCGGTGATGAAATTCTTGGGGTGGCCAGCCTTGTAGCTGAGATCGATCCTATCCATCCGTTTTATCGTCTTGAGAATGACGGCCATATTGGAGGGTACATCGAGGAGAGCTGCCTTGGACTTTGAGGGGTAGAACATGAGGAGCTGGGTGGAAAGTGGCCTTCCCGCGTTCTCAAAAATGACGAGGATGTTGATTGGCCGGTCCGTCTTTATCTGGAGGGCGAGACTCTCCCCCTTGAGGATGAAGAATCCTGTACCGGCCGCGATGATGAAGAGGCCTATGATGATCCAAAGAAGAATGTGACTTTTATTGAAAGCTAACTTCCTCATGTTCCCTTTCCGGCGGATTTGAGGGCATTGTACAGGTCGATAGTGCTTTGGGCAATAGAGGCGCCATGAAAGCCCAGCCAGCGCATCGAGCGTTTGAGGGCGAAGAAGAAGAGATCATCGAGCCCGAGTTCGATCAGGGCTTTGGCTTCCTCCGGCCCCGCGCCCTTTCTTCCCGGCTCAAGTTTGTCGGCGGCGAACACAATCTTCTCGAGAGATCCCATGCCGAGACGGGCTGTGGAGTGGTAGGCGACGGCTCTCAGTACGTCTTCGGATCCGACAAGGCCCGATTCGAAGAGAAAGACCGCACCGGCCGGACCATGAACCACCTTATCGGCGAACTCTGTATCCTCAAGGCTCGAAACCAGATCAAAGAAAGACATGGTTTGGGAATGGGCCGCAGTCCTTCCGGCCAGAGCCCATTGTTCCTCGATAGGCCTATCCTTCACGATATCGTGTCCAAGACCAGCGACTCGTCCCTTCCGGGGATCGATGCCGAAGCGGAGGCAGAGGGATTCGACTGTAACGGCCACCGATAGGCTGTGGAACCTCCGGGAGGGCTTGCTGGTCCTCTCGAGAATACCGAGGATCGCACTCTCCGGCTCACCTAAGTCCGTACAGTCCATGTTCTTCTATTATTCCCCTGGTTTCCGGGGTGACGAGGAACCGCCAGGCTCCTTTCAACGCTATCCGCGCGCGGATAAGTGAGGAAGAGACGGGGAAGATGCCATTGTCGACGTAGACATGAGGAAATGAAGGCCTGAGCCTCTCGACGGAGAAACGGTGGACGATGACGATCTCGCTCGCTTCCAGGATCGAAGCATATTCCTTCCAAGAGAAAAAGCCTTCCACAAGGTCGTCCCCAATGATGAGAAAGGGTTTGGATTCGACAAGATTAGCGCCGACAAGGTGGCGTATGGTATCGATGCTATAGGAAATCCCCCGGCGTTTTATCTCACAGTCATCGAAAGCAAAGCGGGGATCGCAGGCCAGACTCCTCTTCAACATCTCGTACCGCAGGGCGGCTCCGGGGTCTTCGAGGGCCTTGTGGGGGGGGATATTGGCGGGAACGAAGAGTACCCTGTCGCAAGGAAGTGCATGGAGGACCTCTTCGGCTATGCAGAGATGCCCTATGTGGAGAGGATTGAAGGTTCCGCCGAAGATAGCCGTCCTCACTGATCTAGTCCTCGCCCGGATCTTCTTCCAGACCTTCATCGCCAGTCTCGGGATTCATAAGGCCGAAGAAATCTTCTTCCGAACTTTCCTCGACCGGGGAGGCTCCCTCGGAAGCCGCTTCGTACTCGAGGACCTGGCTGAAGAACGCCTCTTTCAGGCCCTCCAGCCCTTCCTTCGAGAAGACGGATATTCCCAGGACTTCCTCCTCGGGCAGGAGGGCCTGAAACTCCGCGAATCGTTCCTTAGCCTCAGGCAGATCGAGCTTGGTCGCCACGATAATCCGGGGTTTGGCAGCCAGGATGGAGGAGTAGGATTCGAGCTCCTTGGAGAGGATGCCAAAAGCTTCCTTCCAGTTATCGTCGGAAAGGTCAATGAGGAAGGCAAGACAAGCCGTGCGCGAAATATGCTTGAGGAATCGGATGCCCAAACCTGCACCCTCGTGGGCGCCTTCGATGATGCCGGGGATATCAGCTATGACCAAATCCCGATCATGGATAGTGAGAACGCCTAAATTTGGGATCTTCGTCGTGAAGGGATACGGAGCTATCTTGGGCCGGGCGTTGGTGAATGCGTCGAGGAGGCTGGATTTTCCCGCGTTGGGGAAACCCACAAGGCCGATGTCGGCGATGAGGGCGAGTTCCACCTTGAGGTGGCGCTCGACACCAGGTCTTCCCGGCAGAGCGATACGGGGAGCCTGGTTGACCGAATTCTTGAAGTGAGTGTTCCCCCAGCCGCCCTTCCCCCCCCGGAGGAAGACCCAGCGTTCGCCTTCCTGGAGGGCCATTTTGCCTGAACCGAAGTCCTTGATCTGTTCGCCTGTATCGGCGTTCTTGATGACGGTGCCCGGGGGAATCGGGATCTCGACGTCCTCCCCATCCTTGCCGTGCATGTTTCGGCCCATGCCAGGTATGCCGTTCTGCGCCTTGAAGGTTTGGCGATACCTCAAGAAGGAGAGCGTGCGGACATTGCCTTTTACAACGAATATTACATCGCCGCCCTTGCCTCCATCGCCGCCAGCCGGCCCTCCCATTGGGACATACTTTTCTCTACGAAAGGCTATGCAGCCATCTCCACCCTTGCCAGAGGCAACGATTATCGTCGCTTCATCGGCGAATTTTTTCAAAAACAAACCTCTCTTTATACCATACCAGCTGACCTGTCCGGGGACAAGACATAAAAAAAGCCGCCCGTCGGACGAGCGGCTTTCCATCCGGCCTGCAAAAGGCCATTGTCTTACTTAAAAGGCCTCACTCTGCCGGGAAGGGTTCGACCTGGGCAAATTTTTTGCCCTTGATTTCCCTGAAGGACACCATCCCGTCCACGAGGGCGAAGAGGGTGTCATCCTTGCCGATCCCGACATTGAGACCCGGGTTGATCTTCGATCCCCGCTGTCGGACGATGATGGAACCGGCGTTGACCGCCTGGTTGGCATAGATTTTAACGCCCAGATGCTGGGGATTGGAATCGCGACCATTAACGCCCTTATGTGGCATGATATTCCTCCGCTTTATTATGGCGCGTCAGGCGCCGACGATTTCCTGGACTTTAAGGATTGTGTACTTCTGCCGATGTCCCTGCGTGCGCCTGTAGTCCTTCTTGGGCTTGTACTTGAAAACGATGACCTTGTCGGCCTTGATTTCTTCTTCGACAACCGCCGTGACCGAGGCTCCGGCGACATAGGGACTTCCCACCTTGACGCCTGAATCGCCCGAAAGAAGGAGGACGGTTTCGAACGAAAGGCTGGCTCCCGCCTCGGCAGCGATCCTGTCGACGGTCAGATTCTTGCCCTGCTCAGCCCGATATTGCTTTCCATTTATCTCAACGACTGCATACATCTCACTAAACCTCGCCATATATTCCATGCGTAGCGCAGTTTTATACACCGCGACGCTAATCGTTGTCAATCGGTCAAGCACGACAAGAGCAATCCCCGTCGAACCTTAGGCATTCGGCTCCTGGCTTACATAGCCTCAAGGAAGGGTATGCAGAGCAGGTTGCAGAGGCCCTCGAGGGTAGCCTTGACCGCCTTCACGAGGACAACGCGCGAGGCCGAAAGATCCTGGTCTGGACAATTGAGCACCGGATTGTCCCTGTACCAGGTCGAGAAGTCCGAGGCGACTTCGTGAGCGTATGCAGCCATGATCGAAGGTTCCAGGGTTCTGGCGGCATGCTCGAGGTTTTCGGGGAAGGCGGCGAGCCTTCGCACGAGGGTCCAGTCCGCCTCGCCTGAAAGAGCCTTGGCGCTGGCTTCGCCTTCCTTTTCCGCCTCGGCTTGCGCCTCCCATTTCCTGAGAATGGAACAAGCCCTCGCGCCCATGTACTGGATATAGGGTCCTGTGTTGCCGGTAAATGAGAGGGACTGCTCGGGGTCGTAGAGCATGTCCTTGGTGGGTGATGTCTGGAGGAGGTAATAGTGAAGGGCACCTAGGGCGACTTTCCCCGCGACGGAATCGAGGTTGCCGACCGAGGAATCGCGGCCCTTCTCGACGATTCCGGCCCTAGCGAGCGTCGAAAGCTCGTCGATGAGATCATCCGCGTCGACTACCGTCCCCTCTCGCGTCTTCATCCTGCCCGAAGGAAGGTTGACGAGGCCGTAGGCGAGGTGGAAGAGCCTCGCCGCCCAGTCGTAGCCGAGACGCTTGAGGACTTCGAAGAGGACCTTGAAATGGTATTGCTGCTCGCTGGCGACCACGTAGACGAGGCGCTCGAAAGGCCACTCGTTGTGCCGGTAAATCGCCGTACCAATGTCCTGGGTGATATAGAGGCTCGTGCCATCCTTCCTGAGCAACACTTTCCTGTCCAGACCTATATCCTCGAGGTTGACCCAGATGGAGCCGTCCGCTTCCTGATAGAAAATGCCTTTATCGAGGCCTTTCATGACCTCCGATACTCCCTTCATGTATGTCTCGTGCTCGTAGTAATAGCGGTCGAAACCTATACCCTGTCGGGCATAGGTCGTCTTTATGCCTTCCACAGCCCAGGCATTCATGCTTTTCCATAGGGATAGAACCTCGGGATCGCCAGCCTCCCACCGCCGCAGGAGATCCTGGGCCTTCTCCTCGGCCTGGGGATCCGCGGCCTTGAGTTCGTTGAACTTGACGTAGTATTTGCCGACGAAATGATCGCTCTTGAGCCCCTCGTCCGCGGGAGTTCTTCCGCCGCCGTAGACCTGGTAGGCCAGCATGGACTTGCAGATGTGGACGCCCCGGTCGTTGATGAGGTTGACCTTGAGGACCTCCGCGCCGGCCGCCTTGAGAATTCTGGACAACGATTCACCAATCACATTATTTCGCAGATGACCGAGATGGAGGGGCTTGTTCGTGTTGGGACACGAGAACTCGACCATGATCTTTTCGCCCTGCTTCGCGACTGGATCGATCCAGGGAAGCCCCGATCCCCGTTTGAGCACGGTCCCGCCCGCTGACGATCGATCGAGGAAAATATTGAGGTAGGGACCCAGGGCGATCACCCTGCCCTCTCCGGGATCTATTCCCGCCATCAAGATGCCTGCGGCCTCTGAGGCGAGGGCGGCCGGAGCCTTGCGAAAGAGTTTTGAATACCCAAAAAGAGGAAAACCGATATCACCCATCTCGGGTTTGGGGGGAAATTCTCCTACAAGGCTGTCGAAAGGGATAGATTCCCGTGAAAGCCCGGATTTGTCGGCCATGGTCAGCAGGGCCTCGTAAACCCTCTGCTTCCACTTGAGTTTGCTCTCGGTCATCCGATGATAGTAACCCTCTCTCACCCCATCCATCAAGACTGTGCCGATTCCGATCAGCCTCGGCCGCCCAGGATGGAGAGGAATTCTGATTCCGAAAGTATTTTAACGCCGTATTCCCTGGCTTTCTTGTTTTTTGAGGATCCGGAACCAGGTTCGTTGGTGACGAGGAAATTGAGATCGGCGGTTACCGCCCCCTTGGCCGTCCCTCCTAGCGCCCTCACTCTTTTCTCCGCCTCAGCGCGTTTTATAGAGGTCAATTCACCGGTGAAACAGAAGCTCATTCCGGCAAGGGCCCCGGTTGGGCCCTCCGGCCTGGCTGGAGCCTTTATTAAGACAAATCCCAAGTCCACGACCTCGCGCATCTCGTCCCGCACCGCGGCGAGTCCGCCGACGATCGTTCCCGCCATGGTCTCGGCGATGCCATCTATGGTGACGAGTTCCTCTTCGCGCGCGGCAAGGAGTTTCCCCAGGCTGTCAAAACCGCTGCGAACGAGTTTTTCAGCGACAAGGAGACCAACTCCCTCGATGTCGAAGGCAGCGATGAATTCGGCAAGATCGAGTTCCTCGGTCTTTCTGAGGTTTCGCAGCAGTTTCCGAGCGAGGACAGGCCCCATCCGTTCCATGAATTCCAGGCTCGCGGCGTCAAGTCTATAGAGGTCGGCCACCGTCCTCACCTTCCCTGAGGCAAAGAGCCGGCCGGCGAGGGCCGTACCGAAGCCCCTCACATCGAGTATGGTAAGCCATTTCTCGATGCGATGAAGTTCCTTCTTGGGGCAAAGCTCATTGGGGCAGAAAAGCCGGCTGCCCTCATCGACGAGGAAGGCCCCGCAGCTTCCACAGACAAGAGGCTGCATAATCAACCCGCTATTTGCGGGATTATCGACGAGGACCTCTATCTTGGGAATGATTTCACCCCGTTTGGTGATGACGACATGCGAGCCAATACGCAGATCCATGGACCGTATCATATCCGGGTTGCATAGGTTGGCCCGCTGCACCGTTGTGCCAGCTAGCCTCACGGGCTCGACTACTCCTATGGGCGTATAGAGAGAGCCGCTCTCGCTCCACTCGACCGCGAGGAGGGTCGTAACCGCCTCCTCGGGGCTGAATTTGAAGGCTATCTGTTTCTCCGGACGAGGTTTAGCGAGATCCTCCTCGTCGATTTCCCCACCCTTGACGACGAGACCGTCGATGTCGTAGGCGAGGGAGGGCCGCAGAGCCATAACTTTGGCCCTGTATTCCACGATCGAGGCCACATCCTGAAAGAGTTCCGTCCTCACCACGGTGAAACCGCCGGATTTCAGCCACTCCAGTTTGCCGAGCTCATCGGTAAAGGGCGAGACTTGTTTCCCCTGAATGGTGATAAAGCCCCGCGCGTCGTAGCAGATGATGTCGAGGTCGCCGGATCCTTCCCCGTCCTTCCGCTTCATGAGGCCGTTGGCCGCATTCCTGCAGTTCGCCTTGTCCGAATAGGATGCGGCGTGGATCGCCCTTGACATCAGTACCTCGCCGCGTACTCCTCCGGTAAAGCTTTCCGACAGCTTGGGAATAGCTCCTCGCATCTTCCGGACATTGGCCGTGATCTCGTCCCCCACCTTCCCGTCCCCCCTCGTGACGGCCTTTTCGAGAAGTCCCTCCCTATACTGGAGTTCGATCGAGGCGCCATCGAGTTTGTACTGTACGATATAGGGTGAAAATGGGTTCTTGAGTGCCCAGGCGGTGAACTCGTCGGAATCGGTCGCCTTGGATTGGCTTCCCATGGGGATCAGGTGTTCAGCCTTGGGCCAGCCGTCCACCCTGTCCCTTCCAATTACCGCGAGCAGGGGGTTTGACGGGTCCAGGTCCTCGAGTTCTGACCATAGAATGTCGAATTCCTCGTCGGAAATAGCGGGCTGTGCGTTGTAGTACAATTTCTGATGCAACGTTATGAGGCCTTCGAGTTCCTTGATCCTTTCCCCGTTTTCTGCCATAGGGGAATGATAGTACGGCGATTTCGCTTTTGTCAAAGGCGGCTCTGGCAGACTGAGGTTGCAAAAGACGAGGATACATCCTACTATTTCACCACTGGTCAGACCGAAGCAGCACGCGCCGATGTCATAGGAAGACTAATGAGTTATTACGCGATCCAGATCATGTCGGGCAGGGAGGATACCTTCGTGGAACTCCTCGGGAAAACAACCCCCGACGCGATTGTTTTTAATATAAAGAAAAAGATACAGTCACGGAGGAGGGGCAAACCGGTGACCTTGGTCAACCCCGTCTTCTCCGGCTATATCTTCATGGAGTGCCCCCAGGAAGGCATTCCGCCTGCCCTCGTGACCTCGCTCAAGCGGACCAAGGGCTTTGCCCGCATACTCCCTTCCACTGACCATATAAAAGCACTTAACGAACGCGACTCGAAGATCATCCGGCGCCTCGTCTCCTTCGGCAAGGAAATAGGCCCCTCACTCGTCACTTTCGACGAGAACAACAGGATAAAAGTCATAGAAGGACCCCTTCTGGGCATGGAAGGAAGAATCGTGAGGGTAGACCGCAGAAAGCGCAGGGCGAAAATCACCTTGGAACTCGAGAACTCGTCCATCTCCTTCGACCTCGGGTTCGAGGTGCTGCAGAAACTCGAGGCGGTCAAGCCTTGAACGACAGGCGGTCCGACGGCTTTTCGCCTGTCCTGGGTTCCCTCAAGCTGCCTGGCATGCTCTACGCCTCGACGATACGCTCCTCCGTATCGAGGGCGAAGAACTTCAAGGTCGTGGACGCAGAGATGTCTCCGGGCTACCGCAGGCTGTTCCCGGCCGATCTCGTCGATGGCCGAATTCCTTCCATGAAGGGAGGCTTCCCCTTCTTCGCCCTCTCGGAACTGAGCTTCACTGGTCAGCCCCTCGGACTAGTCGTAGGACCCGATCCCGGCATCTGCGACGAGCTCGCGGCCGCGGTCGAAGTGGAATACGAGGAGGAAGAGCCCCTCTTCGAATGGGAGAGCTTTTCCTCGTCTCAGATTGTCTGCAAACGCTCGAGGAGCTACGGTGACCCCGAGGCTGTCTTCGCCTCCCCCTCCCTTAGGATCGAGCGGGCCGTATACAGGAACGATGCCTTCGACCACAGGTACACAGAGCCCATGGGTGCCCTCGCTTCCTGGGAATACGACAAGATGGCCGTGTATTGCGCCTCGCAGTGGCCAGCCCATGTACGTTCCACGGTAGCGTCCTGCCTGGGTGTCGCGGAAAACGATATTCTGGTGCAACAGACGGAAATGGGAAGAGCCTTCGATGGAAGGCTCTGGTATCCTTCCTTCGTCGCCTGCCAGGCTGCCCTCGCCGCCAGAGCCATGGGAAAGCCCGTACGGATCCTCTACACCAGGGAGGAGGATTTTCTCTACACACCAAAGCAAGCCAGAAGTTCGGTATCGATCAGCTCGGCATCGGACGAGGAAGGCAGGCTCCACGCCTTGGATATACGGCTTATCATCAACGTCGGCGCCTTCAATCCGCTTTCCGAAGAACTGATCGGGCAGGCTTCGGCCGCCATGATGGGAATCTACTCCTGCCCGTCCATCCATATCGAGGCTTACGCCATACGGAGCGACATCGTTCCCTTGGGCGCCCTGGGGGGCATGGGAGCGACTCATGCAGCTTTCGCCATTGAGGCGCATATCAATCATCTGGCCGCAATCCTCAACAGGACTCCTGCGGAGATTAAGCGGATTAACATGCTCGCCAAGGGATCGTCGAACTTCGGCGAGCCGCCCCTCGACCTCGAGATCCCCTTCGGTGCCCTCCATGAAAAGCTCGAGATGATTTCGGATTACAGACGCAAATTCGCCAGCTACGAACTCGTCAAGAAAAGAGATCCGGGAAGGAACGAGGGCGTCGTCAGGGGCATAGCCCTAACCCTTGGCTGCCAGACCAGCCGGTCTTTCTCCCCCCTGCCGGGGATGAATCTCTATTCGGTCGAGGCAGTGCTTGAACGCAGCCTGCGGTTGAGGATATCTACCTCGGCGACACCAAGTTCCGATCATCTCAGGGAACTTTGGAGGACGACCGCATCCTCGATACTCTCGATTCCGGCCAAAAACATCGATTTCCAATCCGACCCACCCGCTTCGACTACCTTCTCGGGCGGCCCTCTGACCCTGTCCCGTGGCTCCTCGATTCTCAATGCCCTCGTGGAACGGAGCTGTCTTGCCATCCAGAAACGGAGATTCAGGGAGAGCCTTCCCATAACCGCCAGGTCCCAAACCCACTTGAGTTCCATCGAGTCGGAAGGAGGTTCAAAGCGGAGGAAGAACACACGCTTTGACGCTGCTTCCTGGTGCGGGACGGCCGTCGAGCTGGAAATAGATCCCTTCACCGGCAAGCCCCTGCCCCTCTCGGTCTGGATGGTCGTGGATGCCGGCAGGATACAGAAGCCTGAGATAGCACGATCCACCCTGCGTTCCTCGGTGATGAGCGCCTTGAGGCTTTGCACAGGTCTGGCCTTCGATCCTGAGGGCGAGAGCAAGTTCCAGTACCTGCGCAACGTTGACCCAGCCTTCCCTGGTCTGCCTTCCATCAGCGTTGAGTTCGTCAATTCTGAAAGGAACGGACAGACGAAAGGCTTAGGTGAACTGCCCTTCATCACGGTTCCGGCAGCCTTCTACAGCGCTCTCACCCAGGCTATAGGCATCGAGCCCCGCCGCATACCCCTCTCAGGAGGGGAGATACTCAGGCTCATGGAGTCCTCATGATCGTCGATATAACCGTCAATGGCCTAGCGAGGCATCTGCAGGCACGATCGGATAGTCTCCTGCCCGACTGTCTCGCGGGGCGCTGCGGCCGCTGCCTCGTCTTCATGGACGGCAGACTCACCTACTCCTGCCTCGTTCCCGCCTTCAAGGCTCGAGGCTCGGTCATCCTGAGCTATGAGGCTCTAGCATCCCTCCCCGAAACGCAGGAAATCGAGACGGCTTTTAGCGCCATGGAATCGCCTCCCTGTCCCTTCTGCAGAAAAGCCAAGGCGCTGGTCCTCTACGGTCTCCTTGCCAAAAACCCCAATCCTTGCGAAACGGAGATCATTGAGGCGCTTTCCATGGTGGATTGTCCATGCACGGATCATTATGCCCTCATCGCGGCCATCGCCAGGATGGCCGTGGGTCGAAACAAGAGGATCTACAGTCGTGAGAATAAGTGAGATTCATTATCCATCGACCATTCAGGAGACGGTCACCCTCCTTTCGGCGAACCCCGCGATCCTTCTTTTAGCGGGAGGAACGGAAATCGTGGGCACCCAGACAGCTAGGGTCATCGATCTTGCGGACCAGGTGGCCTGCATCAGCCGGATCTCAGAACTCAGGAAGACAATGAGGACGGAGCAGTTTATAGAACTGGGAGCCTGTACGACTCTCACTGGCCTTCTGTCCCTCTCTAAGGGCATCCTTCCCGAGCCCCTTCCCTCCCTTATCCACTCCATCGCCAACCCGGCCGTCAGGAACAGCGCGACCCTGGGGGGAAACCTCTGCGTAAAGCGGGGCTTCATGGACCTCTGGCCGCTTCTCTCCTGCATGGAAGCCCAGGTCGAGTTGAGAGCCGAGAGCGGAACGCGCTGGGCGAGTGTCTCCCACCTCTGCGGTGCCGATGGAAGGCCTTACCTGCCCGAGGCGAGCCTCATCGCACGGATACGTATCCCCATCTATTCCTACAACTTCGTCTTTCTGAGAAAACTCGGCTCCTCCTCCCTTCCCTCCCCCGATCGGGCCTGTTTCGTCTGCCTTGCCAACCTTTCGGGCGACAAAATCGTGGATTTCAGGCTTGCGCTTTCGGGAGTCAAGGCCTTTCGCCTCAAGGATCTCGAGATGACCGTGAGCGGGAGGCGGCGGAACACGGGTAAAAAGGAGATGGGAGCCTTCGTCGCCGAGTACGAACAGGCCTTCGGCAGCCCTGATTGGTTCGACAGCCGTGTCTTCTCAGCCTTGGTCGAGGAAAGCTTCGAGAGGCTTTACTCTTGAAACGCCAGGAACAGAACAACCCCGGAAGACTCTACCTTCTGCCGACTCCCTTGAGGTCCTTCTCCGACGCGTTCTGGTCGAAGGAGTCCGTTTCGGCCGAGCTTCCGGCCGAAGCACTCCGGCTGTTCTCGATCCTTGAGACTTTCATCGTGGAATCGGAACGGAGCGCGGCCAGGCTCCTCTCGAGTTTCAGGGACAGGGAAGGAATGGAGAGGCTCAAGCTCCTCCTTTTAAATGAGCACAGCGTCGAGGCAGACCTGGCCGGCCTTCTCGAACCGCTGCTTGGAGGCCAGGACTGCGGCCTTCTCTCCGAGGCGGGGATGCCCTGCATCGCCGATCCTGGGGCAGCCCTCGTCGCCGAGGCTCAGGAAAGGGGGATTCAGGTAGTACCTATCTCGGGGCCCTCCTCGATCTTCCTCGCCCTCGCCGCATCAGGGCTGTCCGGGCAGAGCTTTACCTTCCTAGGCTATCTTCCGGCCGAACGCACAGCGCGAAAGGCCAGGCTTATGCGTCTGGCGACCGAATTCCAGAAAGATGGTCTAACGCGAATCTTCATCGAAGCGCCCTACAGAAACGACGCCCTCCTCGCGGACTGCGTCGCCGTATTGCCCGAATCGGCCTGGTTGGCCATAGCCGCCGACCTCGATGGAGACCGCCGACTCATCCACTCCCGGTCACTCGGCGCCTGGAGGGCCGCTCCCCTTCCTACGATCGGAAAACTCCCCGCTGTCTTCCTCTTCGGAAAGAGGGCACCCGTACGGCCCAGCGAGGGCTCCTAGGGGGCCAAGGCCTCGAGAGTAAGCTGTGTACTCATAATCCGTAGGTCGCTGGTTCAAGTCCAGAAGGTAAAATTTTTAATTCTATATGAAAGGTCGCGAGAACAATCTCTTATCAAGTATCAGGCGGAATTCAGAAAAACTGTCAGAAGACGGTTTGCGCCCGATCCCAAGAAATGACGAACGGGTAAAAACGTTCTCCTGTAAGCGCGAAAAGGAGCGGCAAAATCTCATTTGGCGGGGAAATACCGCTTGAACCATTCGATCTCCCTTTCCCACATATCGCGCTGCTGTTTGGGTTCGCCCGGGTAATGGCCCGCGCGGGGATAGACGACCATCTTCGTCTGGACCTTTCTCAGCTTGAGCGCATTGTAGAACTCCTGCGCCTGCCCTAGAGGCACTCTCGGGTCCAACTGGCCGTGCAGGATGAGCGTGGGCGTGGATACGTTCCGGACATGCATGATAGGCGACCGCGAAAGATAGAGTTCGGCATCGTCCCAAAAATAGGCGCCGAAATAGTCTGGCAGATAGTGGAGAATATCCAGGGTGCCGGCGTCGCTCACGAGGTTCGACATCCCGGAGATCATGACGCTGGAAGCGAACCTGTCGGTCTGGGTCACCGCCCAGGCAGCCATGTATCCTCCAAAACTTTGGCCCATGATGGCCACGCGGTCGGGATCGACTCGGCCTTGGGCTATCAGGAAGTCCACCCCGGACACTATGTCCTGAAAATCCTTCCCGCCCCAGTCGCCGAAATTGGCCTTCACGAAATCGGCTCCGTAACCGTTGGAACCGCGGATATTGGGCCTGAGCAAGGCAAAGCCCTGGGAGGCGAGAGCCCCAGCGGGAGAGATGAGCCAGGTCCGGCCGCCGGGATAATACTGGAAGAACGAGGCTGCGGGGCCGCCATGGATTTCCACCACAAGGGGATATTTCTTGCCCGGCTCGCCGCCGGCCGGATAGGTCAAAACGCCTTCGATGGTCAACCCATCCGGGGCGGTCCATCGAAGAACTTCCGACTCCCAGGCTTTCTCCCGGGGAACATTCTTATTGAGCTTGCTGGCTCGGCGAGGATCGAGATCCCCGTTCCCCGAAAGCGCCGCCGCATACACTTCCTGTGGGGTGGAAAAATCCTCCATCACAAGGCCGAGCATCGACTGGCTGCTGTTCATCCTGCCGCCGGCGATATAGCCCCGCGTTAGTATGTCGCGGGCTGTCCCGCCATCCGCGGGCAGAGCGGTTATGGCGACTTTAGTACCCCTGACATTGGAAAGATAGAGATATTTTCCGTCCGGGGACCAACCGAGAAGCCCGAGGGAGTTGAGCAGAAGACTCTGGTCCTGATCTTTGGCCAGGATGCGGGATTGCCCGCCCGAGGAAGGCAGTACGGACACATCCATCAGGTTGAAGAAGGCATGGCTCGTCGAATAGGCTATCCAGTTTCCGTCAGGTGAATACTTGATGGAACTGTAGTTTGACCGTTCTACGAGAGGAACGAGATCGGTGATAATGCCGCTTCCCATTTCCAGCCTGGAAATGGTGGTCGGATACTCATAGAGCGGCAATAGGTGGGCCTGGCGGGCGAAGGTGAGATATGCCCCGTCGGGCGACCAGTCCCAACTGCTGACGCTGAAGTCGCCATGGGTGATCTGGTGCGCCTCATGCTGTCCTGATGGATTGCCCTGAGTCGAGACGGTCCAGATATGGACCATCGGGTCGTTTTCATCGACGACAATCGCGTCGCCCGTCCGGACAAGTGCCCCCTTTTTCTCTTGGGCTGGAAGATCAGGCGCCAGATAGCTGATGAATGTACCGTCGCGGGACCAACGGTACATGTACACTCCCGTGGCGACATGGGTGAGCTGGACAGCTGCGCCCCCGGCCGCCGGGACCAGCCAGATTTCATTTTTGCCCGACTGAACCGACATAAAAGCTATCTGCTTTCCATCGGGAGACCATTGCGCTCCGTAGCAGTAACCATCAGCCTTGGTCAACTGAACGGTATTTTCGCCATTGATGTCGGCACAATATATCTGGATCAGGGAAGCGCTCTGCGTATCGGTCATTACCGTCCTGGATACGGTATAAGCCACCTTCTTCCCGTCGGGCGAAACGTCCACATCGGGCATTTCGAAGGTGTTCAGGGTATCATCCAGGCTCCAGAGGGGCGGTGACTCGGCCTTCAGGGCGAACACGTTGCCGGGCATCCCTGTCACTTCGATCAAGCTGCCCGCGCCAACCCGCACTTTTCCATTCTCGATCGCGCTGTCATAGAGGGGCGAAAGCTGCGGGGAGAAAACGATGACCCTGCCCCGTTCCGGTTTACCACAACTCAAATTCAGGTCCTCGCCGGCGATGAGCCATTCGTTGTAGCCCTCTACGCCGATCGTCAGGGACATATCGCCGCGCTTGAGCGATGGCGTGACTTCGGCGGGACTCATCAATTTGTACGAGAGGAGGGCCCAGGTCTGGCCTCCCTTATCGACCAGCGAAAGCTCGGTCTGGTCCCGCGAGTAGTTCGCGGCGGTAATGGCGGTCGTCGACGATTGGACTTTCTTGATGCCGTCGAAATCGATATAGCCGGGCAGGGCCGGGATCGCGCGCGAAATCACGAAGGGGTTGAACAGCGCCATGGACCTCCCCTCGAAGGGGCCGCTGTTGCGTCGCAGCCAGAGCTTTTTGTCTATATCCGTCGCCAGCCTTACGGGTTTGTCCAGCGCCTCCAGCCTTTGCCCCCCGATTTCAGGCCCAAAGACGGAGTTCGTGACGACATATGGCTTGCCATGGGCTTTAATGAGGCGTATGGGATCGCCCCCGTTTCCCTGAAACACACCCTCATGGTAGGTGTAGGCTGGCCGGGGTATTTCGACACCTTGATAGATCAGGGTCGTTTCCAGCAGGTTTTTCGTGAAGTCGAATCCCATTTTCATGATGGCGCCGGAGGCGGCATAATAGCCATTGAAATCGGCATATTCGGGAGGGATGGGCTGCGGTTCGGACGGCGTGGCTGGCGAGAGTTGCGGCTCAGGCGGTGCGGCCTGCCTGTCCGGCATAGCGCCTTTCTCCACTAAGGACGCTTCCAGAATCTTGATGGCGGTGTAGGTGGCGGGAAGAAACGCCCCCGCTTCGACGATCGCGACCGAAAGCTTCCGATCCGGAGCGACCAGGATCTGGGTGGTATAGCAGCCAGTGTTGCCGCCTTTGCCTAGCACCCGTATACCGTTCTCCTCGAAGGGCGCGAGCTCGGTCAAATCCCAGCCCAGGCCGAAAGGCCAGCCAGGAGCCCCAAAGTCCCGCTTCTCGACGGAAGGCTGCGCCTTTCGCATCTCCGCCAAGGAAGCGCCGGTCAGGATCTGCTTCCCATCCCCGGAAAACATATAGGCGAAGCGGCAGAGATCCTCGGCGGTCGAAGCGAGGCCGCCTGCCGCGAGGATCGAAACGACCTCGGACGGTTCCTTTTTTCCGGAAGACGGATCATAGTAGGCGGCCCCGGGCTTTTCCTTCCACAGGCCAATGCTGAGCCCGGTGTCCTCGAGCGAGAGGGGCTTCAATATCCTCTCCGAGACGAAGTCGATGAAATCCTTCCCCGAGACGCGTTCCACGACGAGCTCGGCCAACGTGAATCCGTCGTTGCAGTATGTCGAGAATTCGCCGGGAGCGAACTTGAGATGCAGCCGCGAAAGCGAATCCAGTGTCTCGGCCTGGTAATCGGCATCAAGCGCGAAGCCCATCCCGTTGGCCCAATTCGTGCCCGGAATGCCGGAACTGTGATTCAACAGCATCCTGACAGTGATGTCTTTATATCGGGGATCGGCCATCGTGAATTCCGGCAAATATCGCACAACGCGCGCATCGAGGCTGACCTTTCCCTCGTCCACCAGCGACATGATCGCCACCGCGCAGAATTCCTTGCTGACCGAGCCGATGTTGAACAAGGTATCGCGATCGACCGGCTTGCCTTTCTCGCGGTCCGCCATGCCGAAAGCCTCGGAGTATACGATTTTCCCGTTGTCCATGATGGCAACGGAGGCGCTCCCGGCCGCCCCGGAATCGATATCACGCCAGAGAGCCTCGCGCGCAAGGATAATGGCCTTACGGTAATTGACCTGAGCGGCGGCGGCACCGGAGCCGGAAAATGCCGCAAGCGGGGAAACTATCATCAATACAAGCAAAAAGGAAATGATTCTTTTCGGGTTCCGCATGATTTGGATATTCCTTTTCATCAGCATTCTGATATCGTTATTTCTTGCTCGAATGATAGCCTTCCGACTCATCTCCTGTCAACAAATGTTAATTCCCCAAGTCTTCATGTTTTGGCGCACCTACTACCTTTTCAGAAAAGTTCCTACCGTTCTGGGGAAATCCAATACTGAAGCACATGACAGCTTACGAAGGAGTTGATTTTTGAAGAATAAAATGCAGAAAACCAGAGGATTTCTCCGGCCTAGCACAGATTCCCCGGGATGTGAACTCTTCCAATAAATCGAATCTGGACATTACAATAGATGTCCCGGGATGCGATTTGTCCTTTGCTCAGGATCTGGAGATCATGAAGCCAGAGACGCGAGACCCTCGCGAATGTATTCGCTCTTCTCGCGCAGTCCTATGGCTTTCGTCGCGAGGACGATGGCGTTAGGCCGGTGCGGGTCGAGCTTTACCCTGCCGTTCGACTCCCGGATGAGGCGCAGGAGCCTGTCGACCGATATCTTCGAAACCTTGGAAAACTCGATGGTTACTACTCCCGCCCTCTCCCTTAAGGTCGAAACCGAAAGGCGTCTGCAGAGGACCCTGATCTCGGCGAGAGAGAGGAGGGACTGGACCTCCTCGGGCATGGGACCGAAGCGGCTTTCCATATCCTCCTGGAGGCCATCCAGCTCCTCCTGCCTGTATACGGAGGCGATTTTCTTGTAGATCTCCATCTTGATCATAGGCATGGAGATATAGCTGTCCGGGATGTAGCCTGAATAATCCAGTTCGAGATAGGGCTCATCCTCCTCGGGGCCAGACCCCGAGAGAGCGTTCACCGCTTCGTCCAGGAGTTTGAGATAGAGATCGAAGCCGACCGAGTAGATGTCGCCCGACTGCTCCCGGCCCAGGAGGTTCCCCGCCCCCCTCACCTCGAGATCCTTAATAGCTATCTTGAAGCCGCTCCCCAGTTCGGTAAAGTCGGAGATGATCTGGAGCCGCTTCATCGCTATCTCGGAGAGGGAGCGCTTGTCGGGGTAGAGCAGGTAGGCGTAAGCCTCGCGATCGCTCCTTCCCACCCTCCCTTTCAGCTGATAGAGCTGGGATACGCCGAAGAAGTCAGCCCTGTCGATGATGATGGTGTTGACGTTGGGGATGTCGATGCCGTTCTCGATGATGGTGGTTGAGACGAGTACGTGGAAGGCGCCGTGAATGAAGCGGTGCATGATATCCTCGAGCTCCCCTGGATCCATCTGGCCGTGGGCCGACTCCGTCAGGGCTTCGGGGACGATGGAGCGGATGAAGTACTCGATCTCGGGGAGACTTTCAACCCTGTTGTGGAGGTAGAAGACCTGACCGCCGCGCTCCATCTCAGCCCTGATGGCCTTGGCGACCACCTCGGGCTTGAATTCCTCGACGTAAGTCTGAATGGATTGACGGTTGGCGGGGGGAGTCTGCAGGATGGACATGTCCCGTATTTTGAGCATGGACATATGGAGGGTACGAGGTATAGGCGTCGCCGTGAGGGTGAGGCAGTCGATGCCAGCCTTCAATTCCTTGAGCTTCTCCTTGTCCTTGACCCCGAAGCGCTGCTCCTCGTCAATGACGAGGAGACCAAGTTCCTTGAAGGCGACGTCCTTCTGGAGGATACGGTGCGTCCCGACGATCATGTCGATGGAACCGTCGGCGAGGCCTTTCAGGTTCTTCTTCTGCAGTTTCCTGTCGACGAGGCGTGAGAGCATGGCCACCTGGATTGGATAGTCCTGCAGCCTCTCCCTGAAGTTCTCGAAGTGCTGCTCGGCGAGGATGGTCGTGGGAGCGAGGAAGGCCACCTGCTTGCCCGACATCATGGCTTTAAAACAGGCGCGCAAGGCGACTTCGGTCTTTCCGTAGCCGACATCGCCGCAGATTAGTCTGTCCATAGGCTTCGGCGCCTCCATGTCGGCCTTTATATCCTCTATGCACTTGAGCTGGTCAATCGTCTCCTCATAGGGAAAAGAAGCCTCAAACTCCGTCTGCCACTCCCCGTCCTTGGGGAAGGCGAAACCCTTGGCGGCCTTCCGCCGGGCGTAGATCCGTATAAGCCGAACGGCGAGCTCTTCGACGGATTTTCGGACCTTCTTCTTCCGGTTATCCCATGACTTGGAACCCAGGCTGTCCAGCCGGGGCGATTCGCCCTCGTTGCCGATGTATCGCTGGACAAGGTTGGCCTGCTCGATGGGGACGAAGACAGTCTCGGCGTCGGCGTACTCTATCTTGATGTAGTCACGTTCGTTGCCAAGGACCTTCATGCGCTCGATCGAGGCAAATCTGCCTATTCCATAGTTGATGTGGACGATGCAGTCGCCGGGCGCCAGCTCGATGAAGGAATCTATGATCGAACTTTTCACCGTCGAGAGACTCTTGGGTATGCGCTTCCTTCGGCCGAAGATCTCATGCTCCTGGACGATCCGCAAGTGGAGAGCCGGGACGACGAAGCCGGCCGAAAGTTCTCCAACGAAGAGGATGGCCTCAGATTCGGGTAAAAGGCTTGTAAGACGTTCGGCCTGGATCTCACTCGACAAGGCGATGCAGGTCTGGGTCTTCAAGGAATCGAAATGAGCGAGGTCCTCCCTGAAATATCGGATGTTGCCGAAAAAAGAGCGGGCCGGCTCACCGCCCATCCCGATCCTTCCCGAGGATTCCTTGTCCTTGAGGGCATAGGAGAGAATTCGTCCTGGTCGCGAGGCAAGGTCCGAGCCATACTCGACGAGACAGCGTTCTGGCGGAGGAACGGGGGATTCGCGGATGGCCGATCGGTAGAGACCGGCATATTCCTTCCTCGTTGATTCGTCCTGGGCCTGGAATCTTTCCATGTTTACTTCGAAGACCAGACACTCAGGGACTAGGTAGTCGAGAATTGATGAACCGCCGCCTAAAGCCGTGGCATACCAGATCTCCTCTCCTGGAGCCTCGCCGCTCTGGCGCAGAGCCTCAACCAGGCCCCCCAACCTCCCCCTGCAGCCTGGATAGACTTCGCCCGCGGCTTCGAGCAGCGCGATGCGTTCCTCGGTCCAGATGATCTCCTTGAGAGGCCTGACGACTATCGACTGCAGCCGATCTCGGCCCGACTGCGTCTCCGCGTCGAAAAGCGTCAGCTTTTCAATCTCATCGAAGCCGAACTGAACCCTGAGCGCGAAGGAGTCCCCTGGCATGAAAAGGTCCAGCACTTCGCCCCGCTGGGCGAATTCGCCGGGAAGGGCAACCCGGGGCACTCTCAGGTACCCCATGGCTGCGAGCCTATCGGCCAGGCCTTCGGGGGAAACCCTATCCCCCCGCCTTAGTGGTACAAGACTCGCTTTCAGGAGCTCAGGAGGCGGCAGGGGCGTACCGGCCGCCCGATGGCTTGCCACGATGACGGGTACTTCGCCGAGGACGAGGCGGGACAGTACCGAAGCTCTCCGTCCGAAGACCTTCGAATGGACGGCCGAGGGCCGGTAGGCGGCCGTTCTCCACCAAGGAAGGGTTTCTGCTTCGATGCCCCAGAAGGCCAGGTCGGAGACGAAGTCCTCGGCTTCGGCGTCGGTAGGGAGGAGTATGGCACAAGGTCGACCGCTCCGCTTTCTGATCGAAGCGACTATGAGGGAGAGATAGGAGTTTTCCGCATCGAGGACACCTATCGGCTCAGAAGTCGCGGCGCGAATCCGCTTTTCTAGCTCCGTATAGGCAGGGAGCCGAGCTATTCTATCTATGAGTACTTGCGGTTCTTTTCTGTCCATCGTATGCTTCCCTGGCGTCTCAGGTAGAGTCTGCCCAGTATAATCACAGAATGATTCTTATTCCATAAGCGAGGCTTTCATCGTGCTAGCTGTTGTACTTGCGGAAGACGATGCCTTCTTCCGCTCCGTCTCCCACCGGCTTCGCCTCCATCGCTTCTCGATCGTCCGATACCGCGATCCCGTCAAACTCTCGGATAACCTCGGCGAGCTTCGCCCCGAACTCCTCGTCGTTCGGCATGAGGACTTCCCCCTCCATGGGGAACTCCTCGCCTCCCAAATCTTCTGCTCGAAAGCCCAGAGCGATTGCTCGGTCTGCGTCTTCATCCCCCGATACTCGGGCTCAGACATCCGGGAATATCGCTGGCCAAGGCTTACCACCATCGAGGAAGGGGAAGATGGCCCGGCCAGCTCGCAGCGAGCTTTTTCATCCTACCTTACATCGCTCTTGGCATCGCGATCCGAGGCTTCCATGGGAGCAACTCCTCAGGGCAGCCGCCTCGTCGAGGCGGCTTCGAGGCGGGAGCGAAGTACTGGATCCTGAGGCCGAAGCCAGTTTCCTCCGTAAAGCAATAAAGTCTTTTTTTTATATATATCTAAACTGCGCTTATTGAAATTGCATGATGGGCGGATTAAGATGATTCCCATGAGCAATGAACCTTCCCCTCTCTGCCACGACGAAATCCTCGAACCTTACGCTTCCAAGTTCAAGGCCGTAGGCCACCCTGTCCGCCTGAAGATTCTCTGTCTCATCACCCGGCAGGATGTCCCCTGCGTCGGAGATCTCTGGCGATGCCTCGGCCAGCCCCAGCCCGTCGTTTCACAGCATCTGGCCATACTCAAGAAGACGGGAATCGTCTCATCCGAGGTGAACAAGACTAAAAGGGTCTACTCGATCATCGATCCCTTCATCAAGAGTCTCGTTGCATCGATTGTCGGTGAAATAGCGAACGCAACCGCAAAGGAATCCGAAGAGGACAAGGCCACGCCCCTCTCTCCGGTCTGAGGCTTCAGCGGACAAGGGCCTTCGCGAGTTCCTCGCCGAAGGCCTTATTGGCATCTGCAGCTTCAACCCGCCTGACAATCTCCCCCTTTCTGAAAATGAGGACCTGGCTCCCCGCCCCCGTTATTCCTAGTTCCGCATGCCTCGCCTCGCCCGGACCGTTGACGACGCAGCCCATCACGGCTATCTCGATGGGCTCCTTGAGAGTGTAGAGCCTGTCCGACCAGCAGGCGAGGAAGGCGTGGGTATCGAAAGAAGCCCTGCCGCAGCGCGGACAGGACACGATGCGTACGCCCTTTTTGACAAGACCGGCGCAGGCCAGGATCTCCCTTCCCGCTATCACTTCGGATTCCACACTGTCGGAGAGCGAAACGCGCAAGGTCGCGCCGATGCCCTCCCGGAGGAGGGGTACGAGGGCCGAGGCGTTGCGCGCCACGCCGGCGATGAGGGGGCCTGCCTCGGTGACGCCCAGGTGGAGGGGATAGTCGTGCCTCGAGGCGAAGAGGCGGTTGGCCGCCTCGACCTGAGAAGGTTCGTTCAGCTTCATCGAGACGAGGACCTGGTCGAAGCCCAAGGCCTCGAACTCCGCGATCTCGCGCTCGGCGGCCTCGACGCAGGATCCCACCTGGTCCCTCGAATCCGTGAGGTCGGGCGGCAGGGAGCCGGCGTTCACCCCGATTCTTAAAGCGACGCCCTTGTCCTTGGCCTTGGCCACGACTTCGGCCGTCTTCCATCGGGCCCCGATGTTGCCCGGGTTGATCCGGATCTTCGCTATCGGATACTCCATGCACCTGAGGGCGAGGCGCCAGTCGAAATGGATGTCGGCGACGAGGGGAATGGGGCTTTTCGAGGCGATGGCCCCGAGGGAATCCGCAGACGTTTCGTCGGGGACGGCGAAGCGCAGGACGTCGCAGCCCAGGCCTGCGAGGCGGTCGATCCTGTCGAGCAGCGCCTGGAGCTCGGCAGTCCACTGTCCCTCAAAGCGGGGAAGCGGGCTCTTCCACATGGTCTGGACTGAGACAGGGAAGTCCCCCCCCATAAGGACATTGCCGACTTTGACGATCCGTGCGGTTCTATGCATGTGCAGAGTATACAATAACGGGTGTAGCTCGAAAACCGGGGCGGGCGGGTATAAAAACGCACCCGGGAAGCCCGGGTGCGCGGTTTTTCGAAGAGTGTCAACCGATGACGGCGAGGGTAAATGCCATCGTGAATATGGCCACGGTCTCGCAGAGACCAACAACGATAAGATCCTGGGCAAAGCCCTTGTTGGTCTCGCCGAAGGCGTCGCAGCTCGCGGCCGAACACTGGCCCTGAGCCACAGCCGAATAGCCGATCGAGGCTCCGGAGAGAATGCCGATGGCAAGCATAAACAGGGAATTGCCCGAACCGCTGGCTAACGTTGCCTTCATCGCGGTCATGACGATGAAACCGTAAATCGTCTGGGTGAGGGGGGCGCCGGCGAACACCACTAAAAGAAAGGAGGGCGGCTTGTTCTGAGTATAGTTCCTTTTCCACGCCCCGATGGCCGCCTGTCCGGCTATGCCCGCGCCGATGCCGCTGCCGAGGGCCGAAAGCCCAAAGATCGCCGCCGCGCCGATGAAACCGATAATATCCATTCTTGGTCTCCTTTCCTCTACGGTTCTTCGTAAAATGTGACCCGGAACGGGTCGTATTTTATGCCCGACCACTCCATTCCGAGATGGTTGGAAAATTCGAGTGTGTTGAGCCGTACACCATGCACGATGACGGACAAGACGCTGAGCACGATGTTGAGCGAGTGTCCCACGAGTAGGAGGGTGAGCCCTGCAAAGACCGTCACCACGCCCTTCATCATACCTCCGCCCATCTGGTTGATGATGGAAGCCAGCGAGGTCCCCGCCAGTCCCACGGCCCAAAGCCGTATGTACGATACGATGTCGGCGAAGACACCGACGGCTCCCAGGAAGTTTGGTATGATATTCTTGAGTCCTTCAAGGGCGCTTTTCAGGATGCTGCCAGCGTAAGCCGCGAACACGAAGTTGAGGGCGAAGCCGACGAGGATAAACCAGAGGGCAAAACCGGGAGCCGGGAATCGCTCGCCGTTTACAACCATGCTGAGCACGAAGAAGAACATCCCGATGAGCATGAATACCGACCCGGCCTGGGCGAGGAACTTGAGGCTGCCACGGTCGCGGAAGATGTTCTTCACGTGGGATATGAGCAGATGGACAAGGCCTATAAGGAAGCAGAACACTTGGATGTTCTCTGAAGCCTGGGGATTGGCGCCTGAGATCAGCCAGATGGATCGGTCGGCCAGGATTGGAGGCAAATTCTTGAAGGCTATGGCGAACCAGGTGCCCGTGGCCATGCCCCAAAGCAGGGTGGCTGAGGCGAGGAGCATGAAGAGCCTTTCGAAATCGGATACGGGTTTGCCCATCCGCTTCGACTTCAGGGCAAGGAGTAGGGAGACGACAAGAAGTATGACACCGTAGCCGCCGTCCCCAAAGATCATGGCGGTGAACAAGGTGAAGAACACCAGAAACCAGTTCGATATCTCGTATTCCCGGTATCCCGGAACAATGCCGAGAAAATCCATGACCGGCTGAATCATCCGTACGACGGCATTGTTTTCGACCTTCGTGGGGGTCGCGTCCTCAAGGACCGGATCGTCGCTCAGGAGGGCCCAGCCTTGGACGCGGCAGAACGCAGCGAGGTCGGCTGCGTTCTTTTCCGGCACATAGCCTTTGATGTAGGTCAGTGTTCCTTCCCCCGTGAAGGAGGAGCCGGCTATTTCCATGGCAATTTCCTGGTCGACTACCTGAACGGCGCGCTTGAACGAGGCCGCATCCAGTCCCGCGGCTTCGTTTCGAGCCGCGCCCGCCGCCATCTCCGTGTCGATCGCAGCCAGTTTGGATCTCAAGGCTGCGGCTGAATCCTGCGGGAGGCTGAAAAGCCTGAATTCCTGTGTCAGGCGTTGAGCAGGCCCGTTTTCCCCTACGACGATAAAGCGGGCGCCCTTCTTGGACCTGGACAGGACCACGAACTCCGCTTCCTCGGGCAGGCGGGCGAGGTTCTGCGGTTCGCACTCGTAGAAGGACAGGTCCAGGCCGCTTGAGCGCAGCACAGCGAGGTCGGAAGGCTTGAATTCCCCCCAGGAGGCGATGCGCTCGAGTTCCTTGGTGATGGCCGAAGACTTCGCGCGCAGGTCCTTCGCCTGCTCCTCGGTCCGAAGCACCTCTTCAGCTAAAGCCATGGCCTCTGCCGTCGTCAGCCTCGCCTCGGGAAGGTTCTTCTTGACCGCAGGCACGACGTTGAGGGCGCTCAAGAGCGCATCGCGGGTCTTGCTCGCCTTTTCGTAGCCCATCGTGTCGGGGACTATGGTTTCGAGGTGGACCATGCCGAATCCCCTGAGCTTCTTGAGGTTTTCGGCCTTGTCGCGCTCTAGGAAGACGAGGAAGACCTTCTTCATGCGGGCGATCATCGCGTACTCTCCTCGACCTTCCTCTTGGCTATCTTTCCGCGCACGACCTGGGCAGTCTGTTGGTCGCCCAGGTAGATCCGTATCCGCTTGATGTCGGCCTGGGTCTCGGGGATCTTCACCTTCTCGAAGAGGTTGACCCGCTGGGTCGTTGTCCGCAGCTCGAGGCCGAGAAGCCGTAGCTGCTCGCTCACCACGGATCTTTCCAGATCGATGAGCAGGGTGCTCTGCATGAGCTTGAGGGCCCGGTCGACCCAGAGGGGAGTCGAAAAATAATCGTAGTCGAGGAACTCGAAGTCGGCCCCTTCAAAGATGGGTATGTGTGCGCCGGCGATGTTCCCTTCGGCGGTTCGGAGGGCCGTTACCCTGAGTATTGGGAGGCCTTCGCCCGTCCGTGCCTTGTCCTCCTCGGAGAAGACGGCTATCCAGGCAGTGAAGTCCTTTTCAAGGGATTCCTTCGCGGCGAGCAAAGCTTCGAGCCGGGATTCGATGCCGCACATTTCGACCTGGAGCTGCTGCTTCTTGAGCTGGAGCGTCGGAAGGTAGCGCTCGTACATCTTGAGCGCATCCTTCTGGTGCTTGAGTTCGTTCTTGGTCAGCTTGATCTTGGACATCGGTCAGCTCTTAGGCCAGAATTTCTGGATGAGATCGGACCTGAGGCCCGTCTCCCTAGGTTCGAAGCATTCGGCGAGTATTTCCCAGCCCTCGTCCAGGGCCTTTTCCAGGCTGATGTTGACCGAGAGATCCATCATCTTACGCTCGAATAGGAGGCCGTACTTGAGCAGCTTCTTGTCCCAGGGCGTCATCTGGAAGCCCATGGACTTCTTCTCGAGGGTGTCGCGGTAGGCGGCGAAGAGCTTGATCATGCCGTCCATGATGGAACGGTGGTCGTCCCTCGTCTTGCCGTTGACCTGCTGCTTAAGTCGCGAGAGTGAGCCGAAGGGCTCAATGTGACCGCCCTTGAGGTAGAATTGGCCTTCGGTGATGTAGCCCGTGTTGTCAGGTACGGGGTGGGTGACGTCGTCGCCTGGCATGGTGGTTACGGCGAGGATGGTGATCGAACCTGCGTCCGAGAAATCGACGGCCTTCTCGTATCGAGCGGCCAGCTGGGAATAGAGATCGCCCGGATAGCCGCGGTTGGAGGGGACCTGTTCCTGCGTGATCGAGATCTCCTTGAGGGCGTCGGCGAAATTCGTCATGTCGGTGAGGAGGACGAGAACGTTCTTGCCCTTGAGGGCGAATCTCTCGGCCACGGCCAGGGCCATGTCGGGCACCATAAGGCACTCGACGACGGGGTCGGCCGCCGTATGGACGAACATGATCGTCTTGGCCAGGGAGCCTCCCTCCTCGAGGGTGGTCTTGAAGCCCAAATAGTCGTCGTATTTGAGTCCCATGCCGCCCAAGATGATGAGGTCGACCTCAGCCTGCATGGCGATGCGCGCCAGAAGCTCGTTGTAGGGCTCCCCCGAGACCGAGAAGATCGGCAGCTTCTGGCTCTTCACGAGGGTGTTGAAGAGGTCGATCATCGGGATACCCGTTCGAATCATCTCGCGGGGGATGATGCGGTTGTAGGGATTGACTGAGGGGCCCACGATGGACACAAGGTTGTCCGTGAGCGCCGGTCCACCGTCGCGGGGCTGGCCCGCGCCGTCGAAGATCCGCCCCATGAGGTCGTCGGAGAAGCTCACCTGCATGGGGTGGCCGAGGAACTTGACCTCGTCCCCCGTCGAGACGCCTCTTCCGCCCGAGAAGACCTGGAGGTAGGCCGAATCCCCATCGAGGCGTATCGTCTCGGCGAGGGAGGAACCGTAGCGGGTCGACACTCGGGCGAGCTCGCCGTAGGCGACGTCCTCGGCCTTGACGGAGATCACGTTGCCCGTGATGGATTCTATGCGCGAGTAGATCTTGTTCATCGCTTACTCCAGTGATGCGAGGACTTCGCGTCCCAGGCTCTCCAGGACGGGGTGGCGCGAGGCCAGAGCCTGTCGGATCTTCTCCAAGGACGAGGCGTGGAGCCCTGAAGTCTCTTCGGCGCCGTTCAGGTCGAGGAAAGCCTGCCTCAGCTCGTAGAACCAGGACCGGGCGTCCTCTTTGTCCTTGAGATCGAGCGCGGAAGCCAGTATCTCCAGGACGAGGCCGAACATCTTCTTCTGCTTTTGGGGCGAAACCGCCTGGTCCACGGGGTCGAAGGAGTTCTGCTGGAGGTAGACCGCATCGAGGAAATCGCCCTTCAGGTAGACGATGTAGTCCTCGAGGCTCGTGCCCTCCTCGCCAACGACCTTCATCATGGATCCGACCTCGGCGCTTCGCTCGAGGAAGGAGTGGGCGTAGCTCACGGCCTTGCCGGGCATGATCCCGCGGTACTTGGTCCAGGAGTCCAGTGGATGGATGGCGGGGTACTTGCGGGCGTCCGATCGCTCCCTCGAGAGTCCGTGGAAGGCGCCCACGACCTTGAGGGTGGCCTGGGTGACGGGCTCCTCGAAGTTGCCGCCTGCCGGAGAAACCGTTCCACCGATCGTAACCGAGCCTTTAGAGCCGTTATAGAGCCGAACGATGCCCGCCCGCTCGTAGAAGGCCGCGATTACCGATTCGAGGTAGGCGGGGAACGCTTCCTCGCCGGGGATCTCTTCCAGCCTGCCCGACATCTCGCGCATGGCCTGGGCCCAGCGGCTCGTCGAGTCGGCGAGCAGCAGAACGTCCAGCCCCATCTGCCGGTAGTATTCGGCGAGGGTGACTGCCGTGTACACGGAAGCTTCGCGTGCCGCCACGGGCATGCTCGACGTGTTGCAGATGATGATGGTCCGCTCCATGAGGGACCGGCCGGTCTTGGGGTCCACGATGTGGGGAAATTCCTTGAGAGTTTCGACGACCTCGCCCGCTCGCTCGCCGCAGGCCGCTATGATGACGATATCGACGTCGGCGTTGCGGCTGGTCACCTGCTGGAGCACCGTCTTTCCGGCGCCGAAGGGTCCGGGAATGCAGTAGGTGCCGCCCTTGGCTACGGGGAAGAAGGTGTCGATGATGCGGGTCTTCGTAACCATGGGTTCCGAGGGTTTGAGGCGCTCGGCGTAACAGTCGATCGAGCGCTTGACCGGCCAGAAGAAGGTCATGGTGAGATCACGTCTCGTCCCGCGTTCGTTCTCGACGACGGCTATCCTGTCGTCGACGTGGTATTCCCCGGCGCCGACAATATCGACCAGTTTCCAGGAGCCTTCCATGTCGAAGGGGAGCATGATGAAGTGGGTAAAATTGCGCTCGGGCACCGAGCCGAGGACCTGCGCCTTGAAAAGTAGCTCGCCGACCTTGGCCAAGGGCGTGAAGGGCCAAAGCTGGCCGCGGGGAAGGGCCTGGAGGTAGTTTCCCGGTTCGAGGAAATATCCCGACTTGGCCGCTATCTCGGGAAGGGGGTTCTGGAGGCCATCGTAGATCTGACCCAGGAGGCCCGGCCCAAGCTCTACGGAGAGCATTTCGCCGGAGAAGGAGACTTCGTCGCCGATCTTTATGCCCTTGGTGATCTCGAAGACCTGGACCTGGGCTTCATCGCCCAGGATGCGGATGACCTCGCTCTTGAGGCGCCTTCCCTGTGAAAGGATGTAGGCTACCTCGTTCATAGACACGACGCCTGAGATACGCGTCGACACCATATTGCCGTTGACGGCCCTGACATGCCCAATAGTCTGGCTCATGCTTGCGCTCCGGAGGTTAGTGTTTCGACGGCGCCGGGGGCTCCGCCTAGGATTTCGTCGTAGAGACGCCTGTAGCCCGCCACACCCCTCGCCTTGTCGAGGCGGGCTAGTCTGCAAGCCACGTTCAGCTTGATTCGGTACGCAGCGATGAAGTCGAGATCAAAGGTCGAGAAGACCGAAAATCTCTCCGCTGCCGACCAACGTTCCCTTTCGAAAGCGATTTCAGCCTGGTAAGGGTCCGTCGAGGCGAAGCAGGAGGCAGCAGCCTGGACCGCGCCCTCGGCCAGGGCGAACCCGATAAGATATCGAGAGAAGTCCTTTCCGGCAGCCTGAGCCCTGAGCATTGCCAATTGACGCCTGAAGCTTCTCTCCCAGGCGATGAACTGCCCGAGAAAGGCCGACTGGGTCGGTAAAGGCTCGCCGAGGGCGAGGAGCCGGTCGACGCAGGACTCAATTTCTGCGTAGTCCACAGGGTCAAGCAAATGCTCACAGCGACCCAGAAACTCGGCTTCGCTAAAAGGAGGCTGGGCGCCGAAGAGGAAGCCCGGCAGGGTCGATGCGAAGTACCAGTATCGCATCAGGCCCGCTCGAGCTTTTTAGCAGCTATTTTCAGGCTGGAGGCAAGGTTTTCTCCCATCCGCGCCGAAAGGATCGAAGCGAGGGCCTGGGCGGAAAAGTCATACTGTACAGCGGAACCACTGAAGGCGATCCTGAAGCCTGCGTCCAAACCTGCGAAAGGTTTGAACTCGACTCCCCTTCCCAGTTCCCTGGCGAGTCTTCCCGCGAGGGCCGCGTCCAAGGATTTGAGGCTCTTCTCGGACAGAAGGACAGTCAAATCGCCCTTCCCTTCGCTGCCCATAGCCTTTAAAAGCTCGGGAAGGTTGGATGCGAGAAAGGCGGCGTCGAATACTTGGGAGGCTTCAGCCCTGACGACTTCCTCCATGAAGGCCTGTACCTTCTGACGCAGGGAGAGGATGGCGTCCCGCGACGCCTGGGATAGGGTCATCTCGGCTGCCTTCTCCATAGTGGCTATCCTCGCCTCAGCCTCGGCTTCCCTCGCCTTGGCGCGAATTTCAGCGTTGGCTACCAGAGCCCTCGCCTCTTCCTCGGCTCGGGCCTTGATAGCCGAGGCCTCAACCTTCGCGACGTTTACGCCATCCGCCCTGATCCGCTCAAGAAGCTCTTGGACTTGCAGTTCCATATGGAGTATCCCTTATATTTCAGACGTATCTACAACGACAATTCCCCTTTCGGTCCCAACCTTTATAACTTCTATATACTTTTCCGTCAATCATATCGAATGCGTCGCGACATGCAGGTAGACCGTCGCCCCTGAGGAGCAGTAACTATTCAGGCTCCCTGACATCCACACTCTGGGGCTTCTTCGTCCTCACCCCATTTTCCAGACCGGACTCGGCGTAAAGTCCGCGGGGACTCCGGCCTTGACAAAGACCTCTCGAATGGCTATCAATGACTTGCTTTTCAGGTGGAGAATTCCGAGGAACCCGCCAGTTACCGACGGTTACCTTTGATTCCCTGTCGCGTGAAGCGACAGATCGACATCGCGACCGTCGTATAACGGCTATTACCCCAGCCTTCCAAGCTGGAGACGTGGGTTCGACTCCCATCGGTCGCTCAATCACAAGTCTTTGCAGCGTAAAAATTTAAGGAAAACCGGTGTTTCACCGTTTTTCCTTAAACCGCCAGTGATACGCAAAATGATGCATAGCGGTATCAGGGCCTTTCACAGGAGGTCCCTATGGCGGTCTCACTCTTCTTCATCGTCACCAGAACCCTTCCCTGCGGCACCAAGCGATTCATAGCCCCTTCCTCAATCCAGATGTCACCGTATCAGACTATGTAAAGGCAAAAGCACAACGGAAGCAAACTCCTTCCGCGCAATAATATACAAGGAATGCCCAAAGCTTCCCAGAATTTTGTGATCTATAACTTTCGGAGCAAAATGAAACCTGTCACAGAGGTGTATTTAAGGCAGGTTCTCAAAAGAATGCTTGTGGAAATTGAAAATTCAAGAGAACTGCAGGTAGGCAAGAACATCGTCTTCCATTCATTACGACACACCTATGTATCGACCTCTCGGGCAAATGGTGAACCAAATTTTACGGTACAGAGCTTTGTTGGCCATAAGAATGCCTCCACTACTGAAATCTACTCCCATCCTGAAGTGATCTATTTCAAGAAAGCTAAGAGATTTATAAACAAAATCGTTGAAAAAGCGCAAAAAGCGGGCTGATTGGGTAGTCAAACTAAATCTTGGAGTTCCTGATGGCCTTTTTCAATATTCCAAATTGCAAACTTCTTTGGACATTGCCTAAAATGAACACAAAAAACATTGGCAATATTTCCTAAATAACTTTTAGCTTCTCCCAATTTTGTTTAGGCATCTACAAGGAGCACACACTTTACGAGCTTCCATATCAGAGCGTTAAAACACTCAATTACTGTCCTGAATGTTCACTGTATCGTCTGAATATGAGATGTATGCCAAAACGCACAATGAATCGGCATAGCAACGGCGAGGTAAAAGTAGTAAATACAACCTGTTACAGCCTCAACCCCGTACATCATCGCCGAATGTATAGACCGGCATCAACGTTCGCACCCCATTTATTCTCATTCCAACAGTGAAGCGCAAGAATATTGCCCTTGGATTTTATAAGTTTTCTGATGCCATCGCTCAATTCAACCTCAATATACTCGTCTTTGTACCCTTTCAGGGCTGCAACCAGTATTCCATTCAGGTAACATTCCGCATCATCGTCATGAAATACTTTTAGAACCAGCGTTCCACCAGCGGAAAAATCATTATCGAAAACTTTCCTCAGCCATATATCTTCAGAACGCCAGTCTGTTCTGGGGAATGCGTTTTTAATCCATGGTGAGCCAAATGGAGACATACCTTTCTTCCATTGCGAATCATCAAAGGATGGCTCATTCCATCGAGAGCCTGGGTCGACCTCGGTAAACTTCCATCTCCGGCCTATCGCCTCGCCCGTATGTACAAATATTTCCTGTGAATCAATTGCGTTAACGGCATTGGGGCCGAGCGGATACCCGGCTACATCGGATTCCTCAGGAGATGCATCTTTCTCGAACAGCACATCGGCTCTTGTGATTACCGAGGGATCCCTCATCAAGGATTCAGCGTTAGGTAAATCTACTATGGCCATATTGCCGATTGGTTTCCAGGAGCCCCAGCTTTGCCAAAAGACCGTCTTCGGATACTTGTCATTCAAGGCCCTGATCTGAATGGTTTGATCCCACTGCCTCGTGTTGGGCAGATTGTTCAAGTCCCTTCCGAGCTCGCCCATGGCAAATGGCTTACCGTATTTCAGTAAATCCACATAATTCTCGATGGGCATCGAATACGGGTCATCGTAATAGACATCGAGGCTTACGATATCCACTGACTCGTTGCCCGGATAATAATCATAAGGCAAGCCATGGATGATGTAATTGGGATCCTCGTGGCGCTGATAATCCCACATAGCGTTGGGGGAGAAAACATAGAGAAGGTTGTGGACGCCTCGTTCATTCGTGAGGTAATTCTGCCAATACCGCCAGAGTTGTTTGAATTTCGAGGGGTCTGGGGTATACCACCAGAACCACTGACCGTTCATCTCGTGAAATGGTCGAAATAAAACAACGCAACCGATTTTTTGGAGCTTCAAGAACTCATCGGCAATTCTATCGAAGACTACCTTCAAGTTTCCATACGCTTTGGTACCGGGAGTATATGAATCCTCATATTTCCCTCCCATGAAACTTCGAGACAAGGCATCGCCTCCGGACCAAGGATTCCCGACATGGAGCGTGACAGTAGTGAGCCCCCCCTCGAGCCAATACATCGCGAGCGTATTCGTCTTCCCTTCGGTATCAACAAAATCAGGATTTTCCCGTCCGCCGATGTAATCTACGCCTATCATAGCAGGCCATTCGTCAGTCTCCTCGTACAATGCCCGGACATTGTTGTCGAATCCGATATACGCCGGCTCCGTCCCAAAGAACTGACAGGATAGATACTTTTTCGTGGTTCTCTGAGGCAATGATACTAGATAGTCATAAAGCCTGACCGCGTTGCTTATAGAATTTTTATCCACAGGAGCAAGAGATAGCGAAGCCGCGCCTTCGTTTCTTGGCGGGCTTTGGCAACCTAGGCACAGGGCGAAAAAAGACGCCAGTAAACAGATCGATTTAAATCCGTTCCTCTTCATCTTTCGCCTCCCGTTATGATGAACCGCCCTGGATTTACCGGAATACCTATTTCTATGAGCCCGGCTACTAAGAGCAAGGCTTATTGTATAGTATACAAGCAGTAATGCCATTACAATATCTACCAGTTTCTTTCTTTCACGAAATACTCTTAAAAAACAGATCCAAACAATCCCCACACACAGGTAGAAATAAAACCTACAACAGTCAATATGATGAGGAACACTGCAATACTCCCGACATCTTCATAATACGGTAGCAAATTAACGCTGAACCCTGCCCGATGCGTTTCCCTTTGCAAGTGATAGCACTTCGGACTCGGAAACAAGGCTAAAGTCATGTTCGATGCTGTGTTTCAGGCAGGAGGCCGCAACGGCAAAGTCGATCGCCTGCTGGTTGTCCATTTCCTTAAGCTGACTGTAGATCAGACCGCTGCCGAAGCTGTCGCCGCCGCCAACACGATCGACAATTAGGAGCCGGTAGGTTGGATTAAAAAACGCTTTTCCTTCGGAAAACAGCATGCCGGACCAGTCATTATCGGATGCGGATATGCTGCTTCTAAGCGTGATTGCGACTTTTTTAAAGTTGAATCTATTGGATAGCTGTTTCGCAACGCTGATGTAACCTTCGCGGTTGAGTTCACCGGCTTGTACATCCATCTTCCGGCTTGTTCGTTCGACCAGAGTTTCTTCCGGTAATTGAGATCGCAGCTGATGGTCGCCCCGTGAGCTTTCGCCGCTTCACAGGCCGATTTGCAAATTTCCGGCAACTGTCCGCCGAGAGCCGGGGTAATACCCGTGAAGTGGAACCAGTCCGCGCCGTTAAAAATGGAATCCAGTCAAAATCCGAGGAATTTGCGAGCGCGATCGATGAATTTGCCTGATCGTAGAGGACCTTGGAGGCGCGCTGCTAAGCGCCTTTTCCCACAAAATAAATACCGAGTCTCGGCCCTCCGCATATGATCCTGTCGGTACCGACACCGAACCGGCGCAACGCGTTGACGGCACTCTGGCCAATCTCGTGATCCGGCAGCTTGGTGACAAAATCCGAATCCACGCCGAATTGTGCAAGCGAAACCGCGACATTGGCTTCTCATCCCAAATAGCTGACCTCAAACCGGTCCGACTGCACCAGGCGATAGTATCCTTCGGGATTGAGCCGAAGCAAGATTTCTCCGAACGTCACAACTCTTTTCTTCATTTCCGTTCCCCTCTCATAACGGCTTCTTTCAGCGCATGCGCCATGTCGGTGATCCTGCCGTATTGCCCGCTGCCGATACAGGCAGTGTTAACGAGATTCCCTCCGATACCTACGCCGAATAGACGGTCGGCAGCCAAATCCTCAAAATCATCGACCTGCATGATCCGGACATGACAAGGAGGGAAAAGAAAAACCTGGTGGATGAAATGCTGAAGATGGTCGGCCTCCCCGCATCCAGGAAAAACAAATATCCGCATCAGTTTTCCGGCGGTATGAAACAGCGCGTCGTGATTACGATGGCACTGATCGCGGAGCCGGAGTTGCTATTGGCCGATGAGCCGACCACTGCGCTGGACGTGACGATTCAGGCACAGATACTTGAACTGATGCGCATCCTGAAAGACAAGTTCAATTCTGCTATGATCCTGATCACTAACGATCTTGGAGTCGTAGCGGAATTCTGCGACAACATTGCAATTGTGTATGCAGGAGAAGTAATCGAACATGGGAGTGTCGAGGAGGTTTACAGCAAGGAACAAAACCACCCCTATACGGCCGGAATACGGCCGGACTGTTCAACTGCATCCCGGATCTCAATACAACAGTCGATAGGTTTAACCTGATCCCTGGCTGTCTATACCGACAAGGATATCGAAAAACCGTTTGTCGTCATCATTAATACCTGGGCAGAAACGAATCCCGGCCACGTTCATTTCCGCCAGCTTTCCGAAGCGGTAAAGCGCGGAGTCTGGGCGGCTGGCGGATTCCCGCTTGAAGTCAACACAATGTCGATATGCGAAGTGTTTTTCGACAGCTTTAGCATGATATACCGGAATCTCTTGTCGATCACCACCGAAGAACTTATTGAGCGTCATCCCTTTGATGGAGTGGTGCTGATCGGAGGCTGCGACAAGAACATACCGGCAAAGTTAATGACCGCCGTTTCGGCTGATAAACCCACTATCTTTTTGCCGGGAGGAGCTATACTGCCGGGCAGCTTCAAGGGTGAAACGCTCGCCTGTGGAACCGACAGTTTCGTGCTATGGAATAAATATACCTCCGGCGAAATGACTCTTGAAGAAATTTCTTCAAGAGAGGGTTGTCTCTACGGCAGCGCCGGTGCCTGTCCGATCGAGCGGCGGGGCGTTCGGCACGGTCGTGCTCCATGTCGCTCCCGAGTCGGCTGTATGCGGACCGCTTGCGGCGGTGCATAACGGTGATATGATCCTACTCGACGTTGAAAATGGACGTCTAAATCTGGAAATCAGTGACGAATAGCTACGGTCCTGCCTGAGCTCTGTTGCATGAAAGGAACATCCGGACATCAAACGGGGATTCATCCGTAATTTCATCGACTGCACAACACAGGCTGACGAAGGTTGCAACCTGACCTATATGAAGTATAGAGACTAAATGATACGTACACCCGCCTAGAAAGGCCCATGATATGTAAAATGATGCTTGAATGCACCGAATACCCTGGTATCGTTGCGGATTCTTCGTGTTCTAGCGATCATGTTAGCCTTCTATGCTGGAGACACGTGGGTTCGACTCCCATTGGTCGCTTATTGTATTTCCAAGTTTGCACAGTTTCGGCCTTTTCAGACTTTCGACTTCACGGCCAGATTCTTCACCCAGCGCTCTTTGCGCAGCCACCAAGCCGCTACGAAGATCTTGGGTATATCGGAGAGCTTGGCTATACCAAAAAGCGCGACAGGCCCCCAATTCGTCGTTTTAGCTATAATAATTGCCGCGGGTATAAAGAAGGCGTAGCTCACCCCAACATCGGCCCAGACGCCCATCAGCGTGTCACCGCCTGCCCTCGAGACGGCGAATTGGGAATTGAGGAGGCACCAGAGCGGCAGATAAGCGGCGATGACGAAGACGATGCCTTTCGTCACTCCTCGGGCGGCCGGGGAGAGGTTGGCGAAGACGATAGGGATAATGAACGTCGTCGCCGCAGCTACGAGGCCAACGCCGATCCCGAGGAAGACCGAACCCGACATGACCCACCGCGCCTTCCGTTTCCCTTCCTCGAGCCTGCCAGCGCCCAGAGTGGAACCCACGACGACGGCCGTCATAGCCTGTATTCCCGGGAAGGCGAGGAACATGATGTTGGCGATGGTCCAGCCCGCCGCCATGCCCGCCACGGTCTCCGCCCCTCCCCTGCCGTTGTAGAGGGCGGTTATGATGGTCTCGGACATGACCCATGCCGTTTCAGAGAAGAGCATCATCCCCGACTTCGAGAGGATCGCGCGGAAAAGTCCTCTATCGATCCTGAAGAGGTTCCTTATCCGGATCGAGAAATCGGGCTTTCGCCTCAGGAGCATGGCGAGAAAAAGCCCCATCTCGACGAATCGCGCCATGTTGGTGGCAATAGCCGCCCCCGTCACTTCGAGCCTCGGCGCGCCCAGGTTGCCGTAAATGAGAATCCAATTGAAGAAGGTATTGGTGAGAGCGGCTAAGACCGACACGACGAGGGAGATCGTCGTGACGCCTGTATCCCTGAAGGCCGTGCTTATCGCCACATTGATGCCGATGAACAGGAAGCTGGGTGAGACCGCTCTCAGATAACGCGCCCCCTCGGCGACGATTTCTCCTCCCCCGGCGTTTCCACCGAGCATCAGCCCTAGAAGCGGTTCGGCGAAGAGCATGCATATCACGAGATGGACAAGGGAGACGGCGATGGCGAGGATAAGCTTGAATCGGAACGCTTGCTTCATCCCCTCCTTGTCGCCCGCCCCCCTGTGCTGGGAAAGATAGATGCCGCCCGCCATGCAGATCGTGTTAATGATGACCATGTAGATGAAGTTGATCTGGTTGGCGACGTTGACGCCTGCCATCTTGGCGTCACCGAGGGCTGCAACCATAAAGTTGTCGACGAGGGAGACGAGCCCTGTGAGGAGAGACTGCACCATGACGGGAACGGCGATGGAAAGAGCGGCTTTATAGAACGAGGCGGGTCCGAACAGAGAGTCTTGTTTCCTGAGTGAATCCAATCGCGTCTCCCACGGCTATAAAGCGGCTGGAATCTTTTTAGCCCGAAGCTTCGGCCTTGTTCAAGCGGCAGGCGGGGCTTCGATGCCTCTCGCCTTGGCAATCCCCTCGAGGGTCCGGAACACGCCGACCTCCAGGGCAACGCCTTTCCTGACGGCTTCCTCCTCGGCCTCGGCTTCCTTGAGCCCGGCGTAATAGACCCGATCCGCATCTTCGGCCCAAGGGCAGTTCCTGAGCGATCCCAGGAGCCGATCCATCTCGGTTTTAAAGGCCGCCGGCTCCTGGAAGAGGTCGATCCGCATCGCCGCGAAACAGTGACTGACTCGGGCGGAGGAAATCTCCGTGTCCTTGACCTCGGCGCCGAAGCCCCCTCCCGACAACAGCCCTGTAAGAATGTCGACCATGACGGCGAGGCCGTATCCCTTGTGCCCTCCATGGGTCTCGGACTCGCCGCCTAGAGGCACGATTCCCCCGCCTGCCCTGCGCAGCATATCCTCGAGGAGGGGGCCCGGCTGAAGGGCAGTCGCGCCCTTCGCGTCCACGGCCCAGCCGGGTGGAAGATTCTTCCCCAATCGTCCGTAGGTCTCAATCTTGCCGCGGGTAACCACGGTAGTCGCCATGTCGAGGACGAAGGCTTTCTCTTTTCCGGCGGGCGCGGCGAAAGCGAGAGGATTCGTTCCGAACATAACCTGTCGGCCGAAAGTGGGTACGCCGAGAGCCGCAGTATTGGTCATCGCGAGGCCGATCATGTCTTCTTTCAGGGCCATCATCGCATAGTAGCCCGCTATGCCGAAGTGGTTCGAATTCCTTACCGTGGCGAAAGCTATGCCGCAGTTTCTCGCCTTCTCGATTGTCGAAGCCATGGCCCCGACACTGACGGGGGCGCCCAGTCCTCCCCTTGCGTCAACGAGGAGGGATCCGGATGATTCCCTGAGGACAAGGGGCTCTGCATCCGCGAGCATTTGTCCTGACTCCAGACCCGCGACATAGCGCTGCAGCCTCGCCACACCATGGGAAGGTATTCCCCTCGCGTCAGCCGCTACGAGCACCTCGGCCTGACAGGAAGCCTTGTCCGCCGGAACCCCGCAGTCTATGAAAACCTTGGCGCAAAATGCCGTAAGCCGATCTTTTTCAATGCGTACTATATCCTGGCCCATATTTCCCCCTTGCCTGATCTGTGTTCCTTGATTTTATTGAGCAGTTTGCGCCGCGCTATCCCCATTTCGGCGGCTGTATTCTCTTTGTTCCTGGCGTTGCGCCTATGGCCGCTTGCGTACTTCTCGTCTAGGAAGTCGAAATCCCTCGGCTCGAGCTTGTCCGTTTCACTCAGAATGCAGGCCCGCCACCAACTAAGGTCATAAATCTCTTCCTCGAGCTTCGCTCTAGCCTCGCGGCCATCGAAGGCGAGGTCGGCATCGACACCCTCGGGTTCGAAGCATTCCTTGAGGGAGAGGGCAAGCTTACGCTCGTCATCCACGACGAGTATTCTCATGGCAATTCTCTTTGTTTTTTCTTTAAAAAATTGGAAATCGACGTGCTTAAGTCTATACTTGATCTCATGGAATCCCTATCCCTCCTGAAGGCCCGCCCCAAGGAAGGCAATATCAGAGAGGCTGTCGTTGCAGGCATCTTCTATCCGGCAGTTAAAACCGAACTCACCGCCGTGGTGGAGGAACTCGTCGCCTCATGCAACAATGCCCCGGCCTCATCTTCCGTCATCCTGAGCCCCCATGGCAGCCTCGAGTATTCGGGGCGAATGGAAGCGGCGGCCTGGCTTTCCGCGTCCCTCAGGAAGGTAAAAACCATCGTTGTCATCTGCCCCTCACATCGATCCTTCGAGACCGGCATCTTCATCCCGGAATCCCGGGTCTTCTCGGTCCCCACGGCCGATTTTAGGGTCAACAGCCCCATTCTCAAAGACCTCCTCCATTCTAGCGCAGGAATCATCCAATATGATATTCCCCATCTGGAAGAGCACAGCATAGAGATTCAGCTCATCATGGCGGCCCTCTTCTTTCCCAGGGCGACGATTGTTCCTATCATCGTATCGAAGGTTGATCCTGAGACAGTCGATGCCCTCTTCGCCGCTCTAGCCCGAGCCCTGGAAAGGGATTTCGCCTCGACGCTCCTGGTCTTGAGTTCGAACCTGGCTGTCGCCGAAAGCCCTGAGGCTTGCGACGCCGAGAGCCTGTCCTTTCTCAGCGCGCTCTGCTCGGGTAATCTCTCCCAATACCCCGCTCTTCCCGAAGATAGAAGGTCTTTCTGTGGAGCTGATATCCTTGGCGCCTTTCTGAGATCGACGCTCTCCAGGGGCCTGAAAGCCTCAGTCCTCGGCCTTTCGAATTCGGCTCCCTTTGGCGAGGAAGGCGATCCCATCGTCGGCTATTCGGCCGTAGGTTTCTCTTCTTGAGCGGACTCGGCATGGCGGACGGCCGCGTCCTGGTCGCCACAGCCCTGGAGGCCATAGCCTCAGCTCTCGAGAGCCGCCCCCCCCGCTATCCCGAGCCGAGCCCCACCCTCTCTTCCGCCAGGGGCGGGCTCTTTGTCAGTCTCCATAGGGGCGGATCCCTCCGGGGCTGCATAGGCCATATGTCCTCGCCCTCCCTCCTCGTCGAGACTGCCAAGGCCATGGCCTCGGCGGCTGCCTTCGAAGACCCGCGTTTCGAGGCCCTCGAAAGAGCCGAACTTATCGATCTCGAGGTGGAGATAACCGTACTCGGGGAACTCTTCGCGATTTCTGGACCTGGGGATTTCGAGATCGGCCGGCACGGCCTCTTCATCGCCGCGAGAGGACGTTCAGGCGTCCTCCTGCCCCAGGTGGCCGTGGAATACGGCTGGGAACCCGAGACCTTCCTCGCCCAGGTCTGCCACAAGGCTGGGCTCGAACCTTCAACCTGGAGATCACCAGCCGTAGAACTCTACGCCTTCGAGGGTACTGTCTTCCGCTGAGGCAGGGCCGGCCTTCTCCTCTGCCTCGCAAAAGCCTTTTTCAAGCCCTTATACCAGGCTAGGCGGATTGCTTCCAATATCCTGAACTCGAAGTATGGCAGGGGGCGCAAGGGGATATCGACAGCCCCCGCCCTGTGGAGGATTCTGCCACCGAAACCTGTCTTGAAAAAATAGAGGCCCGCCATGGGATCTTTGGGATCGTCGTTCGGGGGAATTCCGAAGAAATCGTAGTCGATGCAGCCCTCTTCCTTGGCTGCCTTTATGGCGCTCCATTGAAGGGCGTAGGCGGGCATGAGGTTGCGCTTTTCCCCCGACGAGGCCCCGTAGAGATAGGTCGCGTGTCCCTTGTGGAAAAGGGTGATTATGGAGGCGATAGTCTCGCCGCCCTGCCGCGCCACCCAGAGGGAGAGATCATCCCGGCCGCCTGAGCCTTTAAATCCCTCGAAGGTCCTGAAGAGTTCCTCATAGTACGAAAAAGGATGGATCGCTATTCCATCGCGAGCCGCAGTCTCCTTGTAGAGAGTGTAGAAACTTTCGAGGGAATCACGCCCCTCCCTCGACACGACGACACCCTTTTTATCGGCGAGCTTTACGTTGTAGCGCCACTTGGGCTTCATCCCTGCAAGGATAGTGTCCTCGCCAGGCTCAAGGTCGAGGAGGACGGTGTCGGGGACCTGGACGGGGACGCCTCGCGAAAGACCCGAAAACCGACCTTCCTTTCCCGCGGTTCCCAGACCTGCTTCCCAGGGCAGATCGAAGCGTACGAAAAGAAGGCCTCTCCCCGAGGCTTCGGAGACGGCCTTGGCTAGATCTTCCAGAAAAGCAACTGCATTGGCTCCCTCGGGGAGGGTTTCGGGACCAAAGGGGACATAGGCGAAACGCAAGCCGGCGATAAGGGGCTTCTCGAGAACGAGGATTCCCGATCTTTCAAAGCCTTCGCGCGGACGGCAGACCCTGGCTTTCCAACCTGTGGCGGATTTGAAGCGCGCCCAGAACCTGGACTGCATGAAGCCCGAGTTTCCATCGTCCCAGGCTTCCGGGCCGATGTAGTCGAGGACATCGAAACCAGCCCCGTTCATCCTATCTCGCCGTCGCGGACTGTTTCCAATTCTATCGCACGGCCTGACGCGCTCAATCGGCCCTTCCCGGCCATCGCCATACCGCCCGAAGCCTTCAGCGGTACCGAGAAGAAGGTATCGACATCGATGATCGCGGGCTTGGCCGATACTTCCCCGCCTTCGATGAGGACGGGGTCACCTGGCTGGGCCCAGGGCGCGGTGAGAACCTCGACTGTTTCCTTCCCACTCTCGCCTGAGATGGAGGCGGCGAGGAGCATCCCCTTGGATTCGACGCCTCGCAGCTTGGCAGGCTTGAGGTTGTCGACGAGGACGATGTTCTTTCCGAGCAACTCCTCTTCCCGATAGAAGGGTACGAGGCCCGAAACGATGACACGTTCTGTCCCTGAACCGTCATCCAGGGTTTCGATGTAGAGCTTGTCGGCCTTGGGATGGCGCTCAATCTTCACGATCTTTGCCACCTTGAGGGCGATGAGCTTGTCGAAGCGCTCCTGGGTAGGCAGATCGGCAAAGGGAGAAGCCGGTTTCGCATTCTCCTGAGGCCGCTCGGCTTTCTGTGGTGCTACAGGCGCCGGGGAAGCGGTCTGCCCTGATGAGTCCTGCTGGCCGACGGGCATGGCGCTCCCCGGCTTTATCCCCGCTGTATCCTGCCGCTCTGCCCTGTCCTTCTGGGATCCGGAATACCTCTCCCTCAGTTCGGCTATGACGCCTGCCTCCAACTTAGAGAAGAGGACTTTAGGAGCGCCAACCATGGTCAGGCTCGAGAGCTTGCCCAGGGCTGACCAGTCGAGGCCTTTCGAACCGATTTCGAACTTGAGGAGGGAAGCCAGCTGCCGGGCTGTCGCGGGCAGATAGGGCTCGACGAGAATGGCTATGTCCTTGAGGATGTAACACAGGTCAAAGATGAGGGAGGCGGCGGCCTCCGGATCGCTCATCCGCGTCCTCCAGGGCTCGCCGTCCTGGAACTTTTTATTGGCGAGGTCGGAGAGTTCAAAAATGGACCTGAAACCGTCGCGCAGGCACGCCTTCTCGAGCTGGCCCGTGATCTTCGCCTCGATCGCGAGCGCCCTGGCCCAGAACGCCTCGTCGGGCTTGCCCGCCGGGATTACGCCGCCGTAGTAGCGCGAGACAAAAGTGATGGTGCGGTTGACGAGATTGCCCAGGTTGCCGATAAGCTCGCCGTTCACCTTCTCGAGGAAGTCGGCCCAGGTGAAGGTGTAGTCCGAGGTTTCGGGTCTGTTCCAGAAGAGGTAGAACCGCCAGACATCGGCCGGGATGCCCGTCTCCATCACGTCGCTGCCGAAGACCCCGACACCCTGCGACTTGGAAAACTTGCCCGATTCGTAATTCAGGTACTCGGAGCTGGACATGTGGAAAAGCATGGTCCAGTTTCTGCCCGAGCCCAGGAGGCTTGAGGGGAAGATCACCGTATGGAAGGGAATATTGTCCTTGCCTATGAACTGGAAAAGCTCAACCTCATCCGGATTCTGCCACCAAGTTTTCCAGTCGAATCCCATCTCCGCCCCGAGGGCGGCCGTCATCGAGATATAGCCGATGGGCGCGTCGAACCAGACATAGAAGACCTTGTTCTCGAAGCCCTTCTTCGGTACGGGGATGCCCCACTTGAGATCCCTGGTGATGGCACGAGGTTTAAGGCCATCTCTCAGCCATGCCTGGGTCATCTGGACGGCATTCTTGGCCCAGAAACCTTTTTCGCTCGCCGACTTCATCCAGGGTTCGAGTATCGGCTTTATCGCGGGCAGATCTATATATAGATGCGTCGTCGACTTGGGATGAGGCTCGGCGCCGCAGGTCGAGCATTTGGGCCCGATGAGATCCGTGGGGTCGAGGAGTTTGCCGCAGTGCTCGCACTGGTCGCCGCGAGCCCCCTCGTAGCCGCAGGATGGACAGGTTCCCTTGACGTAGCGGTCGGCCAGGAACCTTCCGCAGTGGTCGCAGTAAAGCTGTTCGAGCGTCTGCTCCGTGATGTAACCGTTTTTATCGAGATCGAGGAATATCGACTGGGTAATCTCCGTCTGCTCGGAGGCCGAGGTGCGCCCGAACTTGTCGAAGGAGATGCCAAACCATGAGTAGATGTCCCTGTGGAGGGCGTGGAAACGGTCGCAGAGCTCCCTGGGGCTCACACCCTCCTCGAGAGCCTTGGTCTCGGTCGCCGTGCCATACTCGTCGGTACCGCAGATATAGAGGGTATCGTAGTCGCGGAGGCGGCAGAATCGGGCGAAGACATCGGCCGAGAGGACCTGGATGAGGTTGCCGAGATGAGGGACGTTGTTAACGTAAGGCAGGGCCGAGGTAATAAGTCTGCGTTTCATACCATCGGACAATATCCGCGCGCCAAGGGGGTGTCAAGAATCTCCAGCCGTGATATCATTTCCTTGATGGTCGTATCCCTGCTCCTGCTCATCGTCGAGCTTCCCGAGACCACGAGCCTCAAAGACAAACGAAGGGTGGTTTTAGGGATAAAAAGCGGCCTGCAACGGAAATTTAGGCTGTCCTGCGCCGAAGTCGATCTTCAGGACTCCTTGGGCTTCGCCGAGATCGGCGCCGCCCTTGTGTCCAACTCGAAGAGCTTCGGGGACAAGGTTCTGGCCGAGGCCGTCAGATTCGTGGAGAATGGGTTCCCCGTCAACATCCATGAATCTCAGATCCATTCCGAAAGGTATGAATGAAGACCCAGTCAATGATGAGGAGCAGAGGTTTGAAAGTTACAGCCCTCGGATCGAAGCGATTCCTGCCGACCCTCGCCGTCCTCTTCTGCGTCCTGCTTCTCGGCTCCTGCATGGGCATGGACACCGAAGTGAAAATCTCGAAGGAAGGCTCGGGGACACTCTCGGCCCAGTACCGGCTCTCCGAGGAACTTGTCAGCTTCGGCGAACTCGAGGCCAACAAGGACATGCTTCCTGTCCCTCTTTCCGAATCCGACGTACGCAAGAGCCTCGATGGGGTTAAGGGTCTCTCCTTCAAGTCCTGGTCGAGCAAGAAAGACGGCACCGATCTCCTCATCACGACGGTCATCGGCTTCGATAGTCTCGATTCCCTCGTCCTCTATCTCGATCCCCAGGGCATGATGGCAAGCCATACCAGTTCATCCGGTTCCCAATCCATATCCTTCACTCTGGGCAACTCGATTTCCAAGATCGACAAAGACATGAAGGAAATGGCAAAGGAAGCCTTCGCCCCTTACACGTTCCGCTTCGTCTTCGATCTGCCCGAAGTTCCCAAGGAAGCGAACTCCTCCGATCCGGCCATCTTGGTCGTCCGCGAAGGAAAGAAAGTCCGTTTTGAGGGGAAGATGTCGGACATCGTCACCTTGGAGACAGCTCCCTCCCTCCAGTTGAGCTGGTGAGGAGACGAGAGGCTTCCCTCCCGGAAAGCCTCCTCAGTCTTCATCGCGCCTCTTCTCCCCGGACTTGATGAACCGCGCCCTCATGAGTCTTCCTTTGCCGCTGATCCGGATTTTCTCGACCGCGCGCCTGGCTTTTTCCGCCGCGTCGGGTCCTTTCTCGAAGAGCGAACCTTGGACCGCTTTGCCCTCGGTGAGTCCATGGAGCCCGAGGCCGATGAGGCGGACGGGCCGCGAGCCGTTCCAGTTCCTGGTCAGAAGCTCCCTCGCCGATCTCAGGATGAGGTCCGATGAATCATAGGGTTCGGACGAAGTGGATCGTCGTGTAACGCAGCTGAAGTCGTCGTAGCGAAGCTTGAGGCAGAGCGTCCTCGAACTCACTTTCTGGGCCAAGAGCCTGGCGGCGAGTTCGTCCGCCAGGTTTCTCAGGACATCGTCCAATGCTTCGCCTGAGATGGTGTCCCGCTCGAAGGTGGTCTCCCCGCTCATGGAGGGGGATTTGACGCTTTCCGAAAAAAAGTTCTCGTCGCCGCCCGCGGCGGCTGATGCGAGGAAACGCGCCCCTGCTTGACCGAATCGGGCTTCGAGGATGCCCGGGGCCGTCTTCACTAGCGCGTGGATCGAGGTCACGCCGATGGACGCAAGAGCGAGCCGCGTCTTCTCTCCGGCTCCCCAGAGCTTCTCGATGGGAAGAGCGGCCATGAATTCAGCCTCTCTTCCTTCTTCGATGATGGTGAGGCCGTCAGGTTTTCCTATCCCCGAAGCAACCTTCGCAACGTAGCGGTTGGCACCTGCCCCGATGGACACCGTCAGACCCGTCCGCTTGAATATTTCCAGTTTTATATCGCCCGCGGCCTCAGCCGCCGGGCCCCAGAGCCGCTCCGTGCCCGTCATATCGAGGGCCGCCTCGTCGATCGAGATCTGTGTCACATCGGGCGTGAAACGGCGCAGCGTTTCCATGACGATGGCCGACATCTCGGCATAGCGTTTCATGCGGACGGGGAGAAAGACACCTTGCGGGCAGAGCCTGAACGCCTCCGATATGGGCTGGGCCGAGTGCACGCCGAAAGCCCTTGCCTCGTAGGAGCAAGTGGATACGACGCCCCGGTGCCCGGGCCGCGCTCCGATGATGACGGGCTTGCCCTCTAAGGAGGGATCGTCGCGTTTTTCCACTGAGGCGAAAAAGGCGTCGAGATCGACGTGGAAAAATAGTCTCGTCACGTGGATACATGTATCCGCAATTCTTCTGGCGGTCAATCGCGGCCGAGTCGGGCAAACCGGCGCCGCGCGCAACGGCATAGCGCCTTTATTGACACAATGACGCAATTTCAATTAGCTTACTGGGGAGATAATTGACGAAAGCATAAGGTTATCGGACGGGACATCGTTCCGCCATCCAAGACTCCATCCGGAGGAAAAGCCACATGGCTAAATCGAAATTTGTGTATCAGTTCGGAAGCGGCGTCGCCGAAGGCGCCGGGATGAGCAAAGATATCCTCGGCGGCAAGGGCGCCGGCCTTATGGAAATGACTAAAATTGGACTTCCCGTCCCCGCTGGATTCACGATCGGCATCCCCGCCTGCGAAGAATATTTCAAGTCCGGCCGCAAGCTTCCCAAGGCCATCGTCGACGAAGTGAAAGCCGCCGTCATCAAGCTCGAGAAATCTAACGGCAAGAAACTGGGCAATCCGGCCGATCCCCTCCTCGTCTCCGTTCGTTCCGGCGCCGCGCGGTCCATGCCCGGAATGCTCGAAACCATCCTCAACCTCGGTCTCAATGACCAGTCGGTGGAGGGTCTCGCTGCCAAGACCGGCAATCCCCGCTTCGCCTACGACTCCTACCGCCGCTTCATCCAGATGTACTCCACCACCGCCATGGGACTCTCCAAGGAGCCCATGGAGGAAATGCTCGCCGATATGAAAAAGAACCTCGGTATCAAGAATGACACCGAGCTTTCCGCGGACAATCTGAAAGTGCTGTGTGCAGAATTTAAGGCCTTCTACAAGAAACTCAAGAAACAGGACTTCCCCCAGGACCCGATGGAACAACTCTGGGGCGCCATTAACGCGGTCTTCAATTCCTGGGAGGCCGACAAGTCGGTCACCTACCGGCGCGTAGAGAAGATCACCGACCTCAAGGGTACGGCGGTCAACGTCGTGCAGATGGTCTTCGGCAACAAAGGCGACACTTCAGGCACGGGCGTATGCTTCACCCGCGACCCCAACTCGGGCGGGAACGTCTTCTACGGCGACTGCCTCATCAACGCTCAGGGCGAGGACGTCGTCGCGGGCATCCGCACTCCCCTCAAACTCGCTGAGCTGGCTACCAAGCTCCCCAAGGCCTACAAGCAGCTCCTCAAAGTGCGCAAAACTCTCGAGAAGAACTTCAAGGACATGCAGGACCTCGAATTCACGATCGAGGACGAAAAGCTCTACATGCTCCAGTGCCGCACCGGCAAGCGCCTTCCCTCGGCCGCCTTCAAGATGGCCGTCGACATGGTCAAGGAAGGCCTCATCACCAAGGAAGAGGCAATCTCCCGAATCAGCCCCGAGCAGATCGAGGGCGTCTTCTACCCCATCATCGACGTCGCAACGGTCGGCGCAGCCAAGCTTAAGGAACTCAAATTGGCTGAGGGTACAAATGCCGTGCCCGGCGCTGCCGCAGGCAAACTCTGCTTCAACGCTGCCGACGCTGAGGAAATGGCCGCCAAGGGCGAGAAGACCATCCTGATCCGCCGTGAAACTTCACCTGAGGACGTCGGCGGCATGTTCGCCGCCCAGGGCATCCTCACCGCTACCGGCGGCAAGACCTCCCACGCCGCGGTCGTAGCGCGCGGATGGGGCAAGTGCTGCATCGTGGGCTGCGAGGCCCTCGACATCGACGACAAGGCCAAGATCGTCAAAGTCGGCGGCAAGGTCCTCAAGCAGGGCGACGAAGTCACCCTCAACGGCACGACGGGCGAGGTCTTCGCCACCTCCCTTCCCCTCAAGAAGCCCGAGCAGACCAAGGAGTTCAAGACCCTCCTCTCCTGGTGCGACAAGATCAGGACCCTCAAGGTGCGTACGAACGCCGACGCTCCCCACGACGCGCAGAAGGCCATCGAGCTGGGTGCCGAAGGCATTGGCCTCTGCAGGACCGAGCATATGTTCTTCAAGGATTTCAAGGTTCCCGCCAACTCCGAGAAACGTCAGCTCGCCATCCAGGAAATGATCATCGCCGACGACGTGGAATCCAGGAAGAAGGCCCTCGCCAAGCTCCTGCCCTTCCAGCAGGGCGACTTCGCGGGTATCTTCGAGGCCATGGATGGAAAGCCCGTCACCATCCGCCTCATCGATCCCCCCCTGCACGAGTTCACCCCCAAGGACGACGCGGGCGTCAACAAGCTCGCCAAGATTACCGGCAAGAGCCCTGAATTTATCAGGATGCGCTGCGATCAGCTCCACGAGTCCAACCCCATGCTCGGCCACCGCGGCTGCCGCCTCTGCATCACCTACCCCGAGATCCTCGACATGCAGGTGACGGCCATCATCGAAGCCGCGGTCGCCTGCGAGAAGAAAGGCATCAAGGTCCTGCCCGAGATCATGATCCCCCTCACCATCGACAAGAAGGAGTTCAAGATCCTCGCCGACCAGACAAGGGCCGTCGCCGACCCCATCATCAAAAAAGCCGCCTCCAAGATCAGCTATATGGTGGGCACGATGATCGAGATCCCCCGCGCCGCCCTTCTCGCCGACGAAATAGCCGAGGAAGCCGAGTTCTTCTCCTTCGGCACGAACGACCTCACACAGATGACCCTCGGTCTATCCCGCGACGACGCGGGCCGCTTCCTCCCCGATTACGTGAAGTCAGAGAGGGAAGGCGGCAAGGCGATATTCGCGATCGACCCCTTCGTCAGCCTGGACCAGGCCGGAGTCGGCAAGCTCGTCAAGATGGGCATCCAGCTGGGCCGAACCAGCCGCCCCAAGCTCAAGGTCGGCATCTGCGGCGAACACGGCGGCGAGGCCAGGAGCGTCAAGTTCTGCCACGCCGTAGGCATGAACTACGTCTCCTGCTCCCCCTTCCGCGTGCCCATAGCCCGGCTCGCCGCCGCCCAGGCCGTGATTGAAGCGAAGCTCTTTGCAGAAGCGGGGGAACCGGCAGTTGCAAAAGCAGCAGGATCAGTCCCGGCGTCCAAGGCCAAGAAGCAGGCAGCTAAGGCTGTACTTGCGGCTCTAGCCAAGCCGGCAGCCCAGGCCAAGAAGCGCGGGCGGCCCGCAAAGAACGCAGTTGCCCCAGCGAAGCCTGGCGCCAAGAAGGCCCCGGCGACGAAGATTGTCGAAGCCAAGGCTAAACGTGGAAGAAAGCCCGGGCCCAAGGCCGAATCCAGGGTCCTTGTCAAGAAGTCGGCAAAAGCATCCGTCAAGGCAGCCAAGCCAGCCGCGAATAAGGCTCCGGCTCTGGTCAAGCGTTCCGTCGGCAGGCCCAAGGGCTCGACAAAAAAGGTTTGAGTTTGGTAGGCGGGGCCCCGGATAGGGCCCTGTCCGCTGGACCTACATATGAAGAAAGGCCGCCTTCTGGGGCGGCCTTTCTTTCTGCATACGGGGATCAGAACCGCTTTTTCGAATCTAAAAGAATGGTGATTGGCCCTTCGTTTACATAGCTTACACGCATGATCGAGCCGAATCTGCCTTTCGAAACTGGCAGACCCAGGCCCTTCAGCTTATAGCAAAATTCTTCATAGAGGGTTTGGGCGGCCTCATTGCCCGCGGCATCGGAATAGGAAGGACGCCTGCCCTTTCGCGCGTCGGCGTAGAGCGTGAACTGGGAAACGACAAGAGCCCCTAGACCGAGGTCGAGGGCGGAGAGGTTCATCTTTTCGTCCTGATCCATGAAGATACGAAGATTGGCGATCTTGTCGGCAAGGTAGGCGGAATCAGATTCCCCATCGTCACGACCAACGCCAAGATAGACGAGAAGGCCTTTATCCAGGCTGCCTGTCGCCACTTCGGCTCCTCCGACCTCAATCGTCACCTTGGCAGCGGAGCAGCGCTGGACTACGGCCCTCATTTTTCTGTTCCGGCCGCGGCCGCCAGGGAAGCGAGTCTGTCGAGAAGGGTTTGGACTTCCTCGTCCTTGACCGAATCCACTGTCTCGATGGCGGTATCGAGGGAAACGAGGATCTTCTTGATTTCCTCGATGTCGAGAAGGAGCTTGTCCTTGGCCGAAGTCGTCGTGGCGGCCAAAGGGGAAGCGATTTGTTCGTTTGCTATGGATAGCCCTGTTTTCATGTCTTTGACAAATTCTCTTCCTTCCCCGCCCGTAAGGAAATAGTGGATGAAGACGTGCGAGGCTCCCGCCTTGAGAATGATCTCGTTCCAGTACAGACCCAGGGCTGAGTCATTGATCGAATAAGGGGAGAGGGAAAAGCCCCTCATGGGATTATCGTACATCCAGGCAGTGTCAGAGAGTCGTTTCCAGTTCGCGACAACGACAATATCGGGGTGTGCGAGCTTGTCGAGAAGGAGGCCAAGAGAGGCCGCCTCCCCGGGGCTGATCAAATACGGAATCATGGTTTCGCCCTGGAATATCTGCTCGGTATCGAAGCGCGAAAGGTTGCCCGTGATGAAATGCACTCCGCTCTTCTCTCCCAGCCGGGTATCCCATATCTGCCTCAGCGAAAGCTTGTAATCTCGCTTCCCCAGATTCTTCGCTTCATAGGAGATTTTGAAGCCGTTAAAGACACGGGAATCCGTCGACTTAATGAATTCGACACGCTGGGTCAGGGAGAGAACAGGGGACGTAAACTCTATCGAGGCTCCATTTAAAAGGCGTTTGGCGCTGATCTTGAATTCCTGGCTTTCGCCCAGCTTTATCTTCCTGCCGTCCAGGGAAATGGAGAGGAAGCTCGTCCTTGCGTCATCATCAAAAAAAAGGGCTTCGTACTGTGAACCCTTGACCGTCGTCAGGCGATAGAGAATCAATCTGCCAGTGGTCTCGTCCACGACGACGCGTACGAGACCGTCGCGGACGTCGAGAGCCGCAAGCATTGAGACTCCGACAAATAAGAGAGCGAGGATCGCAAGGGTTCTTTTCATTTCGTCAGTCCCTCGGCGAAAGCCAGGAGGGTGCGGGCTAAAAGCTCGAGAGCTGCGTTCTTGGCGGCCAAGAGTTCCTTGAGACGATTGACCTTGGCCATTTCCATCGCGGCCTTGGCCGAGGCCTGAGTGAGCGCAGGATCAGACTGGGGCGGAGCGCGAGGCGGAACCGTCTCGATGACAGTCTTCTCCGCATAGAGCGGCATTCTCCAGGATCCAGCGAACCCATACAAGGAGCGTAGGGTCATGATGAGCAGGTGTTCACGTTCGAGGTCCCGTTCCATCCGGAAATCGGCTCGAGCCGTGTCCTCGAGACGCTGAAGTCCCTGTGCCTGGTCGAAGTCGACGATGCGCTTCAGAACGCCTGCCCTCGATTCGACGCCAATGAGCTCAAGCCGCCATTGTGCAAGGTTAAGTTTGGGTGAATCAGGGTATTCGCTCGCGAGGCGGGTATACTCCTCGAAAGCATCCTTTGTCCTGCCGAGCAGATAGAGGCTCTCGGCGCGCCAAAAGAGGGCCGATGATAAAAGTGGGCTGCCTGCCTGGGTTTCCATAAAATGGGTAAATCGGGCGATAGCCTCTTGATAGTCGCCGGACTGGAAAGCTATCCTTCCTCGCTGATACAGAAGGTCGGCCTTGTACTCGCTTTCAGGAAAAGAGGCGAGGAAGACATCGGCCAGTTCCTGGGCCTTGGCGAACTCGGCGGCATTTACCCTTGCTAGCACCTCGAGATAGGCGGCATCGATGCCCAGCTCCCTCTTCCCTTCCTTTTCGAAGATGGCATGAAAAGCATCGGCTGATTCGGTGTACATACCCTGCTTGAAGAGATCAACGCCCTTGGCGAAGAGGATCGTTCCGCTATCCGGCTGGGTGGAGCTCTGGGCTGAAAGAAAGGGAGTAATCAATACGAGGAGGACGATGAGGGGGAGGAGTCGTTTATTCCGTATCATGTCAGTCTTTCTCCGCATACTTTTTTAATTTCGATTTCGGGAATGGTAACAGACTCCCCCGAAAGAATCAATAAATGACTGATCCCGTCGCGGCATTCTTGAGCCCCATCACCAAATCGCGAGGCGAATCGGCGCTGAAAAAAGCCGATCCGACAACGAGAATGTCAGGTCCCTGCGCAGCGATCAAATCGATAGTAGAAGGTCCGATGCCTCCATCGACCGAGATGAGGAAATTCAATCTCCTTCGACGGCGTATGGCCTTCAGCTCCCCCACCTTGTCGAGGCAGAAAGGGAGGAGGTTCTGGCCCCCATACCCGGGATTCACCGTCATGACGAGAACGAGGTCGAGAAAAGGAAGCAGTTCGGCGATGGCCGAAACCGGGGTCGAAGGGACGATTGAAATACCGGGTTTGGTTCCTGTTTCCCTTATTCTTTCGATCAGCCTGTGGGAGTGGACGCAGGCTTCGGCGTGAAAAGTCAAATAGCTTGCCCCTGCCGCGACGAAATCGTCGACGAGGCGTTCTGGCGTCTGGGTCATGAGGTGGACATCGAGGGGAAGGTTCGTCTTCGCCGCAATAGCCGCCACCATCTTCGCGCCGAAGGTTATCGGCGGTACGAACTGGCCGTCCATGACATCGAGATGGATGAGATCGGAACCGGAGTTCGCTATCATGGCGAGGGCGCCCGAAATGTCCGAAAAATCGGCTGAGAGGATAGATGGCGCAACCAAAGGAAAATCCATGACCGGATAGTACCATGGCTCCTAAAAATCCGCTACTGGCGGGTCCGCAGTACCGCGGAAGGCCAGGATTTCTTTTCTCGGTAAAGCCTGCGATTGACTATCCCATCGCCCATCGGTTAGTATGATAAGCTACGACGATGACTGAAATTGGAATTGGAAGGTGAACCAGGACCACGTCTCCGCGCTCCTGGCGCTCGGCTATGAATGCCTCAAGAATACCGACCTCGAGTCGGCATCGAAGTTCTTCGATGAGGCTCTGCACGAGGATTTTGAGCGAAGCGAAGTGCTTTATGCCCTCAAGTGCTGCAACTTCTGGCGTGAGCCGACCAAGGAAGCCGACCTCATGGAGGACGCGTTCGCACGAGGGGATTTCCTCGTCGCAAAATGGAAAACCTTCAAGTCCTTTCTGACAAGGATTTCGGGTGATTCAGAGATGGCGACCTATGCCTTCAAGCGTATGGTCTTCGGCATGGCCCTAGGTGCCTATCTCTCGGCGCCCGAGGATTCACGGCCCAAGCCCGATCCTGAGGCAGAATTCAGGCTCGGAAGGTGCAGGAAGGCCCTTGGTGACTACGAGACGGCGCTCAAACATCTCGAAAAGGCGGTCGCGGCCAAGAGGGACTCAGGCCGATATCTGGCCGAACTCGCCGACTGCCAGGCTCTCTCGGGTGAGCAACGTCTCTCAAAATCTCTTTTCAGGGAGGCCTTCTTTCTGGCTCCTGAGGCGGTTGAACTGGACTACCTCGAATCGGATCTGATCGGGATCCTCATCGAAAAGGTGAGGGAAACGGGCCACGACCCTACAACGATTAAGGAATGGATACCCATATATGGAGAATTGACCGGGCTCTTCGACGCGAAGCGGGAACTGAACGCTTCGGAGAGCGCACGGCTGAACTCGTCGATGTTCCAGCTAGAGAACGAGTTGAGGGAGAACCCCTCGCAGGCGGCGGCCCTTAAACCGAGACTTCTCAACCGTTATTTCTGGTTGGCTGACCAGTACAGGACCATCGGCGCGGATTCCGCCCGCATCGATAAGATACTGCTGAAGATCCGCGTGCTGGACGAGGATATCTTCCAGCAGTACGCATTGTAGAGAGGAGAACCTTATGGCCGAAACCGAACTTGCAGGTAAAGTGCAAGAGATGCTCAATGAGGAAAAATGGACAAGGACTGCCCTTGCCAACTATACGTCCAGCAGTTTGAAAGAGCTGGATACGCTCATCGAGGGAGCCGAGGCCTCAGGTGGCCTCGATGAGATCGTTGTCCTCTGTGAGGAACATCTCTCCCATACCAAGACCTCGGTGATAGCCCTCTATATCGCCGGCATCGCGGGACTGAGGAAGCAGCCCGCCGACGAATCCTACCTCGTCCAGCTACTCGACCTCTTCGCCGAAGGCAAGCGCGGCAACCTCGTCGAGTTTATCTGCCTCAGAATTCTGGATTTCGGTGAAAACAGAATCGCCCTCTCGAGGCTCGCAGAATGCTACGAGGAAGAGAATAAAGCCGAGGAACGCTTTGCCATCCTCGAGCGTCTCGCCAAGATCGATTACGAGGAAGCCGACGTGGTCAAGCTCCTCGCCGAGCGCAAGGATAAACTGGGCTTGCGCGACGAGGCGATCGAGTATTACAAGAAGGCTCTTCTCCGGTATATCAACAAGGGGCTGCCGACCAACGTGAGGGAGATCTGGCTCAAGCTCGTCGATTACGCTCCTGAGGATATCGACTACTTCTTTCACGTCCAGAAGAAGATCGCTTCCCTCATCTCGCCGGACAAGGCCGCTGTTCTACTCATGGACCTCTATTCTCACTATAAATCCATTCAGGACTGGAATACGGCCCTGGATATACTCAAGCTGGTCATCGACTACGACGACAAGAACCCTGCTATCCGTAAAGAGCTCATCGAGTGCTACTCCGGGAAATATGCCTCGCACTCGCGCCTTGCGGACTACCTCAAGTACTCGAACATCAGCCAATCCTACCGCTCCCTTCATGAGGCTATGGACGATTTCGAAAAGCACATTGTCTTCGACGTAGGAAACTATGTCTTCCACAGGACCTGGAACATTGGCCGCATCGCGAGCGTCAAGGGCGACGAGGTGACTATCGATTTCGCGAAGTCGCGGGGACATAAGATGTCCCTCAAGATGGCGATCGACAGCCTCATGCCCCTGGCAAAGGACCACATCTGGGTCCTCAAGGCGATCTGGCCCAAAGAGAAGCTCCGTGACAAAGTGAAGAGCGAACCCACCTGGGCCCTCAAGATCATCATCAAGAGCTTCGACAACCGGGCAGACATCAAGCGGATCAAGGCCGAGCTCGTACCCGGCGTCCTTTCGACTAGTGAGTGGAATTCCTGGAGCGCCAAGGCGAAGGAAGCCCTCAAGCAGGATCCATCCTTCGGAAACACTACCGACGAGATCTCCATCTTCATCGTCAGGGACCGGCCGCTTTCTTTCGAGGAGAAGGTCTACAACCAATTCAAGGCTGAAAAGAACTTCTTCGACAGGGTCGTGTATTTCCGCGATTTTCTCGAAACCGGCGATTTCGAGTCGGAATACTTCGCCGAGATATTTGGCTACTTCCAGGGTTTCCTCAAGTCCTCCCAGGAGATGGACGAGTTGTCGATATCCTCCTACCTGCTATTGAAGGATTTCGCGGCCAAACACCAGCGGTTCCAGCAAGGTCTGCAGATGAAGTTTTCCGAACTTTTCACCTCGATCGGGGATCCACTTGAAATCTACCTTCGCATCAAGGATGCCGACTTGAGAGGCGCCTATGTCCAGAACATCAAGAATTTTATCCCGGGATGGCCCGATATTTTCATCGAATTCCTCCCCTACGCCCGTTCGACCAAGATGATCGAGACCCTTGAAGCCGCCGATCAGTCAGCCAAGCTCAAGAAAATGGCCATGGACGTCGTTGAGAATTACCGCGACTTCAGGGAAGCTTTCATCTGGCTCGTCAATACGATGCGCGACAAGCCCTGGTTCCAGGAACTCGGCATCGTACGGGAGAAGATACAGCTCACCTTACTCCATATCCTCGACATCACCTACAAGGAAATCGATAACCACAAGGACACAACAGAGAATCGCAAGGTGAATCGCCTCGTCCAGAATATCCTTTTCAAGGAAGGTGTGCTCGAAAAGTTCCTCCTTGAGACTAAAGTCGAGACCATCGAGCGTGTCTACGCCCTTCTGATGGACATCAAGGAAATCGACCCGTCCATCAAGCTGGACCTCAAGCACAAGATAGCGGAGAAATATCCCACCCTCCATTTCTTCGGTGAGGAGGAGAAGCTGACCGTCTCGCGGGGTCTCATCGTGACCGCCGAGAAATATGCGGAAAAGCAGAAGCTTCTCGCCTCCATTATGGAAGTGGATGTCCCCCAGAACCAGAAGGAAATCGCCTTCGCCCTCTCCCTGGGCGACCTGCGGGAAAACTCCGAATACAAGGCGGCCAAGGAAAAGCAGGACGAACTCAACGCGCAGGTGGGCAAGCTGAAAAACGAACTGGAACGTGCCCAGATCTTCGATAAATCAACGATCTCGATATCCAAGATATCCTTCGGAACCAAGGCAACCCTCGTCAACGAACTAAGCGACACGAAGGAGGTCTACACTATCTTGGGTCCCTGGGAATCCGACCCGGCCAAGGACATCATCTCCTATCTCTCCCCCCTCGGCAAGAAACTCTTCAATCACAAGGCGGGTGAGCGTCTCTCCTTCTCCATCCACGACCGCAAGTTCCAGTACCTTATTGAATCGATTGAGGCCGTCGAACTCTAACCCCAGGAATCATTAAAAGCGGCTGGATCGCTCTGGCCGCTTTTTTTGCACGTCGTTACTGCGGCGTCGCTCCAGCGACGATTCTCCGGACACCAGAAAGCCTAGAGCGCCAGTTCCCATCCCAGATGCTCGAGATGATGACGCCCGTTCGGACGCCCTCTGATGCCGAATGGATAAAAGTGGTGGAGCTCAAGGCCAGGCCGACATGGTAAATCGATCCTTCGCTCGAGAAGAGAAGGATGTCTCCTGGTTCGATGTCATCGACGGGCTCACCGAAGCCTGAGAACTCATCGCTGCGTCTTGGAATATTATTCAGGAACGGATAGCTCTGCGAGATAGTTCTGTTGAGAAAGCCCGAGCAGTCTACGCCTGAATCGGAGAAACCTCCGAAGCTGTAGGGTACTCCCAGCCAGGACAAGGCGCTGGCGATGATGCGGATCCTGCTCTCATCGGATGGATCAGTCTTGAGGCTCCCCCCTTCGAACAGGTTGGACTTTCCCTCGTCCAGATCCAGACTGCTGACCATTAGAAGCGTGGAGTCGAGGTCGGACAGGCCGGCCATACTGTGAGCAGCGGTGGCGATAGGGACGCAGAGGGCCAGGACAGTCGCCACGAGCCGGAGCCGGAGGCATGTCGTCCACCCTCGACGTGGCTTTCCTTCAGTCAATTGTCCCCTCATCGGACGAGTATTTCGCAAGAAATTCTTTGCGGAACTCCTCGAAGCGGTCGGTGGCAATAGCCATCCGTATCTTCCTGATGAGATCGCCGAGGAAATGGAGGTTGTGTCGCGTGGCGAGAATGGAATAGAGGATCTCGCCGTTCCTGTAGAGGTGCCGCAGGTAAGCTCGGGAATGATTCAGGCAGACAGGACAGGAACACTCGGGGTCGATGGGTGAGAAGTCCCGCTCGTACGCGGCCTTCTTGATGACGATCTGGCCCGAGGAGCTGAAGAGGAGGCCGTTCCGGGCCGTCCGCGTCGGATAGACGCAGTCGAAGATGTCGATGCCGTTCCGCACGGCATCCAGAATGTAGTCGGGTGTCCCTATTCCCATGAGGTAGCGCGGCTTGTCTTTAGGCAGGAGATCGGCCGTGTAGGCTAGAAACTCTGAAAATATCTCAGGATGTTCGCCGACGGAGAGCCCCCCAATGGCTATGCCCGGCAGGTCGAGGTCGATCGTGCGCAGTGCGCTCTCCAGGCGCTGATCCTCGAAGAAGTTCCCCTGGACGATGCCGAATAGATGACCCTGGTAGCCCTCCTCATTTCTCGCCTTCTCCCAGGCAGCCTTGGCGCGAACTCCCCAGGCGAGGGTTCGCAGCATGGCGGCCTTAGCCTTTTTCTCCTCCTCCCCCCAGGGCGTGCAGATATCGAGTTGCATCTGAATATCGGAATTGAACGCCGTCTGGATTTCGACAACTTTTTCTGGACTCAAGAAGTGCTTCGAACCGTCGATGTGGGAGCGGAAAGACACCCCTTCCTCCGTGATCTTCCGCAAGGGAGAGAGGGAGAAGACCTGAAACCCCCCTGAATCCGTCAGGAAGTTGCCGTTCCATCCCGAAAAACCGTGGAGGCCTCCGGCCTGGGCTATGAGTTCGTGTCCAGGCCTCAGATAAAGGTGATAGGTATTGGCAAGGATGATGCGGAAACCCAGGGCCTGAAGATCTTCGGGCGGAACGGCCTTTACTGTCGCGTTCGTTCCCACAGGCATGAAGGCTGGGGTCTGCACGATGCCGTGGGGAAGATGGATCTCGCCCAGCCTCGCCTTTGAATCGCTCGACCTATGTCCTTCAATGAATAGAGGCTTTCCAGCCATCGAAACCGCCTCGATATCAGGTTCTCGCCCTGAGAAAGCCAGCCGCCGAAGCGAGGACGAAGAAAGCCGTCACTCCCCATACGGCTAAGGCCGGGTCGACGAGGCCCAGCTTGGCGGAAAGGGATCCGAGCATCTGGGCTACATAATATACCGTGGCCGTAGCCAAGCTGAAAAGGAGGCTCATGAGGAGGACGTTTTTCCTGAAAAAACCCGAAAACGAAAGGGAGAGACCGCAGACGATGAGGGGTGTCAGGAGGAAGGCAAGGCGCTTATAGTACTCGGTGGCCGCCTCGGCCGAGGGAAGGCCTGCATCCTTGAGGGCAGCGGCATGTTCAGCCAGCTCCTCCGTACGCATATGAGCGGGCTTGACACGCTGGAATGCAAATGAGGAGGGCGTCTCATCGAGGAGGGAATCGGAGAATTCGATCTGGTCCCTCTCGGTCCAGGAACCGTCGGCCAGGCGTTCAAAGAGTCTCGGGTTCTGGAAATGCCAGAGGCCATCTCTCCATTCGGCTCGAGGGGCCAGTATCCTGAGGCTGAGCGCCCCGTCTGAGCCGCGCATGACTACGTCGGTTTCGATGAGCCTTTTACCCGATGTGTCGAGGCTTTGGGCTCGGTATACCACCCTTCCCCCCCGCGCCATGATGGTGATATCCACGGCCGCTTGGGCATCGGCCTTCTGTCCCGTCATCTTGGCATAGACCTGGTCTCTGAGCGAAGCGGCCGGGACGACGAATCCGTCGCCGCCGAAGTACAGGAACCCTCCAAGGAGGATGGAGAAAACAACGATGGGAAGGCTCAGACTCTGGACGCTGATCCCCGAGCCGCAGATTGCGAGGAATTCCCCATCGGTCTGGAGTTCGGCGAGGCTGAAAGTTATGCCAAAAAGCAAAGCTATGGGAAGTACTTCGAGGACATGGGAGGGGGCTCCCGCCCCAACCCAGACAAGTATGTCTGCAACCGAAGAATCCATGGCCAGGAAACGCCACATCGAGGAAAAGAGATCGGCGAGGATCATGATGCCGACGAGGAATAGTTCTCCGCCCAGGAAGCGTTTCAGGACTTCTCCGAGAATGGCGAACCTCAAGATCCATGGACCGCCGTCGATCCTCAATCCCCTCGCGTACTTCATGGCTAGACGCTCCTTCGCGAGCCGTGGAGACGGTAGGCCCAGGCCGCAAGGGTGGCGACGAAGACGAGGATATCGGGCAGCCACATGGCTATCCAAGGGGTCATGAGGTTTCGCAGGCCGGCGGTCTGCCCAACAATGAGAGCACCCCAATAAATGGTGGACAAGAGCAGGGCTGTACCGAATCCAGCTGTGCGGCCAGCCCGCTTGGCTCCCAAGCCAAGGGGAAAGGCGAGAAGCGAGAAAAAGAGTCCGGCTGCAGGTATGGCGAACTTTTTATTGTACTCGAGTTCGTAGATCTGGATTGTACGGTCGACTGGCACGGATGCTGCCGCCTGCTTCAGATCGGATACTGCCTTTGAAATGCGCTTATCGGACGATACCGGGCCAGAGACTGCGGCCGCGTCATTCTTCCTGTCCGGGGCACCTTTCCTGCCGGAGGCGTTCTTATCGACCTCGGAAGTGGCAAAGTCCTCCACTTTCCTGCCATCGACGAGAGCCCCGTAGACGGCTACAAGATTAGCCCGTGTGGCGGAGCACTGGACCTCGGCGTCGGCTTCCCGCAAAGCGAGGACAGAACGCTTCTTCTTGATGTTCATATTCAAGGCCAGAGAGGTCATCTCCGAGGGATTGGAGCCCCCAGAGAATCCCACGATAGGCTCCCGTATCGCGAATCGGTAGGTCAAGGAGCCTGCTTTCATCATCGAGAATCTGTCCTGCTCCTGTGCAGTAATGCTCTGTTCAAGGACATCCTCCATATCTATTCGCGCCGATTCGCCGCTAGGGTCCAGGACGAGGGTGCGCTTTCTCCCCTCACCCGACTCGAAGATGAGTACTTCCCCCGCCTTGTCCCCCACTTTTCCCCCGGTTACCACGACTGCCTGGGAGTAGCGCGTTACCGAATATGGTTTCAGCTCGATGGATGCCGAGTGTGAGACCATCTGCCCATAGAGGGCGCGGAAATCCTTCGAGCTGCGAGGAAGAAAATAGTCGTTCGCGGCGAAGGAGAGGAGAGACGCGAGGGCTCCTATCAGGATGAAGGGCGCATAGATGGTCCGCGGCGAAACTCCCGCCGCGGAGAAGGCGAGTATCTCCCTGTCGGTATTCATGCCTGCCGAGGTCATGAGAGCCCCCGAAAGAGCCGAGAAAGGAAAGGCTATGGCGACAATCGAGGGCAGGGAATAGAGGAGGAGAAGAAGAGTCTGGTCCAGATGAGCGTTCTTGGAGAGGATGTCCTCGGCTAAAAGAAGTATCTGGTTGATAAAAAAGACAACGAAAAAGAAGAGAAAAGACAGGGCGAAGGAGAAGACATAGGAGCGCCCGATGTAGCCGATGACCCGCAGCGGGACTGAGGCCCAGCTCCTTTTTTCCGATCGCCCTCCTTTAGTCACCCTTCCTACCTCCCAGTCGACCCGAAGCCGCCCTCTCCCCGCCCCGAGGCCGAGAGTTTCGAGCTACGCTTGAAATCGGCGCGCAGGGCGGGGGCGACGACGAGCTGGGCTATCCGATCTCCTGGCTCTATCGCCGCGCGCTTGGCCGAAAGATTAACGAGGATGACCAGTATTTCTCCCCGATAATCGGAATCGATCGTGCCAGGACTGTTGAGGCAGGTGACTCCTTTTTCCAGGGCGAGACCGGATCGGGGCCTAACCTGGGCCTCGTAGCCTTCGGGAAGTTCGATCCGCGCACCCGTGGGGACAGGGGACCGCTGGAGGGGCTCAAGCCAGAGCGTCGTGTCGAGTCTGGCCCTGAGGTCGGCGCCAGCCGAACCTTTCGTCTTGTACTCGGGAAGAACGGCTCCTGGGTCGAGTATGATGGGCACGGTAATCGAATCCATTTCAGATCTCCTTGAACGATATCGCAGTCCGGGTCCTCGCCCCGATATGGCCGTATGCGTATCGGCTCCGCGTACCCGAGGCGAGCGAAAAAAGAGCTCGATCGAGACTTTCCTTCGAAGCCTCGGCATACATTCTCAGCTCTTCGTCGGCGCTTGGCAAGAATCCATCGCTTAAAAACCAATGCCCCATGCGTCGGACCCGTGCGTCCGGATCCTCGAGAGAGAGTTCGAAGCCGCCGGCGAGCCTCGAACGGGCATCGTAAAATTCCTCAATTCCCGCCCCCGAGGAGAAGAGTTTTTCCATCTCCTCATCAATAGCCGCGACGCAGGCGCGGATCTTTTCTTCTGAACAGATCGCCTGAACGAGAAGGAGGTTTTCGCACTTGCCTAGGGAAAGCGATGACTGGACCGTATAGGCCAAGCCCTCCTTTTCCCTAAGTCTCGAAAAGATCCGCGAAGTTGATGCCTCACCGAGGATGGAATTGGCAAGGCAAAGACCGACATAATCCTCGGGCGCCTTCGTGGGCTCGAGCTGGATGGCGTCATAGTAGTAAACCTGCCCCACAGCTTTGACAGCCGTGGAGGCTGAAAAAGCATGGGCATCGGGCTTCGTGGAGGGAAAAAGGAGGCGTCTTCCCAGAGGCTCCCCTCGAACACTGCGGTCCGAAGGGAGACTGGATTCGAGGCTCGACTCCACGGCCGCGCCCAGACTCGAAGCATCGAGTGGACCTGAGGCCGCGATAAGGGCCCCGGTAGGATGTATCGCCTCTGCGTAGAAATCCAGAAGCTCCCTTCGGGTAATCGCCTCGACTTGGGCTTTCGTACCGGCGATGGGGCGGGAGGCCGGATTCCCCTCCCAAAATCGAGCCAGAAAGGCGTCGAAGGCTGTCTCCTCCGCTTCGTCCTCAATCTGGAGTATCTCGGCAAGAATCACCTGCCGCTCCCGCTCGAACTCCGCTTCGGGGAAGGTCGACGCAAAGCAGGTCTCGCAGGCGAAGTCGAGGGCAATCCTCCACTGCCTGGCCGGCACCGACACCTGGATGCAGAGTTCGTCCCTGTCGGTGAAGCCGTTGGCGTAGCCTCCTGTCCTCTCTATGTCAGCCCAAAGCTCTCTCGCTCCCCGTCGGTTTGTCCCCTTGAAGAGCATATGCTCCAGAAAATGGACGAAGCCCCCCGCTTGAGGGGCTTCGTTCCTGGAGCCAAAAGGGAGAAACACCGCCAATGTGAAACTGGGAGAATCCCGCCTCTCCTCGGCCAGAATGGTGACTCCGGAGGGCAGGATGATGGGCTCTATCATTTTCGGAAAGATCAATATCTGCGGGGCGGGCCCCTTCGGTCGTCGTTGCGGCGCGGCTCCCTGGAACCGCCGTCGTGGCCCTGGGGCCTGTCGTCACGGCTCTGGGGTGGAAGCTGCCCATTCTCGTCCAGGGCTTCCAACATAGCCAAGTTGAGTCTGCCCATACGGTCAATCTCCATCAGCTTGACCTTGACGGCATCGCCCTCATGAACGAGGTCGGTCACGTTCTCCACCCTGCCCTTGGCCATCCTGGAAATATGTACAAGACCTTCCTTGCCGGGCATGATCTCGACGAAGGCGCCGAAATCCATGATGCGCTTGACGGTACCCTGGTAGATCTTTCCAACCTCGGGCTCCTCGACCAGGCCGAGAACGGCTTCCTTGGCTGCGTAGGCGTCCTTCTGGTTCTTGCCGTAGATAGTGACATTGCCTTCTTCGTCCACGTTGATCTGCACATCGAATTTCTCACACATGCCCTTGATATTCTTGCCAGCCGGACCTATGACGGCGCCAATCTTTTCCTGGTCCACCTTGGCGGTCACGACCTTGGGCGCGTAGGCTGAAATATCGGCGCTCGGGGCAGAAAGGGTCTTCTCCATGATGCCTAGGATATGTAGTCTCCCCCGCTGTGCTTGAGCCAGAGCCTTGGTGAGGATCTCGGTACTCACGCTGGAGATCTTGATGTCCATCTGGAAGGCCGTGATGCCATCCTTAGTGCCCGCCACCTTGAAGTCCATGTCGCCGAGGTGATCCTCGTCACCGAGGATGTCGGAGAGCACGGCAAAGCGCTTTTCATCGGTAATGAGTCCCATGGCTATCCCTGCCACGGGTTTTTTCATCGGCACACCCGCGTGCATCATGGAGAGGGATGAGGCGCAGACGGTCGCCATGGAAGACGAGCCGTTGGATTCCAGCACCTCGGATACCACGCGAATGGTATACGGAAATTTGTCCTTTGGGGGGAGCATGACTTCGACCGCGCGGCGGGCGAGACTTCCATGGCCTATCTCGCGACGTCCGGTGCCGAGACGTCCTGTCTCTCCGACAGAGTATGGAGGAAAATTGTAGTGGAGCATGAAGCGGTCGCGTTTATCACCCTCGATATTGTCCAGGATCTGCTCGTCGAAGACAGTGCCCAGCGTGGTGACGGCGAGGGCTTGAGTCTCGCCTCGGGTAAAGAGGGCCGAACCGTGGGTCCGCGGGAGAATTCCTACTTCGCAGGTGATGGGCCGGATGTCTTCGAGGCCGCGGCCGTCGACTCTCAGGCCCTTATCGAGGATGCCATTCCTGAGGATATGATACTGGAGGTCCTCCATGAGGGCTGAGAAGAGCTTCTGCTGCACTTCGCCCGCAAGGACATCGGTGAAGACCTTCTCGGTCTCGGCGATAACGGTGCGAACGGCTTTACCGCGTTCCTGCTTGACCTTCGTGAAAAGGGCGACGGAAAGGCGCTCTGAGGCGAAGGCTCGAATCTCCTCTTCTTTATTGAGGATGACCTTGAGGGGAGCTAAGGGAAGCTTCTCCTTGCCAGCGAGGCCGCGGAGTTCCTCGATCGCGGCACAGAGGCTTGCGATAGGCTCCTTGGCGCACTCGATGGCCCCAATCATCTCCTCCTCGGAGACTTCCTGGCTTCCGCCCTCCACCATCGTTATGCCGACAGCCGTGCCTGCCACGGTGATCTCAAGCTTGGCCTTCTCGCACTGCTCGAAGGTTGGGTTGACGATGTATTTCCCATCGACGAGAGCCACACGGACAGCCGCGATGGGCCCGGCGAACGGAATGTCAGAAATGTGCACGGCGGCGCTCGCGGCATTGATCGCCACGATGTCTGGCGGATTAATGTTGTCGGTCGAAACGCAGGTAGGGACGACCTGGATCTCCCTTCCGAAAGCCTTGTCGAAGAGGGGCCGCATCGGCCTGTCGATGATTCTCGACACGAGGATTTCCTTGTCTTTGGGACGGGATTCCCTCTTAATAAAGCCGCCGGGGATCTTGCCAGCGGCGTAGTACTTCTCGTTGTACTCCACGGTAAGGGGGACGAAGTCCAAGCCTTCCGTCACCTTCTCCGAACAACAGGCGGTCGCGATGATCGCGCTGCCGCCGTAGGTCACGAAGACCGCTCCGCCAGCCTGTTTGGCCATGCGCCCGGTCTCGAAAACCAGAACCTCACTGCCTACCTGGCAGCGTACTATATGCACCATCTACTACCTTCTTTTTCGGCATCGCGCCGATCCGGTCGATTCAGGATGAACAGAAAAAGGCCCGTAGCCGCTCAAGCGGTCGGGCCCCTCGCATCCTGCTCGATTTCAGCTTTACTTCCTGATTTGGAGTTTTTCGACGAGGGCCCTGTAGCCTTCGAGGTTGGTCCTCTGCAGGTATTTCAGAAGTTTGCGCCTCTGGCCGACGATCTTGAGAAGCCCGCGCCGGGAATTCGTGTCCTTTTTCGCGACCTTGAAATGGCCGGTAAGGTCGGCGATCCTCTTGGTGAGGAGGGCGACCTGGGTTTCGATCGCGCCTGTATTCTTCTCGCTCTTTCCATACTCGAGCACGATCTGGGCCTTGTCCTCTTTGGTCAATGCCATCTTCTTCTATCTCCTTCTACTATTCTCGTGATACCAATTCCAAAAAAGCCAGCCGCCCCAAGCCAAGAGGATCGCTGCCTAGTATGACGGAGCCGCCAATGACGGTACCCTCACAGCTTATCCTATCCGCCCTCCCTTCGAGGACGACCCTATATGTGCCCTCGGGTGGCAGCAGGGCAAGTCCAGCAGGTTCAGCCTTCCAGAAACCACCCATAGAGGTCCAACCAGTGCCCAGCTCGAGGACATACGGCCTTCCGAGCATGGCCGCGGCCTCGCCAAGCCTGCCTTCCAGGATGGCGTTCCGTATCCTGCTCGAGCTGACAGGGTGGCCTGCATAGAGCAGGGGCTCTACAATCACAACCTCCATGCCCAGGGGAGCAGCCAGCTCGACAAGTCTCTGGGCGTTGGTGTCCATCTTATGGCCACAGCGGAAATTGGGCCCGATAGATATGAAACCTACTCCCGCAGCCTCGAGTTTCACCAAGAACGAGGCGCCTGAAAGTGTACCGAAATTCCCGGAAAAGTCAATCAGTATACAGCTT
>JAPLSO010000033.1:0-15761 GCA_026398595.1 Spirochaetota bacterium | reverse complement strand
AGGTTACCACGGCACTCTCGGCTTTGGGCTCTCTCGAACGTACCAAGTCGATCAGTCTCCGATGTCCGAGGTGGACCCCATCGAAGGCCCCTATTGTCACCGACCAGGGAAGAGCCGATCTGGAGGAGCAGAATTTCTCCCATCCCAGCAGCTTCAACGGGATCCTCCGACCTCGGAGAGGACAACCTTATAAACTGGCCGAGCAGCTTCCAGAGAGACCAGGCCCAGCAGGTCTCCCGCGGCCGAGAATACGGCGCAGTCCCTGCCCTCCCCTATTCCATCGACCTTCAGGCGGGAGAAGGCCGATGCCTTCCCGTTCGAGAAGTCAGCCTCGAAGCCTTCGCCGAGATACCCTACCGATAGGCCGATTTTCCGGGCGGTTTCGGGATCAAAGGCTCGGAAGGATGTGGCGGCCGATATTGTATTCTCGGCGTCGGCGATGTCGAAGGGTCCGACGGAAAGCCGCCTCAGAGCCGAAAGATGGGCGAAAGTCCCCAGGGATCGTGCCAGATCCCTCGCCAGAGAGCGAATATAAGTGCCCGAGGAGCAATGGACTGAAAGGATGGCTTTCCCGTTTTCGAACGAATTGAGACTCAGGGAATATATACTCACGGCTCTTGCAGCAAGCTCGAAATCGCGGCCTCTGACAGCCAGGTCCGATGCTCTCGCCCCGCCTACGTGGATAGCCGAATACCTCGGGGGAATCTGCATGATGGGGCCGGTGAATCCGGGTAAAACCGCCTCGATGGCGGCGAGGGATGGCAAAAGTCCCTCGGCTATCACCTCTCCCTGAGGGTCGAGCGTGTCGGTCTCCGAACCGAAACTCAGCTCGGCCTGGTATCGTTTGTCGAGGCCGACGAACCAGGGGGTAAGGCGGCTGTAGGAACCAGCGACGAGGACGAGAAGCCCGGTTGCGAAGCTGTCCAAGGTGCCGGAATGACCCACCTTGATGCCGGGGAAGACCTTCCGGAAGGCTCCCAGGGCTTGGAACGAGGTAGGTCCCGCCGGCTTGTCGTAGAGGAGGAAGCCGGAGGCTCTCATTCCTTGACGAGACCCTTAATCTTCTCGGTCATCTCGAAGCCCTCTTTGATCCCGTGATCGGCGACGAACCGCAGGACGGGAGTAAGCCTCAGGCGTACCCGCTTGGCCAGCTGAGACTGGATGTAGCCTGAGGCGCTCGAGAGGCCGGCGACGGCCAACTCAAGTACATCCTTGTCCTCGCCCACGCTGCTGACCCACACCTTGGCAGAGGAGCCGTCCCTCGAGGCCTCCACCCGGGTCACCGACAGAAGGGGTCCTACGCGGGGATCCTTCACATCGCCCGAAAGGATCAACTGGGCAATCTCTTCCTTAAGCAGCTCCTCGAGCCGATTAAGCCTTATCTGGTCCATTCTCCTCAGCCTTCCCCAAGGTTCTGGCGACTTCTACGGTCTCGAAGATCTCGAGCATGTCGCCTTCCTTGAGATCATTGCAATTGTCAATGCCTATACCGCATTCGTATCCGGCGACTACTTCCTTCGCATCGTCCTTGAAGCGCCTGAGGGAGCTGATCTTACCTTGGAATATCTCGATGTTCTCGCGGATGACGCGCACTTGACTGTTTCTGTGCACAAGGCCCTCGAGCATGTAGACGCCCGCGACCAGGCCCACTTTGGGTACCTTGAAGATATTTCGAACCTCGGCCTTGCCGACGTCCTGTTCCTTGAGTTCGGGCGACAACATACCTTCCATGGCCTTCTGGATGTCTTCTTGGGCTCGGTAGATGATGTTGTACTTCCGGATGTCGACTTTCTCACGGTCGGCGAGAAGCTTGGCCGAAGGGCTGGGACGTACGTTGAAGCCGATGATGATGCCATCGGATGCCGAGGCCATCATGACATCGTCCTCGGAAATAGCCCCCGCGGCAGCCCTGATGACGTTCAGGCGGATTTCCCTGGTGGAAAGCTTCTCCAGCATGCCCTTGAGCGCCTCGACCGATCCCTGAACATCGCCTTTTATGACGACCTTGAGTTCCTGGACCTCGCCCGCGGAGATGGTTTCGTAGAGGTTGTCCAGGGTAACTTTCTTGACGTTCTTTCCTTCCTCGTACTTTTTAAGCTCCTGGCGCTTGTCCGACACAGCCCTGGCGAATTTCTCGTCCTCAACGACCTCGAAGGGGTCGCCTGCATTGGGCATGCCCTCGAAGCCGAGTACCTCGACCGGCGTCGAGGGAGTGGCTTCCTCGAGACGATTGCCTTTATCGTCGAACATCGCCCTGACCTTTCCGGGGAAGATGCCCGCGACGAAGGAGTCACCGATCCGCAGCGTACCCTTCTCGACGATGATCGTGGCCACGATGCCTCTGCCCTGATCGATGCTGGATTCAACGATCTTGGCCTCAGCCATCCTGTTGTAGCTGGCCTTGAGTTCAAGCACTTCGGCCTGGAGGAGGATAGCGTCGAGAAGTTCGGAGATGCCCTTCTTCTGGAGGGCTGATACCTCGCAGAATTGGGTGGTGCCACCCCATTCCTCGGGTATAAGGCCGAGTTCCGAAAGCTGGGTCTTTACTCTGTCCGGGTTGGATTCGGGGAGATCGATTTTATTGACCGCGACGATTATCGGGACTTCGGCAGCCTTGGCGTGATCGATGGCTTCCTTTGTCTGGGGCATAACGCCTTCGACGGCGGAAATGACCAGGATGACGATATCCGTGACCTGGGCTCCGCGGGCGCGCATCTTCGTGAAGGCGGCGTGGCCAGGCGTATCGATGAATGTTATCTTTCCGTTAGGTGTATCGACCTGATAGGCTCCGATGGCCTGGGTTATACCGCCGTACTCGTGGGAGACGACGTCGGTCTTGCGGATGGCGTCCAGAAGCTTGGTCTTTCCATGGTCGACATGGCCCATGACGGTGACGATGGGAGGTCTGGGCCAGGAATCATCGGGATTTTCCGCTGTTTTCTCTATGACGGTCTCGTCGTAGAGACTGACGATCTTCACCTCACAGCCATATTCTGCGGCGAGGATGGAAGCCGTCTCGGCGTCGATCTTCTGGTTGATTGTCGCCATGACACCAAGGGCCATCAGCTTGGTGATAAGCTCGGCAGGCTTGATGTTCATCTTCTTGGCGAGGTCGGAAACCGAGATGTTCTCCATGATGTCGATGGACTTGGGGATGGCTATCGCCCTGGCTTCGGCCTTTTTCTTGAGCTGAAGCTCTTTCTCGAGCTCTACATCCTCTTTCCTGACGAAACCTGCCCTCCTGCGCTGGGTAGGCTTCCGCTGAGGTCCACGACCCGATTCGAGGGGCGAGGGACTTGTGTTAGGACCGCGTTGTCCGTAACCGCCCGGTCTTGGACCACCGGACATGTTGCCGGCCCTGCCCATCGGCCTTCCAGGGAACCCAGGCCTACTGCCTGGGCCTCCGGGACCGCCCGGGCGTGGTCCTCTTGGAAACGCTCCGGGACCGCCCGGACCGTAGGACGGCCTCGAACCCCGGTATCCTCCAGAGCCCTGATAGCCGCCGCCTTGACCCTGGTATCCTGCCCTGGTATCCTCCAGAGCCCTGGTATCCTCCAGAGCCCTGGTATCCTCCAGAGCCTTGGTATCCTCCAGAGCCCTGTTGACGGGGAGCCCTGTTGGGATCATAGGGCTGGGAAGGCTGGGAGCCGCGATAGCCCCCCTGATAGCCGCCGCTCTGACCCTGGTATCCTCCAGAGCCCTGATATCCTCCGGAGCCCTGATAGGGCCGCTGCCCCTGGTAGCCGCCGGAACCTTGGTAACCGCCAGAGCCCTGAGAGCCTCCGGAGCCCTGGTAGCCCTGTCTGCCTTGATATCCCGAACCCTGATAGCCCTGAGGGCGCGGCTGATCACCGCGATTGGTGGGATAACCTCCGACCGTGCCAGCCGCCCCATACGGGCGCGGCGCGTTGGGCTGGTATCCCCCCGCCCTAGGCGCTCCCTGCCCGGGTCTCTGTTCGCCTGCCCCAGATGTCTTCCAGGGCTGGGCAGGCCGTTGGCCAGGCTCTCTCTGGACAGGAATACTTTCAGTACCCTTGTCCTCGGACGTCGGCTTTGGGGACGTCGTCTCAGTGGCCCCTTCGAGCTTTTCCTGAGTCTTGGGCTTGACTTCGGGTTGGATGAGCTCAGCCTGCAGCGACTCAATCGGGACCTGAACCTGGGCCTGCGGCTTTTCAGCCGAGGGTGTGGTTGCCTGGGAAAGAGGAATTGGACCGGCTTCCTGCCCGCCCTCCTCGGCCTCGTGATGGGCGACGACCTTGGCCTGGGGTTTCTTCAGCACGACCTTCTTCTTCACCACTACGATCTTCCGTTTTTCGGCGAGGGATTCATCCTCCGTCCTTGCGGGAGCGGCTAGTACATCGCTCGGTGCTGGTTTGGGCTGCTTGATGAGATAAACTTTCTTCTGCGAGCCGTCGGTGTTATCCGTCATATCCTACCTTTTACTCTTCCTGGTCGTCGTACTCGAAACTCAATTCGACTCCGCACGACGGGCAATTCTTCATATCGGGAGTGACTGCGGTGCCGCAATCGGGACAGGTGTACACTTCCGATTCAGCCGCCGGCTCCTCTTCTTCCTGAACGATTTCGATGTTCTCCTCGATAGTCGCTCGGATCGCGGAAAGCTCAGCGGCATCGATGCCGGTAAGCTTCGAGAGTTCCGCCTTGTCTTTTTCTAGGAAGTCCTCGACGAGAGTGATACCCGCTGCCGCGAGAACCTCGACCTGTTCGGCCTTGAGCCCTGGAATATCCTCGAGCAGGACAGATTCTCCGACCTCCTCCGTCTTCTCGGGCTGCTCGACGAAAAGGCTGTCAGCCGCGCGCTTGAGTTCGAGGTTGTGGGAGTCCTGGAGGTACTGCTCCTCGGTCTTCACGTCGATATTCCAGTCGCAGAGTCTGTTGGCCAGCTTGACGTTCTGGCCCATCTTGCCGATCGCTATCGAGAGTTCCTTCTCGGAGACTATAGCCAAGGCGGTATGCTTGGATTCCTCGAGAATATGGACTGTCCTTACTTCGGCCGGCGAGAGGGCGTTCTTGATGAACTGCTTAGGATCGATGTCATATTTTATGAAATCTATCTTCTCGCCTTCGAGTTCCTGGCTGATGAGCTGGCTTCGCATGCCCTTGGGGCCGACGCAGGCGCCTACGGGGTCGACGTCGTCGCGCTTGGAGTAGACGGCCACCTTGGTCCGGTAGCCTGGCTCCCTGACGATCTTGAAGATCTCGATCGTCTTGTCGTAGATCTCGGGTATCTCGAGCTCGAGAAGCTTCGTCACGAACTCGGCGTGGCTCCGCGAGAGGATGATCTGAAGGCCGTTCTTGCCCTTGTCCACCTCGTAGATGAGGGCCTTGATCCTGTCGCCTACATGGTAGACTTCGCGGGGCGACTGGTACTTCTTGGGGAAAATGCCCTCGACCTTACCGAGGTCCACGTAAATGACATTGTTCCTCTCACGCTGGAAGTACCCGATGATGAGTTCGCCCTGCTTGGACTTGTACTCGGCGAAGAGGGTGTCACGGGAGATATCCCTGAAATTCTGCCGCGTCGTCTGCTTGGCGACCATGACGGACTGGAGGTCGAATTCCTGGGGATCTACGGGGAGTTCCAGGACGTCTCCCACCTCGGCGTCCTCGGCGTAACGCCGGGCTTCCTCGAGGGGTATCTGGAGGTTTTCGTCGTCGAGATCGTCCTCTTCGACGATGGTCTTTTTAGCATATATGTCCACGCCTTCGTAGTTCTCTCTGAAGCGGATGACGGCGTTGTCGCTCGTGCCATATTTTTTCTTAAAGGCGGCAAGGAGGGCTTCTTGGAGGGTGTTTACGATGAGTTCTTCCGAGATTCCCTTCTCGCTGATCAATTGTCGAATGGCGTCGGCCATGTCAGATGCCATTGGTTTGCTCTCCCTTATGTGTCGAATCCAACCGCGCCTTGGCGATGGACGATCGTTCTATGGTTCTTGGACCTTCCTTGGTCTCGAAGATAAAAGATTCCTCCCCCAGGGATACCAGTCTGCCTGAAATCCACTCTTCATGATCCCTGAGAATAAGCTTGATATTCCTGCCTACGAAGGCTTTCCAGTCCTTTTCCGAGCGTAGAATTCTGTCGATACCGGGGCTCGAAACCTCGATGGTGGGGGTTTGTATGTCGCAGGATACCTGGATCTGAGACAAGATCAACCGGGATGCCTTGACGCATTCATCGGTGCCCGTACCCGCGGGCGAATAGACAACTGCCTTAACCGACATGGCCCCCCCGCGTCTGGACAGGGAGAACTCGAGAAGATAGAGGCCTGCCTTATTGAGCAGTTCCTCTACCTGAGGACCAATATCCTTGTCTTCCGTCACCGCGCCTCGCCTTGTCAATATGTCGGGCCGGAAATACTTCCCGCCCTCCCGCCGTTCTCGTGGAACGACGACCTGCCAAAAAAAAAGAGTCGTGGAACGACTCTCCTTATCGCTAAAAAGAATCTGGGTTGTTTTACATAGCCGTATAGTAGTATTCCATAATGTATTAGTCAATAGCTGCGCTATCCTGGCCAAGGCCGGAGCAGGGGGGATAGCTCCACCGAACCGCGGCCTTTCTTCAGTCGGCGGCGAGAACGAGGGCAGATACCTGGGTGACTCCTCCCGCGAGGAGAGCCTTCGCGCAGGCTTCGATAGTCGCTCCCGTGGTATATACATCGTCGATGAGGACAATTCTGTCGGGCAGGGGCTCAGGCGCTTGAGGCGAAAGGGAATAGGACTTGAGCGCGTTCAGCGATCTGTCCTGCCTGGAAAGGAGCTTCTGCTGGGAAGAGGGTGCCCTCTTAAGCGGCCGAATGACCTCGATGCCCCGCCTTTCGAGACAAGACGCTATGGCTTCCACCTGGTCCCAGATATGCATGGCGAGCTTCTCGGGTCTGGGAGGTACAGGCGCAAGGACCCAGCCCGGCCAGCGTGAGCGCAGTTCCTTTTCCATCAAGCCCGCCCAGAAGGGCGCGAGGCTTGGACGGTGGCCTTCTTTGTACGCTCGTATGAGGGCGCTTATCTCCCCCCTGTAATCAAATATGGGAAAGATATGGGTGCAGACGCGTTTTCCCGCCCTGCAGGCGAAGCAAGTATCAAATTCCGATATCAATGCTTTGCCGCAGATCGAGCATCGGGGACCTTCAATCGGTCGAAGCCCGGCTGCGCAGTCGGGACAGAGGGGAAGATCGGGGACCTCGCCCGGATCAACGGGTAAGCCGCAGAGGAGGCAGAACCGGGGAGCCGCCCAGAAGGCTGCGCGGGAGCCAAAGCTTGAGACAATGCTCATCAAAGGACTAGCGCCCGCTGACTCTGTCAGTGCTTCAGCTCCGGTTCAGCCTAGGCTGGATCTCAGCTCGGAAAGGAGCTTCAGGGCTTCGAGGGGAGTCATGCGGTCGGGATCGGCGTTCCGTATCCTTTCGACGGCCATCTCCTCGGGGGAGAAGAGCTCGGCCGCCGCCTGTGCTGGCGGAGACGCATTTGGCAGAGAAGGGGCTTCGGTCGTATCATGGGAATTCTTGACGGTCTTCCCTCCTTGGGCTTCTGAAAGGTCCCTTTCGAAGGAGACGAGTTTCATCTGGAGTTCCTTGGCACGTTCAAGGACTTCCGCGGGAATTCCAGCCAGCTTGGCGACATGGAGGCCGTAGGAACCGGCAGCGGGGCCCTCCTTGAGATGTTTCAGAAAGACGATTTCGCCCTCGTTCTCGAGAACGGCCATGCTTAGGTTGATAAGGCCCTTGTGCTCGAGGGAACAGAGTTCATGGTAGTGGGTGGCGAAGAGCGTCCTGCAGCCGAGTTTGTCGAGAAGCCGCTCGCTCACCGCCCAGGCGATCGAAAGTCCATCCAGCGTCCCTGTTCCCCTTCCCACTTCATCCATGATGACGAGACTCTTGGGTGTCGCGGTATTGAGAATATAGGCCGTCTCGTGCATTTCGACGAGAAAGGTGGACTCGCCTCGCGCGAGGTTGTCCTGCGCCCCCACCCTGCAGAAAATCTTGTCGACGAGCCCTATCTCGGCCGATTCGGCGGGTACGAAGGAACCTATATGCGCGAGAAGGCAGATGAGAGCCGTCTGCCTTAAGACCGTCGATTTTCCCGCCATGTTGGGACCCGTGACGAGGGCGAAACTAGGCCTGCCGCCCCCCAGAGTGAGGTCGTTGGGCACGAAGCTCCCCGCGGGAAGGCAGGTCTCGATGACAGGATGCCTACCCTGCCGTATGACAAGGCTCGCCCCTTCGACAAGTCGGGGTCGCGTGTAGGCGCCTTCGGTCGCCGCCTGGGCGAAAGAGGCGAGGCAGTCCACTTCAGCTATGGCCCGTGCCAACTCCTCCATCGAGGCTATATAAGGCTTGAGACTCTCCCTGAGTTCAAGGAAAAGCCTCCGCTCCAATTCGGCAATCGTTTCGGTAGCCCCATTTATCTCGCTCTCGAGGCCGGCCAGCCTGTCGGTCGTGTACCTCTCCCCTCCCACGAGGGACTGACGCCGAATGAAATGGGCGGGAACGGCGTCCAGCTTACCTTTGGTCACTTCGAGGTAGTAGCCGATGATCTTATTATACCTGATCCGCAGGGACTGAATCCCTGAATTCACCCTCTCCTCCTCGAGGTAGGACTCGAGGACCTTGGTCGATCCAGACTTGAGCGACCTGAGCCGGTCCAGTTCAGGATCATAGCCTGAGAGGATCAGGTTGCCTTCCGTGAGGAGTATGGAAGGATCTTCTTTAACCCCTGAGCTTATTTTTTCGACAACTTCGGTGCATTCGCCTCGAGATGTTTGGCTCAACCTTCCCGAAAGAAGTTCGGGGGCCGAATAGGTTTCGAGGTCCGACGCGGCAGCGAGAGATGCGCTGAGCGAGTCCTTCAGGGCGAGAAGGTCCTTGGCGTGAGCCTTGTTCATCGCAAGCCTCGCGATGAGGCGCTCCGTATCCAGGACGCCTGAGAGGCTCCGCCTCAACTCGTTCAGTGCCAGCTGGTCCCTGTAGAGGAACTCGACGGCCGTGAGCCTCGCTTCTATATCAGCCTTCCTCCTGAGGGGTTGGAGTATCCAGCGCCTCAAGGTCCGATAGCCGCCGGCCGTCTTGGTGCGGTCGAGGACGGCTAGGAGACTGTCGCGTGGACTCGAGTCCGAGAGGTTTCGTACGAGCTCCAGGTTCTTCCGCGTCGCATCGTCCAGCGAGACGAAGTCTTCCCTATCGTAGGGCAGAAGGGCGGTTATATGCGGACTCAAGGTCTTGACGTTCTCGTCCAGGTATTCGAGAAGGATGCCCGCTGCCGCAAGTTCGGGCTCCTCGCCGAAAAAGCCGAAGCCCTTGAGGGATGCGAGGCCGAAACGCTCGGCCAGGTTCTGCGCGGAACGCCGGGGGTCGAAGCTCCAGTCCGGTCTTTTTTCCACCAAGGCTCCATCGAGTTCTCGGACGATTGAGGCGACCTTGGGCCTGTCGTTGAGGGATTGCTGGACGATCAGCTCGCGCGGCGAGAGCCGCGATAATTCTGAGCGGAAAAACTCGATCGCCTCTTCGCCGCGGTCCGGGCTGGAATAGGCTCTGAACTCACCGGTCGACACATCGAGGCAGGCTATACAGGCTCTCTCCTGAAGGGCACAGGCGCAGACGAGGTAATTGTTGGCATTGTGGGAGAGAAAGTCTTCATCGATGGTCGTTCCCGGCGTCACTACCTCGATGACGTCCCGATCGACCAGGCCCTTGCCCCCCGGAACCGAAAGCTGCTCGCAGATCGCCACCTTCTTCCCCGCCTTGAGAAGTCTGGCTATGTAGGGCTTGGCCGCATGGTAAGGAATGCCGCACATGGGTTGGCCTTGGCGCTTAGTGAGGGTCAGGTCAAGNAGCTCGCCTCGATCGCGTCGTCAAGGAACATCTCGTAGAAGTCGCCGAGCCTGAAAAAAAGGATCGTCCCCTTGTATTGGGCCTTGATTCTTCTGTATTGATCCAGCATTCCTGAGCGCTCGGCCATGGTTTCTGCATTATAGGTGGGCGGAAAGAAAGCGGCAAGGCCGAGGAGTAGCTTAAGGCTGAGCCTGAGATTGAGTATCTGGCTCAGCCTTTGGTTTAGCGGTCGGCGTTGAGGCTTTGGATCACTTTATCGGTGATATCCACGGCCGAACTGTTCCAGAGGACAATACTCGAACCCTGGTCCTGGGGCTTGGAGTTAAGGACGAGGGTGTAGCCCTCAGCCTCAGCCACCTGGGCCATCTTGGCGTTGAGCTTTTTCAGGAAGGAGGCGCTCGAACTCAGGGCCCTGACCAGGAGATCGAGTTCGTTCTGCCGGGCAGAGGCGTATTCCTTGAGATCAGCCGTTTTTATCGCTATTTCCTGGTCGAGGTTTTTTGCCGTCTCCGCGTCGTCCGAGCTCTCCGCAACGGCCTTTTTGGACTGGAGCCGCTTGATCTCGGCCGTCCTTGCGTCGACAGCGGCCTGTACATCGGCTTTGCGAGTTTCGAAGTTCTTTATCGCGGCCACGTCCTGGGGAAAAGCTGCCAGCACCCGCGTAAGGTCGATGACGGCAACTCGCGTTATCTGCTGGGCGCTCGCCGGGAAAACGGTGCAGAAGGCCAGAGCCGCCGCGAGGGCGAGGACGCGCGCCGCAATCCCTGATCTTCCCGAAGCCATCGATCTTTCCATACCGTCTCCCTCCTCCGCCCGCCTAGTACAGGGGTTGGGTTATGCTGAGTACGAAATCAAAGTTCCAGCCCGTCGTCTTCGACACGAAGTTCGTACCGTCGAAGGTGAAGCGCTTGGCAAAATAGAAACGGAAGGGGAACTGGGGCACGATGAAACGGAAGCCGAGTCCCGTGGAAAATGCCATATTCTTCCAGGTGAGGTCGGCAAAGCTGGGCTGGGCCGTGTTGGCCGATAAGTTGTCCGTGGTCATGTCAATGAGGCCCGACTTAGTGGTCATCGCCCCTGCGTCGACGAAGAGGTCCATCCAGAGCATCTGGTCGACGATCGGCATCCTGAGTTCGACGGAGTTTTCCCAGACATTCGTGCCCTTCGAACCATAGAGATCCTTCCAGCCACGGACGTTGAAGGTCCCGTCCAGACTGACCCAGTCCTTCGTCACTTTTCTTTCGGTCCAGGGTTCGGCGAGGAGGGCTTGGAAACTCGAGTGGGCCATGAGAACCCATTTAAAGTTCCATGTATCGCTCAAGGGGATGGTGAAGAGGGTAGCGTAGGCCTCCAGCTTCGTCTCGGACTTGATGTAGTGCTGGCGTTCGAGGTCAAGGAGTCCGGTTAGGGTGAACCGCTGACCGAGATAGTAGCCTTGGGCTGGGTTGTACCAGTAATCCAGGTTGTTGAGGTAACCGCGGGCGTAGATCTTGTTGGTCAGGAGCCATTGCTTGTTCGTTTCGCGGAACTCGAGCTCATATGGCCGGTATTTGTCGGCGTTAAAGTTGAGCATACCCAGTCCGGCCGAGACGCCACCGGCCGCGCCGAGGTCGCCGGCCTGAGTCTTGAGCGTGTAACCGAGGTTGAAGCCGAGCGAGAAATCCCAGTTTTCATAGGGCATGAGATAGGCATCAGGTATGGAGGAGAGTGATCCTGACCACTCGTTCGTATCCGATCCCAGAGCTATATAAGGGTCGGGAATGTCCTCGTCGGTGAATATCGGCGCGAGGATATCCTGCCCTGTAGTCTCGGTGCTGTGCTTGAAGCTCAAGGAGAAGCTTCGCGATATCCGCTTCCCCAGGAGCCAGGATTGTCCGAAAGAGGTGGAGACGGACTGCTCGGTGGGCGAGAGGGTCAGGCCGGACTCGAGATCCTGGCCGTTGCCCCCGAGGTTCTTGTCGTTCCACTTGACGTAGCCCGAGAGGGGGAAGCTCCCCGTCTCGCCAAGTCCGCTCAAGGTGAGGCCGAACTGAAGCTCGGCCGTACTCATCTCCTCGACGTTGACGACGAGATCCATGAGATTGTCAGCGCTACCCGGGTGGATCTCGGGTTCCACCGAGGAGAAGAACTGGAGGTTGTAGAGGTTTCTGAGGCCCTCGATGATCTTGGTTTTAGAAAAGATGTCGCCGGTTTCGAGAGGGATTTCCCGCGCCAGGACAAAGTCCTTGGTCTTGTCGTTCCCCTTGAAGCTGAGACTCTCGATATGGGCCCGGTCGCGTTCTATGACGCCTATGCTGAAGGCTATCGTGCCGGCAACCTCGTCTCGCGTTTCCTTGAGGCTTATCTGATTGTAAATATAGCCGGACTCATAGTAGAGGTCGTCTATCTTCTGTTTTTCCTGCTGGAGCTTTTTATAGTTCAGCGGAGTCCCTGGCTTGAGGGTGAGGAGGGATTTTAGCTTAGCCTCGTCGAAAACATGAATGCCTTCGAAACTCATGCCGCCATATTTCCACTGCTTGCCCTCGGATATGGAGATTGTGAGGATGAGCCAATTCTTGCCAGAAGAAGCGTCCTTCGAGTATTCCTTGAAATTATCGATGATATTGGCATCGACGAAGCCCTTCGACTGATAGTAATCGACGATGGCCATTTTACTTTCCTCGAGCTTCGACTCCTGGTAGGCTCCGCTCTGGAAGAGGGCAGCTTCCTTGAGAGTCACTTGTCCTTTCAGGGTCTTCTCGGAGACGGATGAGTTCCCTGTGAACTTGATCGTCTTGAGCGCGACCTGGCTGCCTTCGATGACATGGAAGGTGAGAACGAGGAGGGAGGGATCGTCCGAGGGCAGGACTTCGTGAGTCACCTCTATGTCAGGGTAACCCTTCTCGTTATAGAGCTTTTTGATGGCCACGTCGTCCAGGCTGGCCTTGGACATGCTGTAGATGTCACCTGACTTGATCCCGATGACCCCGAGAACCTCGGAGCTGCGGAGTCCCGAATTCCCAGCCACCCGCACGGAGAGAACTGAGGGTAACTCCTTGACAAGAAAGCGGAGGATGAGCTTTTCGCGAGCTTCTGTGGCGGGCACGGCCTGGGGTTCTATAGACTCGAACCAGTCGAGTTCATAAAGCTTTGCCTGAATCTCGAGCCAGAGATCCTGGGTAAATGGCTTGCCCACATAGGAACGGACCAAGGCGTCGAGCTCGTTCCTGTTCGTTTTGTGGATCCCGTTCCATTCGACGGCGCTGATCGGTTTATTCCAGAACCATTCCTCGTTCGAGGCCTGGGCGCCGACCGCGGCGAGCGCTGAGATAAAGGCGAAAGCAAGTAAAAATTTTCTCATGGTACACCCCAAAACATGTCAGAACATATATCGCCAGCTCAGGCTCAGCCTTTGCCCGGTGACGAGGGAGCCTTCTTCGGTTGAAGGCGTGATGCTCCAGTTGATAAGTCCGAAAGGCGCCTCAAGCTCGATGCCGAATTCGGAGTCTAGACGCAAACGCGACGAACTCACAAGGGGGTCTTCCCTGAACTTGAGACCGGCATGGAGGAAGACCGAATCCGTCAGGTACTTCCCCAGATAGAGCTCGCTCTGATCAAGGTAGCGGGCCAGTGGATCCTCGGCGTTAGCCTCGGTCACCGGCTTGGTGAGGTCGAGGAGCCAGCGCTGCATGAAGGTCGAGCGTATGTATACGATGTCGATGCCCAGGGCTTTTTGAACGTTCTGTTCGAAGGTTTTAAAAATGTTGAGCTGGGGGATGAATTCGGAGGAGGCGATAGCCGCTTCGCGGACGTCGAGCGTCTGTTTCGTGTCAGCCGCGAGGACACCGCCCGACATAAGAGCTATCAGCTGAGTTTCTGGGTAGTAGGGCACTGAGCTCAGGGTGGGGTTGAGGTTTTCCAGGGGTGAGCGTTCGGCGCTCAGCGTTATCTTCACCGGACCGTTGCTTGCCGATTCGCGCAGTTCGGCCGTAGCCGTGACGAGGGGATTGAACTTGGTGTTATTTTCGGCAAAATCGATCTTTCCATCCTTCAGGAAGAAGCTCCGCAGGTAATAGAGGACATAGCCCGAACGGAGATCGATCTGCCCATCGAGGGAGAAATTCTGCGAGGCCGAGTCGAACTTCAGCGTAAGGTGGCTCGTGGGCGAAGTAAAACCCTTGACGAGGGGGAGTTTGTTGTCGGGGAGGTAGACCTCGAGCTGTTTCCCAAAGCTGATCGTCGTCAGGATTCTATACCCCATGCTCCCCGAGTCGGCGGGAAGGTTCTCTGGTAGAAAGCCCGCCGGGCTGATGAGGACCTGCCCGCTCTCCAGGAAAACCGAGCCCTCGGCGACGACCGTGTCGTTCTCGAGCGACAGGACCATGTCAACTTTGGCCTTGGCGCTGATAGCGGTTATTCCGGCGATCCTGGTTGATACCGATACGACGGAGTCGGCGCTCGAAACTATGTTGACCTTGAGGTCGGAAAGTGTCCAGCTGTCGAGAAGGCCCGACGCCGAAACGTCGAGGCGACCGCTTTCGAGGGAGATCTCGGTCGGGAGTGCCTCGAAATTCTTGCCAGCGAAAACGAGGCGGGTGGAGAAGGGTCCAATGTTGCCGATTATCAGTTCCTTGGAGTTGACGGTGACTCCGCTCAGATCCAGGCTTCCGCTGAATTCAGGATCAGAGAGCAGGCCCTTGATCGTGAGATCACCTTTCATTCTCCCAGAAGTTACCATGAAATCTTTGGAAGGAATGAAGACTCCTACAGTCTTAAGGTCGACATCGAGGTCTTCAATAGACGCGGTCACCGCACCATCCACTAGGGATCCTTGTATTGTTCCGGTTATCGGCAGTTTCTTGCTCAGCCAGGCTGAGAACTTGCCATTCGAATCCAGGGATGCGGAAAGGTCGCCCTTTCCACCCTCAAAGTTCATTCCGGCATCACCGTACGTACCTGAAAACACCCAGCCCTCTATCGAAGTTTCACGATATTTAGCATTTTGTACTTTTCCAGAGAAGCTGAGCTCTCTTGACGGGGCTTTTCCATCGACATTTCCCTTAGACTCCGAGTAAGCCAGGTCCAGCGTGGCCGATGCTTCAAGACGGTCCTCACCTAACACATTCTTATAGAAGAAACTGAAGGAAGCCTTCTTTTCCAAAGGAAGGACCTTGGCATAAAGGATCTCGAGTTCTTGCCGCGCATACTCTATCTTGGGCGCCGACAGGTCTAAAACGCCCTTTTCCAAGCTGCCAGAGAACTCCATGTTGATCGGTACATTATTGTATTCACCCCCGACCAGTCTGGCTTCGTAGCGCAGGGAAGGGAAGTTGGCCAAGATCTCGTCGAAAGAACCCCAGCGGCTCACGTCGAGCTCTCCATCGACCTCGATCTTGCCTGTCAACCCTCCACCGACTCCCTTCAGGTTCAACTTTTCAAGGGGAAGTTCCGACAACCCAATCGTCGCCTTTACCTTCTTGTCACGATACTCACCATCGATCGTATAGGTCTCAAGTTCTCTTCCGATGCCATGCATCGCGGCTTCGATCTTTATAGCTGGATGCGAGGCCAAGTCCTCGTAGGACCCCTTCACCCTCCCCACTACCCCATACCCTTCTCCCCGTACCTGCACCACTTCCGCCTCGACCGCTCCTCCCCCTACCCTGAACGCCCCTACTTCTACCCCGGGATACTTCCCCTCCCCCTCATACCATACCTTCGCCTTCCGCCCCTCAACCTTCCACTCCCCCCCACGATACTCAAATCCCCCTGCCATATCCCCATACACCCCCCCAAACCCCACCACGTACGGCAATCCCTCAAACCCTATGTCCCCCTTCACCACCCCCTTCTCCCGCAGATCCACTTCCCCCGAAAGCCCATACCCCCCCGTTACCTTCACCACACCCCCCGCATACCCCACCTGCACCCCGTAGT
>JAPLSO010000063.1 GCA_026398595.1 Spirochaetota bacterium | reverse complement strand
TACCCAAGTTCGGGATTTGATCCTATTCGCCAGGAAGTCCGCAGCCAGAGGCGTCAACTTACTACAAGTATATACCAATTATGAAATTGACAGACATATCGTCGGATACGAACAGCGTGGGGAAACACGAGCGGGATACGGCGACGAAGTACTGGAAAGCCTTTCTGAACGACTAAGTAAGGATTTCGGACCGGGATTCTCCCGCAGCAATATTTCATCCATGAGAAAGTTCTATCTGGCGTATCAAGACAGACAGGGAGAAGGTGCCATCATGCCAGCGATTGTCCAGACGCTGTCTGGACAATCCTCGAATGCTAGATCGCTTTTTTCACTGAGTTGGTCACATTATGTTTTCCTCTTGGAAATCAAGAACCCTGAAGAGAGAAGCTTCTATGAGATCGAAGCGACGGAACAGAACTGGACAGTTCGGGACCTCCGGCGACAGTTCGACAGCGGCCTCTACGAAAGGCTCGCCCTGAGCCGCGACAAGGAAGGGATCCGCAAGCTGTCCAGGGAAGGGCAGGTCGTCGCGAAGCCTGAGGATGTCCTGAAGGATCCCCTCGTATTGGAATTCCTGGGCCTGGAAGAAAAAGCCAGGTATTCGGAATCCGACCTGGAAGGCGCCATCATCGAGCGGATCGAGCGCTTCCTCCCGCCGAGCATTTCTACGTCGACATCGTCTTCTACAACCGCCTTTTACAGAGCTACGTTCTGATCGACCTCAAGATCGGCAAGCTGGCCCACCAGGACCTCGGCCAAATGCAGATGTACGTCAACTATTTCGACCGTTTCGTTAAAACCGAGGAAGAAAACCCGACCATCGGCATCGTCCTCTGCAGGCAGAAGAACAAATCCCTCGTGGAGATCACTCTGCCCAAGGAGACCAACATCCACGCGGGCGAATACCAGCTCTACCTTCCGAGCAAGGAAGAACTACAGAGCAAGCTGGCGGAGTGGGCCAAGGAAGTGGGCTGTATATATGCCAGCAAGTAAAATGAATAAATTATGGGAATTTAAAAGACTTGACGACATATGCGAGCTTATCAATGGACTGTGGATAGGCGAAAAACCTCCTTTTATAAAGGTTGGAGTCTTTAGGAATATCAATTTTAGAAAAGATGGATTGCTCGATGACTCCAATATTGCATATCTCGATGTCGAAATAAGAAAGTATCAAAAACGCCGATTACTTCTCGGCGATTTGATTCTAGAAAAATCTGGCGGTGGTCCTAAACAGCCCGTTGGTCGCGTAGCTCTCTATAATAAAAGCAATGGAGAGTATTCTTGCAGCAATTTTACTGCCGCCTTGCGCGTAAAAAACCCTCAGTCGGTTGATTATAGGTACCTTCATAAATTTCTATATTGGATACATTTATCCGGCATAACCGAAAAGATACAAAGTCACTCGACCGGTATACGAAATCTTGATGTAAATGCATATAAACGCATAGAAATACCGATGCCACAGCTCCCCGAACAGCGCCGTATCGTCGCCATTCTCGACGAAGCCTTCGCGGAGATCGCCGTCGCCAAAGCCAGCACGGAAAAGAACCTAAATAACGCCAAGGCTCTATTTGAAAGCTATCTGCAATCGGTTTTTAATCAAAGAGGCAAGGGGTGGGTGGAAAAAGCGGTTGATGATATTGCGGACCACTTACTGGGCAAAATGCTAGACAAGGCAAAAAACAGGGGCACCTTACAGCTTTATTTAAGAAACATCAATGTCCGTTGGTTTGCATTCGATTTATCCAACCTTTTAGAAATGCGCTTTCTTGAAGATGAATACTCAAAATGCACTATAAAGAAAGGAGATGTCATTATCTGTGAAGGTGGCTATCCTGGCCGAGCTGCAATATGGAATGAAGAATACCCAATTTACTTTCAGAAAGCCTTACATCGCGTTCGTTTTTATAAGCAGGAATACAGTAAATGGTTTGTTTACTATCTCTATTCACAGGAGAAAAGTGGGGAGCTTAAGCAATATTTTACTGGAACAGGAATTCTACATTTTACTGGAGAAGCATTGGGTCGATTTAAACTCCCTTTACCTCCATTATCAGAAGTACCCTACCTAATTGCTAATATAGATGATATTTATGCAGAAACCCAGCGCCTCGTCTCCCTGTACCAGAAAAAGCTCGCCGCCTTGGACGAGCTGAAGCGGTCGCTCCTGCACCGGGCGTTCAATGATGAACTCTAGGAGGCCGGGATATGACTGAGGAACAATCGCTTATCAGCTTTGAGAACTCGCCAATACGCTGCTTGTATGATGAGACCACCGATACCTGGTACTTCTCGGTGATAGATGTGATCGCTGTACTGTCCGAAAGTCTCAATCCCCGAGATTACTGGTTTAAGATGAAGCTGCGTATAAGGTCCGACGATGGATTTGAACTGTCGACAATTTGTCGACAGTTCAAAATGAAGGCGCCTGACGGGAAGATGAGACAGACCGATGCGGCGGATGTGCAAGGTCTGCTTCGTATTATCCAATCCATTCCGTCCCCCAAGGCCGAGCCCTTCATGCAATGGCTCGCCAAAGTAGGCTACGAGCGGATCCAGGATATGAGCGATCCTGCCCGATCGCTCGATCGCGCCCGCGAATACTGGAAAGATCCTGAACTGGCGAATTGCCGGAGGTCGGCATGAGCGAGAAGAACCTGCAGATTCGGAACAGCACAGCGGAGTTTCTCATCTTCACCCGGCAGGCCGGGGAGGATAGCATCGAAGTCCGCGTCGAAGACGGTACTGTCTGGCTGACCCAGAAAATAATGGCGACCCTCTTCAACGTAGATGTCAGAACAATAAATGAGCATCTGGTTAACCTTTACGAAACAAAAGAACAGCTCCGCGATGCAACTATCCGGAAATTCCGGATAGTTCAGACTGAAGGTACTCGCGAAGTATCCCGAGAAGTTGATCATTACAACCTCGATGCCATCATCGCCGTAGGCTTCCGCGTCAACTCCGCCCGAGCCATCCAGTTCAGGCAGTGGGCGACCGGTGTACTCCGGGACTTTTCCCTCCGAGGCTATGTGCTGGACAAGGAGCGGCTCAAGAACGGCGCCTCCTTGAGCAAGGAATACTTCGACGACCTGCTGGCCGAGGTCCGCGAGATCAGGGCCAGCGAGCGCCTGTTCTACCAGAAGATCACCGACATCTACGCTACAGCCATGGATTACTGCAGCGATGCCGAAGCCACGAAAACTTTCTTCGCCACGATCCAGAACAAGTTGCATTTCGCCAGCCATGGGCAGACAGCCGCCGAACTCATCGCGGACCGCGCGGATAGTTCCAAGGACCACATGGGCTTGACCAGCTGGAAGAACGCCCCCAAAGGCAAAATACTCAAGCCTGATGTCGTCGTCGCGAAAAACTACCTGAAGAAGGATGAGCTGGATTCCCTCAACCGCATCGTCACCATGTATCTGGACTACGCAGAGGACCAGGCCAAGCGCAATATTCCCATGACGATGGAAGATTGGGCGAAAAAGCTGAATGCCTTCCTTCAGTTCAACGAGCGCGAGATCCTGGACAACCCCGGCAAGGTGGGCCAGGAAATGGCCAAAGCCTTCGCCGAAACCGAATTCGAAAAGTACCGCATCGTCCAGGACGGCCTTTTTGAGTCGGATTTCGACCGCTACGTCAAGGAAATACTGCAGAACTACGGTGAACAGCCCTGACATTCTGAGTTGATTACGGATCGTCGATTTCCTAGATCAATAACGGATGCTTCCCGCTCGCCGTCCGCTTAGCGGGGCTTCGGCTTGCTCTTGCCCATGAGATTGAGCGCTACCGCGGCGCGGATGAGGTCCTTCAAGGCCGCCTCGTCGATCGCGTCGCCCTCGTGGACGTCGATGGCGCGCCGGGTATTCCCTTCGAGGCTGGAGTTGAAGAGACCCGAAGGGTCTTCAAGCGCGGCTCCCTTGGCGAAGGTCATCTTGACGACGTTCTTGTAGGTCTCTCCCGTGCAGATGATGCCGCCGCGGGACCAGACGGGCGTCCCCATCCACTTCCACTCTTCGACGATTTCGGGGTCGGCTTCGCGGATGATGTCCCGCACTTTCGCGAGCGTCTTTCCGCGCCAGTCCCCCAGTTCCCTGATCTTTTCGTCAATCGATGCCGAGGCTGATTCCGCCGAGACGGGCTTTTCCATGTATACCTCCAACTCCCTCGCCGACAATACTCAAGCCAGTCAGATCACATACTCGATTTTCTGGAGCTCGCCCGTGACCTTGTCGATCACCAGCTCGATCGATATATCGTATATCATCCCGATGAAGACATAGGATTTGTCGCCGTACGACGCGCTTTCCTCTTTTCTGTATCGCACGATATCCACGGAATCCTTGACTTCCTGAGCGATATCATCCCAGGCAATATCCCCGAACATGCCGAGAAATTCCTCGTCCTTCATGATTACGTTCTGGAAATGGGTAATCGCGTATTCATCGGCTTTTCTGTATGCCTGCGACTCGGCAAGAACCGTCTGCGCCGGCAGGGAGCCGACGATGAACAAGGCCGCCAGCACAACGAACGCCATTCGGTCGGGGGTTTTTCTACTCATAGTAGGCCGAGGATAAACCAGAACCTTGGCGCCCGCAAGTTCTCAATAGTAGCTTGACTCGCCATCAGGGCGGTGCTTGACTTATGGCGTCATGACAAAATGAGGTAAACAGGAAGACCAATATACGATGAACGAAGCCGAGACCAGAGCCGAGCACATCGATCCTCAGCTTAAGGCCTCGGGCTGGGGCGTGGTTGAGGGAAGCCGCGTCCGACGAGAGTATCCCATCACGCCGGGCCGCATCGAACGCTTCGGACGCCACGGAAAATCGCTCACAGCCGACTACATTCTCGAATACCACAACACGAAACTGGCTGTGATCGAGGCTAAAGCCTGGGATCAGGAACTGACCGAGGGTGTCGCCCAGGCCAAGAACTACGCGGGTAAACTGGCCCTGCGAGTTGCCTACGCGACCAACGGCCGCGGCGTCTACTCAATCGACATGCGGACGGGCGCCGAGTACGCGGTCGCCGCCTACCCTTCGCCGGAGGAACTCTGGAAGCTGTGCCTCGCCGCCGCAGGAACAGCGACCGCGGCCGACGCCTGGCGCGACCGCTTTTCGGCCATCCCCTTCGAAGACAAGGGCGGCTCCCACAAGGGCCGCTATTACCAGGACATCGCCATCGCTCGCTCGATGGAAGCCATTGCCGCGGGGAAGAAGCGCATCCTTCTTACGCTGGCCACGGGCACGGGCAAGACCTTCATCGCCTTCCAAATAGCCTGGAAGCTCTTCCATGCGCGCTGGAATTCAAGCGGCAAACCCAGCCACAGGCCGCGCATCCTCTTCCTGGCCGACCGCAACATCCTCGCGGATCAGGCGTACAACGCCTTTTCGGCCTTCCCCGAGGACGCGATGGTGCGGATCGACCCTGCGTCAGTGCGCCAGCGCGGCCGGGTACCCACGAACGGCAGCGTCTTCTTCACGATATTCCAGACCTTCATGTGCGGGCCTCTCGTGGATGGGAAACCCGCACCAGGCGTATCCTCGCCTTATTTTGGCGACTATCCCCGCGACTTCTTCGACTTCATCGTCATCGACGAGTGCCATCGCGGCGGAGCCAACGACGAGAGCACCTGGCGCGGCATCATGGAATACTTCTCCCCCGCCGTCCAGCTCGGGCTCACGGCCACGCCCAAGCGCAAGGACAACATCGACACCTACCGCTACTTCGGCGAGCCCGTATACGTCTACTCCCTCAAGGAAGGCATCAACGACGGCTTCCTCACGCCTTTCAAGGTGAAGCAAATCTCCACCACCCTCGACGAATACATCTACACCTCCGACGATACGCTGGTTGAGGGCGAACTGGAGGAAGGCCGCGTCTACGCGGAGCCCGACTTCAACAGGATCATCGAGATCAAGGAGCGCGAGCACTACCGGGTGCGACTCTTTATGGACATGATCGACCAAGGCGAGAAGACCCTCGTGTTCTGCGCCTCCCAGGCCCACGCGCTGGTGGTCCGCGACCTCGTCAACCAGATGAAGACAAGCTCCGAGCCGAACTACTGCCAGCGCGTCACAGCCGACGACGGGGCCCTCGGCGAACAGTTCCTGCGCGATTTCCGGGACAACGAGAAAACCGTGCCGACTGTCCTGACCACCTCGCAGAAGCTCTCCACGGGCGTGGACGCGCGCAACGTACGCAACATCGTCCTGATGCGGCCCATCAACTCCATCATCGAGTTCAAGCAGATCATCGGCCGCGGCACGCGGCTCTACGACGGCAAGGACTACTTCACCATCTACGACTTCGTGAAGGCTTACCACCATTTCAGCGATCCGGAATGGGACGGCGAACCTCTCGAGCCCGAACCCCCGGCCGAGGAGCCGCAAAAACCGAATAATATGCCCCAGATGGACGAGATTATAGATTCATCGCCGGATTATGGCCGGCCGCGCCTCGCCAAAGTAACGCTGGCCGACGGCAAGGTCAGGACCATCCAGCGCATGGTCCGCACGAGCTTCTGGCACCCCGACGGCAGACCCCTGTCGGCCCAGCAGTTCATGGAAGAGCTTTTCGGCAAACTGCCCGAGTTTTTCAAGGACGAAGCCGAGCTCAGAACCCTCTGGAGCGCCCCCGACACGCGGAAGAAACTTCTACAGGGATTGGCGGAGAAGGGTTTTTGCCGCGATCAATTGGCCGAGATGCAGAAAATCATCGACGCCGAGAAGAGCGATATTTTCGACGTCCTGGCCTATGTGGCCTGGGCGCAGGAACCCCTGAGCCGCGCGACGAGGGCCGCCGGCGCCAGGCTCGTCATCGATGAACGCTTTAATCCGAAGCAGCGCGTCTTCCTCGACTTCGTCCTCTCGCACTATGTCTCGGTCGGCGTGGACGAACTCGACCAGGACAAGCTGACGCCTCTCCTCCGCCTCAAGTACCACGATTCGATCAAGGACGCGGTGGCCGACCTGGGCGAGCCCGACCAGATAGCCACCGTATTCTCAGGTTTCCAGAAATATCTCTACCAGCGGGCGGCGGTTTAAGTCGCGCCGCGCTCCTTGCCTCATTGGTTCCCGATGATTGGCTGTTGAGCCTCGATCCTTACTTGCTCTTCTCCAGCACGAACTCCACGCGCCGGTTCTTCCAGCGATTGTCCGCGTCGCTGAAGCTCACTACCGGTTTGCTCGAGCCCAGTCCCTCCACGCTCAGCCGCTTGGCATCCACGTCGTTCTTGATGAGCATCGCCATCACCAGATTCGCGCGGCCGGTGGACAGGGGGATAAGTTCATTCACTTCCTCGGCTTGTACCTTGTCCTGGGAGAGACCCGAAATCTTGGCAATGCTGTTAGCGTGGCCCTGGATTTTAATCTTGTAGTTCGGGTATCTGTTGAGAATCTGGGCTATCCTGGCCACGACCTTTTCATTGTTGACCACGGTATCGGGCGCAAGGCCGACGAAATCGGCATAATCGGCCCTGAACACGATCGATGGAACCTTGAGCTTGAGGTTGTTGCCGTCCTTTATCACGAGGACATCCACGACTACGATTCCCGTCACGGTCGTGAATTTACCGAGCGCATTCGTCGCTACAAATCTGAAGGGATAATCGGTAGCCGATTCCACGAGCTCGTTGCGCGGGGACAGGCCATTCCAGCTTATCGTGGCAGGCGGTTTACCCTTGCCGTCCCACCCCATGAAGAGCTGCCCCTGACCCGTAGGCTTGGGTTGGGAAGATTCGGAGACGGCCATTTCAAAGACTTCCAGCTTCCAGTCGGTGATGTTGGCGGCCTGATCCGTGCCTATCTTAAAGGTCAAGACATCGTTCTCCCCATCTCCGTCAGGGCTGAAGCGCTCGGGCCCCACCATGATATTCACGGAAGGAGGATTGGCAGCCAGGAGAGCCGCAGCCTTGTCGGCCGCGAGCCTGGCTGCTGCCGCGGCTGCAGCCGCGGATTCTTGGGCAGCCTTGTCGGCCGCGAGCCTGGCTGCTGCCGCTGCCGCGTCCTTGGCCGAGGCCTTGGCCGAGGCTTCCTGGGCAGCCTTCCGGTCGGCTAAAACCTTAGCCTGGAAGTCATCGGAAAGCGTCGAGGAGACGAGTTTGGCCTGGTCGATCGCCGCCGGGTATGTTCCCCCGCCATACGCAAAGAAGGAATCTCCCATGGCCGTCGTAGCTTTCTTGTACTCCCCGGGATAGTCCGCGGCGATCTTGTTCTCGTCCGCCCAGGCCATCCTGGACCGAGCCTCGGTAATAGCGGCCATAGCAGCCTCGGCGGCGGCCTTGGAGCGGGCCGAGGGTCTGGCAGCGGCGAGTTCGGAAAACCTGGCCTTTGCGGCCTCGGCAGCCTTCCTGTCGCTCTGAGCCTGGGACTGAAAGTCGTCGGAAAGAATGGATGAAACATCCTCGGCCAAGATCTTGGAAGGCAGATACCTTTTATTCTGGTAGGCGAACTCGGCCGCGGCCATCGAGGTCGAAGCCCGCTTATAGGGGGAGGGGTAGTCGGCCTTGAGATCGATGTTGTCGGCCCAGGCCATCCGCACGCGGGCACCCGCCATCACCGGATCAGCCAGAGCCTTTTCCGCTGCGATCCTTTCCGCTGTTTCCGTATCGATGCGGGCTTGCTCGGCAACGATAAAGTTGTCCGAGAGCGTCGAGTAGTTGAGGACTTCGCTGGCGTTCACCCTCGAATCGGAGTAGAGCAGGTCATTATGCTGCGTCCGAGCCAGATCCATAAAACGCCGGGCTTCTACGATATAGACGTTGTCTTCGAATCCGGCCAGGGACGCCTTGGTCCCGCTCGCTTGAATCGCTTCCTGGGCCGCGGCGATCGCTTCCTCATCGGCGCTCTTCAGGATCATCGTCGCGTCGCAGGCTGCCCCGAATGCCGCGGCGGCGTCTCCGAACCAGGGGAAAGCGCTTTCATAGAGACCCTTCCCCTGGCTAGACAAGGCTTCGGCCATGATGTCGGAGGCCGAGGAGTAGTCGTCGGGGACATTGGCGTCGGCCTTTGCCGCAAGGGCGGCGTTCTGCGCCGCGATGGCTTTGTCTTTGCCTTCGAAAGATAGATACTCGGCTCCCTTGGACACCACGAAATCGTAGAAGGAGTTGGCTTCCCCGAGGACTGCCGCTCCCGCCGCCAGATCATCGGGATTTCCCGATTTCCAGAACGCCTCTTCCTCGGCGTACTTGTTCTCGGCCATCTTGAAATAGCTGTCGGAGTATTTCGCGTAGCCGCTGGCCCGGATCTTGTCGCGGGATTTATCGGCCATGGCTTTTTCGCGGGTATCGTCGTAGGCGGAGGCGCTGTACCTGTAGGCTGGGATGGAGGCGACGGAATCACCCTTTTCGAGGAGGGCGTCGGCTTGGACACGGAGCTCCTCGGCCTTCGCGAACCTGTCAGACTCGAGAAGGGAAGCTCCAATGTCCAGAGCCTTGGAACGCGCATCTGCCGTCTTTTCCTTTGCGGCAGCCGCGGCGAGGGGCATGCCCCTCGCGATGAAGGATTCCCAGTCCGCGACCATGGTCTCGAGCTTCGCCTTCACAGAGGAAGCCTTGATGCCGTCAAAGCCTTCTGCCGTCGCTGCCTTGTACTCTTCCTTGAGCGCGGCAAAGGATGAATCTGTCGCCATGTATTCTTCGGGGAGGAAAATGTCGAGTCCGAATTTATTGGCGTCGGTTTTTAACCCCTCGGCCCTGCCGAGGAGATCGTTCATTGCGGTTTCCGAGTGGGTGGGCTGGGGCTCTGCGGCCGCGTCCGGAGCCGCGGAAACCAAATCCGGCGCGACGCTCGCGCTGACCGGAGCCGAGGTCGGGACGTCAGGTTGCGCCGTGGTGGTCGTCGTCGGGGGCGTCGAGCAGGAAGCCAGCCCGATGACCAGAACAGCCAGCAACGCAATGCATGATTTACCACATTTTGTCATACCGACCTCGTGCTATAGTATTAGCTAACTTTATTCGCAGAAGGCCGATCTGTCGAGGTCCCCGGCCCCGTCCTGGCGTAAATCCGGGGATGAGCCCTTAAGCAACGCGGCCAATTGATGCAAAACGAAAAAGCGAGGCGACATGTCTACGACAACATTGGGAAAGACCGGCATCACGGTGAACAGGAACGGCTTCGGGGCCCTCCCCATCCAACGGATCCCGCGTGAAACCGCGGTGGCCCTCATTCGGAAGGCCTTTCGGGGCGGCATCAGGTTCTTCGACACGGGGCGCGGCTATTCCGACAGCGAGGCAAAGCTGGGGGAGGCCCTAGAAGGCCTGCGCAAGAACGTGTTCATCGCGTCCAAGACACAGGCTAAAACCGGCGACGACCTGCGGACAGATCTCGAGAAAACCCTTGCCGCGCTACGGACCGGATATCTCGACATTTACCAGTTCCACAATCCCCCCTTCTGCCCCAAGCCGGGCGACAGCTCGGGCCTTTACGAAGCCATGCTCGAGGCGAAGGAAGCGGGGAAGATCAGGCACATCGGCATTTCCAACCACCGGCTCCGCGTGGCGCATGAAAGCGTCGATTCGGGACTCTACGAAACCCTGCAGTTTCCCCTGTCCTACCTCGCGGCGGAAAAGGATCTGGAGCTCCTCGCCAAATGCGCGGCCGCCGGCATGGGATTCATCGCCATGAAGGCGCTCTCGGGCGGCCTTATTACGAATTCCGCCGCGGCCTATGCCTGGATCGCCCAGTTCGACGGCGTTCTCCCGATCTGGGGAATCCAGAGCGAAACAGAATTGGACGAATTCCTTTCCTACATCGAAAATCCTCCCGCCCTCGCCGACGAAATCAAGGCTGTCATCGAAAAGGACAGGGCCGAACTGCAGGGCGAATTCTGCCGAGGCTGCGGCTACTGCATGCCCTGTCCCGCCGGCATCGAAATCAATACCTGCGCCCGCATGTCGCGAATGATCCGCCGTCTGCCTCCTCAGCGCTTCCTGACGCAGGAATCGCGGGCCATGATGGCGAAAGTGCCCGGCTGCCTGCGCTGCGGCCAATGCAGGACTGCCTGCCCCTACGGCCTCGACGCTCCGGCGCTTATAGCGAAGAACTATGCCGATTACCAGGAGATTCTGGCGGGGAAGCCGATCGAGGGAAGCGAAGGCTACCGCGCGTCCGCGACCCTGAACCCCTTCGAAACCAGGAGTTCCGCGTAATCGCTGTCCAGGTGCATGCAGATCACGCGGCTCCGCAAAGAGGGGGGGATGGCGGCTTCGAGGTAGGCGAGTCCCGCGTGGGCGGGATCTTCGCGGTCCCCGCCGCCTGTGTCCTGATAGATCCGGTCGATGGATCCGTCGGCCAATCCTTCGAGGATCCGAGCGGGAATCTTCTTTGCGTCGCCCGAGTACCAGATCCTGCTGGAACCATCCGAAATCAGATAGCCAAAGCAGGGCATCGCCGGAACGTGGTCGACCTCGATGGGCGTGGCGGCGAGGCCTCCTCCAAGGTCCGTCTCCGTTCCGGCGCGAAGGTTTTCAAAACCGTACCAGCTTCGCTCGATCCCGAGGAGGTCGAGGAGGCGCAGGATCGAATCGACAGGATGCAACACCGCGACTTTCTTCCCCGTCACGTAGTAGCTGTAGGTGATGAGGGAACCGAGGCTTCCGACGTGATCGGCGTGGAGGTGGGTGAGGAGGACAAAAACTTCGTCGCAGGCGCGATAGGTAGGCAGGTCCCTGATCATTGAAAACACGGTCTCGCCGCAGTCGAGGAGAAAGAGGCGTTCCCCCGAGACGAAATAAGCGGCTGTATTGCCCATTTCGGGATTGAAGGCCGAACCCGTACCCAGGAATGTCAGCTGCATATCCATCCTTCCGAAGGCCTGTCGGACCTCAGCAGGAAACTATACAGCACTCCCCGCTCGTCCGTCCTCATGTGGTCTGCGACGATTCCAGGATTCAGTTTCAGCTCCGCGATTTCCCGCCTGGAAACCCCTATCGAGTATTTCGAACTCCCAGGGTCCTGCTCGTCCTTGACGAAGGTGACGCAATAGAGGGTCCCGCCTTCGACGAGGAGCCGCGTCAATCTGTTCAAGGCATCGCGACCGGGGAAGAAATGGATCATGGCGATGGTGTCGAAGCGTTCATCCTTCAGAGCCGCGAAATCACCCCGGGCATCGGCGCGGATGGTCCGAACCGGCATGCCGCAGTCTGCTGCTTTTCGTTCTATCGAGGCGAGCCCTTCAGCCGAATAGTCCAGGCACGTGACCTCGAAGCCCTTCTCAAGGAAAAAGAAGGCGTTGCGTCCGTCCCCCGCACCCAAATCAAGGAGCCTACCGGGTTTCAGGAGCGGCAGGTCCTCGTCGAGGCAGGCTTCATGGGACGGGTCGGTCCTGCGGTTCCTGAAGAGATTGTCCCAGTAGTCGATCATGCGCATCCATGGTCCTTGTTTTCATGGTATCATCATCCCATGGACGATTCCACGGGTTTTTGGACCCTTCCCCGCGGCTTTGGCATCGACCCCGAATGGTTCGATCACCCCAGCCGGATACATGGCAAGGGACACACCCTCAGGGTGATGATCCTGGCGGGGAGTCTCCACGCGCGGCTTCTCCAGACTGGCGTGGCTGTTATGCCCACCCTCTACCGCGACCTGATGACGTCCGCCCTCATCCACGACCTGGGCCGAAGACACGACGGCGTCTGCCTCGAGCATGGCCGCTGGGCTAGCGAGAGCAAGCGCGGCATCGCCGAGGACAAGTTCCTGGGACAGCGGCTTGCCGAGGATGACTGGAAGCGGATCGCGGCGGCGGTCGAAGCCCACGCGCGCCCCGATCCGACTCCGCCTACTTCCGCCACCCCTTCACGGCCGAATATCTGGGTTTGGCCAAGCTTCTGCTCGGGCGCGGGGATGAAGACCTGGAGCGGGAGCTTTTCGGCTGACGGGACTCAGTTCATGGGCGCTTGAACCGCTCCTCTATCCTATTCACTAAATCCGTCATCGTCGGCGATACAATTTTCTTCTGCCCGAAATCCCAGTCCTTCCAGGCCTGATAGACCGATTCAGGAATGAAGCCGGCCGCGGTCCTCTTGCCTTCGATCACGGTGAACATTTCAATGAGGCGCTTGTCCCCGCGGATACTTTCGACCCGGCTTAAAACGTCGGTCACATGCAGGATGTCGTACCAGATGAAGGGCAGCTTCAGCTTCCTGAAATCCGTGCCCATGTAGAAGATGTAAGGATGTTTCTCGTGGCTGCGCTCCCAGAGGCCGAGAAGGCATTCGGCGCAGCCGCGTATTTCTGCCGCGAACTTATCACCATAGGCAAGGAGAAGCCTGAGCATGATCAAGGTCGCGTAGGGGCAGGGATCGGACTTCTTCCCCGGACCTCTCCAGGCTCCCAGACTTTTCGAAACCGCGCAGCCGTAGCCGTCTGCATGAGGAAGCCGAGCGAGGAATTTTACCGCCTTGTCGATTCGTGGATCCTCGACGCCGAGCTTCTTCAGCGCGTACAGAACATTCGGCGCGTCGCAAAGGGCCCAGGCACCCGTAAAAGCGGCGTCTATTGGCCCGCCATGGGCCGCGCCTATGTCCAGGGGCAGGCTCGGCACCCCATCCTCGTCCATGGAGGACAGAATCCTGCGCACGATCGCCCCGACGCCTGGGTCATCGCGTCGGACTCCCGAATCGGCGATAAAGACCAATTTGTGGAAGAACTGGGCGGCGCTCCGGTGGCTGGCTATGGAGGGGCCGGGCCAAGCCTGGAGTTCATCGATGAGGGCGGCGATTCGCTGATCTTCAACCATGCTGGTCCTCCTTTGAGGCGCTCAGGTCTTGAATATTTCCTTGATTTTTTCCTCCAGGTTCCCTGCGGCTTTTTCGATGCCCTCGCCTATATTGTTGATTGTCTTGATCATCGGGTCGTCGCTCTTGCGGATCGTCTCCCGGTAAAAATCATAGCCCTGCTTCAGGTCTTCGCCGGCGTCGGGCTTGCCGTAACCACGCTTCAGGTAGTTGCCGTCCAGAATGGCCTGGTAGACCCCCGAGCTCGCCCAGGTTTTGAGCTCCTTCAACCTGATGACGGGGTAGGGGTGCGAAAGCTTGAGCTGGCTGAAGATCTTCTGGACCGAGTCGAGGACGGTCTTCTGGGCGTCGTACTCCATGGCCTGGGCGAAGAACTCGTTCAGGTTGACCTGGCTTAAGTCCTCGGCTCCCGCCATCTTCATGAGGAGATTGTAGGAAGGCGTCTCGTCCTGGACGGCGAGGAGTTCGGCCCGGTCCGAGGTCAGTTCGCTCTTGCGGTTCCATTCCATCAGGGTGGCCCAGATGGCGCTCTTCACCAGCTCGCCCATCGGGATGAAGCTCAAGGAAATGTTCGACAGGAGCCAGATGAGGGTCTTGTAGAGCGAGTGGCCGCTCATGATGTGGCCCATCTCGTGCGCCAGGACAGCCGTCATCTCCTGTTCGTCGAGGCTCTTGACCAGCGAGCTGTTGATCGTGATGAAGGGCTCCTCCACGCCGAGGGCGCCCGCGTTGAACACGGGATTCTGGCAGATGAAGACGTTGGGCCGGTACTCCCAGTCGAAGGTGTCCACGATATTGTTCATTATCGTGTAGATTTTCGAGTACTGGTTGGCAGTCACCTTGACGTTCGATGCCAGAACCTCAAGCCTGAGGGAGCGGTCCGTCGTGGCTGAAACCAGCATCTTCACGATCTCGTCGATACCCTTCAATTGCTTCACGGCGCTCAGGGCGGCCTTGTCGGCCGGGTGTTCCCAGGATCGGGGATCGATGGCGTAGAGTTTCTTGACGCGTTTCATGAGCATAGGGTCTCCTTGACTGCTCACTATTCTATACCGAGTGTCGGGCCGGCGGTAGATTCATAGGTGGCCGTCGGAGCTAAGCAGTAGCCTGGGCTCTGCGACTGGATCGGCGTATATGTTATTCAATACATAGGGATACAGAGTGAGTAGAGTTATTTCTGTCCGCATCGCTGCTTTATCACTATGATTCAACCCACCGCGGCCGCATTGACTCGAGGGGCTTTTCCGATGATCATGAGCCCTCAGGAGGAGCCATGGGCAGCAGCTATCCGGCGGGGTACAAGCCCCTGCTCGGCGTCAAGGAAACGGAACGGGCGATCAAGGAGATCAAGGACTTTTTCCAGCTAAGCCTGGCGACCGAGCTCAATCTGACAAGGGTGACGGCTCCTCTCTTCGTGCTCTCGGGCACGGGGATAAACGACGACCTGAACGGGGTCGAGAGGGCCGTGGCCTTCCCGGTCAAGGCGCTGGGAGATCAGCGGGCCGAGATCGTCCACTCCCTCGCCAAGTGGAAGCGCCTCGCCCTGGCCGAGTACGGCTTCAAGAAAGGCTTCGGCCTCTACACCGACATGAACGCCATCCGCGCGGACGAGGACCTGGACGCGATCCACTCGCTCTACGTCGACCAGTGGGACTGGGAGCGGGTGATAGACGAGTCCGAGCGGAACCTGACCTTCCTCAAGACCATCGTGCGCAGGATCTATGCATCGATCAAGCGCCTCGAGTTCCGGATGCACGACCTCTACCCGGCCCTTCCGATCGAACTGCCCGAGGAGATCACCTTCGTCCACGCCGAGGACGCCCTGGCGGCCTACCCTGCTTTATTAAGCCCGCGCGAGCGCGAGGATGCCCTCGCCAGGAAATACGGCGCCATCTTCCTCATCGGCATCGGCGGAACCCTCGCGGATGGTAAAGCGCACGACGGCCGCGCCCCCGACTACGACGACTGGAGCAGCCCCACAACCGAGGGGCACAAGGGGATCAACGGCGACATCATCATCTGGAATGCGGTCACCGGACGCTCCTTCGAAATCTCCTCCATGGGCGTCCGCGTCGATCCCGCCGCCCTCGAGCGCCAGCTCGCCCTGGCGGGCAAGGAAGCGCGGAAGAGTCTCTATTTCCACAGGCAGCTCCTCGAAGGGAAGCTGCCCCTGTCCATCGGCGGAGGCATCGGCCAGTCCAGGCTCTGCATGTACTTCCTGAGGAAGGCCCACATCGGCGAGATACAGGTGGGGCTCTGGCCCGAGGAGATGCGGAAGGAATGCAAGGCCGCAGGGATACCGCTGCTGTAGGACCTAGGCTTCCAGGAGCCGCCGCCTGCGGAAAGGCGCCGCCATGAAACGCAGCGCGGACTTGGGTCCGGTGAGCCACGACAGGAGACGGCCGTTGCCGCCTTCGGCGAGCATGCGGGGAGCGGCGAAACGGGCGACGGTTTCGGGGCGGTCGGCGAGTATATTGTACAGCTTGACCGTCTTCGCCCGCCGCTCGGGGCTTTCCCGATTCAGGTTATCCATGAGGAAGTCCGTCAGCATCATGCCCGGGCTGAGGGCGTGGATCGTTACGCCGGTACCCGCGGCTTCCCTGGCCAGGGCGCGCCAATAATAGGCAAGTCCCCGTTTGGAGGAACCGTAGAGGGCGTAGCGGTCTACCATCATGCCGTTGGAGCCGAGGCCCTCGACGAACCAGATCGATCCTGAGCCGCGATCCAGCATCGCGGGCATGAAGGCGCGCACAGCGAACATCGGCCCGCGCAGGTCGGTGGCGAGGACACGGTCCACATCCGAAGGTTCAGCGTTCCAGGCCTTGGCGGGTATCTGGCTGACGCCCGCGTTGACGACCAGTGTGTCGATGGAGCCCAAGGCCGCCTCGGCGGCGAAGCGCAGGGCAGCCAGCGACTCGAAGGATTGGATGTCAGCCTCGAGGGGGATCAGGACGACGGTGGCCGCTTCGGCCGAGTCTTCGACCCTGGCGCTGCCGGAGATCGGCCGCTCCTGCAGCGCCCTGCGCGCGGCGTTCTCAGCGTCGGCCAGCCTGCGGCCGCTTATCGCGACTCGGGCCCCTAGCCTGGCGAATTCCTTGGCCAGTTCATAGCCGAAGCCCCTGGTTCCGCCCAGCACGAGTATGTTCTTTCCCTTCATCCGGCTCTCCCTTTCGGCGGCAGCTCATGAAAAGTCAACCGGAGATGTTTCGTCTCGGAAGACGGGGAGCTGCGCTCAAGCGTACACGAGAATCGGCTCAAGCCTATTTCATAGCATCGACGATCTTCGCGACTTTGGCCTCGTATTCGGCTTTGTGTTCGGACGCGAAATCGGCTTGGAAGAAGCCCGCGACTGCCAGCGGTTGCGCGCCAGATTCCTTGGCCATGTCGGCGGCGATCTTTTCGGGTTCGGTGTTGCCCGAGACGGCAACGAAGGCCGTGGCATTGAGTTTGCCTTTCATGAGGCGGAGCCAGCCCCTCACGGGCGGCGTCATCTTCCAGGACCAGACAGGCGTGAGCACGACGACCTTTTCGTAGGCGGCAGGGTCCCGGGACGGAGCCTTGATGGCGCCCGCGATCCTGAAGGTGGCCTGGCGACCGCAGTTCATGTAGCCGAAAAAGCCCTTGGAACGGGGCTTCTTGTCGGCGATAGCCTCGATGTCGGCGCCTAGGCGCTTGGCCAGGTCCTTGGCTACGCGCTGCGTCGTCGATGTACGCGAATAATAGACGACGAGGGTCTTGGCCTCGCTGGCTGCGGAACGGCCAGTTCCGGGCATAGCCGCGGATTTTTTGCCCATAATCTATCCTCCCTGGAATCGAGTTCTGACGAATCTACCGCTTTGTTTTCGCCAATGCAAGTTTGAGGGGAAACCACGGCGCTATAGACAGCCGGGAGGCAAAGACGTTCAGGTAGGGCGGAGAAGGAGACGCATCAATCGCCACCGAACTGCAGGTCATCGGGGTGGAACTCATGCGCCGGCGCCTCGGTCTTGATACCCTTGAAAAAGTGCAGCACGAAGGGCAGAAGGAAGATGAAGGTGCAGAGGTCAGCCAGGGGCTGAGTCAGCTGGACGCCGAGCAGGCCGAAGAAGGGAGGCAGCAGCATGATCAGGGGCAGGAAGAAAATTCCCTGCCGGGCGGCCGAGGTTATGGTGGCGGTCCATGACTTGCCGACGGCCTGGTAGGTCATGTTGCACATCACGCCGAACGGCACGAGGGGCATGGCCAGGCACTGGAAGCGCAAGGCCGCGGCGCCGATCCGGATAACCTCTGGATCCCGCGCGATGAAAAGTTTCATGAGCCATGAGGCGGTCAGGAAACCGATGACTCCGCAGAGCCCCATCATCGCGAGGCAGATCTTGAAGGTGAAGAAGAAGGCTTCTTTGACACGCTTGAATTTCCTCGCCCCGTAGTTGTAGCCCAGGACGGGCTGATAGCCCTGGCCTATGCCGATGATGATCGAGAAGATGAAGAGGACGATCTTCCCGACGATCGACATCGCGGCCACGGCCGCGTCGCCGTAGACGGCAGCGTTGAGATTGAGGGCCACGGTCGAGACGCTCGCGAGACCCTGCCTGAGAAAGGAGGGGAGCCCGAGCTTGAATATCTGCAGATAGACGTCGGGGCGCCTGGCCGACCTGCGGATGCCCAGCTTGACGATCGTCCTGCCGTTCAGGAAGGGCGCGAGGAGGATGAAGAAGGAAACGAGCTGGCTCAGGGCGGTGGCTATGGCCGCGCCGCCTATGCCCATCTTGAACGTGAAGATGAAGAGGGGATCGAGGCCGCAGTTGAGGAGGCCGCCAACGGTGATGCCTATCATGGAGAAGCTGGCCTTGCCCTCGGCCCGGAGTACGTTGTTCAGCACGAAGGAAGCGGCCATGACGGGGGCGGCGTAGAGGATGTAGCGCGCGTAGTCCCGCGCGTAGGGCAGGATCGTGTCCGTAGCGCCGAGGATGTGCATGAGGGGATCGATGATGGCCAGTCCGGCGACCGTCAACGCGAGGCCGAACACGATCGAGGAATAGAAGCCCGAGGCTGCCACCCCGCTCGCCTCGTCGTTCCTGTGTGCCCCTAAAAGACGCGAGATCCAGGAGCCCGAGCCCATGCCGATCGTGAATCCGACAGCCTGGATTATAGCCATGAGGGAAAACACGATGCCGACCGCGCCCGACGCGCTCGTGCTGATCTTCGAGACGAAGTAGGTGTCCGCCATGTTGTATATGGAGGAGACCAGCATGCTGATGATCGTCGGTACGGCCAGCGAGATGACCAGTCCGCTGACCGGCGTCTCGGTCATCTTTACATATTGCGCGGTGCTATGGTCCATTAGGGCCTTTCCTTCAGAACGTGATTTCCTTGGATTTCGAGAATTTCATGAAGATCAGCAAGGATATCATCGTGAAGGCGGTCAGGACAGTGGCCAGAGCCGCCGCGTAGCCGTAATTCCCCCGGGTGACGAAGGTATACACCGCCAGGGTCAGGGTTATCGTCTTCGAGTTGTACAGTATGATGGCAGTCGAGAGTTCGGTGATGATGGTTACCCAGCTCAGGATGGCGCCCGAGATAATGCCGTTGGACATCATCGGCACGGTGATCTGGAAGAAGGTCTTCATCTTGGAGGCGCCCAGGCTGATCGCCGCCTCTTCGGTCGTGAGCGGGATCTGTTGGAGGGTGGCCACCGAGGAACGGATGGTGTAGGGCAGACGGCGTATGCAGAGGGCGATGACCATGATGCCCACCGTCCCGGTCAGTATGACGGGCTTCTTGTTGAAGGCCATGACGAGGGCTATGCCCACGACCGAGCCGGGGATGATGTAGGGCAGCATCGATATGGTGTCGATGGCCTGGGTGATCACGTTGCTTCGCCGGACGACGAAGTAGGAGATGAGGATGGCAATGAAGACGACGGCGACGAGGGCGAGGCCGCCGATGATGAAGGTGTTGGGGATGGCGTCGCCCATCCGCTGGAGTGCGGTCTTGTAGCTGCTCAGGGAGTATCCCGGCTTGAAGAGTTTACCCGAGGTGTTCTGGAAGGACTGGTACACGATGTAGATCTGGGGCAGGAAGGCAAGGCCTACGACGACGTAGGTGTAGAAGTGCATGAAGAAGCCCGACAGGCCCTTGGGTTTCTTGCGTTCGATCGGATGGAGGGCGTTCATCGTGAAGGCGAAGCGGCTCGACAGCAGCTTCTGGATCAGGAAGATGAAGGCCGTGATGATGATCGCTATCACGCTGATGGCGGCCGCGAAGTTGTAGTTCGTGCCCGTCTCGCCCAGGAACTGCGTGTAGATCTCGACCGGGAAGACGCGGTAGCCCTCGCCGATGAGCAGGGGGGTGCCGAAGTCCGCGAAGGCGCGCATGAAGACGAGGAGGGCGGCGGCGAGGATGGTGGGCATGCACAGGGGGATGATCACCTTGAAGAAACGCCGGATGCCCGTGCAGCCGAGGTTTTCCGAAGCCTCGAGAAGGGAATGGTCGATGTTCTTGAGGGCCCCCGACACGTAAAGGAAGACCAGGGGATAGAGCTGGAGGGTCAGCACGAGGAGGATGCCGTTGAAGCCGTAGATGTTGGGCATCGTGATGCCGGTGAGGTCCTGGATGAATCTGGTGACGATGCCTGACCTGCCTAAAAGCTGGATCCAGGCGTAGGCGCCGATGAAGGGCGCCGACATGGAGCAGAGGATGATCAGCACCTGGATGACAGATTTCCCCTTGATCTCGTACAGGTTGTAGAAGTATGCGAGGGGAACACCGATTATCAGCGACAGGACTGTCGTGCAGATGGTCACGTTGAAGCTGTGGAGGAGGGTCTCGGAGTAGTACTTGGTGCTGAAGAACTTGGCGAACCACTCCAGGCTGAAGCCGCCGTTCTCGCCGACCACGGAGTTCTGGAGGATCGTGAACATCGGATAGATGAGGAAGAGGGCGTAGGCGGCGAAGATGGCGAGGTACACGACCGTCCAGCCGTCGAAGAGCTTCTTGCGCGCCATATCAGGCCCCTGCGCCGAGTTCGGCGTCGTTGCGGACGCCCTCCAGGATGTTCCTGCTGCCGTCCTCGGTGAAGACGTTTATCTTTTCCGCCTTCAGCTTGAGGTAGACCCTGCTCTTCACGGGAAGGATCTCGTCGATCTTGGATTCCTGCACGATCTCGACCTGCTGGCCTGAATCGAGGTGGACGTAGTAGTGGGTGTTGAGTCCGAGGAAGATGCTCGAATCGACGACGCCCATGACTCCGTCGCCTTTGTTGTCGGAGATTATGAACTCCTCGGGCCGGATGGAGACGACGACGTTCTGATCCTTGAGGAATTGCGGCTTAATATTGGGCAAGTCAACCTGGAAGCCGTCCTTGAATTCGAGGGACAGCGCCTTGCCCTTGACCTTCGCCGTGGCTTCGAGGAGGTTCGTCCGGCCGATGAAGCTCGACACGAAGAGGTTGGCGGGACGCTGGTAGATGTCCTTGGGGGCGCCGATGTGCTGGATCACCCCGTCCTTCATGACGGCGACGCGGTCGGAGATCGCCATCGCCTCCTCCTGGTCGTGGGTGACGTAGACCGTGGTGATGCCCACCCGGTTCTGGATTTCCTTGATGGTCAGCCGCATTTCGACGCGGAGCTTGGCGTCGAGATTGGAGAGGGGTTCGTCCATGAGGAGGACGTCGGGCTGGATGACCAGGGCGCGGGCCAGGGCGACCCGCTGCTGCTGGCCGCCCGAAAGCCTCGAGGGCATCCTGTCCTTGAACTGATCGATCTTCATCAGTTCGAGGAACTTCTGCGTTTCGGACTCGATCCTGTCCTTGGGGAACTTCCTGTTTCGGAGGCCGAAGGCGACGTTGTTCTTGACGGTGAGATGAGGGAAGATCGCGTAGTTCTGGAAGACCATGCCGATGTTGCGCTTGGCGGGATCGATCAGGTTGATGCGCTTGTCGTTGAAATAGAAGTCGCCGCCCTCAATCGAGTTAAAGCCAGCTATCATCCGCAGCAAGGTGGTCTTGCCGCAGCCCGAGGGGCCGAGGAGGGTGAAGAACTCGCCTTCCTTGATCTCCAGGGAGAGGTTGGAGATTATCGTGGTCTTGCCGTAGCGCTTCACCGCGTTCTTGATTTTTATGTTTACGCTCATGACGGTCTTCCCCCGCTGTCGTGATCGATCAGGAATTGCGCCGGCCCCGCGGAAGAGATGCTTCCACGGGGCCGGCTTCGTGCGCGATGAGCTGTATCAGTTGCTCTTGGCCCAGAGGTCGGACCACTTCTTCTGGATGGCTTTTTTGTTCGTGGCCGTGTAGAGGATGTCTTCGTAGGCGACCTTGATGGACGAGAAGGCCTGGAGGTACTTGTTGGTGTTCGGGAACTTGGGATTGACCGGCCTGTTGGTGAGGCCGGCTATGACCTTCTGGCAGTCGTCGGAGATGATGTAGTCCATGAAGAGCTTGGCGTTGTCGACGTTCTTGCAGCCGGCGACGACGGCCGAGGCGGCGGGAAGCCACACGGCCCCTTCCTTGGGATACACGACCCTGACGTTCGTGGCGCCATCGGCCAGGAGGGCGACGGAGGGGTCCTCATAGGTGAGGCCGACGACGTACTCGCCCTGGTAGACGCCCTTGTAGACGGCCGAGGAGCCCGAGGTGAGCTTGCCCGAGAGCTGCTTGATCAGCGATTCGACATAGGTCCAGGCCTTGGGATCGTCGTAGCCGCCCATGACGAGGAGGATGTTGCAGAGCTGGGCCCATGCGCTCGAGGAGGCGACGGGGTCGGCCGAGGCGATCTTGCCCTTGAGGGCCGGGTTCAGGAGGTCGGCATAGCCTGAGATGGTGATGCCGAGCTTCTTCTCCAGGTCGGTGTTTACAAGGAGGTTCGAGCCGGAGAGCAGGTAGTTCGTGAAAAAGCCGGTCGTGTTGCGGTAGCCGGCGGGCAAGGTGTCGTTGCCCTTGGCCACGTACTGTTGGAACAGGTCCTTGCCGCCCAGGTAGACGCCCATGTTGACGCCGCCGAACATGACGTCGGCCTGGGGATTGGCCTTCTCGGCCGTGATCTTGGACACGCACTCGCCGGTGCCCATGGACTGAAGGCTGATCTTGATGTTGTACTTCTCGCCGAATGGATAGAGAATGCCCTGAATCTCCCCGTCCGAGTTCGGGGAATAGACGACCAGGTTGCCCGCCGCGAAGGCCAGGGGGGCCATCATCAGCAGTATCAAGGCCGCTACCGTGATCTTGGAGACGACTTTCATAAAAACCTCCTGAAGGATTTGGGAAGGCACCGCCGAAAAGAGCTTTCCTCGCCGCGGCCGTGCCCGTTCTTTACGCACCTAGTATAGGTTCGTTGAATTCGAACCGTCAATTGGATTCGGAAGCGGCGTTCAGCCTTGTCTCGCTGTATTTTTGGTCCATAATAAAACCAAGGAGCAGCCTATGCGTTTCGACCTTCTCCACCCGGCCGACCAGTTGATCATGATGATGAACAGGATCTACTACCGGGGCATGACCACGACCTCAGGGGGCAATCTCTCGATCAAGGACGCGGACGGAAGCATGTGGATAACGCCGAGCGGCGTCGACAAGGGCAACCTGGGGCGGGACGACATCATGCGCGTGCGGCCCGACGGCAGCTTCGAGGGCAGGCACAAGCCCTCGTCGGAATATCCTTTCCACCTCTCGGTCTTCAAGGAGCGGCCCGATTTCGGCGCCGTCCTCCACGCTCACTCGCCCGGACTCGTCGCCTGCTCGATCGTGCGCTGCCTTCCCGAAGTGCTCCTGACGCCCGACATCTTCCAGGTCTGCGGCGAGATAGCCATGGCGCCCTACGCACTGCCGGGCAGCGCCCTCCTCGGCCGGAAAATCGCCGACGAGTTCGGCAAGGGCTACTCCGTCGTCATACTCGAAAACCACGGCGTGGTGATCGGCGCGGCCGATATTTTCCAGGCATTCATGATCTTCGAGACCCTCGAGACTGCGGCGCGGCTCCAGATCAACGCCCGCAGGCTGGGAACGCCCAGGCAGCTGACGATCGACCAGGCCATGCACGAGGCCGGAACGAAGGCGCCGGACTACCCCGCGGCCGAGGCTTTCGAGCATTCGAGCGAGGAGAAAGCCGCGCGGCGCGACCTTGCCACCTTCATCCACCGCTCCTACCAGCAGAGTCTGTTCACGAGCACTCAGGGCACCTATTCGGCGCGACTCCACGCCTCCACGAGGAAATCTATAGGCAGCATCCGGAGATCGCTTCAATCCTTATAGCCCAGCCGCCCAACCTGATGTCCTTCGCGGTCACCGACGCAGTCTTCGACCCCCGCACCATTCCGGAGAGCTACATCCTCCTCAGGGACACCAAGAAGCTACCCTTCGGCATGGCTTTCCTGGACATCGAGGGCACGGCGCGGAGCCTCTCGGCTCGCACGCCCGCCCTGATCTGCGAGAACGACTGCGTCATCGTGACGGGGAAGAGCCTCCTCAACGCCTTCGACAGGCTCGAGGTGGCCGAATTCTCGGCGCGGTCCATCATCGAATCCGTAGGCCTCGGCCCCATCGTCCACATCGGGGATCAGGACATCGCGGACATAGACGTGGCCTTCAAGCTGTAGCGGGGGAATGAGGGAATATGGCTGTCCATCTACTGGCAATTGTCGGCTAGGACCTGCTGCGCAATCGTACCCGCGACTCCGATCACGAACGTCATCATGAGCACCAGGGTGCTTCCTAGAACGACTCCTTCCTGTCGCGGCCCTGCCATTCCGCTCAGGAGGGCCACGATCGACCAGGGAAACCAACGCGCCCATTCCGTCCGTATCATGAGATTCCCTACGAGCAAGGTCGCGATCGTATAGCCGAAGGGCACCAGGTAGCCCGCGCTTGCCACGGTCACCCAGGCTACCAGTGGTTGGAGAGCGAGGACGGAGAGAGCGGCTATGACGATGTTCCCAGTCTCTGTCGCGATGAGTCCTGCAGGAGGAATTCCAAGACCCAGCAGCTTTCCGATCAGCAGACACTCCACGATGAGAAACGCCGTAAGGAGGGAGAACCATATCGCCGCCACGCAGAGTTTTGCGGCGACGAAATAAGAACGGGGCACAGGAAGAGCCAGTATGTTTTTGGCTGTCCCTTCGGTGTATTCGCGTCCAAAGAGGTAGATCACGATGATCGAGAGTATGATCATGCCGCCGGCGACACCCAGCTCCGCGAAAAGGGAGAAGAATCCCTGCCAGTCGGCGGAGAGTCCGTTCATGGCGAAACTCGCCTTCTGGCCGATCAATCCCATATTCCTCGCCGCTTCGGGGTTCCTGAGCATCCAGAAGACGAACCAGGCCATGAGTCCGAAGAAGATATAGAATAGGAAGGACAGCCAGGTCATCTTGGAGCGCTTGAGCTTGAGAAGCTCCGTACTGAACACTCTCGTAAAGGTCATGCTTCCTCTCCTGTTATTCGCATGAAATGTGCCTCCAGGTCCTCATCCACGGGGAGAAGCCGGTCCAAGCCGATGCCGGCCTTCACGAGTACACTGGCGATTTCGCTGCTCTTTGCCCCTGCATCGGCAATCCGCAGACTCCGCTCGCCCGGCCTGGTGATCGCGTTCAGCCTAAGTTTTTCCCTCAGAATGGCTTCGGCTCGCTCGGGCTGGTCGACGCTGAGGTCGATATACAGGCGTTTCCGCTTGCCGAGTTCGTCGTGGTTGAGTTCTTCGACCAGACAACCCCGGTGGATGATGCCAATCCTGTCGACGAGCTGGTCAACCTCCGACAGGATGTGGCTGGACATGAAAATCGTCGTCCCCGCGTCCGCGAGGTTCCTGAGCAAGCGACGTATCTCGATGATCCCTGCGGGGTCGAGGCCGTTTGCCGGTTCGTCGAGGATGAGGATTTCGGGCGAATGGACCAACGCGCGGGCAAGGGCGAGGCGCTGCAGATTCCCCAGGGAAAGATGGTCGCTTTTCCTGTCCGCATATTCCTTTAGGTTGAGGAGTTCGATACTTTTCTCGACAGCACCCTTGGACGCCTCAGTCAGGCGCCTCTGTACTTCCAGGTTCTCGCGTACGGTCAGGTTGGGGTAGGCTTTGGCCGACTCGACGAGGAAGCCGATTTTGCTCAATGCCGCGCAGCGACGCGTGCGCAGGGATTCACCGAAGATCGCTATCTCGCCGCTGCTCGGGCGAATGAGGCCAAGCAGCATCCGGATCGTCGTGGTCTTCCCCGCTCCATTGCAGCCCAGGAAACCATAGATCTCGCCGCGACGGACTTCAAGGTTCACCTTTTGCACCGCGTGGACGCTGCCAAAACTTTTCGTGAGACCGCAGGCGCTGATGGCGCTGTTCATGATGCCCTGCCTTTCGGCCCAGCAGCGAGCCGCATCGCGAGAGATTCCAAAATCAGCCGGACCGCTGCCTCATAGCTGCCCTGGCGGAAATCGTCCTTATGCAGGGCAATTGAAAACAAGGCGCTGACGACCCCCGGCAGGGCTTCAAGATCCTGTCGATCGATCATGTTGCCCTCGGCCCAGTCGGCAAATGCCCGGCTGAGGACTTCAAGGTCGTTGGATTGATGGGCGGCGATCCGTTCAGGAGGGAGACCCTCGATGAGACGCTCGATCTCCCGAGGGGATATCCTGGCAAGGCCAGGCTCGCGGTTGAGCATTCCGAAGGCTTCGAGGAAAAAGCGCTCAAGCTTCTCTTGAGGCGACCCAGTCCCCTCCGTTATCTCTTTCAGCAAGGCACCACGGTACTCCAGTTCCCAAGCTTCGAAGACCGAGAGGATGAAGTCTTCGCGCGAAGGGAAAAAGGAATAGAAACTGCCCTTGGATATGCCTGCCTCCCGCGATACATCGTCCACGACGAGGAACCGCAACCCCGAGCGATTGATCGCTACCTTGCCCGCGGCTATGAGTCGCTCGCGGATCCTCGCGCGTTCTGCCTCAGTGAAAGCTCGCGGCATATAACCTCTTTGACTAAAATAGACTATTGAGTCATAGAGACAATACGGAGAAGCTCCTTTGTTGTCAACAGTTCAAGTGTTTATCGATCCCCTGCTAACCATGAAACGGGAAGTGCCCTCAAACTGGTTCCAAGAGCAAATTGCACAAGCATTAATCCGACCCAACAGGATGGCTGTTCTGGGATCATGGCGCTCTTGACCGCGCATGTCCGCCCGTGTAGGGTTGAGCTAGGAAATCTAGCGAAATGGAGGAGCCCGCATGAAGCGACTACTGCCTTTGGTCATCGTTCTCATTCTCGCAGCCCTCGTTCCGGCGCTCGCGGAAGACGCTGCCGGACTCAAGGCCAAGTACGACGCGGCCGTCAAGCTCGCCATAGCCGCGCCCCAGGACTATGAGCTCAACTGGAAAGCGGCCGAGGCTGCCCGGCGATACGGCGACTTCCTCGTCACCGAGGAAAGTCCGCGCTGGAAGGACGCCGCCCGTCCTCTGGCCAAGGAAGGGATGAAGTACGCGGAGATCGCCTTCAAGCTCAACGCCAACGGCGTCGAAGGCTGGTACTGGTACGCTTGTTCCGTCGGCACGTATTCCGACTGCGTCAGCATCATCACGGCCCTGGCCGAAGGCCTCAAGGGCAAGACGCAGAAGGGCTTCGAGAATTCCTATAAATTCGACAAGACCTACGACGGCGGCGGGCCGATTCTCGGTCTGGGCCGATTCTGGCAGGTACTGCCGGGAATCGCCGGCCAGGACAGAAAGAAGGCCGAAATCCTCCTCAACGAGTACATCGCCCTCGAAGGATCGAGGCCCGACGTCGGCTCCAGCGTCTGGTACTACCGCGGCCAGCTCTACAAGGACACGGGAAGAGCTGCCGATGCCAAGATCGATCTTCAGAAAGCGGCCGCAATGGGCAATAAGAATGCCATACGGCTCCTCGCCGAGATGAAATAGTCCTTCGGGAATGGCATCTTTCCACGAAGAAGGCCCGCGCTTCGAGACAGCGTCTCGGGGCGCGGGCCTTCTTCATTCAGCGCTGACAAACTTTCAGAACCTGAACTCAGGATGACCGATTTTATTGACGGCCACCAGGTCGTCGAGGGCCTTCAGAACCTTGGCTGCATCCCGCTCCCCGCAGGCTCCTATTCCGAGGAAAGCCTTGTCCTGGAAGCTGCTCCAGACCCTGGCCCAGTCGTCCTTCGAGCCCTTGGGCGGGTCCATCTTGAGCATGTCGGAGGCTTCTTTGGCATAGTCGAAAAAGGCCTGACCCGCAGCGAAGAAATCCTTGTTGGCGACGGCAGTCTTGATGCCGCCAATCCGCGCCTGATTGGCGCGCATGGCCGTGACCACGACATCCTTGTTATAGGGTTCGGCGAACGCCGCCAAGGGAAGCGCGACGAGTAGAGCGAGAGTCACGAAGAAAGAAGCGGTCTTCATGATATCCTCCTTAGAAGCAATAGAATGAATATCATAAATGTTGAATATAAAGTCAAAAAACAGGGACGTCCGCGATTCGGGACCATGTCTTAAGGGCGCGGGCGTCCGTCTTCCCCGGCCCCGTTTACTCTGTCTTTTCCTCGGCTTCCTGTTCGCGCATCCGCTCGCGAATCATGTGTTTTCGCTTGCGTTCATGTACGTTGCCGCCTCCGTGGGTTCCCTTGAAGAGAATCGAAGACAGGAGAACGAGACCCCAGCCTTCCCAGTACGTTATCTCGGGCAGCTTGAAGATCCGCGGCATGAGGCCATTCCACAGCCACATGAAGACGAATCCGCAGAGAATGATGAGGCCCGCGGCGGCGAGTATGCCGCCGCAGATCGCGAGAGCTTTCTTCTGCAAACTCCATTCTTTCCAACGCTTTCCATGATGGTATTCCATATCCGACATCTGTTCCTCCCTTTGAATCCGCGGCACCCTGCGGCACCGGTCTACTGACCATCAATCCGATTCGGCCCAGTCCTTCAGGACGCGGGCCAGCTTCTCGATCGCGTATTTCTTGCGCGCCGTCAGCGTATTGATGGACACTCCGCTTCGCTCGGAAAGTTCCCTGAAGCCGATTCCTTCGAGCGCCTGCGCCTCGATGACTTCCCGCTGTTCGGAAGGCAGGGCTCCTATGGCATCGGCCAGCGCGTCCGAAAGTTCCATCATCACTACATGGTCCTCGGGTGAAAGCCCCACGGCGACCGCGATTTCGGAAAGTGTGTCGCCTGAGACGGCGATTTCCCCTGCCCGCCTGCGCGCCGTGGTCCGGCGCCAAAGGTCGGTAAGGCGATTCCTGAGCGTGGCGAAAAGCCAGCCCGGGATGTTTTCCACCGCCGACAACGCATCGAGATTGGTCAGGGCTCCCGCGAATACATCCTGCAGGACATCTTCAGCATCCTGGGCATTCCGGGTCATCCGCCGGGCGGCCGTGAGCAGGCTTCCCTTCCGTTCATGGTAGGCGGCCTCCACCCTGTCCCGAATATCGGCCCTGGCCCCTTGTGCATTCATCGCTATCTAGTATGACGCATGAGAAACTGTTTTATTGCATGGAAAATATCGAATCGGAGAAATCGGGATGGCCGCGCCGAACTTGACAGCTCCTTCGCCTATGGCGAGGATGGGCCATGCTCATCGTCGACAACAACATGGTCCACTTCGCTTTCGATCGCTCGGCCCAGCCCTGCGCCTATGCCAAGGATGGCGATACTGTCATCTTCAGGTGCCAGGACTGCTACAGCGAACAGATTCTGGAAGACGGCTTCGGTTTTTCGAAGATCGACATGGATCGCAACAATCCCGCCACGGGTCCTCTATACGTCGAGGGCGCCGAGCCGGGCGATGTCCTTCGCGTCGCGATTCAGTCCATCACGACAGCGAGTTTTGGCTGCATGACGGCACGCCCTGGAACAGGCGTGTACGCGATCGAGGAAACGCATTGCCGCCGCTTCAGGATCGAGGCGGGTGAAATCCTCTTCGACCGGGGCATACGCCTCCACACGCGGCCCATGATCGGTCAACGTACCGGGCGCCCTTCTCTCCATGGGCGATATCCACGCCCTGCAGGGCGACGGAGAGACGGTCATTTGCGCTATGGAAGTCTCGGGCGAGGTGAGAGTTACGCTGGATCTGCAAAAGGGCCGAAGCGACATCCCGACCCCCTTCATCGTCACCCCGACTCACTACCTGACAACCTCGGCCGATCCTTCGCTGGACCTGGCGAGCGTCGCCACGGCCCGAAAGATGCACGGTTTCCTGATGGGGCATTCCGGACTCGACGACGCCCAATGCGGCATGCTGCTGTCGCTGGCCGGCAACCTGCGCATCAGCCAGGTGGTCAACCCCGCCAAGGGCTGCGTCATGGAGTTCCCGATCGGGTTGGCCGGAGAGCGGTTCGAGCGATAGCAACCGCCGTACTCCCCGCGAGGATGATCGTCGAGGCGCCCACGAGCCAGGCTATATCCCAATAACCTCCGACAAGACAGATCGCGAAGTTCATGATCGGGATGACGATCAGGATCAATACAGCGGGGATTTCCCGCTCCCGGCGAGCCTGCTTTCGGACGGCAGGCCAGGCGAATACAAAGAAAAAAACGAGTCCCACGGAAGCGTTGACCCCAAGCATGATCCATTCCCCAGCGCTACCTTTCTTCATGAAGGGGGCGAGCCAGAGGATGAACTGGGACAGGGGCGACACGAGGATGAGGAGGGCGGCCAGGGAGCAGAGGATCGGGTAGGCTGTCCCCACGGAACTTTTGTATCCGGATTTCCGGTACCAGGCCCGCCCGGCAAGAATCGTGGCCGTAAAATAGCCGCAGAGAAGGATCCAGCCTGAAAAGTTGTACACGGGTTCGCCGAAGATCTGGACGTCCCCCGTTCCGGGGAACCAGGTCCAGCGGCCTATCTTCCCTTCCGCCGTGTCGAAGATCTGCCGCATGGCTATCGGGTCGAGGCTGAAGTCGAAGAGCATGCCGGTAAGGCCGACGATCCAGGGCTTGGACCACCCGGGAATACCGTCCCTGTCCAGAAGGCGCAGCGTCGAATACACGACGAGGTACTCCACGAGGGGAACGGAAAAGGGCACGTTGAAGATCATGAGAAGGGAGCGGCCGTAGCCGTACCAGCCCATGAGGGTGGCGAAATTTTCATAGACGGCCGCGTAGAGGAAACAGAACGAGAGCATCTCCAGGATGATGGATCCAGGCCTTTTCTCGCGCCGGACGATGAACAGCAGGACGGCGGCGCCGAGGATATAGACGACCAGGTCCTCGAGGACCCAGATCGGAACGACGGTGAATTGGCCCATTGCTGCCCCCTTTGCTGACTATTCCGAGGTTTTAGCCGAATAAGCGTTCAGTATAAACTGACTCCGAAGACGAGGAAAGGCCTTGCGGGAGCGGCGCCGATCAGGGCCGCCGGTAGGCGATGACGCCGCGGGCCATCGTCATCGTCACAATAGTATCGGCGGCCTTGCCTTCCGCGATCGAGCCTGTACGATCGAAAAGCCCGAGCATTCGGGCGGGATTCTCCGAAACGAACCTCGAAATCTTCTCGAGGCCCAGACCCGTGTAGCTCGCGATGTTCCGAAACGCCCTGTCCATGATGAGAGTGCTGCCAGCCCGCGCCCTGTTCGAGGCGAGCTTGGCGTCGCCGCCCGAGACCGCCGCGTCGTTTATGGCCTATAAAGGCGCGTACACCTGCAGAGCTCAGGGCGGCGGTAAAGTCCGCGGCTCCCTTTAGTTCGGGCGAGATGGTCGTAAGCAGGATCTTCCCTCGGGCAGCCCTCTGCAACGCTTCGAAAAGCCCCAGGTCGCAGTTCCGCAGATACTCCTCGGGCCGGGCTACCTTATACTTGGCACAGAGGAATGGACCCTCGAGATGGAAACCGAGGATCTGGGGACAGGCCTTCAGCAGGGCAGGTTCCGTGACGAGGTCGAGCTGCCGGGCCATGGTCTCGGGCTAATCGGTGAGAATCGTGGGCAGGAAAGAAGTCACGCCGCGGGAAGATAAGAACTCCGTCACTTTTATGACATCGTCGGCCGACGCGTGGCTGAAGTCCATGCCTGCCCCGCCGTGGCGCCCAAAGCAGCGGTTCCGGCTCCACTTTGGGCTGCCGCCCCGTCCCGGACCAGTATCCGCGCAAGTTTTTCATCCTAGACAAGAATGTCGGCGTCTTCGAAGGCCTCATCGATCAGGACCGAACCGTTCGCGAACGGGACCGGATCAGTCATGGGCTATCGACCTGCAGCTCTCGCGCTCCACCAGCTTGAAGGGTAGATTGACCTTGATGGCATAGGTCCTTCCCGTCTCAAGCTTGTCGAGCATAACCTTCACCGCGATGCGGCCCAGCTCCTTCGTGGGTACGGCGATCGTAGTGAGGGTGGGTTTCACGTAGGAAGCCATATCGATGTCGTCGAAGCCGATGATGGAGACGTCGCCTGGTATCGAATAGCCGTTCTCGGTCAGGGCTCTCATGACCCCGAGGGCGACGGTGTCGTTGCCGCAGAACACGGCGCTGGGCAATCTCGCCTTTCGGATCAGGGAGAGCATGCTCTCGTAACCGTCGGCGGAGGTGAGAAGCGTGTCCAGAACCAGCTCCTCGTCCACCTTCAGGCCGGCGGCGGTAAAAGCGTCGAGATAGCCCTGGTAGCGATGCTCGTTGAAAACCTGGTACTTCTTCTGCGTCGAACCAATATAGCCGATTTCGCGATGGCCCAGGCCGATGAGATGCTTCACCGCGAGAAGAGCCCCGGCGTAGCCGTCGCAGATCACCTCGTCGAAATCGGCGCCTATCGAGTTGACGCCGGCATAGACCAGGTTGGGTATCCTCTCCTTAAGCAGGTTGATGTTCTCGAGACTCGTCCTGCCCAGCATGATCCCGCAGTCCAGGCTGGTCGACTGGATGAATTGGGGAAAACTCGGATCCATGAAGTTCATGACGGAGAACTTGTACTTGAGGCTGCTTCCTATCCGGGTCAGCTCGTTCTGTATCCCCGCGAGGAGGGTGGAGAAAAAGGGCGAGACGAAGGACTCGTGGTCGGAGGTCAGGACGCAGCCGATGGAGTAGGTTTGACGGGGTGAATCAGCCTTGAGGGCCTGGAGTCTCGCCGGCAGTTCGGCGCCGTAGCCCAGCTCCCTCGCTATGCCGATGACGCGCTTGGCTGTCTCGCCGCTCGATTTCCGCGACGAGTCCTTGTTGAGAATCCGCGACACCGTGGAGATCGAAACCCCCGAGGCTTGGGCGATATCTTTCAGTTTTACTGTCATGGCGTTACGTCCTTCCACTCTTCGATTTTATATTATTCATGATTTCTCGCCTCCGCATCTCGCGCCAGGTCGCCAGGCGAAGACGGGTAGAACGCCGCCGAGGAGAGGTCCGCACCAGTCGAGATAGGACTCCTTGATTCCGTTGCGCTCCGCGTTGAGGTACTCGATTGGAAGGGTACGCTCATGGAGCATGACCTCTTCGACCGGCACGAGGAAGGTTTCACAGGCGTAAGGTTTCGAGGATAGACGCCTGAAACCGACCATGACGCCGGTTTTTCCGGAGAGCGCCGCGGCCGCGGCCTCTCTCCCTGCCGTGATAGCTTCCTCGCGGTCAACCGGCGACTGATGGGCTATCGAGCAGCGACCCAGGACGCCGGGCTTTTCACTCCGCGCCTTTATCCCGAGCCTTCGGATGATGAGGCCGCAGAGATGGGCGGATACATCGCCATAGTAGACCGATCGTCCGGTCTGGAAGATCAGCGGAACGATCGGCTTCCCGTCCTTGCCCCTGAGACCCTCGCTGACGACGACGACAACGCCGCCCAGTCTGTCGTAGAGGGTCTTCGCCTCGTCGAGGAACTTCTCCTCGTCGAAGGCTATTTCCGGGACGTAAATGAGATGTGGACCAAGGCGATCGTCCTGGACCGCGTCCGCGCCGGTAGCCGCGCCTGGTGCCGCTTTCGAACCTTGGACTTCGTCCTTCCAGGCCGATGGTTTGGCGAGGGCCGCCGAGGCGGTGAGCCATCCCGCGTTCCGTCCCATGCTCTCGATGACACAGACGTGGATGGGGAGCGAGGCTATATCCTGCGACAGTTCGGCGACCGAGGCGGCCAGGTACCGGGCGGCGCTGCCGAAGCCCGGCGCGTGGTCGGTGCCGGCTAAATCGTTATCGATGGTCTTAGGGATTCCGGCGACCTTGATTCCCCTGCCGGGCGCGCGTCGCGTGACTGCCCTCGCAATCTTGCCGCAGGTGTCCATCGAGCCGTTACCGCCCGTGATAAGCAGGTACCTGATGCCGTCCTCGACGAGTCTGTCCACGATCCTGTCGTAATCCCCAGTTTCCACGGGAAAGCGGGAGGTTCCGATGAAGGATGCCGGCGTGGTCGGCAGAGCCTCGAGGGTCTCCTCAGGCAGAACCGAAAGATCGATGTAGTTCCCCTCGAGGACGCCCCGCGTTCCGCCCTGCGCGCCATAGATCCTGCCGACGGCGCCCGAGGCCGAGGCGGCTCGTATCGCCCCATAGAGTGAGGCATTCATCACGGCGGTAGGCGCTCCGCCATGGACGATGAGCATGTTGTCTTTCATCCCTGGACCTTTTTCCCGAGAAGCCTGTACATATTCCGCTTGTAGTTTTCGACACCATCCTGGTTGAAAGGGTTCACCCCGAGGAGGTTGGCCGAGATATAGCAGGCAAACATGAAGAAGTAGAAGAGACCGCCCAGCCTGCGCGCGTCGAGGCGCGGACAACGTATCTCGAGGCAGGGCACACCGTCTTTCGCGTGGGCCTCAAGGGCCGCGGCGTACACCGCGAGGTTCAGTTCGTCGAAGGGTTTGCCGTCGAGATAGTCGAAGCCGTCGCCGACTGGCTCGGACTTTTCGATGACGAAGTCCGGATTCTCATGGAACAATTTAAGGAAGGTTTCCGCGACGCATCTTGTTCCCTGTTGGACGTACTGGCCCACGGCGTGGAGGTCCTCGGAATAGGAGAAATAGGTCGGGAAGATCGCGTTCTGCGTTTTGCCCTCGGTTTCGGCGAACAACTGCACCCACCAGCGCGCCAGGGGTACGAGGTCGGGTTCGAAGATGACGAGACTCTCCACCGCGAAGCCTTTGGAGAATAAGATATTCCGGTCGACGGCGTAGCTGACGGCGGGGTTCGAAAGGAGTTCGGTCGCCTTCAACTCGGATTCCATCGCGCGGGCACCCGCGGCAAGTTCGGCTATGTCGACACCAGCGACCGCCATGGGAAAGAGGCCGACAGCCGAAAGGACGGAGAATCTGCCGCCTATGGCTTCGGGAAAGTCCAGGAAATGCCAGTCTTGTTCCCGGGCTAGTTCGAAAAGCTGGCCCGGCCCGCGGCTGCCCGTGGCGACTATCCTTTCATTATACGTGGAGCCGTATTTCTCCATCATCGCCTTGCGGAGTACGCGGAAGCCAATCCCGGGTTCCACCGTATTGAAGTCCTTGGCGATGACGTTCAGGACGACGGATTCCCTTTTGACGATCTCGACCGCCTCCATCAATTCCTCGCCGCTCAGGGAATCGCCCGCGAAGACAATCCGCGTCGGCGACTTCAGGGAGCGATGGAGAGCCCGGATCGCGGCCATGGCCCCCCGGTTCGAGCCGCCTATGCCTATGACGATCATTGTTTCGGCCATGCCCCGGACGCAGGCCGTCTCATCCAGGATTTTTTGAAACTCCGGGGATGAAAGGCCTTCGGCGAGGGAAAACCAGCCGAGCTTGCCGTCGTTCCAAGCCTCCCCTCTCAAGGCTGCCTCGATAGGCGACCTGTCGGCGAGGATCCGCCGCCGCGCCGCGTCGGCCCCAATCAGGCTTCTTGCGTTTTTCGAATCGAAAACCAGATCCATAGGCATCCTTCCGAATGATGCAGTATTGCTGAATCGGTGCGCAGCGGGCCGGCGCGGCAATTTACACGGTTCTGTATAAGTTGCCGCATCCCACGCACGCTGCTTACCGCCTTTTTGAAAAGCCGCCTATTTCAATAACTTGAGCGCCTCGAGGAGATACTTGTCGTTGAAAGCCTTCTCGAAGGGCTTCACAGGGTTGCCCTTGGGAACGTTGGGGACCTTGCTCTCGTACAGGGCCTTCATGTACCTATAGCCAAGAGCATCCTTATTGGCAAACCAGGCAAGATACTCATCCTTTTCGGGAGCTACCAGGTTGATGGGGTCGAAGGAGTTGGCCGGCTTCTGGCAGAGCTGCTCGCCAGCCCTCATGGCTGCGTCCATGTTGTTGGATCTCCAGACGGCGGCTTCAACCAGGGCATTGACAAAGTTCTGCGCGAGGACGGGGTTCTCGGCAAGCCACTTCTCACTGGCGACCCAGGTGGAGGGGAAGGACTTCTCGGCAGGGAAGTTACCCACCGTGGTCGCTATCTTCTCGGCGTCCTTATTGGTTTTAAGGATTGTGGAGGTAGCGGGCGAGAATCCCGCGACGACTGCCATGCCGCCGCTCGTGGCCATACCGGCGGGAAGGTTGGCGTTGAGCGTGTTGACGACCGTCACTTTGTTCGCGGCTGACGCGTTGGGCGCCGTATAGCCGGCCAGGTAGGAGGAAGTCTCGCAGGAGATCCAGAGCTTGTCAGCCTCGGCCTTGTCTGCGTTGACAAGATCAACGAGGGTCCTGAACCAGCCGCCGGGAGTGGTGCCGACCTCGATATAGACGGTTTGGCCCTTGAGGCCCGCGTAGATTTCGGCGTCGTCGAACTTCTTGTTCTTGTTGGCGTCGACGAAGATGCCCTTCTTGGCGAGGAGCATCTCGGAGTTGGAAAGTCCGTCGAGGAAGACGAAGGACAGGGAGTTGCCCGCGCCGTCGATTGGGTTCCAGGCCACGCCCGCGCCGATGTAGCCGATGTCGAGAGACCTATTGTCGGAGCGCATGGCCGTCATCTCGGTGGGGCCGCTCTCGACGATGGTGAATACGGGCTCGATCCCGTACTTCTTGAAGAAGCCCTGGTCCTGGGCGACGGCGGCCAGCGGGATACCGCCCTCGTTGGCATGAACGCCGATGCGCACCTTGACGGTACCGGCGGCCATAGCCATCGACGCGCAGAGGACTAAAAGAACGACCGTGATCAATTTCCTCATGATTTCGCCTCCAAAAACGAATTACATATATCTCGATTCGGGATCAAACCCGAATTGCAGCCCTTTTAACGCTATTTCCTGACTTCCAGATACATTTTGTAGACCGTGTCCCAGATGTAGTTCCTATGCTGGATGAAGACCGGATCCATCTTGGTCGCCTGGTTCCTGGGATAGGCAAGGGTGATGTCCACGATCTCCTTGATTTGACCCGGCCGGGCGCTCATGATCACCACCCGTGTGGCCAGGAGGACGGCCTCGTCGACGTCATGCGTGATGAAGAGAACTGTCTTCGTCTCCTTCTCCCAGGTCTGGAGGAGGTCTTCCTGAAGCTGGGCCCGTGTTTGGGCGTCGAGGGCGCCGAAAGGCTCGTCCATAAGAAGGACTTCGGGGTTCTGGGCGTAGCCCCGGGCTATGGCGACGCGCTGCTTCATGCCGCCCGACAGAGCCTTGGGGTAGGAATCCTCGAAGCCCGTCAGGTTGACCATCTCGATATAGTGCTTGGTCTTCGCCGTCTTCTCTTCTTTGGTATAGAGCGGCATACCGTCGGATTTTTTCAGGAACTTCATTCCGTACTCGATGTTCTTGCGCACCGTCATCCAAGGGAAAAGGGCATACTGCTGGAAGATGACGCCGCGCTCGGAGCCCGGACCGACGATGTCCTCGCCGTGCATGGTCACTCTCCCCGAATCGAAGGGTTCGAGGCCGGCGACGATGTTGAGGAGGGTTGTCTTGCCGCAGCCCGAGGGACCGACGACGCAGACGAACTCGTTCCTGCGGATGTCGAGGTCGACGCCGTTCAAGGCGTTGACGTCCTTGCCGCCCTCGACCTTGTATTCCTTGTGGACATCCTCGATCCTTATCATGGTTTCGCTCATACCTATCTCCTCACTTCCACCTGGTCAGTCGCTTCTCGATGAGAAGGAGGATTTTATCGAGCACGAAGCCGATGATGCCAATGGCGATGATCCCGAGAAGGACGATCGACGTGTCCATGAACTGCTGGGCGCCCTGGATTCGGGCCCCGAGGCCGAAGGTCGTTCCGGTGAGTTCGGCCGCGATCAGGGTAGTGAGGGATGCCGCCATGCCAAGCCGCGCGCCCACGAGGATGAAGGGGAAGGATGCAGGGATCATGATATCCCAGAAGAGGTCTCTGTCCCTGGCGCCGAAGGTGTAAGCCGCCTTGATGAGGGTCCTGTCCACTTCCTTGACGCCTTGGTAGATGGTAACCACCATCACGAGGAAGGCGGCCACGAAGATGATCGTGTACTTGGGCGGCTCGCCGAGGCCCATCGCGAGTATCACGAGAGGGATGAGGGCGATGGGCGGGATAGTGCGGAAAAACTGAATCCATGGCTCCACGACACTCCGCACCTTGGGGTACCAGCCCATCAGGAAGGCCACCGGTATCGAGCAGACGAAGGCGAGGCCGAAGCCGATGAGGACGCGCTGAAGGGAGATCGAGATGTCCTTGAAGAATCGCCCGTGCGCGGCAGATTCCTCAAGAAGGGCCGCGTACACCTGTCTGGGGCTCGCCAAGAAGGTGTTTATCGATGGGATCAAGGTGATGAGGTACCACAACAGGATGCCGCCCAGGATGGAAGTGGCGTTGATCGCCAGGCGGACGCCCTTGCTCCCGTCGCTGAAATCCTTTAGTTTTCTGGGGGTTTTCGGGCTGACCGCCCTATCCAAGGTCTGTGCCACCCAAAGCTCCTTGAGGCCGCCGCGGTCTCACTCAGGCATATTCGCTTTTCTACGCGTTCACAGATTCGATGTAATCGAGTATCCTCCATCTTTTCCGGTTTGTAAAGCAACTTTTTGCAATAATAGAGCAAATTTTGCTGTACAAATGCAAATACACGGTATAAACTCGAATAAAGTAGCAATCTTCCTGCAAATTAAGCCAAATATTTGGCTAATTGAAAGATGGATTCCGACGATCGAGGAGAGGCGATGAAGTATATCTTCCTTAATCTGAAGCGTTTCGATATCGGACCCGATCGGGGGGGCGTGAACCGGCTGTCCACGCCAGCGGCTTGGGGATCGACGATAGCCTCATCGATTCATGCCGGGCTTTCCGCCCGAGCCGGCCTAGCCGCCAACAGCGTCGCCGGCTTTTCGACCTTCGTCGCCTTCTTTCCAGAAGCCCATATCCTGGGAGCCGCCGCCGCCCTTCACGAGGGCAGTTCCCTCGCCATCGGCTGCCAAGGCGTACATCACGCCGATACCGCCATAGGCGGCAACTTCGGCGCATTCACCAGCCTGCGCACGGCCAACGCCGCCAGGGAATTGGGCTGCTCCTGGGCCCTCATCGGCCACAGCGAAGAGCGCAGGTACAAGGCCGAACTCATGGCCCGTGCCGGTGCCAACCCCAAAAGAGCGGCCGCTGCGGTCGACGACCTCCTCAACGAGGAGACGATACGCGCCCAGAAAGCCGGACTCAAGGTGCTCTTCTGCATCGGGGAGACGGCTGACCAAATGCTCATCCGAAGCCAGGTGCTGGCGACGCAGCTGGGAGAGGGTCTTGAGGGAGTCGACAGATCCCAGGTCGTCCTGGCCTACGAGCCCGTCTGGGCCATCGGCCCGGGAAAGACAGCCCCGACGGCAGCCGAGATCGCCGGGATAGCGTCCGAAGTGAAGAAACTGGCCCCCCTTCCCCTCGTCTACGGCGGAGGCCTCAAGCTGAGCAACGCCGAATCTATCGGCGCGATCCCGCAACTTGACGGCGGCCTCATCGCCCTCACCCGCTTCGAGGGCCAGATCGGCTTCTACCCCGACGAGTACCTCGCGATCGTCGACGCGTATTTCCGCGGCTGCCGGAACGGCGGGAAGGAAGCGCAAGCTGTCCTCGCGAGCGGCAAGGGAGGGAAAGCATGAAACTATCGTTCGAATACGGCCAGGGCATGATGGATGCCCTTCTCCCCGACGACACCGATGTCTTCGTGCCCGGCGAGACCGTGGCCGACCCGCCCTTCATCGCCGACATCGAGGCGGCGACCAGGGAATCCCTCCTTCATCCTATAGGGGCCGAAGCTATTTCCCGGCAGGTGAGAAGGGGCTCCAAGGTTGTCATTGTCTTCCCGGACAAGGTGAAAGGGGGGACCCAGGCCGACTCCCACCGGAAGGTGTCCATCCCCCTCGTCATCGAAGAATGCCGCAGGGCCGGCGTCGAGGAGAGGGACATCAGGCTGATCTGCTCCAACGGCCTGCACCGGAAGAATACCAAGGAAGAGATCCGCGGCCTTCTGGGCGACGCGGTCTTCGACCGGTTCTGGGACTCAGGCCAAATCGTCAACCACGACAGCGAGGACTGGGCCAATCTGGTCGACCTCGGGAAAGAAGAGAGCTTCGGCGCGCCCGTCATCATGAACAAGGAAGTCTTCGGCGCCGACCTCGCCGTCCTCATCGGCCACACCCTGGGCAACCCCTACGGCGGCTATTCGGGCGGTTACAAGCACTGCGCCACGGGTATCACGCACTGGAAGAGCATCGGAAGCCATCACAACCCCGCGGTCATGCATCGCGACGACTTCGTCCCCGTCAGCGTCAACAGCCTTATGCGGAGCAAATTCGACGCCATCGGCAGGCACATGGAAGAGCGCATGAAGAAGAAGTTCTTCTGCTGCGACGCCGCCCTCGACACCCAGCAGCGGCAGATAGCCGTCTTCTCCGGCGCCGCCGACGCGATCCAGCCCCTCTCCTGGGCAGTCGCCGACAAGCGCACCTACGTGCACTGGGCCCAGAAGAAATATGACGTGATGGTCTTCGGCATGCCCCAGGCCTTCCACTACGGCAACGGCATGGGCACCAACCCAATCTTCATCATGCAGGCTATATCGGCCCAGATCATCCGGCACAAGCGGATCCTTTCGGACTACCCGGTCGTCATCTGCTCATCGACCTGCAACGGCTACTTCCACGACGAGGAGTTCCCCGCCTACCGCGAGGTCTACGAGCTCTTCCAGAAGGACTATGCCAATACCCTGCCCGACATCGAGCGCTACGCCGAGTACATCTCGCGCAAGCAGGAATACATCGACAAGTACCGCTTCAACTACGGCTTCCATCCCTTCCACACCTTCTCCATGATTTCCTGCGCCCATATCGCGGAGAAGAACTGCTCGGCAATTTATATCGTCGGCGCGCAGGAGCCGGGCTACGCCCGCGCCATGGGCATGAAGACCAGGGCGACCTTCGAGGAGGCCCTCGCGGATGCCCGTAAATACACAGGCGACAAGCCGAAGGTCCTCGCCCTGCCCCGAACCTTCAAGACCGCGGCCGTCCACCTCTGTATGAAGGACGGCCCCGACAACCAAGGGGCAGACAGGGCCTGCTGCCCCCCTTGAGGAAGCCGCGCCGAACGGGAGATCCTATGGACTATTACCGGATTTCGAAGGAAGAACTGGGCGCGGGCGCGAAGATTCCCCTGGTGAAAATGGGGATCTCCGCCGAGGTCTTCACGGCAGCAGCAGCCGATATGGTGAATACAATCGAGGCTCGCAACGCCAAGGGTCTCAGCACGGTCTTCATCGTGCCGGTCGGACCGGTCGGCCACTATCCTCTCTTCGCCAGTCTCGTGAACGAGCGTAAAATCGGTCTGAAAAAGGTCTGGTTCATCAACATGGACGAGTATCTTTCCGACGACGACAGCTGGATCGACATGACCGACTCCTTGAGCTTCCGAGGCTTCATGGAGAGGACGGTTTACAGCCGCCTCGACCCCGACCTCGTCATGCCCGATTCCCAGCGCATCTTCCCCGACCCGGCCAGACCGGAACGGATCGCCCAACTCATCGAAAAGCTGGGCGGCGTCGATGTCTGCTACGGCGGCATCGGGATCAACGGCCACCTTGCGTTCAACGAGCCCGAGGACGTTAGCGTGGAGGAATTCGCCGCCCGGCCCGCGCGCGCCCTCTCCATCTCGCCCGAGACGCGGACAGCCAACGCGATCGGCGATCTGAACGGGGCGATCGAGGCCATGCCGAGGCGCTGCGTCACCATCGGGATGCGAGAGATCCTCGGCGCGCGCAGGGTGAGGCTCTACTGCTTCAGGGACTGGCACCGCGCAGTCGTCCGCAGGGCGGCATACGGCGAAAAGACGGCCCACTTCCCCGCCACCCTCCTGCAGGACCATCCTGACGCGCGCATCACCATACCGGACTCCGTGGCCGAGCCCGCGTACTGACGATGCAGGCCGTACTCTTCGCCGCCCTCTATTTCCTCATCGTCCTCCTCGCCTCGACGATCGGGGCCATCAGCGGCATCGGCGGCGGCGTCATCATCAAGCCGGTGATGGACAGCCTCGGGAGCATGGGGGTCGCAGCCATCAGCTTCCTCTCAGGATGCACGGTCCTGACCATGTCCTCGGTTTCCCTCCTCCGCAACATTGGCAAGGGGACGAAGATCCGAATGGCCACAAGCGCCTTCCTCGCCCTCGGCGCCATCCTGGGCGGCATCGCCGGCAAATCCCTCTTCCAGTATGTCAAAGCCGCTTTCGGCCGCGAGCAGGACGTCGGCATCGTGCAGGCCGCCCTGCTCCTCGCCATCAACATAGGCGTCCTTTTCTACCTGATCAACAAAAACAGGCTGAAGACGCTGGAGATACGGAGCAGGATGGCAAGCGCGGCGATCGGTTTGGGACTTGGCGTCCTTTCATCCTTCCTGGGCATAGGCGGCGGGCCTATCAACATCGCCGTCCTCTATTACTTCTATTCAATGAACCCGAAGGAGACGGCCCTCAACTCCCTCTTCGTCATCTTCTGTTCCCAGACCGCGAGCCTCGTCACCAGCCTCGCCACAAAGACCGTACCGGCATTCCCTCCCGAGGCCCTCGCGGTCATGTGCGCGGGCGGCGTTGCCGGTTCGCTGATCGGCACGAGGATTTCCCACGGTATCTCGGACAAGGCCGTGGAGAAGTTCTTCATAGGCGTACTGTTTCTGCTGATGGGCATCAACGTCTACAACATAATCCGTTTCGCCTTCCTGTAGGACCTCTTGCTTCACCGTAAAATACCGGACACTGCGGTAGTGTGTGGTGATAAGTTGTGAAAAGAAGTGATAAATAAGTTTTTATAGTTATAACTGATTATATTTGTTGACAGATTGAATAGCCGGGTTTAGGATTTTCCAGGAGTATATTCTTCCAAGGAGGAGATGCGATGCATAAATCAAATAAGCGGACGATCGTCGCCCTATTGTGCGCGGCTATGGCTCTTTTGGTCATATCGCCGGTAGCCGCACAGAAGTACAAGGGTGTCACGATCACCGCCGTCATGCAGGATCACAACGCGACGAAACGACTCAAGGAATTTCTTCCTGAATTCGAAGCCGCCACCGGGATGAAGGTCATGTTCGACGTCCTGCCTCAGGCCGAGCTGTTCAAGAAAGTCGAGACGGGTTTCGTCGCCGGATCGGACGACTACGATGTCACGATGACCCTCATCGTGAACGTGTCGCGCTACGCCAGGGCCAAGTGGATCGAGCCTCTGGACAAGTACATAGCAGCCAACAAAGACATGAATGCCGACGACTTCATGCCCGGTTTCATCAACTCCCAGCAGTACCAGGGCAAGACCTACGGCCTACCGTTCTATGGCGAGAGTTCCATTCTCATGTATCGCAAGGACCTTCTCGACGCGGCCAAGGTAAAAGTTCCCCAGACCATGGACGAACTTCTCGCCGCGGCCAAGGTGCTTACAAAGGACAACGTCTACGGCATCGTCCTCAAGGGGAACCGGGACCAGGCCTCCAACGGATACCTCTGGCCTATGTTCCTGCATTCCTGGGGCGGGGAGTACTTCGACAAGAACCATAAGCCGATCTTCAACGGTCCGGAAGGCCAGAAGGCAACGGCCTTCTTCGCTGAGCTGATGAAATACGCTCCTCCGGGATCGGTGAACATGGGATGGAACGAAGTGCAGGTGGCGGTCTCTCAGGGCCAAGCCGCCATGACCATCGACGCCACGAACTTCGCAACGGTCTTCGAGACCGGCAGCACATCCAAGGTTACCGGGAAGATCGGGTACGCGCCGGTTCCCAAGGGCCTCAAGGGAAGGTATCCGGCCATCGCCGTCGCCTCCCTGAACATCAACGCCACATCCAAGCAGAAGGACGCGTCATTCGCGTTCATCAACTGGGCCACCAGCGCCGAGTTGCAGAAGAAGATGGCTTCGTCGGGCATCCGCCCGGATGTCACGAGGGACTCGGTCTTCGAGGACCCGACCTATCAGAAAGTCTATGACTGGGACAATGGCAACTGGTACAAGTCCACCCAGCAGATGATGAAGGAGATGAGGGGCGACTATAGGCCCGTGTACTATCCCGAATGGGTACAGATCGGAAACGCCATCGCCATCAAAGTCCAGTCGGTCTTCACGGGAGAAAAGACTTCCGCGCAGGCTATGGACGAAGCCGCGAACGATGTATCCAAGATCATGAAAGACGCAGGATATTACTGATAGCATTTTTCTTTGCTTGGGTTGCCGGCGCAAGCCGGCAACCCTTATTTTGGCTCACTGAGCCTTTCTCCTTCTTTTTACTTCATGACGACGGGAGTTTCCGATGAAAAGCCTTGCGGTGAGCGAGCAATCCGAAAAAAGAATATTGTTGATTCCCGCGATAGTCGTGCTCGCTCTGTTCACCACATTGCCATACCTCATGACCTTCGTGTTAGGCCTGTTTCGCTACGACGCGGGCAACCCATTCAACAACAAGTTCATAGGGCTGAAGAATTTCCTGGACGCGGTCCAGGACGACCGATTCTGGAACTCGCTCAAGGTGACGGCCATCTTCGTGGGCACGGCTGTCCCCATTGAGTTCCTGCTCGGCCTGGGGATCGCCCTCCTTTTAAACAGCCTTCCCCGGGGGAGGGGATTTTTCCAGTCCATCCTCCTCATCCCGATGGTCATGCCGCCGATCGTCGTCGGCCTCAACTGGAAACTGCTCTACGATCCTAATTACGGAATAATCAACTATCTTTTTTCCGTCCTCGGCCTGCCGCCGCAGATTTGGCTCTCCGATCCGCGATGGGCGATCCTGGCGTTGGCAGCCGTCGACATCTGGCAATATACGCCATTCATCGCTCTTCTGTCGTTGGCTATCCTTGTGACTCTTCCCAAGGAGCCCTATGAAGCCGCCTCGCTGGAAGGGGCTTCCTTCTTCATTGTATTCAGGAAGATAACGCTTCCCATGATCAAGTCGGGACTGACTATCATAGTCATGCTGCGGATAATCGAAGCTTTCAAGGACTTCGCTAAGATATACACGCTCACGTCGGGAGGTCCCGGGATTTCCACCGAGACGCTCAATTACTACGTATACTTGAACGGTTTCGAATTCTACAAGCTTGGATATTCGTCCGCCCTGTCGATAGTGCTGTTTGTCCTGGTGATCGGCTTCAGCTATCTGCTCATCCGGAAGGCCAACCTTCTCAACGCGCAGGAGGCCTCCAATGAATAGACACCTGCGCAGAAAAGCCGGACTTCTTGCGCGATACTTCATTGTATCGATCATTGCTTTGATTTTCCTGATGCCCGTCATCTGGCTCTTTCTGACCTCGATCAAAAACCAGAGGGACGCATTCTCGATTCCTCCCGTATGGAAGTTCAAGCCCTCGGCCGAAAACTATCTCGCCCTCTTCGCCGAGGGGAATTTCCCGAGATATCTCTGGAACAGCTTCTATATCGCGGCGGTTTCCTCGATATTGGCCGGGCTTCTCGGCACGCCTCTCGCGTACATGCTCGCCCGCTTCCGGTTCAAGGGAAAGGACACCCTCTCCTTCTGGGTTCTGGCATCGCGCATAGCGCCCCCGATGACTGTCGTGCTTCCGTTTTTCATGATTTTCAAGTTCCTGGGTATCCTGAACACATATATGTCGATGATCTGCGTATACATGACCTTGAACATAGCCTTCGTGGTCTGGATGATGCGCGGCTATTTTATGCAAATCCCCCTTTCCATCGAGGAAGCGGCCAAGATAGATGGCTGTTCCGTCATCGGCACCCTCCTCAAGATTGCGATCCCTCTGGTGTCCCAGGGTCTGGCGGCGACTCTGGTCTTCTGCTTCATGTCCAACTGGTCGGAGTTCGTGTTGGCGCTCATCTTCACCGGCATGAAGACGCGGACCATGCCTATCCTCATCTCCGGCTTCGTAACGACCGAAGGGGTAAAATGGGGCCTCATCGGGGCCGCGGGCACGATCGTGAATCTGCCCGTCATACTTATCTCGCTCGTTTTGCAGAAATATCTCGTCTCAGGACTAACGGCAGGAGCAGTCAAATGATCCAAGTATTCCTTGATGGGCCGCGATCGATCGCGATGGTTGAACGGCCAATACCCAAGCCCGAAAGCCGCCAGGTCCTGGTCCGGATCCACGCGACCGGCATCTGCGCCACCGATGTCCATAGTTATTATGGCGAGACGATTCACGGAAACCATTTCCCCTTCCACATCGGGCACGAAATCTCCGGAACCGTCGTCGAGACAGGCGGCGAAGTGAGTCGCGTGAAGATCGGCGACAAGGTCGTCATCGACCCCCTCGTCACCTGCGACCGCTGCGAGAACTGCCTTTCAGGCCATTCGAACCGCTGCACGGCAATCCGGCCGCTCGGAATCCATGGGCCGGGGGGCTTTTCCGAATACACGGTCATCGATGAAAGGAACACCTTCCCTTTTGAAAAGCCGTCGTTCGAGGAGATGACCTTCGCCGAACCTCTTTCGACGGTGCTCAACGGGATCGCCACCGCCCGCGCCGCGCCGGGAATGAATATCCTGGTTCAGGGCGCGGGAACCCTGGGGCTTCTGTACCAGCAAGCCCTGACGAACTCGACGGGCTGCAAGCAAGTCACCATTGGCGATATTTCCGAGGAAAGACTTTCTGTGGCGAGGACTCTGAAAGCCAAGGTCATCCTAATGCCCATCGCCGGATACGTGCCGACCTATGATTTGGTCATCGATTGCACGGGAAACAGGCATGCGGTCTCCGGCGCGATTTCCCTCCTCAAGGACGGCGGCACCCTCCTCATCTTCGGCGTGTGCGGGCATGACGACAGGATTGAAGTAAGCCCATTCGATATCTACCGGCGCGAACTGAAAATAATTGGTACCTTCTCGCTGAACAAGAATATGAAGGACGCCGTTTCGCTTCTGGAATCGGGCAAGGTGAACGCGCGCCCGCTCATCGGCGGCGTGGTTCTGCCTTCCATGCTGGAGAAAACGATCGTAAACCTTCATGAAAAGAAGATTTCAGGCAGATATATAGTCAAACGCGAGGTTTAGCCAAGGAAGTATCCATGAGAGCGATTCAATTCAACGGAGAGAAGAGAGCCCTGCTGTTCGACGTCGACGTTCCTTCGATTGGCCCGGGCGAAACGCTGGTTAGGATAGACAGGGCAGGTATCTGCGGATCGGATATAGGCATTTTCACAGGCAGGAACAAGCGGGCCAGATATCCCGTGATCCCCGGCCACGAGTTCGTCGGCTTCGTGGAGAGGATCGAAGGGGACAACCCCAAGGGCTTCAAACCCGGCGATAGGGTGATGGCCGTTCCCACCCTCTCCTGCGGGACCTGCGCCCCCTGTGTCGAGGGACCGCGCCATCTCTGCTCCCAGATTAAATTCCTGGGCATCCAGTACGATGGAGGATTCGCGGAATTTACCCGCGTCCCGACCCACAACCTGCTCCCTGTCAGCGATAGTCTCGATTTCGGCCTCGCCGTGCTCGCCGAGCCGATCGCCGTCGGGATCCACGCGCTGAGTCTTTCCAATCCCGGCCTGAACGACGATGCGCTCGTACTCGGCGCGGGCCCCATTGGCATCATCATGGCAATGCTCGCCCGCGAGGCGGGATGCCGCGTGGCGCTCGGTGATCCATCGGCCATCCGGCGGGCCCAGGCCGAGAGCTTCGGTTTCCCTGTCTTCGACAATTCGACCGTCCCGGCGAAAACCGCGGCCAGGGAATTCTCGCTCGAGGGAGGCTTCGACACCATCTTCGAATGCGCGGGACATCCGAGTACAATCGATTATATGATAAAAGCCGGAAGCCCGGGCTCGGACATCGTGATAGTCGGCACCTTCAAGGAACCGCCTCCCGTGGATATCTTCTGGATGTCCAGAAAGGAACAGCGGCTGCTCCCTTCATGGACCTACAGGTTCTCCGACTGCAGAGCTTCCCTCGATCTCCTCGAACGGAGAGCGGAGGTATTCAAGCGCCTCGTGAGCCACGAATTCGCCCTCGAACAGGCGCAGGAAGCGATGGAGCTCGTGATGAAAGCGGAAAATTCGCTCAAGGTAGTCCTGCTCGTAAAGGACCGGGAATGATACTCAACGCCGAACGCTATATGAAAATCCTCGACCAACTCGGCAAACACAAGTCCGCCAAGTGCGAAGAGTTGGCCGATCTCCTCGGCGTTTCCGCCAATACGATCCGGAGGGATCTGGCCGTCCTGGAGGAAAAGGGATTGCTCACCCGAATCCAGGGGGGCGCGATCATATCCGACATCGATAAGATGATCCAGCCGGTCGACCTGCGGGTAAATCTCAATGAACCCGAAAAGATGGCCATCGGCAGGGCAGCGGCGAAACTGGTCAAACCGTACTCATCCATAATCATGGACGCCGGCAGCACGACGATCGCCATGGCGCAGTACATAGGAGAGACCTCCGGCCTGACCGTTCTGACCAACTCGCTGGACATCTGCGGCCGGCTGATCTCGAACCACCGCATTTCGGTTATATCGAGCGGCGGCCTGCTGGTGGAGGCGACGCACTCTTTCGTCGGCAGTCCCGCGGAAAAATTTTTCGAAACGACGCACGTCGAACAGCTCTTCCTCGGAACAAAGGGGGTGGATCTCGACAGGGGACTCACCAACTCGAACATCCAGGAGGCGCCGGTCAAAAAAAAGATGATAGAGGCTGCCGACGAGGTGATTCTCCTCGCCGACCACTCGAAATTCGGCAAAGCGGCGCTGACCCACTTCGCCGACATAAAATCGATACACACCTTGGTGACCGATGCTGGCATAGACAAGTCCTACGTCGACGCGCTCGAAGCCCAAGGGATTCGCGTGATCATAGCCCCCGGCAAAGAATGAGAAATGGCTTTCGTCACCGTCCGCGATTCAAGCTTCGCCGCGACGATGCCGATTGGTCTGGTCTTGACGCATGCGCCCTGTCGGGAAAAGCGTCCGTTCAAGAGATCGAGTCTTTCTTGGGTCTATATCCTGTCGTCACCAGGTGCCTAGCTGCTGGCTGGCGAAACTGCCCTTGTAGGCCGCATTGCCCTCGCAGCGCTCGAATACGAACTGGCAGATCCATTCACCGGGCACGAGCCTCAGGAAATTGGGACCTGTGTTGAATATCTCGAGGACCTGGTTGTTGGAAATTCCCGGCTGCATGAAAGGCGCGGAAACGTGAACCATGAGCCCGAGGCGCGCGAAGCGCGACCTCGAACCGAGCCATCCCGCTATATCCGTAGGCAACGTTATGCGCTCGAGCGTAATCCCGAGGACAAGTTCGCCCGGCTTGATGACATAGCCCGCCTCGTCCAGCTCGAGCTTATAGGTCATCTCCCGGTAGTTCGAAGCCGCCGTGATGGATATCACTTGTGGCATGGGCGAGTAGATACGGATTTCTGATCCCAGTCGGAGGTCCACCGAAGCCGGGCCTATGGCGCCGCGTTCGAAGGGATCTATGCCTATCCGCCCCGAGTCGATCTCGGCGAGAATCTCGTCGTGCGTGAGTATCATGATCGGCCAGCCTTCACGTCGGCCGCGGCCAGATCCTTCACGGACTGGCTGCGGCCTCGTTTCACTATCAGCAGCCTGTCCCCATCCTGCACGACGATGAGATCGCTGACTCCCGAGAGGTGGACCTTCAGCCCGGGGGCGAGCACGAAGCAGTTCGACGAGTCGAGAGCCAGTGCGTCATCGGGGAGCACATTGCCCGCCCTGTCGCGCTTCGAGGCCTCGTACACGGCGTCGAAGCTGCCCATATCGTTCCAGCCCATGGAAACGGGAACTACAGCCACCTTCGAGCTTTTCTCCATCACCGCGTAATCGATGGAATCGGCCGGAATGGCGGCCATGTCCTCAGGCCGTATCGCCGCTACGGAATTCCCGCCATGCTCCTTCGTCTCAGCGGAAGAAAGCGCACGGCGGCTCGCCTCCAGCATCTCAGGCGCCCATCGCTCAAATTCCTCGACGATCGCGCCGGTGTTGAAAAGGAACATTCCCGAATTCCAGAAGAAATTTCCTGCCGCGAGGTAGGCCTCGGCCTTCGCCTTGTCGGGCTTTTCATGGAAAGCGGCCACTTCCAGGATACCTTTGCAGGTTTCGAAAGGAAGTCCCGCCTTGATGTAACCATAGCCCGTCTCGGGCGATTCGGGCCGTATCCCGAAGGTGACGAGCCTGCCTGAAACCGCCGCCCGTCGCGCCAGTCCCACAGCCTCGCGGTAGGCCCCCTCGTCCGCCACCACGTGATCGGCGGGGACGACCAGGATGAGTTCATCCTGCCCTGAGGCCGCGGCGACGACCAGGGCAGCCAAAGCGACAGCCGGCGCCGTGTTGCGTCCCGCCGGTTCGAGGACGAAGGAAACGGACTTCTTTCCGCCCGCCGCCTCGACAAACTGCGCGGCCGCCAGCTCCAGGTGGGCCCGGTTCGTCACGATGACGAAGCGGTCGCTCACGGCGAGATTGCGCAGGACAGCCCGCTGGAACAGCGTGGGCCCTTCGAGAAGATGCGCGAACTGCTTGGGTTTTTCAGGCTTGGAGGCGGGCCAGAGCCGCGTGCCCGCTCCTCCGCAGAGTATGATAGTCGTCATCGCGCAGCTTTGTCCGGCTTCTTCTGCATGATGGACGCGTAGACTTTCTCGGTTAACGGGGTTAAGACCCCGAGTTCCTTGCCCATCCGCAGGATCGATCCGCCGAAAAGGTCGCGTTCATCCGGCTTGCCCTTTGCCTCGAAATCCCGCTGGAACGAGGTTCGGGTGTCGAAGGGGAACTTCGCCGCCTTTGTCAGCGTATCCTCCATGACCGTGGCCGGAAGCTCAATTCCTTTCCTGTCGGCCATGACGATGATCTCTTTCATGATTCCCTTCACGGTATTCAAATGCTCCGCGGACAGAATAACCTCCCCTATCGTCTTGCCCGAATCCGCGGTAACCAGGCCGAAGGGGGCGATGAAGAGATATTTAATCCAGATCTCGGCGAAGGGATCGTCTTTCCAGCCGTAGTTTATGCCCGCCGCGTCCAATAGAGGGAGTATCGACCTGTTTTCCGCGAGCCCCCCCGGATCGGCGCCCAGGAAGATCGCGGCTAAAGACCCCCGCTGGACGACGAGGCCCGGCTTTTCGAGATGGGTACTGACGTAGACACAGGCGGGATGGAGATAGCTCTCCTGGACGACGGCGCGTGTCCGTTCAAAAATGTCGACACCGTTGAGGAGGGGAAGAATGACGGTCGAGGCGCCGATTCTTTCCCGCAATTGGCCAAGGACAATAGGCAGATCGTAGCCTTTTACGCAGACGATACAGAAATCCAGGGCCGGTAATTCGGCGATGGAATCGGTCGCCGTCCTGGGCCTGCAGGTCATCTTCCCCTTTTCGGCGTCGAGGAAGAGGCCGTTTTTCTTAATCTCAGCGAGATGCGCGCCCCGCGCGACGAAGTGGACAGCGAGTTCGGGATCGCCCTCCCAGCGCCGGGCGAGAAGACCCCCGAAGTAGCCGCCGACCCCGCCTATTCCGATAACCGCGATGTTCTTCATACGGGCTTCACCTGGTACAGGTCAGCCTTTTGGGGCGGAACGAGCCTGTCTTCCCACTGGTCGAAGGCGGAAACCTCGTCCAGGGGCTTTCGGATCCTCGCCGAAGTCTCTGCCGCGAGGTGCTTTTCGCTCAAGCCCGACGAATCGCCGGGATAACCCAGGATTATCAGCGTCTCGAGGACGGCTGTCTCCGGTATGCCAAGCGCACGTTTGGCCACGCTCGAGTCGAAGCCCGCGATCGGGTGGACGATGAGGCCTTCCTCGATGGCCTGAAGCTGGTAGGCCATGGCCGCCTGACCTAAGTCGAAGAAGGCGTATTCCCGCCCGCCCTCGATGCGACCGTCCCATTCAGGACTGGTCACGAAAGCCGCGATGGCTGGGGATTTCTTCGCCCAGTAATTCCCCCCCGTCAGAGCTGCCTTCAGAGCCTCCAGGCGAACGGAGTCCACCACCGTAACGATACGCCAGGACTGGGTGTTGCCGAAGGAGGGCGCCAGATGGGCCGCCTCGACGAGCCGTACGAGCATATCCCTTTCGATGGGTCTCGGATCCAGGGCTCTGCGTGCCCTGCGGGCTTCGATCTGTTTCAAGAGCGCCACGATCGCCTCCTTATATGCCGTGAAATAACCATGCGGTATGAACGGTTCCCTGTCAACTCGGAGGGCCCACAGCAGAAACTGCTTCCGATCCATATCCACGCCGCGTGAAGCTCGAGATCCCTCTGAAAACGCGAGGCGCGACCATGAAGATCATCACCGCCAGGAAAACGAGACAGATGGCGCCGCTGAGCCAGAAGCCGGTCGCCGGCCCCCAGGAATCCGACACTTTTCCGATAAAGAGGGCGCCTATTGGCGTGGAGCCGACGAAGACTAGATTATACGCTGACATGACACGGCCGCGCATCTCCTTGGACGCCTGCATCTGCACCGCCGTGTTGCTCATCGTGCTGAAGGAAGCCATGCCGAAGCCGCAGAGGATCAGCGAAAGGCTGGCAGTCAGGGAATTTCTCTGCAGTCCGGCGAGAATCATGGATAGGCAAAGGATCAAGCCGGATCCGAAGAGCAGCTTCGGCGTGGGCTCGAGCTTCGTCCCGCTCAGCGACATCAGGGCGGCCGCGATGAGGGCGCCCAATCCAAGCGAGGCCATGAGGCCGCCGTAGCCGCCAGCCCCCAGGCTGAGCGTGATGGCGGCGAAGCTTGGTATCAGGATATTGAAGTTGAAGATGAAGAGGCTGATCGTACCGGTGATGATGAGCAGGGTCATGATGACCTTATCGCCCACGATATATCGGTATCCCCGCTTGATTTCCCCCCAGAAATCCCCCGAGGCCGCGGCGCTTGAAACGCGGCCCGCACGCATCGCGACGAGGCTCGCTATCACCGCGAGGTAGCTGATCGCGTTCAGCGCGAAGGTCCAGGGTATGCCCACAAGGACTATCATGATCCCGCCTAGGGCCGGGCCGATGATACGGGCGACGTTGAAAACGGTGGAGTTCAAGGCGACCGCGTTCACCACCGCCTTGCTGTCGCCCACCTGTTCAAAAACGAAGGATTGCCTGGCCGGATAGTCGACGACGTTCACGAAACCGGTCACCGCGGAGATCAAGAGAACCTGCCAGTACTGGGGCTTGCCTCCGAAGCAAACCCAGGCCAGGGTGGCCGCCGACAGGGAAAAGAGCGACTGAGTCCAGATCAGGATGGTCCTTTTCGGGAAGAGATCGACCAAGGGGCCGATGAATATGGACAGAAAGAGCGAAGGCAGGTACTGGATGCTCGTGACGAGTCCCAGCTTGAAAGGCGAATTGGTCAGCCTGAGCACCAGCCAGGCCTGACTCGTATTCTGGAGCCAGGTGCCGATGACAGAAATCCCCTGCCCGAAGAACCAGAGGCGGTAGTCCCTCGACTCGAAGGCGGGAAGTCTTTTACTGATATTCATCGTGAAAACCTTTCCTGTCGGGGCCAATCCCGGGCTTGCCGTCTCAAAAAAGCGCTTTCATAATACGGCGAAGAGGAGATATTGCCTAGGTCGAGGCTGCCATTGCGTCGATTGGAGGGTACCGAGGGGGTAGAGTGGTATTCATTGTCTTGGAAAGATGATATATTATGCTAGACTAAGTGAGAATTCGAAAGAATCCGTCACTTAGCAAGATCTGCGCTATCCGTAGATACATGTTTTGGAATGCTCGCCGCACAGCGGCGGGTGAAGGACAAGGATCATGGGCAAGAAACTTTACGTCGGGAACCTCAGCTACAACACAACCGAAGACGGCCTCCGCAACATTTTTCAGGCTTACGGAACCGTGGCCTCTGTCAAGGTCATTACCGACCGCGACACCGGCAGCTCCAAGGGCTTCGGCTTCGTGGAGATGGGAACTGACGCCGAAGCCGGCGCCGCGATCGCCGGAGCCAATGGCTTCAGCCTCGATGGCCGCCAGATCAAGGTGAACGAGGCTATGGACAAGCCCCGCCGCGACAGCCGCTACTGAGTCATACAACCTAAGGTATCAAAAGGACCGCCTGTGTGGCGGTCCTTTTTGTTTGGAGACTCTGATCGCTCAAAGATACTTGCCGAGCCCGCCCGAAGCTAAATCCTCGTAGGCTGGCATCCCGCCCACGACGAGAGGCTTGCCCGGGTTCTGGCTCGTGAAGGCTCCGAAGATGGCTTCCAACCCAGCCATGTGTCTACCCACCCTCGTGGAAAGCGGCCAGCCCTCCTCATCGAAAGGCACGAAGAGCCGTCCGAGTTTCTGCGCCCGCACATAGAGCTCATCCTTGCCTTCCAGGATGAGAGCCTCGTCGGTCTTGCCGCGAAGCCTTCCCTGGGAAGGGTTCGTATCCTCCATCAGAAGAGCCAGCGTGTTCGTCGCGTCGCCGAGTTCCCGGTGCGTGAGGCCGTGCAGACTTTTAGGCGAAGGCTCGAGGCCCATCGTTATATCATCGAGTTCGAGATCGAGGATGACCTCGGATGCCAGAGGCATGGCGCGTTCGTGAGCCACGATCGCGTTGATCACAGGATACTCGGGCGAGGCTTCATGGAGGTCGATGGTGACATCGATCCCCTCTTTCCTGATCAGGCTCGTGACTGCGTAGGCGATTTTCTCGGTGAATGTGCCGTCAAGTCTGCCTGGATAGGCACGATTCAGATTCCGTGTCTCCGAGCCCGAGAGCCGCTGGCCGGACGAGGCGTGGATGTAGATATCCGGATCGGGCCACTGGTCCACGGGGTTTGTCGCCCTCGACCCGAAGCGGAAGCTGCGTTTGCCCGAGGCGGCGTCGATCGTGAAGGTATGGGGTGTGCCTTCCATAGGATCGGCATGGGTAGCGCCCGAGGCGTTGACGCGGGGGATCACGAAGAGGCGTCCGGCCGTGGGCAAAGCGTTCTCGACGAAGAGGATGGCCGCCATGAAGCCGGCGGGCTCGTTCTCATGGGTGCCGCCGAGCACGAGGGCGCTGCCGCCCGGCTTGCCCGAATCGAGGATATAGACATCCGTGTCCCCAACCGATCCCTTGATGTCGGGGAAATACTCGGAAAGGAGGGCGACGCGGGTGACGCCTGGGCCCTTCCGGATGAGGTCGGGCCTGCGCATCGCGAGAAAGCCGGGCGTCACGAGGGCGGCGACGACAATCGCTGCGGCGAGGAGAGCGCTCGAAATGGCGATATCGAGTTTCTTGGTTCGTTCCATTCGGCTCTTCCTCCTTTTTAGATGATCATGAGGGCCCGCAGGACGAGCGGAATGACGATGATGGCCGTGTTGATCTTCAGCTTGATGTCCTTTTGCGCGTACAACTCGGCGATGACGAGGGCGGCCGCCGCCGCTGTTATGATCCGATAGCAGATAGTCAACATTTCACGCCCCCAGGAATTTGGCGATGGGATTCGCGAAGACGATCATGAGTATTCCCACAGCCACGGCAGCGACAGCCGGCACGACGCAATGGCGATTGATGGTCCCGTACTTCGGTATGCCGAGAATCCCTGCCGTCACGACGGGCGTGAGGGCGACCGGCGGCATGTAGCTGCCCATAGCCCCGATGAGGGAGAGGGCCGACAAGACGACGATCTGGTTCTTGCCGAGCAGGGCCAAGGCGAAGGGCACACCGAGGACAGAAGCCGCGCCGAACACGGAAATGCCGCCGAAGAGAGGCAGGATGACCGCGATACCGAGAAGCATGAGGGAGGCCGGCAGGGAGAGCGCCCCCACAACGATGCCGCCCCGCATGCCAGTCAGGGTCATCACCTCGATCAGCGTGCCAACGCTAAAAAGGATCCCCACGACGGGGAGTATGTCGGAAACACCCTGTCGCACCACCTTCAAAATCTTAAATTTCCTGCCTGTGACCAAACCGAGCAAAGTCCCTATCAGGAAGGTGAGGGGCAGCATCAGGTCGGGGAACCAGCGCGGAAACGCCTTGGGGCCTACCATGAGGACGATCACCACGAGAAGCGGGATGAACACGGTCCAGCTCGCCGCCCGGGTTGTCTTGCGGTTCTCCTCGACAACCAATGAGAGTTTCTTCCGCTCGATGTACCGGTAGCCGATGAAAATCGACGTCAGGATGGCGAGGGGAAAGGTCATGAGGGCCAGGATGCCGTCGAAGCCCACATAGGGAAGGTCGATGCCACCTCCCATGATCATGACGGAGATGTTGACGGGCGGGGCGATCATGCCATAGACCGACGCGCTCGTCACGATGGCGCCGGCCACGGCGAGGGGCATGCCCATCTGCATGAGGATGGGGGCGACGAGCGCCCCGGTGCCGAGGACGGAAGCCGTACAGGAGCCCGTTATCATGCCAGGAAACATGATGATGAGGGTAAGGGCCATGAGAAGGATGAGGGGCGATCGGCCGAAGGCGGAGATCACCGCGCGGGTAAGCTCGGCAAGCATGCCGTTCGCCTCGATGACCTTGATGAAAACCATGGCCGTAATGAGTACGAGGCATGTGTCGAGGTAGCCAAACATGCCCTCAACGAATTTGTCGAGGGGGAAACCCGCGCCAGCCACGAGGGCGACCACGACGGCCGTGATGATAAGGCTCAAGGAAGCGGGCAGCTTCACAACCAGGACGAGAAAGACGAAACAGGCCACCATGAGGCCAAGAAGGAGCAAGTAGACTGTCATCCGTATCCCCCTAACGGAAGGCTTTCAGGAGCGGGTCGCCCACTTTCGAGATTTTATCGACACTGTCGAGGGGAATCTTCGCCTGCGCGCACAGCTTGGTGAACAGGCCATCCTTGTTGCCCTCGGCCACGACGATCACGTAGTCGCAGAGCGGGACGATCGCCGCGATAAAACCATCCGAGAGCTCGCCCCGGCGCGCCTCGCCCCCGACGTGGACGCCGATGATCTTGATCCCGAGTTTCTTGGCTTCGGCGACGATCTCCTTGACCCGCGCGAGCTCGACATCCTGGGAGACGCCGGCCGCACCAAGCCCCTTGGATGAACCACCGATCGCGATGAGCAGAGTCTTGCCGCCGGCTGCCTTGATCGCGCCCGTCTTGGCCATCGCATCTGCCTTATACTCGATCTTGGAGCGGTCGAGAAGCACCTTCACCATCTCGATGTCGGCGCTCTGGCCCGCCGATGTGAGGAACACGGGCTTGTCGGCTATGGGTGATTTCAAGTTGTAGGACTGCGCCCCGACGCCTGGGGCGACGGAAAAGACGAACATCGCCGCGATGAGGAACTTCTCTCTTGTCTTCATGATGCTTTCACCTCGAAAAATGAATGCCCCGAAGCCGCTTCGACCCCGGGAATGGTCTTCGGCGCATGGCGCCGAAGACCTGAAAGCGGTTCAATATACCTTTCAGAACGCTACAGCTTGTCCGTCGCGTCGCGGATCGCCGCCGCCGTACAGCGTATGCGTCGCCCAGTCGTAGAGACAGCCCTGGGCCACACCCTGCGACGGCGAATAGTCGTCCTGGATGGCCGCGATCTTGTGCCCGAGCGCGAGCAGTCCGTTGACCGCGCTGACAGGGATCCTGCCCTCGACCGAGTAGTCAGTCGTGTTCGTGCGGTAGACGTGGGGAGCGCTGATGGCCTGCTGTATCGGCATACCGTGGTCGATCACATTCGAAATAATCTGGGCCACGGAAGTGATGATGCGGGTCGCCCCGGCGGATCCCAGGGTCATGAAGGACCTGCCCTGGGGGTCCAGGACGAGGGTCGGGCTCATCGAGGAGAGAGGACGCTTGCCCGGCTCGATGGAGTTGATTGAGCCCGGCTTCAGCGCGAAGTCGTCCATATGGTCGTTCATGATGATGCCCGTTCCGGGTACCACGACGGCCGAGCCGAAGAAATAGTTGATGGACTTCGTGCAGGCCACCATGTTCCCTTCCTTGTCCATGACCGAGAAGGAAGTCGTCGAACCGGATTCATACTTCGAGGGATTGCCGGGTCCGACCGGGAGGGGTATAGCCTTGTCGAGCGAAATCTTCGCGGCGAGTTCCTTGGCGTAGTCCTTGGAGGTAAGCCCTTCGAGGGGGACTTTCACGAAGGCGGTGTCGGCCATGTACTGGGCACGGTCCGCGTAGACGAGTTTCATGGCCTCTCCCCAGAGGTGAAGGCTTTTCGTCGTGTTCTGGCCGAGCGCTTGCATGTCCCAGTTCTCGAGGATGTTGAGCAGCTCGACGATATGGGTGCCGCCCGAGGAAGCGGGGGGCGTGGAGATGATCGTATAGCCGCGGTAGGTGCCCATGGCCGGCTTGCGGACCTGAACCTTGTAGTTCTTGAGATCGTCGACGGTGATGATTCCACCGCGAGCCTGTACTTCGGCCGCGATCTTCTTCGCCAGATCGCCCTCGTAATAGGCCTTGGCGCCACTAGCGGCAATGAGCTTGAGGGTGGACTGCAGATCCGGGTTCTGGATCGTGTCGCCGATTTCATAAGGCAGGCCGTCCTTGAAATAGATCTGCGCGGTGGCTGGGTACATCTTGATGCGATCGAAGTTGTCCTTGATCGCTCCAGCCAGATTGGAGGTGACGGGGACCTTCATCGCCCAGTCGATGGCAGGCTGCATGACCTGCTGCCGGGTCAGCTTGCCCGAGCCATAGTTCTCCAAGGCATAGAGGAGGCCCGCTACGTCGCCGGGAACGCCAGAGGCGAGACCGCCTGTCATGGAGGGCGTGCCGATGATCTTGCCATCGGGGCCGAACTTGTACAGATCGGGGGTAGCCGCGGCTGGGGCCATCTCGCGGAAATCGATGACTACGGCTTCCTTCATGCCGGCGAGCTTGATCGTCATGAATCCGCCGCCGCCCAGTCCGTTCGCGTTGGGTTCGAGTACGCCCTGGGCGAAACCGACGGCGACCGCGGCGTCTACCGCGTTGCCGCCCGCCTTGAGGATGTCGACGCCTACCTGGGCCGAGTCGGGCTTGGCGGTGGCGACGACGCCGTTCTGTCCCTGGGCTCCGCGGGTGAACAGATTGACAGGAACCTGTGCCGCGACCATCGCGATAGCGGAAATGAATAGAAACATTGCAACAAGTACACGTTTCATCATCTTCCTCCTTAGGATCCATGCTCGACTCTGTTTAAGCCGGAATCTCCCTGGTGGTGCGCATATTTATGCATACACGAGTATATACCTGACTACGGCTTGATTTTATTCCCTTTAGGTACCATGTCAAGGAAGCGGCTCCCGATTGCGTTCCAGATATGCTGGATATATGCAGGCGGCATCGTCGACGGCTGGACCGGACGAAAGCAGTTCGTCCATGGACAATCCGTAGTGTTGATCACCGGATCAATGTCGCCACCGCCACCCCATGCGCGGCCGTTCCCAGCATAACGAAGACATGCCAGATCGCGTGGGTGCAAGGCAGCTTTCTGTTCAGGTAGAATACCGTGCCCAGCGTATACGCAAGCCCGCCCGCGGCCAGCCATACTATCGTAGGTTTCGAAAGACTCCTTCCCATGGGCCCGGCGGCTATCACCACGAGCCATCCCATACCAATATAGAGAAGCATTGACACCAGCTTGAATCTGCCGGTGAAGAACAGCTTGAACAGGATTCCCGCGAACGCCAGGCCCCATATCACCCAAAAAAGACTCGAGCCCCAGGCGCCTTTCAGTCCCACGAGACAAAAAGGCGTGTAGCTGCCCGCGATCAGCGCGAAAATGGCGCAATGGTCGAATACTTCCAGACGTTTTTTGACAGTTTTATCGCGCGCCGCGTGATACAGCGTCGAAGCGAGGTAGAGCGAAATCATGGAAGCGCAGAACAGAGAGCTGCTGGCAATCATCCTTGTGTCGCCCTTCATCGAAACATAGGATATCAGCCAGGCCGAATACCCAGCCGCGCCGATCAAGCCGACAAGATGGGTGACGAAATTAGCTTTTTCTTCGGGTATAGTTCGACTCATCTAGACGACCACGAGACCGGCCAAGAGCAGTTCGGCCATGGTGTCCGATGGAAGAGCCAACTCTGTATCCAGATCCCCGAAAGGCCTGCCGCTGATGCCGAGTACAGGGTCGGAGAGGAGAACGCAGGCCCGTTTTGCCTCGGCCGCGGTTAGTTCCACCGAAACGAGTTCCCCCCGATATGCCCAGGTGCTGAGGGTCGAGCCCCGTCCAGCGCCTCCTCGGCGGACGCGATGAGCGATTCCGCGAAATCGCCGGCGATCGAGGCTTCTGGGGAGCCCCTTCCAAACCATGCCGACGCAGGCTTGTCCAGCCCATTCCCCTCCATCCAGGAAACCAGAGCCGCCGCGAGGGGAGCGTCGAATCGATCGAAACCGGCTTCGCTCTCGAAAGAGAGGTCGTTGTTCGCAAAGCTTAAGGCTCTGTCCACGGGCCTGAGTTCGGGCCGCTTTCCATCCTTCCATTCCTTATACATTCGCGAGTGCCGCGTGAGCACGAAGCGGTGCCAGAAGGCTGAATCTATGAGCCCCGAGGCGAAAAGCTGACGGCAGAACTCAGCCGAATCGACAATGTCGGCAGCCGGTTGTCCCGGGAAGCCGTAGATGAGGTAGGCGTGCACGAGGAGCCCCGCCCGACGCAGCGCGACAAGGGTCCGGATGAGACTCGCAAGATTGAAACCCTTGTTGGTCATCGCGAGGCCACGTTCGGTGGCGATCTCGATCCCGCCCGAGACGGCGACGAGGCCCGAAGCGGCGAGGAATTCGCATCTCCCTTCGGTCCACGAGGCGTCGAAACGCATATTGCCCCAGAACGAGAAAGGCCGCATGCCCTCGGCGGCTCGCGCCCGGTTCGCACGGGCGAAGTCGAGGAGGGCAGCCATGGGCATGGCTTCGTCGACGAAATGGATGCCGTAGAGCCCGGTGCGCTCAGCTGCCTTTCCAGCCGCCTCCACAAGCCCCCCGATATCGCATCGCGCGAAGCCGGAAACATATTCAAGTTCGGTGTCGCAAAAGGAACAGCGCCGCCAGTAGCAGCCGTGCGCGAGGCCGTACTTGAGCCAGGGAGTGTCGGACCAGAGCCGATGCATCGGGTTTTCGGAGTCCACAATCCTGAGGTAGGAAGCGAAATCAGCGCTTCGGTAGTCAGGAAAGACTCCGGCAACAGCCTCGCGTTCGAGACGGCTCCACGTCTCAACCTCGGGTCCATTGACGATTATACGCCCTGGCCGCGACGCTTCGCGCGCCGAATCGCCCAAAGGAAAGCCCGAAATGATGAGCAAGCGATTCTCGCCCCGATGTATTGTTCTATATAGACTCAGGTCCGCTCCCGCGTCCGGGTTTTCACCCAGGCCTGTATCCGGCGCCCCTTCGCCCCGGTCGTCACTCCCAAGCAAGGCGGCCTCGCGCCCGATGATCGAGGCCAGGCTGCCGTAGCCCGCGTCGAAGGACAGATAGTCGCAGAAGTCGAAGATGCCCGGATCGCCGAGGCTCCGTAGTTCCGTCGAGACGTAGCCGCCGCCGAAGATGATGCGAGGCCGCGGCGCTGCGGGACGAGCACCGCTGCGCCTGCCCATGCCGAAGGCATTTCGCGCGGCCTGCGCGCAGGCGAGGGCTCCGAGAAGGCAGCCGGGGAAGGGTATGGTGATGAGGATTAAGCCAAGCCGTTCATCAGGCGACGCCGCGGCATCCTCGGCGGCCTGTGCCGCCCAGAACTCCACGAGCATGGGCGCGTAGAACTCCCGGATCAGCCAAGAGCTGTCCAGCGCGGCGCGAACCCCGCCGAAATCGGCACGGCTTGAGGCAAGGTGTTCAGCGTAGCGTACCGTACCGAAATCGGGGTCCAGGGTATAGGTTATGAAGTCGCCCAGATCGTCCAGAATGCGCGTGGCCAGCGCCCGCGCCTCATCCGGATCGATGCGCCCATCGCGCGCCTCGAGGAAGGCTTCAGTTCGGGCACCTCTCGGCAGCTCGACCGCCGAGGCCAGGCGGTGCGCCATCCCTGGATCTCCGCCGGAAAGGAAGTCCACCAAGCCGTCGATCCACGCTCCATAGAGCCCCTCATAGGAGAGATAGCGTTCGATCTGCCTCGCAGTTTCGGAATCAGCGGCCAATCGGGCCTTTGCGCCGACACCGCCTGCGTTGAGCGCAGCCTTCGCGTCAGCGAATACTTTCGCTAACCCTACGCACGAAAAAATCCTGCGGTAGAGAGTGATCGAATGATCATAGGAGACAGCCCCGACTCCCCGGCCTCGGAGAAATGCTTCGAGATAATACACGGCCGGATAGGGCGCGTTGAGCTGCGTGAAGGGCGGCTGAACCAGGATAGCTTTCACGAGACTAGTATAGATGCTGCCCAGGTGGGGCGGGAAGGCCGTAGGCCAGACTCCTCGCTTTACCATCGCCCCTGTACCGGGCTATCCTGCCGCATGCGGAAATCGGGCTCCGTCCTCCTTTCAGATGCTCTCCTTCTCCTCACCGCGGTCATCTGGGGCTTCGCCTTCGTCGCCCAGCGCGTAGGCATGGAAAAGCTGGGCCCTTTCGCTTTTAACGCGGTACGGTACGCGATTGGCGCTCTCGTCCTCCTCCCGTTCATCAGGCAGAGGAAGAAGGCGGCCGCCAGTATAGCTGGCGCCGCCAGTATAGCTGGCGCCGCCAGTATAGCTGGCGCTGCCAGTATAGCTGGCGCCGCCAGTATATCTGGCGCCGCCCAAGCTTTGCCCGCTTCCAAGCCTGCCTCCCTGGTCAGCCGAATCATTCCCTTCGTCCTCGCGGGAAGCGC
>JAPLSO010000017.1:55262-72310 GCA_026398595.1 Spirochaetota bacterium | reverse complement strand
AAAACTTCCCTTTGTTCTTGAAAGAGTGTGAGTTCCGATTCAACTATGGAACACCAGTGATTCAGCTGAAGATTCTACGAAAATGGTGTGGGATCTAGAAGCTTATCTACTACAGCCCCAATAAATATATACTTTACAAAGGAATACAAATGATCCAGGTAAAATGAGGTAAATATTCGTATTATTGAATAAAGCAATAAAGACATATAAATACGGGAAAAACACAATAAAAAAGCCCTTCCGAAGAAGGGCTAATTTTTTTGTAGCGAGGGAGGGGATTGAACCCACGACCCAGCGGATATGAGCCGCTTGCTCTGCCAACTGAGCTACCTCGCCATGGACTGAAAATGTATACCCGCTCGCGAGTGCCTTCGTCAAGGGCTTCGGTTTCCGCTTTACAGGGCCGAGAGGCAGCAGGTATACTACGACCGGATTCCGGGGAATAGGATGCCGCCTTCAGCCTCCGAGATACCAGTTTCCTGTTTTGGAGAGCCGATGTCTTCAACGGATTGGAAGGAAGAAAAGCGGAGCGAAGTCTTCGAAAGTACCCTCAAGGGGCTCGATAACAGGAGAAGGGTGGACAAGGCTTTTTCTCTCGCCGACGCCAAGTCATCACTTAATCATTTGTATATACTCGAGGGCAACGACTGGCTGGGCAGGGGAGAGCTGGGTGACATTGTCGCTTCAGCGACGACAGCCGCCTATGAGCATTTCATCTTCGAATGGATCGCCGAATCGGGCGCCCAGGACAATTTAGGAGAACCATAATGGGCATAGAAATTCGCAGAGTCGAAACGAATTCAGAGCTGAAGGCCTTCATCGCCTTTCCCGAGACTATATACGCCGATGTTCCCCAATGGGTTCCTGCCCTCATTATGGACGATTTGAATACGCTGAGGAGGGATAAGAACCCAGCTTTCGAATTCTCCGAAGCCGAATACTGGACTGCCTGGAAGGACGGCAGGATGGTTGGCAGGATAGCTGGCATCATCAACAAGCACGCGATAGAAAAATGGGGAAACAAGTTCGCCCGCTTCGGCTGGGTGGACTTTATCGAGGACTTCGAGGTGGCCAAGGCTCTTCTGGCTACGGTCGAGGATTGGGCCCGCTCCAAGGGCATGGTCGGGATCCACGGCCCCCTGGGCTTCACCGACTTCGACAAGGAGGGCCTCCTCATCGAAGGATTTGAGGAGAGGGCGACTTTCGCCACCATCTACAATCATCCCTACTATCCCCAGTATCTGGAGAGACTTGGCTATGGCAAGGACGTGGACTGGATCGAGTTTCTGGTCACGACGCCGGATGCGATCCCAGAAAAACTGCTCAGGATCAACGAACTGCTCTCCAAGCGCTCGGGAGTCCGCATTTTCGAGTGGAAGAGCAAGAAATTCCTGATCGATACATATGGCAAGCAGGTATTCGATCTTCTCGACGAGGCTTACGCCGGACTCTACGGAACCACTCCTCTCTCGAGGAAGCAGGTCCAGACCTACATCGACCAGTACCTGGGCTTCGTCGATCCGCGGTTCACGAAGATCCTCGTCGACACCGAGAACAAGCTGGCAGGTTTCGCCATTACCCTGCCCAGTCTTTCCGATGCCCTGCACAGGAGCAGGGGAAGGCTTCTGCCCTTCGGTTGGTTCTACCTACTCAGGGCACTCAAACACCCCGTGTCGATCGACATGATGCTCGTCGCCGTACGCAAGCAATACGTGACGAGGGGGGTTGTCGCCCTCCTCATGATGGCACTCAATAAAAGCGCGATAGAAAATGGGATCAAGTTGGCCGAGACCAATCCCGAACTGGAGACGAATATCGCCGTGCAGGGGATGTGGAAGGATTATCCCAAGCGCCAGCATAAGCGCAGGCGCGTGTATCTGAAGAAGCTTTAGCCGATCTCGGGTTCTCGGAGGTAGAGAGGGCCCGCATACTCGGGTGAGGGACCTTCGGTCGCATAGATGAGGCCGGCGAGTTCTGCCAGGTCGAGGGCCCTCGCCTCTGGTCTGTCTTTTTCCACGGCGAACCCCGGTCTTTCGAGGCAGTACTCGGTCAGGATATCGGCATCTGGCCCAACGAAGGAGAGATTCTCCTCAGCTTCGAGTTTGCCGAGAATATCGGCGATGGAACAATCCAGGTAATCGCCGCTTCGCAGGCCTCCCCTGTAAATAGCCGCATAGACCCTGTTTTTCCGCGCGTCTATGATGGGGACGATGGTTCTGCCCGAGGCTGCCCAGGTCCTGGCCATGGCATCCAGGGTAGGAACGCCCACCCAGGGTATGCCGAGGGCGAGCGATAACCCCTTTGCCGTCGATATCCCTATCCTCAGGCCCATAAATGATCCAGGGCCGATCGAACAGCCAATGAGGTTGATTTCCACGATCGCCAGGCCGAGCCGTTTGAGGCACTCGCCGATGGCAGGGATGAGGGTCTCGGAGTGTCGGATCCCTTCAACGGCGAGGGATGCTCTGTCCCTTTCGCCTTTGAGGACACCCACGGCGAGTATTTCGGAGGATGTGTCGAAGGCGAGTATGTTCATGGAATGGCTTCCTCCAGCCAGGCGCCGAAAAAGGTAAGACGCCTCGAACCATCGGTCTCGACTCGGATATCGATGATAACCGTATCGGAATCGAAGATCCCGGGGAGATTCTCGCTCCACTCGACGAGGCAGAGTCTGCCGGGCTCGCCGAGGAGTTCCCTGCCCCCCAACTCGCGGAAATCGGCCTCGCCACCCAGACGATAGGCGTCCATATGGCTCAACTTGAGGCGGCCCGAGTACTCCGAGACGATGGTGTAGGTGGGGGAGGTGAGTTCCTCCTCGATGCCGAGGCCCTTGGCGATGCCTTTGCTCAGGGTGGTCTTGCCCGCTCCCAAATCCCCCTTGAAGGCGATGACGGCTCCCCCGGGCGCGGCTTTTCCTATGGATTCCCCTAAGATCATTGTCTCTTCGGGGCTCCGCGTAACGATAGTTTTCAGTTTGTTCCTCTCGGCGCTGAGTATATCCCCGAAGGCTTGACCTTTTCCAGCGCGTGAGATTCTTGGGCTTGTGGAGATCTTGGAGGGAAACTATACTATTATAGTTGACATTCCAGAAAGTGGGCTCTGACTGTGCGGAGGCAAATATGTTGGAAAGTGGACTCTGGTTTAAAGCTTCGGATGATAAAGCCATTGCATATAAAAGATTTCTCCCCGGCGCCGCGGCCACGGCAGTCGTGATCGTCGGCCACGGGATGAACGATTACGGTGACCGTTTCCTCGCTCTGGCCGAGGCTCTTGCCGAGATTGGGCTGGCCGTCTACCTTCCCGACCTGAGGGGCCATGGGGACACCGATACGGGTGAGGCGCGCGGCTATCTGGCCGACGCGGACGGCTTCGAGCGCGTCGTCGAAGATCTCATCGAGCTGGGCGACTTCGCCGTCAAGGAACTCGGCGGGATACCCCTGTATTATTTCGGCCATTCCTTCGGCGCCCTCCTCGGCATGGCCCTGGCTGGAATATACGGAAAAAATTTGGAAGGCGTCGTTCTTTCGGCGCCGCCCGAAAAACCTTCCCCCTTCCTCGACTTCGCGGGTAACCTCGTGGTGCGGTTGGGAATACGCTTCAAGGGCCTGCGGGCTCCGGCGAAACTGCCCCGTTCCATGACCTTCGGCTCCTACAACAAGACAGTGCCCAAAGCCAGGACAGGATCCGATTGGATCTCAAGGGACCAGACCGTCGTCGATGCATATGTCGCCGATCCGAAATGCGCCTTTATCTGCAGCTATGGATTCTACAAGGATCTGATGCACGGAATCAGCAAGGTCTATGCCGAAGGTTTCCTCGAGAGCGTTTTAACAAATCTGCCGCTCTATCTCTTTTGCGGGTCGCGCGATCCCGTCATCGGCATGAGGGAGGGCTTCGACAAGCTTTCGAAAACTTTCAAGGATCTGGGCCTCGTCGATTTTGAGGCTAAATGCTATGAGGGGGGACGCCATGAAAGCCTCAATGAACTCAACAGGGACGAGGTGATCGCCGACATCGTCGACTGGTTCTCGCGGCATATTGCATAATTCCCTTCCTCAGCCGCATAATCGGTTACCCGAGAAATATATTGCGCCGACAGCTGGGAACCAGCCGAGGAAGAGTGAGGATTCCGCGTGTTCATCCGATACCGGAGAGATGAGAAGGGCAGGCCGGTGCCCCGGGCATACGTGTACACCGAAGCCGAACACCGCATCGACAGGAAAAAAATCGATCGCGAGGCTATACGAATCGTCGAGCGCCTCAAGGCGGCGGGATACGAGGCCTCTATTCTAGGCGGAGCGGTCCGTGACCTCCTTCAGGATAGATCGCCCAAGGATTTCGATCTTGTCACCGACGCTCTTCCAACCAAGATAAAGAAGCTTTTCAGAAACGCGAGAATCATAGGCAAGCGATTCAGGCTCGTGCATATCATCGCCGACGGGACCATCTATGAGGTCAGCACCTTCAGATCCAACAAGAATGGCTCGATCGGGAACGAGTTCGGCTCGATCGAAGAGGATGCCCTGAGGCGGGACTTCACCTTCAATGCCCTTTACTATGACCCTACCAATCAGAGCCTCGTGGATTTCACCGGGGGATTCAAGGATCTCAAGGCCGGGAAGATCAAGCCCATCCTGCCCATAGCGACCATCTTCAAGGAAGATCCCGTCCGCATTGTCCGGGGGGTCAAATACACGGCTGTAGGGGGTTTCGAGGTTCCATTCTCTCTCAAGCTCGCCATGAAGCGTGATGCCCACCTTTTATCGGCAGTGAGCCCCTCGCGCATGACGGAAGAGTTCTTCAAGATCCTCGCCTCGGGCAGGGCCGAGCCCATCTTCTCCGCTCTCATCGAATATAAGCTCGTCGAATACTTCGTCCCTGCGGTCTGGGCAAGGATGCGAACCGACCTCGGCTACTCCAAAGCCCTTTTCGCCGACCTGAAGACCCTGGACGCCCTCAAGCTCGAGCTGAGCGAGACGGATATCGACGGTTCCGAACCCCAGGAAGCCGACCGGGGCAAGCAGAAGCTCTCCGTCATTCTCTCCTATTTCATGAGGTCGTGGCTGGGCGAGGCAGAGATGCCCCAGGCCGAGGAGGCGGGGGGGGATTTCAGGATCCACCTCGCTTCGGCGCGAACATTCATAGCACCCATGAACCCGCCCCGTGTGGAAATGGAAGCCGCCGTCCTCATGCTCTTGAGAGGCAGGGGACTTTCGCCCCTGCAGCGGCCTCCGCGTATGCGCAGGCGCAGGCCGGCGCCTGCCCGGAATTCCGAGGCGGAGGCGCGGAGCGCGCAAGCTTCGGCTTCGCGTGACTCCCCTCATACTTGACAAGTGCCACGGCATTTTTCACTATAGGATCGTGAATCCCGAAAAACTCTCCCTGCTCTCCGACAAGGAGCTCACGTTGCTGGCTGAGCGCCTGGGCATCTATATTCCCGAAGGCCTGGACCGCCCCTTCGTGATGGAAGAAGTGCTGGGCGCGCTGGAGGACGATGACAGGGAAGAGGTGTTCAGCCATGATGGGACGGGCCATGTCGAGGAGAAGAAGCTTTCGGGCTCGACCTATTCCTCCCCGGTGATCCTGGAGAGCCTGGGTATACCCGAACGCTACAACGACACGATGATTCGGGCGCTGCCCAGGGATCCTTCCTGGATTTACGCCTACTGGGATATTTCGGAACGCAAACGCGCCGCTCTTCTGGAGGAGGACGATCCATCGGGGCTCTGTCTCAGGGTCATCATACTTCATCCTCAGGGCGATCACCGGAAGGATTTTTTCGACATCGGCGTCACCCTCGACGACTGGAAGTGGTACATCAACATCCCCCAGCCCGGGTCCATCTACCGCGTCGATCTATGCCTGCGCAAATCGGACAGGATCAAGGTCCTCGCCCGTTCGAATGAAGTCAAGATGCCCATCTATTTCGTGAGGAAGACCCACAAATCCCCGCAGATCACGAAGAGTCTTTTAATCCTTTCGGGCATAGAGGGGCTCCACCTCGCCGAGCCTGCTGACGAGAATCCCGCGCGGATTATCTCGGCCGAAGAGGAGTGATGATGCAGACGAACAGGCCTAATCTCGCCCTCGTCCTCAACGCCCATCTTCCCTTCGTCAGGAAACCAGACTACGACACCTTCTTCGAGGAGCGCTGGCTCTTCGAGGCGATATCGGAGACCTATCTTCCCCTCCTGCGGCTATTCCGCAAGCTCGAATCAGAGAACGTCCCCTTCAAGCTCAGCCTCGCGATTTCTCCTACTCTGCTGAGCATGCTCGGCGACAAGCTTCTCTGCGAACGCTACGTGCGCTATCTGGACACACAGATTGAACTCTGTGAGCAGGAGAAGAAAAGGCTAGAAGGCGACACAGTCTTCCTGCCCCTCGCCCAGCTGTACCATTCCCTCTACCTCCGCAACAAGGAGGACTTCGAAGTCCTCTACGGCCGAAACATCCCCCAGGGTTTCGATTATTTCTACAAGAAGGGGAGGATCGAGGTATTGACCAGCGGGGCGACCCACGCCTTTCTTCCCCTTTTTCAGGACGCTCCCCAAGCTGTCAGGGCGCAGATCGAAACAGCCATCGTCATGCACCGATCCGTCTTCGGAAAGAACCCCCAGGGCTTCTGGCTGCCCCAGATGGGCTGGTATCCAGGTCTGGGCGAACTCCTCCACGACTACAACATCAAATACACCCTCGTCACGACGCGAGGGGCGCTTCTGGGAAAGCCCACGCCCTTTTATGGATCCTTCTCTCCCATACACAGCGATTCGGACATCGATATCTTCATACGCGATGCCGGGGCCAACAAGGCTGTATGGTCGGAGACCGAGGGCTATCCCGCCGATCCGGTGTACAGGGATTTCTACCGCGACATCGGGTACGATCTGTCTGGCGAGTACGTGGCCCCCTTCCTGGCGCCCGGCGTCGAGCGGGGTTCCACCGGTCTCAAATACTGGGCTGTGACGGGTCATACAGACAGAAAACGCCCCTACGAGCCGGGGGAGGCTCAGGCAAAAGCCATAGAGCACGCCCACAACTTCCTTATCGAGCGCAAGTCCGCGGCAAGAGCTGCCTCCTACTGGATGAGTGAACGCAAGCCCCTTATCGTCTGCCCGTACGACGCCGAGCTTTTTGGACATTGGTGGTTCGAAGGTCCGCAGTTCCTCGAAGCCCTCTTCCGGGCCGCCGCCCACAGGCGGGACGAGGACGATCTCGAGTTCGTCACCTTGAGCGAATACCTCAAGTCTCATCCTGACAATCCCGAGTCCGAGCCCGAGTTTTCCTCCTGGGGCGAAGGCGGCTACGCCGAGGTCTGGCTGGACGGTTCGAACGATTGGGTGCATCGGCACAGCCGCCAGGCCATAGAGCGGATGATGGAGCTAGCGGAGCGTTTCCCGGACGAATCGGGCCTCAGGGAGAGAATCCTGAACCAGGGCGCGCGCGAAGCCCTCCTCACCATGTCCTCGGACTGGCCCCTCCTTTTGCGATCGGGCCAATCCGCCTCCTTCGCTCGTCGGCAGATCGAGGAATCCGTGGGCAATTTCACGCGAATCTACGAAATGCTCTGCGCGAACACGGTCGACACCGAGTGGATAACCTCCCTGGAAAAGAAGAACAATATATTCCCTGAGATCAACTACCGGATATTCGCGCAGAAGCACTGAAGGCATTTCGAGCCAATAGGAGAGAACTATGAACGTCGTCATCATCGGAGCCCAGTGGGGCGACGAGGGCAAGGGGAAAATAGTGGACTACCTCGCCCACGAGGCGGGGATCGTCGTGCGGTTTTCAGGCGGAGCCAACGCCGGCCATACAATCGTCCTCGCAGGGGAGCGGTATGCCCTCCATCTCGTCCCCTCGGGCATCCTCTATCCCGACAAAATGGTCGTTCTGGGCTCGGGCATGGTGATCGATCCCGAGGCTCTCTTTTCGGAACTTGGGGACCTCGTCGAGCGGGGCATAGACTGGGAGGGCAGGGTCCTTATCTCGGACAGGGCACATATCGTCCTGCCCCGCTACAAGGAAGTGGACAAAGCCGAGGATGCCCGGCGCAGGAAACCGATCGGGACGACGGGCAGGGGCATCGGCGTGGCCTACTCCATGAAGGCCTCGCGGGATGGTATCCGGCTGGCCGACTTAGGCGATCCCGATCGACTCGTCAACCTCGAGCCCGAGGATAGGGCCTTCCTCGACAAGTGGAGAGGAAAGCTCGCGCCGATGATCGTCGACGCCTCGGCGTATCTCGCCCGGCACCGTAACTCATGGACCCTTTTCGAAGGGGCACAGGGCGCTCTCCTCGACATCGACACGGGCACCTATCCCTTCGTCTCCTCGGGTATGTCCTGCGCTGCGGGCGCAGCGGCCCAGGGCGGCATTGGACCCCGTCACATCGACAGGATACTGGGCGTTTTCAAAGCCTACACGACACGGGTGGGAAACGGGCCCTTCCCGACCGAGTTCGATGACGATTCGCCGGGTTCCCTCTCCAACTACATTCGCGCGACGGGCAACGAATACGGGGTCACAACGGGAAGGCCGCGACGCTGCGGCTATCTCGATCTCGTCGCCCTGCGCTACGCCTGTAGGGTCAACTCCCTGGACAGGCTCGTCCTCACCCATATCGACGTCTACGATGCTTTACCTGAGTTCGACGCCTGCGTGGCCTATAAGATCAATAAAAGACTCATAGAGGACTTCCCCGCCTCCATCAAGGACCTCGAGGAAGCCGAGCCCGTCCTCAAGAAATTCCCTGGCTGGCAGACGCCCATCGACGCCTGCGCCTCTTGGGAGGAACTTCCCCTGAGGACGAGGGAATACATCGAGTTCATCGAGGACTTCACCGAGACGCCCGTCTCGATCATCTCAGTGGGTTCGGACCGTCTCAAGACCATCGTGAAGGAGAGCCCGTGGATACGATCCTGATCCTGGACTTCGGCAGCCAATACACACAGCTCATCGGGCGGAGGGTGCGGGAACTCGGCGTCTATTCCGAGATCCTGCCCGGAGACTCGGTCCTAAAGGACGCCCGGCTCTCAGGCTGCGTGGGCATCATCCTGTCGGGCTCCCCCTTTTCGGCGTATGAGGAGGGAGCGCCTGCCATAGACCCATCCGTCTACGCCTGCGGGCTGCCTATCCTAGGCATTTGCTACGGCATCCAGCGGATGACCAAGGATGCCGGGGGAAAGGTGGAACGGCTCCCCGAGCGGGAATACGGACGAAAGCCTGTCGGCCTCCTAGAGTCCGGTATCCGCGATCCTCTCTTCGATGGCGTCGCAGCCGGATTTTCAAGCTGGATGAGCCATGGCGATTCGATCAAGACCCCGGGGGCGGGTTGGAAGGTGATCGCCGAATCCGAAGGGGGCATCCCCGCCGCCCTCGCGCACGACGGTCTTCAGCGCTGGGGTGTGCAGTTCCATCCCGAAGTGAGCCACTGCGAATTCGGCACACGAATCCTCGAGAATTTCCTCACCCGCATCTGCAAGGCCGGGAAAGGCTGGTCGATGCAAGCCTATCTGGAGAAGGAGGCCGGGAGGCCGGTCTGCTTAAGGCGAAGGTGGGAAGATTCCCCGTGCTTCTCCTCATATCGGGCGGCGTCGATTCGACGGTCGCCGGCGCCTTTCTCCTCAAGGTTCTCGACCCATCCCAAGTCTATCTCCTTTACATCGACACCGGCCTCATGCGCAAGGCCGAGAGCGAGGAGGTTATGGCCAACCTCTCCCAGCTCGGTGCGCGGCATCTCGGCATGGTCGATGCCGGGGAAGAGTTCCTCGAAGCCTTGGCCGATATCGAGGATCCCGAGAGGAAGCGGAAGATCATCGGCGACCTCTTCATCACTATCCAAGAACGCGAGGTCTCCTCGCTCGGCATACCCGAGGCCTTCCTCGTCCAGGGGACGCTCTACACCGACCTCATCGAGTCGGGGAAGGGCGTGGGTTCGAAGGCGCAGGTGATCAAGAGCCACCACAACGTGCGGAGTCCTCTCATCGAGCGTAAGCGCGCCGCTGGCAAGGTCATCGAGCCTCTCGACAGGCTGTACAAGGACGAAGTGAGGGCCCTGGGCAGGCTTCTCGGCCTGCCGGACAGGATCGTGGGCCGCCATCCCTTCCCCGGCCCCGGCCTCGGCGTGCGCATTCTCGGCGCGGTGACTCAAGAGAAGTGCGACATTCTCCGCGAGGCCGATGCACTCTTTATTTCTGAATTAAGAAATCGAGGCCTCTACGACAAGATCTGGCAGGCTTTCTGCGTCCTTCTGCCCATACACTCCGTAGGCGTGGCCGGGGACGAGAGAAAATACGGGTATGTCGTGGCTTTGCGGGCGGTGAAGAGCGAGGACGGCATGACGGCTGACGTCTACCCCTTCGATCCCGTCGACCTCATCGCCATTTCGTCGGCGATCACGAACAAGGTGCCAGCGGTGGGCCGCGTGGCCTACGATGTCTCGTCCAAGCCACCCGCGACCATCGAGTGGGAGTGAGGACCGGCTATGACTCCTCGGGGTAGCGGTGGCGCCTTCCATCCGGCCCTTCGAGGATCCAGAAATCCCCTTCGCGTACCACGATGCTCTCGGGGAGAAAGAGTTTGCCTTCGCCGTCCGGAGCGTCCACCGCGAGCCGAGGCAGTTCAAGCCCCGAGAGCGCGAGTCTCAGCTCCCTGTAGATTTCGAGACTTCTCGAAAGCGGGACCCTGAAATGGGCCGTCCCTGCGGCCAGATCCCCCTGGAAGAGGTAGTAGGGATCTATACCCAGCCTGGCGAGCCTCGAAAAAAGCCGGATGAGGACTTCTGTCGAATCGTTGATGCCCCGCAGGAGTACGGTCTGGCTTAAAAGAGGGAGACCCGCGTCCAGGATGGTTTCGGCGGCTTTTTCAAAGCGCGGCGAGAGTTCGGCGGGATGATTGACGTGAATGATAACCTTGAGGGGCCTATATCGCCGAAAGAGGGCGACAAGCTGGGCGTCCACCCTGTCGGGCAGGCTCACCGGAGCACGGGTGCAGACTCGAATCGTCAGGTCTTTCCCCGCCGCCCTGATGCGTGAAAAAAGGCTTTCACGCCTGGAATCTGAGGCGGTGAGCGGCTCGCCTCCCGATACCAGGACCTCCCGCACTTCGCGATGAGCTTCCAGATAACGCCCGAGGGCTTCGATGCCCGAGTCATCGATGAAGCCCTCCTCCCCCGGGAGGAGAGAACGCCTGAAACAGTATCTGCAGTAAAGAGGACAATCCCCTGAGGCGCGGACGAGAACCCGGGATGGGTACTGATGGACGACCCGGGGCAGCACGGAGTGTTCTTTTTCCCCGAGCGGATCCTCGGTCTCCATCCTGCCACGCTCGAACTCAGCAGGCGAGGGAAGTGCCTGGGCGAGTATGGGGTCGAGAGGCACACCGCGCTCGTCCCTAGAACAGGTCTCGTAGTCTTCGCAGGCGAGACTCAGCCAATAAGCGGTGGCGGCGAAGGGGAGGACCTTCTCGGCCTCGAGCCTTTTAAGGAGGGCCTTCCCGCTCGGCTGCGAGAGGGTTCTCACCCTCTTTCGCATCTGTCGTTTCCAATCGCCTGTCATGGGCAAAACGTATCCGCTTTCACCCCTCGTGTTCAACACCTCGCCCGTGGACTGTCCCGGCCTCGGGATATATGCTGTCAAGATGCGGGAGGGCTGCCATGGCTTCGTACAAGAACCTCGTGTTCAAGGGCGGGGGAGTGAGGGGCATAGCCTATGTGGGAGCCTTAAGGTGTCTCTACGAGAAGGGCCTCATGCGCTCGGTCGAGCGTGTGGCCGGCACTTCGGCTGGAGCGATAACGGCCACCCTGGTCGCTCTCCATCCTGATGATTTCGCCTCGCTCAAGGCCGAGGCCGACAGCCTCGACTACGCGAGAATACCATCCGAGCGGGGTGAGGGTGAGAAGGAGGGGAGCCAGGGATTGGAGAAGGATCGGCGCATGCTCCAGTCGCTTGGTATTTTCAAGAGCATCCGCTGCACAACCCGACTCCTCCAGGATAAGGGCTGGTACTCGAGCGGCTACCTCTATTCTTGGATGAAGGCTCTGATAGCGCGGCGATTCGCCGTGGCCAAGGAAGCCTATACATTCAGCGATTTCCAGAACCCGGCCATCCACAAGGACGAAAAGCCCTTCCTCGACCTGTTCATAACGGGGACGGACATCAGCAACAGGACGGTCCGTGTTTTTTCCTTTGAAACCACGCCGGATATGGAGGTGGCCAAGGCCGTCACCATCTCCATGTCCATCCCCCTCTACTTTGAAGCCCGTAGCTACCAGTACCCAGGCACGGATTCTCCTCAGGTCTATGCCGACGGCGGCGTCATGTGGAACTACCCCAGGGGTCTCTTCGACGACAGGAAATACGGGCGACGGATCGTCGGGGGCATCAACGAAGAGACTCTGGGATTCTTCCTCTACGCGTCCCCCGAATCGACTCGTTATAAAGAGGTAAGGGGCTTTTTGGACTATATCGGGGCCCTCTTCGAGAGTCTTCTCCTCGAGCAGGAGCGAACGGTGCTGAGGGATGAGCGGCAGAGCAGGCATACCATCTTCATCGACGATCTGGGAGTTCCCCAGACCCAGTTCGAGATCGGCCCCTCCTGCCCGGAATACGCCAAGCTCATGGGGTCGGGTTATGCAGCCGCCGAAGCCTTCTTGGGAAAGCGTTTCAACTTCGCCCTCCTCCTGCGCAGGATACAGAAACGTTTCGGCAGGAAGCTATAACCGGGCTCAAGCCGAAAAGCGCGGGAATACCCGCCGGACAGTTGTCGGCGCGACCGAATTCTCCTTGAGGAATATGCAAATTCATGCAATACTTTAGTAACGTCCAAAAACACTCCATGGAGCAACCTGAGCAATGAAAGAAAGACTCGAACGCCTCAAGATCATCAAATCGCTTATAAAGGCTCATCGCATAGATTCACAAGATACTCTGCTCCAGCTGCTTTCCGAAGCCGGATACTCCGTCACCCAGGCCACGCTCTCCAGGGATCTGAAATACCTCAAGGTGGGGAAGGTGGCCGATGGGCAGACAGGCTACTACTATACGATTCCCTCCGAGGAGGAGAGAAAGGAATCTGAGAAGCACTTCTTCCAGGATTTCCTTCGGGGTTATGTCTCCGTGGACTGGAACGACTCCCTCTTCATCGTGCGCACCTTCTCGGGCCACTCGGATTCGGTAGCTCTCGCCATAGACAACATGGGTCTGGAAGAGATTCTCGGCACGGTAGCCGGCAGGGACAATGTCGTCCTCATCGCCCTAAAGAGGGGCTGCAAGGGCGAGGATCTCGTGAAGTCGCTGAAGGAAAGGATGCCCGAATTCGATTCCGAGTGAGGTCTTCCTCAGCGGGAGTCGTCGGCTGATTTCCTCGATGCCGCGATGGTGTCTTTTTCTTCGGCGAGATGCTCGATCAGGTCCCGTACTTTCCACTCAAGGCTCGTGGGCGTCGTTGTGGCGTATGCCGTTGTGGATGCTCCGAAGCCCAGGGCCTTGACCGCTCGCATGATGGTGAAAGCCTCGTCATCGTCGAATCCGTGCATGATCACCGCGCGTATTTGCTTTGCCATGCAAAAAGTATAGCGGCTTTTGCGGTTTCTGCGGAAGATGATCGGCCCACATTGCCGCATAGGGGCCCTATAAAGTATTTTATAGTGGAAGAAGTTCACTATAATGCAGGTACTCCAATGAATTACGAACGATTCACCCTTAAGGCGCAGGAAGCCGTTCGGGACGCTTCCGCCCTCGCCCAATCCCATGACAACCCGAACGTCGAGGCCGAGCACCTCCTCTACGCCCTCCTAACCCAGGAGGATGGGGTCGTGCCAGCCCTCCTTGAGAGGATAGGGGCGGACCGGGCCCTCCTTGAAAAGGGTGCCGAATCCCTTATCGCCAAGCTGCCCAAGGCCTACGGGGCCGCCTCCCAGCTCTATCTCTCGGGGGAAGCCTCCAAAGCCCTCGCCAAGGCCGAGATCGAGGCAGCGGCTCTCAAGGACGAATTCGTCACCGCCGAACATATCCTCCTGGGCATCATCGCCGTCGAAGGCCCGGCCTCATCCCTCCTTAAAAGTCAGGCGGTGACAAAGGACTCCGTCCTCTCCGCCCTGGTTTCGGTGCGGGGGTCGAGGCGCGCTACTGACCAGGACGCCGAGGAGAAATACCGTGTCCTCGACAAGTACTGCAGGGATCTTACTGCCTTGGCCAGGCAGGACAAGCTCGACCCCGTCATCGGCAGGGACGAGGAGATCCGCAGGGTCATGCAGGTCCTCTCCCGGAGGACGAAGAACAATCCCGTCCTTATAGGCGAGCCCGGTGTGGGAAAGACGGCCATCGTCGAGGGGCTGGCCCGGAGGATGGTTTCGGGCGACGTGCCCGACAGCCTCAAGGATAAGCGGCTTCTCGCCCTGGATCTGGGTTCTCTCATCGCGGGCGCCAAGTTCAGGGGCGAGTTCGAGGAAAGGCTCAAGGCAGTCATCGAGGAAATCCAGAAATCCGAAGGTAAGGTTATCCTCTTCATCGACGAACTCCATACGCTCGTCGGCACCGGCGCGGCCGAAGGGGCCATGGATGCATCCAACCTCCTCAAGCCCGCCTTAGCGCGCGGCGAGCTGCGCGCTATCGGTGCCACGACTTTGGATGAGTACAGAAAGCACATCGAGAAGGACGCAGCCCTGGAACGCCGATTCCAGCCTGTCTACTGCGCGCCCCCTTCCGTCGAGTCGACCATCGCCATCCTGCGGGGCTTGAAGGAGCGCTACGAGGTCCACCACGGCGTCAGGATACGGGACGACGCTCTCATCGCCGCGGCTAGGCTCTCCGACCGCTATATAACGAACAGATTCCTCCCCGACAAGGCCATAGACCTCGTGGACGAGGCGGCCAGCCGGCTTAAAATAGAGATCGAGAGCCAGCCTACCGACCTCGACGTCATCGAGCGCAAGCTGATCCAGCTCAAGATGGAAGCCCAGGCCCTCAAGAAAGAGACCGATCCCGCATCGGTCGAGCGACTTGCCAAGCTGGGCAAGGAGATAGCCGATCTCTCCATCGAGCGGGATGCCCTGCGCCTGAGCTGGGACGGGGAAAAGAAGGCTATATCCGAGATCAGGGAACTCAAACAGCGGATGGAGGAACTCAAGATCGAATCTGATCACAAGCTCCGAGAGGGCGACCTGGCGGCCGCCTCCGAAATCAAGTACGGCAAGCTCGTCGAGGCACAGAGGAAACTCGACCTCCTCTCTGCCCGTGATGGCGGAAGCAAGGAAAGCGGGCGGAGACTCCTGCGCGAGGAAGTTTCGGAGGAGGATATAGCTCGTGTCGTGTCGATCTGGACGGGCATCCCTGTCTCCAAGATGCTTTCGGGTGAATCCAGGAAATACATCGATCTCGAGGAAAGCCTGGGCAAAAGGGTGATTGGCCAGGAGGAAGCCCTCCGGGCTGTAGCTGACGCGATCCGGCGCAACCGGGCCGGTCTTTCCGATCCACGCCGCCCGCTGGGGTCCTTCCTTTTCCTGGGACCGACGGGGGTAGGCAAGACCGAACTTGCGAAAGCCCTGGCCGAGTTTCTCTTCAACGACGAAAAGGCCCTCACCCGCATCGATATGAGCGAGTATATGGAGAAGCACGCCATATCCAGACTTATCGGGGCGCCCCCGGGCTACGTGGGTTATGATGAGGGCGGCCAGCTGACCGAGGCGGTGCGGCGAAGACCTTACTCTGTCGTCCTCTTCGATGAGATAGAAAAGGCCCATCCCGATGTCTTCAATGTCCTCCTCCAGACCCTCGATGACGGGCGGCTGACGGACGGGCAGGGCAGGGTGGTCGACTTCAGGAACAGCATCATCATCATGACCAGCAACATCGGAAGCGAACTCATCCTCGAGGCCGATGATCTGCGAGAAGTGAAGAAGGATATAGACGGTCTCCTCAAGATCACCTTCAAGCCCGAGTTCCTCAACAGGATCGACGAGATCGTCCTTTTCGAGCGCCTGACCGAGGTCATGATCGGGAAGATAGCCGATCTCCGGCTCTCCGAACTCGCTGGCCGCCTGGCCGAGCGCGGGATCAGTCTCAAGGTCGAGCCCGAGGCGAGGGACTACGTCGCCGCCCGGGGTTACGACAAGCGTTTCGGCGCCCGGCCCCTCAAACGGGCTATCCAGTCCCTTCTCGAGAATCCCCTCGCCCTGCGGCTGCTTTCGGGCGAGATGGGGGAGGGGGACGAGGTAGTCGTGAAAAAGGGATCCGACGGCATCGATTTTGAAGTCAGGAAGGGAGCCGGCAGTGTTCCCGCCTGAGACGTCCGACCCTGTCCGGACTCTCTTCACGGACAGCCACGCTCACCTCAGTCTCGTAGCCGCAAGGCTCGGTGAGGCTGTCCTCGAGAAGGTCCTTACCGCCTATGCGGCTTCCAAGACTGGCGCCTTCATTCTCGACATCGGGACGGAGCCCGGCGACCTTGAGCCCAGACTCGAACGCCTGGGGAATCGGCCATACATTAAATTTTCCGCAGGGATATGGCCAGGCAAGGCAGCCTTCGACGATCCGCCTAGGGCGCTCGAGGCCTTGTCCGCCGACCTGGAAACAGGATTCTGCTCGGCCCTTGGCGAGTGCGGACTCGACTACCACCACATGGAGGCCGAGCCCTCGGTCCAGGTGGCCTTCTTCGAGGCCCAGGCACTCATAGCCGTCGAATCCGGCCTTCCTCTCGTTGTCCATTCGCGCGACGCTTTCCTCGACACGCTTTCCGTCGTGGCCGAGATCGCCGGCGCCATACCTGTCGTCATCCACAGCTTCGGCTATGGCCCTTCGGAGGCCGAACGTTTCCTGGCCGCGGGCTGCTATCTCTCCTTCGCCGGCAACCTCACCTACAAGAACTCGACACCCTTGCGCGAAGCCTTGAAGCTTGCGCCTGAGAACCGCATCCTCTTCGAGACGGACTCCCCCTACATGAATCCCCTGCCCATACAGGGCAAACCCTCGGGGGGCAGGCTTTCAACGTCCCTGGATTTGAATCGGACCATCGAGACTGCATCCGTCATCAAAGGGAAGGATGTGGGTTCC
>JAPLSO010000017.1:39682-55210 GCA_026398595.1 Spirochaetota bacterium | reverse complement strand
TTGGGATGCTGCGGGCCGGCCCTCGGCAAGTGTCTGAGCCAGCCTAATGGCCGCCCGGGCCAGGGCGGCCTCGTTGCCTTCGATCCGGTAGGCGAAGAGGTTCTTTTTTACCTCTTTTGTATCCCAGGAGCTCATATCGGCGAAATAGGTCCTCAAGCGATCGCTCGTAACAGTGACTCCAGTCGAAGCTCCAGCGGCGGCCATTCCAGCCGCGGCCTCGGCCTGGGCCCGGCTGTCGACGGCCAGGACGACGAGGCCAATATCCTCGCCCGAGGCTTCGCGAATGGCGGCCGCCGCGGCGCCAGCGGCGTCCACCGCATCGGGGTCAGAAGGCAGATTCTTCACGAAGAGCCGGCCCTCTCCGGCCTGGGCTGCGAAGGATGCCGAAAAAGCCTCGAGAGCCGCATTTCCTCTCATGAAGTTGGACTGGAAAACAATCGCGCAGTTCGGTCTTGCTTTCTTTCCGTCCTGGTTGCGGCCCAGCGTCCTCGCCGCCTCGGCACCCATGCGCGCGTAGGCATCGTTGTAGTCGTAGCCGATGGCTCTGATGGCCGGCAGCGCGGTGAGCTGGGGTCCGGCGAAGGGGACGACGAGAAAGCGGGGCTTGGTTTCCGTTGGGGGAGCATTCTCGCCAGGAATGCCCACTCCTGAAATTTTCTCCGCAGAATAAGGGCTCGCGACGATGACTGCGGCTTCGGTGGAATCGGTCGGATTCGGCTTTCGGTTTTTTCCAAAAGCACGGGAGAGTTCGGTCGACAAGGTCGGGAAGAGGGCTTCGAAACCCTGGTCCAGGCTCAAGGAGGGCTTCATGGCCGCCGGCGCTGGCCGGCACGAGGAAAAAAAGACGCAGATAAGGGCGAAGAAGAGCAGGATGAGTTGTCTGTATTTACGCATGCTCTCTCCCTGATAGGAAATGGGCTTGCGGCCTTGAGGCCGCCTGTCGCCTGCTTGACGCTTAAAGGGTCTGTCCATAAGATTATATCGAATCGCGTTCGCGGAAAAGCTCTCAAGCCCTTCGGAGGTATCATGACAAGTTACAAGGAACTCGGCCTCGTCAATACGGTCGAACTATTCAAAAAAGCCGTTTCTGGCGGTTATGCCCTGCCGGCCTACAATTTCAACAACATGGAGCAGATGCAGGCTATCATCCAGGCCTGCGTGGAGACGAAAAGCCCCGTTATTCTCCAGGTTTCCTCGGGAGCGCGGAAATACGCCAACTCCACACTTCTCAGGAACATGGCCAAGGGAGCCGTCGAGTACGCCAAGGAACTCGGCTACGCCATTCCCATCGTTCTCCACCTCGACCATGGGGACACCTACGAGCTCTGCGTCGACTGCATCGAGAACGGTTTCTCTTCGGTGATGATCGATGGATCCCATCTGCCCTACGACGAGAACGCCGCCCTTACCAAGAAGGTTTGCGAGTACGCCCACTCCCGCAAGGATTATGTTTCCGTGGAAGGCGAGCTCGGTGTCTTGTCCGGCGTCGAGGATGATGTCTCGGCGGAACATTCCAACTACACCCGTCCGGCCGAGGTCGAGGACTTCGTGAAGAAGACGGGAGTCGATTCTCTCGCCATCTCCATCGGCACCAGCCACGGCCGCATGAAATTCAAGCCCGAGCAGTGCACGCGAAGCCCCGACGGCGTCCTCCTGCCTCCCCCCTTGCGCTTCGACATCCTCGAGGAGATCGAGAAACGCATCCCCGGCTTCCCCATCGTCCTCCACGGCTCCTCCTCCGTGCCCATCGAGTACGTGCGCCTAATCGAACAGTACGGCGGCAAGCTTAAGGATTCGGTAGGCATCCCCGAGGAACAGCTCAGGAAAGCAGCTCGCAGCGCCGTGTGCAAGATCAACATCGACTCGGACGGGCGTCTGGCCATGACAGCCCTCATTCGCAAGGTGCTTTGGGAGAAACCCGATGAGTTCGACCCCAGGAAATACCTCGGGCCGGCCCGCGACGAGCTCAAGAAGCTCTACTCCCACAAGAACATCGAGGTCCTGGGTTCGGCCGGCAAGGCCTGAAAAGCCTCAGAGCGGAGCGCGCCGCTGGAGCCGGGGTCTTTCTTTTTTGTCCCGGGCCGCTGGACGGCGCGTTTTTTTCGTACTTAGGTATTTACCCGATTTGGAATTATGTGGTAGTATACGCGCCGCGCCCGTACGCGCGATCAACCATGCGCGTTTGGAGCGCGTCGACCCTGGAGTCCGCCACCCCGTTGCGGCGAAAGGGCCAGCGCAAGAGGAGGTCAGTTGGCTGACAAGGATTTACGGATCAACGAACAGATCCGTGTGCGTGAAGTGCGGCTCATTGATGAAAAGGGCGAACAGCGAGGCATTATCCCAACCCTCGAAGCTATCAGGATAGCTAAGGAGATCGGCCTGGACGTGGTGGAAGTCGCTCCCCAGTCGGTACCCCCGGTGTGCAAGCTCCTGAACTATGGCAAGTACAAGTTCGAGCAGGAGAAGAAGATCAAGGACGTGAAGAAGCATACGAAGGCTGTGGAACTCAAAGAGATCCGCATGCAGCCCAAGATAGCCGAACACGATCTCGACTTCAAATCCGAGCACGTCAGGGAATTTCTCGAGCAGGGGAACAAGGTCAAGGTGACTATCAGGTTCCGGGGCCGGGAGCTGGCGCACACGGAAATCGGCGAGCTGATCCTTAAAAGAATCCTTGGAAAGCTCGAGGGCTTCTACATCATGGAGAAACTCCCTCTCATGGAGGGTCGTTTCATGTCCATGGTGCTCCAGCCCAAGGCATCCATCATAAAGAAACAAGCCGCGCCGGACGCTTTGGCGCCCGTCGACGACGGCGAACTCTGATACCAAGCAAGGACGGTGTATCATGCCCAAGATGAAGACGAAGAAGGCCGCCGCGAAGCGGTTCAGCCTCACCGCAAGCGGCAAGGTCAAATACAAGAAAATGAACCTCCGCCATATCCTCAATAAGAAGACGACCAAGAGGAAGCGGAACCTGAGAAAACCCGGATTCGTGTCGGGCGGCGCCGTCCATCAGATCAAGAAAAAGCTTCTGCCCTACGGCTGAAGCTGGCTAAAGAGGAGAACAACCGATGTCAAGAGCAATAGACGGCACCAAGCGGAAAGATCACCGCAAGAAGATACTCAAGATAGCCAAGGGTTATTGGGGAAGGCGCCATTCCAACTACAAAGTGGCCAAGGACGCCGTAGCCAAGGCCCTGTACGACGCATACAAGGACAGACGCGATAAGAAGGGCGTCTTCCGGACCCTCTGGATCGCCCGAATCAACGCGGCGTGCAGGGCTCAGGACCTCAACTATTCGAGGTTCATCGAAGGGCTCGACAAGGCAGGCGTGGCGATAGACCGCAAGCTTCTCTCCGACCTCGCCGTGCGTGATCCGGCCGCCTTCTCGGCCGTGGTCGAAACGGCCAAGGCCGCCCTAAAGGCATAAGACTATGGTAAGCCTCGAGCAAATCCGCGCCCTGGAGGCGCGGGTCGAAAAAGCAGTCGTTCTGATCGATAAGCTTAGAAGGGAAAACGCCGATCTGGAGCGCAATCTTGAGGAAGCCTCGAGAACCCAGGAGCAGCTGCGGACGGCCTATTCGGAGCTCGAGCGTAAAGCCGAAACCTCGGTACAAACCTCCCAGGATACGCAAGGGAAGATCGAAGAACTCACGGCGAGGCTCGGCGCGGCCGAACTCCGCGCAGCCGAGTCCGAGGAAAGGTTGGCCGCGGCGGACCGCAAGGTCCAGGCGGCTGAAACCGAAAGCTCCTCCTATAGAGACAGGGCGCTGGCCGCGGAGCGAAAGGCCTCCGACCTGGAGTCCAGGGCCGAGGAGTTCAAGAAGGAACAGGGAAGGATCGAGGAAGGTCTCTCTCATGCCATGCAGAAACTCGACGCCTTCGAGGATCTCGTCATGGGAATCTCCGCGGGTTCGACCGCGCCAGTGGTCGAGGAAACCTGTGCCGGGGACGAAAAGGCGGAGGCGGTCGAAGAATCCCCGTCGACCCTCAAACCCCAGGAGGCGCCGTTGCACGGCGAGCCGTTTCCCGGCGAGCCGTTTTCCGGAACCGAGCATGAACTCGACATATTCTGAGGGGCAGAAGAGACCTGAGTCCCAGATCGTTCCGATTGAGATTCTGGGTGTCTCCTTCACGATCAGGACGGACGAGAGCCCGGACTACATCGGGGGCCTTGTGGCCGAGTTGAAGGACAGGCTGTCCAAGATTTCCTCGCAGATGAGGATCGCCGACCCCCTGAAGCTTGCCCTGGTTACCAGCCTCCTCATACTTGACGAACTGCGAAGGGACGAGGACCAGAAGGCGGCGACGGCAAGTGACTTCGAGGCTTCTGCCCTCATCGACGACTTGGACAAGCGACTGGACGAGATAGGCCTTTGAGCGGCCGAACGCCCTACTAAAAGGAGCAATGCATGATCATGCCTCTCGAAGACCTGATTAACTACAATACGAACAGCTACGAATTGGCAGTAGCGGTCAACCGCAGGGCTTTTGAGCTCGCCGTGCTCAAAACTACCGAAGTGGAGAAGAACAATGGCAAAGTTGTCTCCCTGGCCGCTCGCCAGATCTTCGACAAGCAGGTCGAATATCGGTTCATCCGAAGCTGAAGTTCTCGTCCTCACGGGCCCGACCGCGTCGGGCAAAACGGAGCTCCTCGATCGCGTCTTTGATCGAGGGGCTTCGGCATTTAGGGGTGCCGTTATCAGCGCCGACTCCATGCAGGCCTACCGGGGCATGGATATAGGCACGGCGAAACCTTCCCCCGAACTTACGAAGCGCCTGCCCCATCGGCTTATCGACATCCGGAACCCTGACGAACAATACACTGCCGGGGATTTCGTCCGCCTCGCCGACGCCGAATGCTCCTCGCTCTCGACCTCCGGCTTGCTCCCTGTCGTATCGGGAGGTACGGGCTTCTATATAAGGAGTTTCATTTGCGGGCCGGCTTCGGCTCCTCCTTCCTCGCCCGTGATCCGTGCCGAAGTGGCGGCCGATCTGGATCGGCTGGGCGTCAGTGCCCTGAGGTCGGAGCTGGCTGCCAAGGACCTTGTTTCCGCCGCTCGAATCCATGAAAAGGATATCTACCGGCTGACGCGAGCGGTCGAGATACTTAGAGCGACGGGAAAGGCGCCTTCGACCTTCGCGCCACGGACCGAGGCAAGGGCAGATTGGGATCTTCTGATCGTGGGAGTGGAGAGGCCGAGGGAAGAATTGAAAAAGCGGATCGAAACGCGGACTGCGGAGATGATGGAGGCTGGATTGCCCGATGAGTTCGCCGCCCTGCGCGCCGCGGGCTACGGTCCAAAAGCCCCGGGACTTAAGGCCATTGGCTATCGTGAATTCTTCGAGCTGGAAGGGAGACCTTTGGGGGAGATCGCCGAGGCCATCAGCCTTCACACGCTCCAGTATGCCAAACGCCAGATGACTTTTTTAAGGGCGCTGCCGGGCATCGTCTGGATCGATCCCGATCCGGAACGGCTTGCATCCCTCCTCGATGGTTTCCTCTCCCGCGCTTCCTCTTGAGGCGGTTCTCCACCTTGTTCTGCTGCATATAGTTCCGATATACTGCCTCGCTATGGATCCGACCACGCTCTGGATGACCGCCCTCCTGGCGCTCCTGCCGATTTCGGAGCTCCGGGGAGCCATACCCTACGCCGTCCTGAGGGGCATGGGCATCCTGCCCGCCGCTCTCCTGGGAACGGCCATCAACGCTCTGGTGCCCTTTCTCGCGTACCTTTTCCTGTCAACCATCCACAAACTTCTCTATAAAGCGACCTGGTACAAGAAGTTATTCGACCGATTCGTCGAGAAGGCGCGGATCAAGGTCCACGCCCAGGTGGAGAAGTACGGCTACTGGGGGCTCTTGGCCTTTGTCGCCATCCCGCTTCCCATGACAGGTGCCTGGACAGGCACGTTGGGTGCCTGGGTCCTGGGCATGGAATGGAAAAAGGCCAGCCTGGCCATTGTTGCTGGAGTGATCGTGGCAGGCATCGTCGTGTCGCTTCTCGTCACCCTCCTGGGTCCCGCTGCCAATACCGTCTTCTTCAAGGCTTTCAAGTAAGGCGCGCGGCTTTCTTTTCAGCCCGAGCTTTTCCTTCTCAGCTCCTCAGGTTGATCCAGGTGAGTTCATGCCTGTTGTGCCAGAGATGGATGATCTTTGAGCCGGGTATCGAGGCGAATCGCTCCGTGGCTGTCGCGTCGAATGTCGGACCCTGCATCTTGATGGTGCAGATAAAGTTCTTGGCCAACCCAGCTTCACGCCACGCCGAGACCCAGGCATAGAGAGCCTCGGGATAGCAGATGACATCGGAGAAAAGCCAGTCGACCGGCCCCAGGTCGGTGGGTTTCAAGGTGAAGGCATCATGCTGGAGGTAGGAGACGCCCGGCATGGCCGCGACCCTTTCCTCGAGAGGAGCCCTGTCGACGGCGAGGACCTTGGCGCCGAGTTGGGCCAGGGCCCAGGTCCAGCCCCCCGGGCTGGCGCCAGCGTCCACGCAAGTCTCTCCCGGCGCGGGCAGCCTGCCTGAGATGACCAGGGCCTCCCAGAGCTTGCGGTAGGCCCGTGAGGGCGGTCCCTCCTTGTCCTCCACGAAGGAAAATTCCCCGTTGGGGAAGGGGCTTGAACAGCGCGCCGAACCGAGTAGCCTATGCTCGTCGAGGAGGGTGAAGCCCCCCATGGGAGTTCTGGGCAGTTCGAAGGGAAAGATCTTGGGCTTGGAGGGAAGAGGGGGAAGGGCCTCGGAGATGAGGGCCGTCCGCCTCTGCAGGACCGTAGGATAGGCAGCCCAGTTGCGCTGGATGGCCTTCAGCGACTTGGCTGCCTGGGATATGGAGTCATATTCGAGGATAAATGGCTCGAGCCATTGGGTTCTGGTCCAGTAGACAGGCCTTCTGACTATGGCGGCCTCGGACCTGGGGGCTTCTGGCAGGGCATCGAGGCTCCAGTCGCTCACCAATTCGCCGTCGAGACTCGTCCAGTCGGGAACTTCGTCGAGTAAATGGGAGAGGAAGCCTCTTGCCGCGAGGTAGGAGCGGCCCTTGAGGTAAAGCATGGCGAACCATAGCATCCTTTCTCCTCGCCCGGCAACGGCGGGTTGCGCCAAGCCGGCCGCTGTGGTAGACAGGAAGAGCGCCGGGAATCGGTTTCCGGCGAGGAGTCTATGTCCGAACAGCCCCTTCTGCTCGCTCTTTCGCGCCGGTTCGACCAGGTGGTCCGCGATCCCATCTGGGGCGACATCCACCTCGATGCCTCGCTCGAGGCACTCTTCCATTCCCACCCCCTGACCTTCCTGGATGGAATTCGCCAGCTCGGACCCGTAGCGAGGGTCTATCCGGGCGCAACCCACACGCGGAGGGCCCACAGTCTCGGCGTCTACCAGCTCGCGCGGAGGATGGCCCTCTCCCTCCTCGAGCGGGGCCAACTGCCCTTCGCCACCGAGGCGGGCCTGCGCTCCTTCCTGGTCGCCGCGCTCTGCCACGATATCGGCCATTTCCCCTATGCCCATTCCCTCAAGGAACTTCCTCTCACTCCGCATGAAGTCCTCGCCGGCGAGTTGATCCTCGGTGAACCTCTTAAGGATCTTATCCTCGTCTGCGGCGCCCTTCCCGAGACAGTCGCCGCGATCATCGACAGGGACAGACCATCGGGAGACGATACGGAGACCGAATTCTACAGGCGCCTCCTCTCGGGAGTCCTCGACCCTGATAAAATTGACTACCTTACCCGCGACGCCTATTTCTGCGGCGTGCCCTACGGCATACAGGACGCCGACTTCATCGTGCGGCGCCTCCTCGTCGAGAAGGGGAGGGCAGCGGTGGACGAGCGGGGAGCGATGAGCGTCGAGGCCGCCCTTTTTTCTAAATACCAGATGTACAGGTCGGTATATTGGCACCCTGTCGTGAGGGCTGCGACGTCCATGGTGAAAAAGGCCGTTCTGATGGGGATGGCTGCGGGAGCCCTCAGACCGGAGAGTCTTTACGGCCTCGACGACGCTGGTTTCGTCTTTCTCTTTAAAGGGGAAGGGAAATGGAAGATCCCGGCTCGCGATGCCCTGAGGGGCTCTCTTTATATTCCCGTCGCCGAGCTGGCATACGATGGCAGCAACCCCGTCCACGAAGACCTGTGCGACCTGGGCAAGCGGATGGAAGCCGAGGCCTCTCTAGCCGCAGCCTGCGACATTTCCGACTCCGACCTCGTCATCGACATCCCCGAGCCGATAAGCTTCGAAGCCGATCTTCGCGTTGTCGGCGGCGGCAGGACAGAGAGTTTCACGGAACGGGAAGGCCTCTTCGGAGGTTCGAAGGCCGGGAATTTTGTCGCTTCACTGCGCAAAATCCGGATATTCGTCCGGCCCGGCGCTTCCCGCCCAAGTCTCGCGGGCCTCGCGGGGGAACTTCTCTCATAGCGGAATTTTAGAAGCTTTTTTTGATTCCTTGAGTCCGATTATTCCTCAACCTCCACTTCTATAACCTCGAATGAGTGAAATCCTATACATCGGTATAGCGGTTCGGCGAAAAATATTGTTTCTGTCTATTCTTGAGGAATTCTTTTCGTTGACAGTAAGTAATCTAGGGGTAAAATGAGTGATGAGTGGAAAATAGTGGGAAATAGTAGGAAATAGTGGATGAACCAACTGACCGGCGAGTTTAAAAACACCTTGGATGAGAAGGGACGCCTCTCCCTTCCCTCGCGCATGAGAGGTGCGCTGTCGGAGACAGGTCTCGTTCTCACCCGAGGGGTCGACACCTGCCTCTGGCTCTTTCCGTCCCAGCAGTGGGCCGATTTTTCCCAGAAGCTCCTCGCGGTGACCAGCCCCTTCCAGGCGAAATCCCGCCTTGTCCAGCGGCGTATCCTCGCCCCGGCGATCGAACTCGAGCTGGATAGGCTGGGACGGATATCCATCCCCCAAAGTCTCCGAGAATCGGCCGGTCTCTCACGGGAATGCGTAATACTCGGCATCTCCAAATACATCGAGATATGGAGCACCGAAGAGTACCGGAAATACCTGGACGAACATGAGGCCGAGTTCCTCGACGCAGCCGAGACCCTGGGGGATCTGACGCTCTAGCGCGTCGGCACAGCCATGGCCGGGAACAATGAAGCGGAAGCCGGAATGGCGGCCGGAGGGGAAGGAGTCCAAACCTTTCATCAGCCTGTCCTCCTCGCTGAAATACTCGCGCTGTTCGAAAGAATCAGAAAAGAGCGAGCTCTTGTCATGGACTGCACCTTAGGCGCCGGGGGGCATGCCCAGGCCATTCTCTCAATGTATTCCAGCGTCACCTATATTGGCATCGACGCCGATCCTGAAGCCCGGAAGAGGGCAGCGGAGCGGCTTTCTCCATACTCCAGCCGCCTCGAGGTTCTCGGAGGTTATTTCGACGAGGTCCTTTCCGACTACGCGGTCGACCTCGCGCGCGCCAAACCCGATTTCATCTTCTTCGATCTCGGCCTCTCCATACACCAGCTGCAGGGTTCAAGGAGGGGTTTCTCCTTCGCGGTCGACGAGGCTCTGGATATGCGATTCTCGCCCGACACGGAGGTAAGCGCATACGATCTTGTCAACACGATGCGTGAAGAGGAGCTTGCCAACCTCATTTACAAGTATGGGGAGGAAAAGCTTTCCAGGAGGATAGCGAGGGCCATCTGCGAGGCGCGTCAGCGCGCGCCGATTCGGACCTCAGCCGCCCTCGCCTCGATTGTGTCCGGGGCAGTCCCGTCCGCCTATCGCCATAGCAGGATCCATCCGGCGACCAGGACCTTCCAGGCGCTGCGGATTTCCGTCAACGATGAGCTGGGGAGGGAAGAAAGAGCCCTCGCGAAAGCTGTCGAACTCCTAGCGCCCGGAGGCATCCTCGCCGTTATATCCTTCCATTCCCTCGAGGACAGGGTGGCCAAACTCCTCTGCAGGGAGTACGGGCGGAACCGGGGCTTCGAGGACATCTACAATCCGCCCCTGGTTCCCGGAGATGAGGAATGCTCCAGAAACCCTGCCTCGAGATCCGCTAAGCTGAGGGCTTTACGAGCTCCGACCCAAGGCATCGGCGATCCCTCCACCGGAGGCATGCCGTGAAGCTCGGGCGTTTCTGGAAGCTTCTCATGCTTCTCATCGTCTCCTGCATCTTCCTCGTCGGTCTGGCTTGGCAGGCCAGCCGCTTTGCCGACCTCGATTCGGAGGCACGGACCCTCGAGACCGCGCAGGAAACCTGGATAGCTGAGAACAGGAAGATTGAGGCCGAGATAGCCCTGCTCTCGAGCAGGGAGAGGACAACGAAGATGGCCGCCAAGCTTGGTCTCAAGCGCGCCCTGCCCGAGGAGAGACTAAGAATCCAGTTCACCGCCTCAAAGGGGGCTTCCCATGACTGACCGCGGAGCGGAAAGAACCTTCCTCTTCGAGGCTGGCGAAGCCGCCGGTATGGTGGGCGGTGCCTGCAGGGGCAATCTCGGATCCAGGATAGCCTCCGTCGTCGTCGATTCGCGGCTCTCCTCGCCCAATGCCCTTTTCGTGGCCCTGAAAGGGGAACGGACTGACGGAGCCGATTTCGCCTGGGATGCCCTCGTGCGCGGCGCTTCATGCGTTCTCGCCGATATTACCCACAAGGAAAGGCTTTCAGCGCTTATCGCGAGGCCGGAGTTCTCACAGGCCTGCCTCATCTACGTCGACAAGCCCATGGCAGCTCTCCAGCACCTCGCACGCGAACACAGGCGGAGGATGAAGAATCTCGTCCGCGTCGGCGTCACAGGCTCTTCGGGAAAGACGACTACCAAGGAATGCATAGCCGCCATTCTCTCGGCCGCCTGCCAGGAGGGGAGCGTGGCGGCGAGTTCGGGCAATCTGAATTCCGATGTTGGCCTCGCACTGTCTCTCTTCAGCCTCAAGGAGTCCCACCGCTATGGCGTCTTCGAGATGGGTATGAACAGGAAGGGGGAGATGGATGAGCTCGTTTCCATGTACGAGCCTGATCTCGCCCTCATCACGAACGTCGGTACGGCCCACGTCGGCATGATTGGTTCGAGGCAGGGTATAGCTGAGGAGAAGAAACGGATATTCTCGCGCTTCGACGGCCATCAGATCGGCTTCGTCTGGGAGGACGACGATTTTCTCGCCTTCCTCGAAAGGGACGTCGCCGGAAGGATGGTCGAGTTCGGGCCGAGGATGACCAAGGCCTATGGAGGGGCGGCCAACCTGGGCTTGCGAGGCTGGGAACTGACACTTGATGGAGAAAAATTCCCCTTCCCCCTGCCCGGAAAGCACAACCTGGTCGATGCCCTTGGAGCCGCATCGGTCGCAAAGGAGCTCGGCATCGGCGTCGATGCAATCGCAAAAGGCCTTTCTTCGGTCCGGCCCCTTTTCGGACGATCCGAAGTTTTCTCAGGCAGGATCTCCCTTTATCGCGACTGCTACAACGCCAACCCTGATTCTGTCCGAGCCGTCCTGGATCTCTGCGACGAGGTGGATTGGCCCGGTCGCAGGATCTATGTCCTGGGATCGATGCGTGAACTCGGGATCGAGTGCGTTGCCGAGCACAGAGCCATAGGCGCGAGGGCACAGGCTTCCCGGGCCGACAGGCTTTTCTTCTTCGGCAAGGAGATGGAGGCGGCCCTCGATGGCTTCGCGGCCGCTGAAGCGGGGATACTCAGTCCCGGAAGGTTATTCCACACGAACGATATCGAAACCCTCACTGCCGCCGTATTGAGTGAGTTAAGAAAAGGGGATCTCGTCGTCGTCAAAGCATCGCGAGGCCTCGAGCTTGAAAGGCTGACCAACGCGATCCTCAAGGCCGGCTGGATCGAGACTCAAGGAAATCCCGGAGGCACCCATGCTTCGTGAACTCCTGCTTCCGCTCGTCAAGTATTTTTCAGCCTTTAATATCTTCAAGTACCTGACCTTCAGGTCTGCCTATGCGGCCGTTACAGCCCTCTTCATCGTCTATCTCTTCGGCCCCTCCGTCATAGAACGTCTCCGCGTCCTCAAGTTCGGACAGCCCGTCCGAACCGACGGCCCCCAGACCCACCTTGCCAAGAGCGGCACCCCGACCATGGGGGGCATCCTCATCATCCTGGCGGTTTCCGTCGCCGTCATACTCTGGCAGGATGTACGCAACCCCCTCACCTGGATCAGCCTCTTCGCCCTGGTGGGCTTCGGCCTGATCGGTATGGCGGACGACCTTTTAAAGATAAAGAAACGCAATTCCGACGGCTTGTCGGCGAAGGCGAAAATGCTTCTCCAAGCCCTCGTGGCCCTGATCGTCGTTGTGGCCCTGTATTTCCTTGGCGGAGCCGATGTCTCCAAGCTCTACATGCCCTTCTTCAAGGCTCAGGTTGTAGACTTAGGGCCCTTCTGGATTCCCTTCGCCGTCGTCTATGTAACGGCCTGGTCCAACGCGGTCAACATCACCGACGGGCTCGACGGCCTGGCCGCCGGGCTGGTTATCATGGCCCTCGTTGCCTTCTCCGTCCTCACCTACGTCTCGGGACGCGCCGATTGGTCGACCTACCTGAACATCCCATTCGTCAAGGGAGCAGGAGAGCTGACAGTCTTCAACTTTGCCCTTCTCGGAGCCTGCACAGGCTTCCTCTGGTTTAATGCACATCCCGCACAGATCTTCATGGGCGATGCGGGCTCCCTCTCCCTGGGCGGCGTCCTCGGCGTCCTCTCCCTCATCGTCAAGAAGGAACTTCTCCTTCTCGTGATCGGCGGCGTCTTCGTCATGGAGCTGGGCTCGGTCATGCTCCAGGTCCTGTATTTCAAGCTTACCAAGGGAAAGCGCCTCTTCCGCATGGCGCCCATTCATCACCATTTTGAACTCTCCGGCCTTATGGAGACGAAGATCGTCGTGCGTTTCTGGATCCTGGGTGCCATATTCGCCCTCGTCGCCCTCTCGACTCTGAAACTGCAGTGAGGACGGCATGAAAAGGACGAAAGATATCGGGGCTGCAACCGTGGGACGCGCCCATCCCGAAGCGGAATTCATCGGAGCTTTCATGGTCCTCGTCTTCATCGGCTTCGTCGCGATGTGGACATCGTCCTCGGCCTACGCCCTGAGGATAGACAAGGGGGCGAGCTACTTCGCGCAAAGGCAGGCTCTCTTTATTGTCATCGCCCTCATCGTCTTCGTGATCGCGTATTTCTTTCCCCTCGACAAACTCAGGGGCAGGATGGGCCTTGTCACCTTCCTCAGCTTCCTGATTCTTCTCACTCCCTTCGTACCTGGCCTCGGCGTCGAGATCAACGGGGCGAGGCGTTGGATTGATCTCCGCATAACCAATTTCCAGCCTTCCGAACTCTGGAAACCTGTCAGCGTCCTCTATGCAGCCCACGTCCTCGACAGAAGGGGGGAGATGATTCGGAAATCCGCGGGCGAGGCTGTCTTTCCCTTCGTTGTGATTGGACTCGGCGTCCTTGTCACCTTCCTTCAGGACGATTTTTCCACATCGATGCTCGCCCTCTTTGCCCCCCTCTTCGTCTTCTGGCTCGCCGGGACCCCCATCAAATTTTTTCTCGGCGCCAGCCTTCTTGCCGTGCCATCGATCATCCTCATGGTGACATCGTCGGAGTACAGGCTCTCGAGGGTGCTTGGCTTCATTGTTCCCGAGTTCGATCCCCATGGCATGAACTACCAGATCCAGAACTCGGTGCGGGCGATCATGTCGGGCGGGCTCTGGGGCAAGGGTCTCGGCCTGGGGACGCGGAAACTCGGTTCCATCCCTGAAATACAATCGGACTTCGTCTTCGCCGGTTTCGTCGAGGAGATGGGTTTCTTCGGCGTCGTTGCCGTCTTCGCCTGCTGGATCTTCCTCGTCTATTCCGTTTTGAAAGCGCTGAGAGGCAGACGAGGCTTCCCTTACCTTCTCTCCCTGGGTCTTGTATGTCTGATGTCCCTTGAGTTCTTGACCAATCTGGGCGTGGTCTCTGGCTTCCTCCCCGTCACGGGGATAGCCCTGCCTTTCTTCTCCTCGGGCGGATCCTCCCTCTTCGCCACGGCTTTTGCCGGCGGCCTCATAGCCAACACCCTTAAGGGGGGCGATTCGATTCCGGTGGCTGATCCGGCGACCTATACGACTTTGGCAGGAGGCGGCAATGGCCGAAGCTCGATCGCTCGATAAACGGGTGAAGTCCCAGGGCGGCGCCTTGGTTTTAAATACCGAATCCCCGAGTAAAACCGACGCTCCGTCGGTGGCCGGCGCTCCATCCTCGCGAGGGGAGAGGAGTTCGATGCGGCCGGAAACCCCCTTCGGCGGCACGGCCGGACTTGCCTTGCCGAGGAAGGCTCAGCGGGCCAAAGCGGGACCGGCCGCCTACAGCCGCCCCGACAGGACGGAGGGTTTCGACGATCTCCTCGTCATCTCCCGATCACGCCAAAAGCCCAAGAAGATCTACGATAAAAAAGCGGTCGCGATGGCCAGGAAGGCCGAGTCGACCAAGGCTGGAGGAGGAGAGGCCTCAGGCAAGGCAAGACGCGCGGCTTCTGGCAAGGCCAAGCTGGCCCTGGCCCTTGGGCTTCTCATCGCCCTCGGCGCCGGCCTTTCCTTCGCCCTGCCCGAGGTAACGAGAGTGGAGAAGGTGACGGTCAACGGCATGTCCGTCGTATCCGAAAACGAGATCGTCGAAGCCTTGCGCCTCTCACCCAAGGTGAATCTGATCAATGCCGATATACTTGCCATGGAGTCGCGCGTCCTCGCCAACCCCAAGATCGCCAAGGTCAGTGTCAGGCGCTGCTTCCCTGACAGGCTCGTCGTCGACATCTTCGAGCGTGTGCCCGTCGCCTGCGTCCTTGTCACCGAGGAGATAGGGACGAAATCCATAGCCGTCGACGCGCAAGGCATAGCTTTCGCCTGCCTGGACCAAGCGAGCACCCTCGTCGAGAAACTGCCTGTTCTCTCGGGCATACGCTTCGAGCATTTCCAGCCGGGACAGAGCCTGCCGCCGTATCTCGTCCCCCTTTTAGGAGATTTGGCCGAACTCTCGAAACTCTCGCCATCTCCCCTCGCGGCATTCTCCGAGATCAGGGTGCAGAAGATAACCGATTCCGAGGCCGAGCTTCTCCTCTATCCCGCTGGCAAGACGATGCCCATACGGATGCCGACCAGGCTCAACGCCGCCAACCTCGGCCAGGCTCTCCTCGTCCTTGATATCCTCGCGGGCAGGGAAGGGGTGGACAATGTGGAGGAGATAGATTTCCGCACCGGTACGATCGTGTACAAGATGAAGGAGGCACAAGCTGGTTGATACCTTTATAACGGGACTCGATATAGGGACCGCGTCGACACGGGCTGTTGTCGGCGACTTCGACGAAGACGACAACCTCGAGATAGTGGGTGTGGGCGTGGCACCTTCGACGGGACTGCGGCGCGGCGTCGTCCTCAACATCGAAGCCACCCTCAGCTCCGTGGCTTCGGCCATAGAATCCGCCGAACTAGCCTCGGGAAGAGAAATTCATTCCTGCATTCTCGGTATATCGGGGGCCAACGTCGAAAGCCTCAACTCGCGAGGCGTCGTCGCGGTCGAGGGAAAGGGTCACGAGATAAC
>JAPLSO010000017.1:0-39629 GCA_026398595.1 Spirochaetota bacterium | reverse complement strand
GAAGACATAACCCGGGTGCATGAGGCGGCCAAAGCCGTCTCCATCCCCATGGACAGGGAAATCCTCCATGTCATCCCCCAGAGCTATACCGTGGACGCGCAGCGCGGCATCAAGGATCCCCTGCACATGATGGGGGTTAGGCTCGAAGCCGATGTCCATATCGTGACCTGCTCGATAACGACAACCCAGAACCTGGTCAAGTGCGTGGATCGGGCGGGCTATAGGCCCGAAAAAAGGGTCCTGAACAGCCTCGCGGCGGCTAGGGCCGTTCTTTCGGATGACGAGCGCGACCTGGGCTGCCTTCTTCTCGACATAGGGGGAGGGACGACGGACCTCGTCGTCTTCGGTGAGGGCCAGCCCTGGTATACGGCCTCGGTGCCCGCCGGAGGCATGCAGGTGACCAACGATATCTCTATCATGCTCAGCCTCCTTATGGATGGCGCCGAGCGCCTCAAGCGCGAGGCGGGTTCCTGCTGGCTCGAGTCCGTTGATTCTTCGGAGCTTATCGTTGTCCCGGGGGTGGGGGGTAGGGAGCCGACGGAGATCCCCCGAAAGAAGCTCTGCGCCATCGTCCAGCCCAGAATGGAGGAGATCTATTCGATGGCCAAGGAGAGACTGGAGAAGTCGGGCCTGATGAAGGAAATCAAGTCGGGCATCGTTCTGACAGGCGGCGGCGCCCTCATGTCGGGAGCCAGGGAACTCGCCCAGTCGGTCTTCGACCTCCCCGCCAGGGTGGGCAACCCCCCGGCGATTCATGGGCTCGAGAACCAATATAGGAATCCGGCTTTCGCCTCTGCCCTGGGGCTTGTCCTCCTGGCTGGCGATGAAGCCCTGGCTTCCGGCCCCATTCGTCGCCCTCTGGCGGCGCGAAAAGAAAAATCCCACGCCCCGAACTTGGGAAGGCTCGTGGACTGGCTCAAGGATAAATTCGTCTGAAACCAGCGCGGCCTAAGACGGCAAGCGCGACCAGGAGGAAAAAATGGCTATCGAGATCGTCGATGAAGAAACTTCGGTGAATCCGACCGTGATCAAGGTTATCGGAACGGGCGGAGGCGGTTCGAACGCTGTCAACAGGATGATAGCCGGAGGGCTCAAGAGCATCCAGTTCATCGCCGTCAACACAGACCTCCAGGATCTTGGCCGGTCGAAGGCCGAGATCAAACTGGGTATTGGAACCAAGCTTACCAAGGGCCTGGGCGCCGGAGGGAAGCCGGAGATGGGAGAAAAGGCTGCCCTCGAGGACAGGGAGATGATCGAGCAGTCCCTCCGCGGTGCCGACATGGTATTCGTGACGGCAGGCCTGGGGGGAGGCACGGGCACCGGCTCGGCCCCCATCATAGCCCAGACAGCGCGCGACCTGGGCGCCCTCACCGTGGCGGTCGTCACCAAACCATTCAGCTTCGAAGGCAAAGTCGTGGGCAGGATAGCCAATGAGGGCCTCGAGAAGCTGAGGCAGGCTGTGGATACCGTCATCGTCATCCCCAACCAGAACCTGCTCAAGATCGTCGAGAAGAGCACGTCCATACGCCAAGCCTTCATCATCGCCGACGACGTCCTGCGGCAGGGTGTCCAGGGCATCTCCGACCTCATCACCCTCGCGGGCGACATCAACATCGACTTCGCCGACGTGCGGACCGTGATGCAGGGCCAGGGTGACGCCATCATGGGCATCGGCGTGGGCTCAGGCGAGAACCGTTCGCTGGATGCTGCCAACAAAGCAGTCAACAATCCCCTCCTCGACGACGCAAGGATAGAGGGGGCGCGCAACGTCCTCGTCAATGTGACGGGCGGCGAGAATTTCTCCCTCATCGAGTACCAGGAGATCGTCGATTTCATCACCGAGAAAGCGGCTGATGACGCCCATATCATCGCGGGTTTCGTTACCGACTCCAACATCGAGGACGAGGTCAGGGTGACCGTCATAGCCACAGGCTTCGGCCCGGGCCGCAAGTCCCAAGCCGAGGGCGAACGGTTCCTGCGGGCAAAGACCGAAATACGCAGGCCTTCGAGCGAATACATTTCACCCGAGGACTACGCCGGGATGGCATCCGCTAACCTCGGCCAGCCCGCCCAGGCGACGACGCGAAACTACGGCCTGGAAGGCTCCATCGAAGGTGACGAACTCGACATTCCTACCATCCTCAGGGAAAAGAAATTCGGGCTCGAAAAGCAGGGAGTGAAGGCGTGAGCAGACTCGGCGACCGTTTCAAGGCCTATCTCCTCCTCGTGAGGAAGCGATCGGCGCTTACCGCTGAGGCATACCTCCGCGAACTCAAGCGCCTCGAGAGCTTCCTCGCCGATCAGGAGAAAAGCCCTTTTACGGCCACCAGTGAAGACCTGCTCTCCTTCCTGGTCTGCAGGCAGCAGCAGGGCCTCTCCAGGACGACGATGGCCAGACTGGTCGCAAGCGTCCACTCGATTTACAAGTTCATGAAACTGGAAGGCTTGAGGAGGGACGATCCTTCCCTCCTCATCCAGACCCCTAGGCAGGAGAGGACCCTGCCCGATGTCCTGTCGCCAGAGGAAGTGGATCACTTCCTCTCGAGCATCGCACTGGGCACCCCCAACGGCCTGAGGGACAGGGCGCTCTTCGAGTTGATCTACTCCTGCGGCCTGAGGATATCAGAGGCGGCCTCGTTGACCTTCGACGGCCTATATCTCAAGGAGAAACTCATCCGGGTCGTCGGCAAGCGCAAGAAGGAAAGGATCATCCCTTTCGGCGACGAGGCGGTAACCTGGCTGAAGCGCTACATCGAAACGGCCAGGCCGCAGCTCGAAAAGGGCAGGCCCTCTGAGTTCATCTTCCTGAACCAGGAAGGCAGGGGCATCTCCCGAAAGGGGATCTGGAAGCGGTTTTCGGGCATACGGGCTGTGTCGGGAGTTTCGGCCAAGGTGCATACTTTCAGGCATTCCTTCGCGACGCATCTCCTGGCGGGAGGGGCTGACCTCAGGACTGTCCAGGAACTCCTCGGCCACTCCGACATCTCGACAACGCAGATCTACACACATATCGAGGAGGAAGCCCTCCAGGCCTACCACCGCGAATATTTTCCGAGGAATTGAGGAGGATTCGCAAGCATGACGATAGCCAGGGCGCGTAGAAGAGCTAGGAGGCTCGGGATGAAAGGATCGAGGAGGCGGAGCTTGCGCGGCATTCCCCTGTTCCTCAATCCGACCGTCCTGCCCACGGGTGATACCCGGAGTTTCCTCTTCGACCTCGTCCTCGCGCGAATGAACTTCCTGAGTATCGAGGAGAGGCTGTTTCTCGCCGCTTTCACAGGCGGGCTTAAAGAGCTTCTCGCCCTCGATTCAGTCGACATCGAGGATTTCCTGCTCCGAAGGATCACCGAGGGTGCCTGGAATTCCGACCTCACGGCCGCGAGGGCAGCGGCCGATCTTGAGTATTTCCAAGCCAAGTCGATTGTCTTCATCCCCATCGATAATCCCTCTTACCCGCCTCAGTTGAGGGAGTCCTACAGGCCTCCCTTCGGTCTCTATCTGCGCGGCTGTCTTCCTGATCCCGAACGCCCGGCTGTGGCCGTCGTGGGGACAAGGGTCCCGACAGGCCGGGGGCTTGCGGCCGCGTTTGGGCTTGGAGCCGGCCTCGCCGCCTCGGGCGTCTGCGTTGTCTCGGGTCTGGCACGCGGCATAGACGCGGCCGCCCACAGGGGGGCGCTCTCGGCCAAAGGCATGACGCTGGCCGTCCTTCCTGCGGGCATCGAGTCGGTCTATCCACCCTCGAACCGCGGGCTCGCCGCATCCATCGTCGATGGCAGAGGCGGACTCGTGACCGAATATCCGCCTTCGACCGAGATCCACAGGTACCGATTCCCCGAGCGGAACAGGATCATCGCCGCCCTTTGCCGTTCCTGCGTTGTCGTCGAAGCGCCTGAGAAATCCGGTGCCCTGATCACCGCTGACCATGCCCTCGCCGAAGGCCGGGACGTCTTCGTCCACGGGGCCTGCCTTGGCGGGGCGAGGAACGCTGGCGCGGATGTCCTGGCTTCACAAGGGGCTGCGGTTGTAAATAATGCCGGGGATGTCTTTTCGGAATGGGCTGACCAAGGCCAGCCCCGCCCGGCCGCTTTGGCCAGCGAAGAAAGGTTCTAGGAGCGTATATGGCTGAGACCAAGAAAAAAATCATACAAGCGGAAGCCGCTGGCGGCAAGAAACTGAAGTCCGTGCCGGCTAAAAAGCCAGCGAGGTCCCAGGTCGCGGCGAAGAAGGCGGGAACGAAGACGACCAAGACCAAAGCCGCAAAAAAGGCGTCAAGGGCAGGGACCCTCGTCATCGTCGAGTCACCGGCCAAGGCCAAGACCATCGAGAAATATCTCGGCTCCAAATACAAGGTCCTCGCTTCTATGGGCCACCTGATCGACCTTCCGCGATCGCGCATGGGTGTCGATGTCGACCATGATTTCGAACCCGAATACCTGACTATCAGGGGCAGGGCATCCGTGCTGAAGGACCTGACCAAGGCGGCCAAGACCTCAGAGGCCATCATGCTCGCATCGGATCCCGACCGAGAGGGCGAGGCGATCGCTTACCAGATCGGGAAGTATTTGAGTGAAAAGGAACCAGGGATCAAGATCGAGAGGATAACGTTCAACGAGATAACGCAAGGGGCCATCAAGGATGCCGTCGGCGCCCCACGGGCGATCGAAATGACCAAGGTCGACGCGCAGAAGGCCCGGCGCGTCCTGGACAGGCTCGTCGGCTACAATCTCTCGCCCCTGCTCTGGAAAAAGGTCAAGAATGGCCTGTCGGCGGGCAGGGTGCAATCGGCTGCTCTCAAGCTCATCTGCGACCGCGAAAAGGAATTCGAGTCCTTCATACCCGAGGAATACTGGACAGTGGAGGTCTCCCTTAAGGCCCCTCGTTCGACGATTTCGGCTGACCTCGCGCTCTTTGCCGGCGAAAGGCCCCAGATCCGCGATGAAAAACAGGCCAAGGCGATCGTCGCCGCCCTCGAGGGCAAACCAGCCCTCGTATCGGATATGAGGTCCTCCGAAAAGATCGTCCGGCCCAAGCCCCCCTTCACTACCTCCACCCTCCAGCAGACGGCTGCCAACAGGCTGGGTTTCTCCTCCAAGAAGACCATGCAACTGGCTCAGAAGCTCTACGAAGGCGTCAGCCTCGGAGCTCAGCGTTCGGGTCTCATCACCTACATGCGCACCGATTCCACCCGCATAGCGGAGTCTGCGTTGGCTGAGGCCAGGCATTGGATAGAGGAATTCCATCCTGGACAGCTCCCTTCCCAGGCTCAGCGCTACGCCTCGGGTTCGGGCTCCCAGGATGCCCACGAAGCCGTGCGCCCAACCAAGGTCGGCCTTAACCCCGATGATGTCTCCCGCTTTCTCTCAAAGGACGAGTTCAAACTCTATACCCTCATCTGGGAGCGCTTCGTCGCATCCCAGATGATAAGCGCCGTGATTAAAGTGACGACGGCCGACATCGCAATTGGCGAGGGAATCTTCAGGGTATCGGCCTCCTCCTACATCGAGGAAGGCTTCTATGCGGTCATGAAGCTGGCGGTGGCCAAAGAGGAAAAGGCCAGCCGCTCCCTCCCCCTTGAAAAGGGACAGATCCTTGATGTCGAACGGATCCAGGGATCCCAGCATTTTACCCAGGGACCGTCGCGCTATACCGAAGCGTCCATCGTCAAGGCCCTCGAGGAACTGGGCATCGGCCGCCCCTCGACCTACGCTCCCACGATATCCACACTCCTCGACCGCTACTATGTGGGCAGACAGGCCCGCCAGCTCATTCCCACGGCCTTGGGAAGGATGATATCCGATATACTCACCAAGTTCTTTCCCGATGTGATCAGCACAGGCTTCACGTCCAGGATGGAGAGCCTCCTGGACCAGGTCGAGGAGCAGTCCGTCGATTGGGTCAAGGTCATGAAGGAATTCTACTTCCCCTTCAAGAAGCGCGTCGACGAGGTGATGTCCACGCTCTCCAGCAAAAAGGGTCAGCTGGATGAAGCCACGGACAGGGTCTGTGAACTCTGCGGCAAACCTATGGTCAAGAAGCTGGGCCGCTTCGGTTTCTTCCTCGCCTGCACGGGATTCCCCGAATGCAAGAACACGAAATCCGTCCCCGTGGCCGTCTGCCCCAAATGCGGCGGGGACGTGGTCGAGCGCAAGAATATCAAGGGAAAGCGCAAGACCTTCTATGGCTGCGTAAACTATCCGGTCTGCGATTTCATTACCTACGATAAACCCACGGACAAACCCTGTCCCAAGTGTGGCTGGTTCCTTGTCGAGAGAGCGGACAAGGCTGCGGGTACCCACAAGGCCTGCATCAACCCCTCCTGCGATTACCTGCATTCCCGTGACAGCGGGGAAGGGGAGGACTGAAAGTCCATGGACGGAAGGATTGAAGGGTATCTGGCCTACCTCGAATCAGTCCGCGGCCTCTCGGAGCGGACCCTGAGGGTCTATACGGACGACCTTGAACGCTACGAGGCCTTTCTCGCAAAAAAGGATGTCGACACGGTCGAAGCCAGAGACATCAGATCCTATGCAGGCTCCCTTGTGATGGAGGGAAAGGCTTCCTCAAGCGTCAACAGAGCCCTTTCTACGATACGGGGCTATTACCGCTACAGAATGCGGTTCGGAGGCCTCAAGGTCAATCCGGGCAGCGAGGTGGAAAATCTCTCTTCTAGCAGGCCCCTGCCCAAGTTCCTCTTCGACGAGGAGATGGGCGCCCTCATCGACTCCATCGATGGTTCTGGCTTCGCCGAAACCCGAGACAGAGCCATCTTCGAAGTTCTCTATTCAACCGGCTCCAGGGCCTCCGAGCTGACAGGCCTGAGCCTCGAAAGGATCGATTTCGGGCGCGGGCTGGCGAGGGTTTTAGGTAAGGGCTCGAAGGAGCGCGTCGTCTTCCTTGGAAAGAAAGCCCTTACCGCCCTGGCCAACTATCTACCTCTGCGATCCATGCTCCTCGGAAGGAAGGGGAAGAAGGACCAGAGCAGACTCTTTATCAACGCCGAAGGCGGTCCTCTAGGCGTCAGGGGCATGGAAAAGATCGTAGACAAACGGAGACTCGCCTCCAATCTGAAGAAGAGCCTGTCGCCCCACGCGTTCAGGCATAGTTTCGCCACCCAGCTCGTCGCCAACGGCGCCGACATTCGAGTGGTTCAGGAGATGCTTGGTCATTCGAGCATTTCAACGACCCAGGTATATACCCACGTGGACATGGAACGCCTGAGATCGGTGTACGAACTGGCCCATCCGCATGGGGCTAAGGGAAGGTGAGGTTTTTATGGATGAGGAAACAAGAATCCGATCGACGACAGTATTGGTCGTAAGAAAAGATGGCCGTGTGGCTATGGCCGGCGACGGACAGGTCACCATGGGCAACACGGTCATGAAGAGCAACGCCCGCAAGGTCAGATCGATCTACGGCGGTAAGGTCCTCTGTGGTTTTGCCGGGGCGACGGCCGATGCCTTCACCCTCTTCGAGCATTTCGAAGTAAAAATCCAGGAATACGGGGGCGACCTCACCCGAGCCGCCGTCGAGCTCGCCAAGGACTGGAGGACAGACAAGGTCCTGCGAAGGCTTGAAGCCATGCTCCTCGTCGCCGATGTCCATAAATCCCTCCTCCTTTCGGGGACGGGCGATGTCGTGGATCCGGCCGAGGATGCCGTCGCTATAGGCTCGGGTGGCCCCTACGCCTTCGCCGCGGCCATGGCTTACCTCGAGGCGGCCAAGAGCATGAGGGCTAAGGCCCCGGAAGCGTATCCCGCCGATTTCCTCGGCGCGGCCGATATCGCGCGCAAGAGCCTCGAGATAGCGGCGGGCATCTGCATCTACACCAATGATAAAATCATTGTGGAGGAGATCTCATGACCGACGATTTCGTCAAGCTGACGCCGAGGAAAATTGTCGAAGGACTCGACAAGTATATCATCGGCCAGCAGGCGGCGAAGAAAGCCGTGGCCGTCGCCTTGCGCAACAGGATGCGCAGGCAGCGCCTCTCCGAGGAAGAGAGGGCGGAGATCGCTCCCAAGAATATTCTTATGATCGGTCCCACGGGGGTGGGTAAAACCGAAATAGCGCGGCGGCTGGCCAAGCTCTGCGGCGCTCCCTTCGTCAAGGTCGAGGCGACCAAGTACACCGAGGTCGGCTATGTCGGAAGGGATGTCGAGTCCATGGTGCGCGATCTCATGGCCGCGGGTGTCGCCATGGTCAAGGAAGAGATGCAGGCCGGTGTCGAGGTCGAGGCAGCGCGGAAGGCCGAGGAAAGACTCCTCGACCTTCTCCTTCCCGGGCTCAACGCCTCGGTGGAGCCTCTAGGCTCGAGCCAGGCGACCATCGTATCCCCGGCCCCGGCGAGCGAGACCCGGGAGAAGTTCCGCAGGCTCTTAAGGGAGGGCAAGCTCGATTCCCGCGACGTTGAGGTGTCGGTGACCTCTTCCGGGCCCACCCTCGAACTCTTCGCCGGCACCCAGATGGAGGACATGGGGGCTGCCCTCGGGGGCATCACCAACATGTTCGGTGCAAAGCGGAAGAAGAAGACCGTCCTGGTTTCGGAGGCCCTTCCCCTACTCAAGAACGAGGAACTGGAGAAGCTGGTCGATCCCGACAAAATCGCCCAGGAAGCCCGGCGGAGGGTGGAGGAATCGGGCATCGTCTTCATCGATGAGCTGGACAAGATAGCGAACAGGGAGGGCAGGGGAGCCTCGGGCATCGATGTGTCCAGGGAGGGGGTCCAGCGCGACCTTCTGCCGATCGTTGAAGGTTCGACCGTCAACACCAAGTGGGGACCCGTGGACACGACCCATGTCCTCTTTATCGCGGCGGGGGCCTTCACGGTTTCGAAGCCCCAGGATCTGATCCCCGAACTGCAGGGCAGATTCCCCATCCGTGTCGAGCTTGACGCCCTCACGGGCAGGGATTTCGAGCGGATCCTCATCGAGCCCAAGAACGCCCTCGTCACGCAGTACATGCAGCTTCTCGCCACCGAGTCCGTCACGCTCGAGTTCGACTCGGGGGCCATCGCCCGCATCGCCGCTATAGCCGAGGCGGCTAATTCCCAAACAGAGAACATCGGTGCGCGGCGGCTCCATACCGTCCTCGAGCGCCTCCTGGAGGAAATCTCCTTCGAGGCCGATGTCATGGCGGGGACCACGGTCAAGATAGATGAAGCCTTCGTGAATTCCAGGTTCAAGGATTTTACCGAGAGGCAGGACCTGAGCAAGTACATACTCTAGGGGAGGGTCGGACGAAATGGACCAGCATGAAGTTTGCACAGTAGAATCGGTCGATGCCGCCGCCGAGAGGGAGGGAAGCCTCTGGGCCAAATACAAGGAGACTCGTGAGCTGGGTCTCAGGGACAGTCTCGTAAAACAGTATGCCCCTTTAGTTAAATACGTCGCGGGGAAGGTGGCGGCCAATCTCCCCTCCTCCGTCGAATACGACGATCTCGTCGGCTACGGGGTTTTCGGCCTCTTCGACGCCATCGAGAAGTACGACCCTGAAAAACACGTCAAGTTCAAGACCTATGCCGTCACCCGTATCCGTGGCGCCATGTACGACCACCTCCGTGAGATGGATTGGGTCCCCCGCTCGGTCAGGCAGAAGGCCAAGGAGATCGAGCAGGCCGTCATGATGCTGGACCGATTCCGAAATAGCCACTTCGATGGGCCTCGATGAGGAGGAATTCTCTCATCTCATGGGCAAGATATCCAGCACCGTCATCTTGTCATTGAACGACATCTGGAGCCCGGGCTCTGACACCGAACGACTCTGCATTGGTGAGAGCATCGAGTCCCCCCGCAGCCTCAACCCCGACTCCTCCATCGAAAAAGAGGAGATAAGAAGGGTTATCAAGAAGGCGATAAACGAGCTGCCCGAAAAGGAAAAGAAGGTTCTCGTGCTCTACTATTACGAGAACCTGACCCTGCGGGAGATAGGGCAGATTCTCGATGTCACCGAGTCGAGGATAAGCCAGCTCCACACCAAGGCCGTCATCCGCCTCAAGGCCAAGCTGACATCGCAGAGGAAGGGTATTTTTTAAGCGTTCGCCGTCTGGTCCTGCTTTTCCATGGCGTCTATGCCGTACTGTTCTATTTTCTGATACAGCGTCTTGCGTCCGATCTTCAGCACTTCGGCGGTTTTTGTCTTGTTCCCGCCCAGTGCGGCCAAAGTCTCCATGATGATGATCTTCTCGGCCTCTTCAAGCGAGGAGAGGGCAGGAATGTGCATCTCGCGCTTTTCCTGCGTCGACCGCGGTCCGGGAGGCAGGTCATCCGCGGTGATGAAGCGTCCAGAGGACATGACGACGGAACTCTCGATGCAGTTGCGCAGTTCCCGCACATTTCCCGGCCAGTCATAAGCATAGAGAGCCTGTCTGGCCCTGGGCTCGAAGCCCTCCAGGTCCTTGCCGTTCTCCTGTGAAAACTCATGAAGAAACGTAGCCATAAGGAGGGGAATATCCTCGCGTCTGTCCCGCAAGGGAGGAACGTGGATGTTGACGACGTTGAGCCTATAGTAGAGGTCCTCGCGGAATCTGCCTTCGGCGATCTCCGCTTTCAGGTCCCTATTGGTCGCGGCAATGAAACGGGTGTCCACCTCTATCGTCGTTTCCCCGCCTACGCGCTCGAATTTCTTATCCTGGAGAACCCGCAGGATCTCTATTTGAACATTCTGGTTGATCTCCCCAATCTCGTCGAGAAAGAGGGTGCCCGTGTCGGCCATCTCGAAGCGCCCCCGCTTTCTAGCCTGGGCGCCGGTAAACGCCCCCTTCTCGTGGCCGAAGAGTTCGCTTTCGAGGAGACTCTCGGCGAGGGCGGCGCAATGGACCTTGATGAGGGGTTTGTCTCTGCGGGGCGATAGGTTGTGAATGGCATCGGCTATAAGCTCCTTGCCCACTCCCGATTCCCCCGTTATAAGGACGGAGGCCTTCGTCGGGGCCACTTTCCGGACCAGATCGAAGATCTTCCGCATTGCTGGGCTCTTGCCGATGATCGAGCTGATCCGCTGCTGGGCCGCTACTTCTTCCCTGAGTTCCTGGTTCGTGATCGACAGTTCTCGGATCTCGAGGGCATTTTTGGTCAATTTGACGAGGTGCTCGAGGTCGAGGGGCTTGGTGATGAACTCGAGGGCCCCATACTGCATCGCCGAAACCGCCTCGGTTATATCGCCGTGGGCGGTGATGATGATGACAGGGATATTCTGCCAGCGCTCCTCGATGTACTGGAGGAGTTCCATGCCCGATACCTTAGGCATCTTGAGGTCGGTGATGACGAGGTCGATGTAGCGCTCGTCCAGGAGCTTAATGGCCTCCTGGCCGTCCTGGGCCGTCAGGGCTTCGTAGCCTTCCATGCCGAAGGCTTCGGCCAGGCCGTCGCGGATATTCTTTTCGTCGTCGACGATGAGGAGGGTAGACTTCATCTATACTTCCTTATGGGAACCGGCGTCCGTCGCCGAGTCCTGCCAGCGCGGGAGGGATTTCTTCTCTGCCTGGGGGACGGGGAGGTGGATGGTGAATGTGGAACCCCTGCCTTCCTTGGATTCGAGGCTTATATCGCCTGAGTGTTCCTTGATGATCTTGAAGGTGATGGTGAGCCCCAGCCCCGTACCGCTTTTCTTGGTCGTGAAATACGGCTCGAAGATCTTGGTGAGGAGTTCCTCGGGGATTCCCGTGCCCGTGTCCGAGACAGAGATCTGGACCTCGTCGTCGCGGTACTCAGCCTTGAGCCCGAGGATTCCGCCCTCCGTCATCGCCGCCAGGGCGTTCTGGATGAGATTGATGAGGGCCTGCTTGATGTGGCGCTTGTCCATGAGAAGTTGAGGCAGGTTCTTGCCCAGCTCCAGCCGCAGGGCTATACCCTGCTTTTCCACCTCGGGCTGGACGAGTTCGGCGATCTCCTCCATCACTTCGGCCGGATTCTCCGAGAGAAGCTGGATATCCATCGGCCGCACCGCGAAGAGGAAATCCACGACGATGTGCTTTAGACGGTCGATCTCCTCGTTGACAACGCCCAGATGCTTGAGCATCGCGGGAGCATTTCTGGATTCGGCCTTGATGAGCTTTTCAAGGAGCTGAATCCGTATCGAGATGGAACCTAGGGGATTGTTGATCTCGTGGGCCACGCCGGCCGCCAGCGTCGTGAGGGCGGCCAGGCTTTCGGCCCTCCTTAACTGGGTTTCTCTCTTGCGTTTTTCGGTGATGTCTTCTATATGGATCAAGGTGCCTGAAATGCCCTTGTCCGAGATCAGCACCGAAAGACTGATGGCGACGATTCGCGTCCCTCCTGAACTCTGGAGGGCGAATTCCTTCCCCATGATCGTCTCCTCAGATGTGAGGGACTTGTAGAAGAAATCCTTGAGTTCCTCGTCGGCGAGGCTCATCCACAGAGGCGCGCCCTCCCAGGTCCCTTGAATCCTCAGGATCCTCTCGGCCGACTTGTTCATGAACAAGGGTTCATGGTAGAGGTCGCAGACGACGATGCCGTCGTACATCGACTGGAGGGCCGCCTCGAGCTTATCGTTGGCGTCGACGACTTCGCCGAGAAGGATTCGTATCTGCTCCTTGGTTAATTTTTCCGATCTCGACAGGGCTTTTTCGAGGAAGGATGATTTCATGACGCGACTCCGAAAGAGTCAGCGAGGACCTCGGCGAGAAGTTCTGGGTTCCGGTTCAGGCTGGAGTACTGGATGGCGGCCTCACGGGCAAGGCGCGACCATTCCTCGACCTTGGCGAGAATGGCTGGATTGCCCGAGGATTCGGAAAGAAGTTCGGAGAAAACCGAGAGCATCGCCTTGATAAAACGAAGGAAGGAACCGGTCATGGATTTATCCTTTGCGCCGAAGCCGCCTGTCGTCGCGATGATTGCATCGAGGACCTGGCGCGGCTTGGCTTCCGACGCCGCGGCCTCCCGGGCGAGGCTCGAGGCTAAGGGGCCAAGCGATGAGCCTCCTTCGACGCGCGAGGCGAGGAGGCAGCCAATGAAGCCGCGAGCGGCCTGCTTCGCCTCCAGTGGAGGGAAGGGCATTCGCGACTCGAAAAAGGCCTGGAGGCTTGATACGGCTTCCTGGGATTTGAAGACCCTCGAAGCCACGAGGCGTGAGGTTGTCTCGTCCCTCGGAATAAAATTATAGATCCTGGACCGCGAAAGAATGGTGGCCATCATCGACGCTCGCCTTGGGGTGAGGAGAACGAAGCGCACAGTTTCGGGGGGCTCCTCGAGAATCTTGAGCATGGCGTTTCGCGAGGAGTCCTGCATCAGGTCGGCGTTCTCGATGATCACGGTCTTGCGAGCGCTCGTGGGCGCGAGTTGGGCCCATACCTCCATGTTCCGTATCATGAAGACGCCGGGTTGTTCGGGGCAGAGGGCCTCGAGAGCCCTGCAGTCTGAGAGGACGGAATCGGCCGCCTTGGCTTCCGAATCGGAAAGGGAAGGGCCCAGCTTATCCGGCTGTATGAGATCCAGACTCTCCTCGATGGATTGGATGAGGGGGACAGCCTTGCCGAGCTTGGTCTCTTCCCCTGCCCAAAGGACGGGGCTGAAGCGGGCGAGGAGTTTCCGGGCTGAACGCAGGAAGAAATAGGCCGAAGTCTGGCCCGGGCTTCGCGCGAGGAAATCCCTGGCGACGCTGATCTCTTCGGGAAGGCTGCGCTTGCCGAGGAGGAGGAGATCCCCGTGGGTCAAGAGCCTATGCCGGACGCAGTGGGGGCAGGGACAATTCCAAGCCCTCGATCCCGTACAGGATAGGGCCCTAGCCAGTTCCAGGGCTGTCGTGAGCTTGCCCGATGCAGGCGGACCCGAGAAGAGGAGGACGGGCGGCACCGAGCCTTCCGTCACGGCGTCCTGGAGCCCGGCTCGGACGGCTTCCTGGGCGATGAGGTTTTCGAACATGGCCTATTTCTTCTTTTTATTCAGGAAGCCCTGGATACCCAAGGAGATCTTGCCCTTTCCGAAATCGGGGCCAAGGGTCTTGTCCATCACCGGCCCCACGATAGGAAGGAGTGTCGAGGCAAAGAGCGATTCTGACAGGAGTTTCGAGGCGTCGAAGAAGGGCTGGATCTCCATGACGACGAGGATGAAGCTTACGACGACGAGACCCTCGGCTATACCCAAGCCCAAGCCGAGGACTTTATCGAAGATGTCGAGGTTGGCTGCCTCGAGCCCTTCGCGTATGAGCTTCTCGATAAGTTTCATGACCAGGAAGCCGGCGATGAAGCAGATAACGAATGCGACGACGTACTGAATCGTGGGGGAGATGCCGCTCAAGCCGAATTGCTTGTCAGCCAGCTCTATCGCCTTGTTGGAGAAAAGGAGTCCGGCGAGAAGCCCGAAGGCGTAGGAAGCTACGGAAAGTATCTCCTGGACGAAGCCTCTAGCGAAACAGCGGACAGCGAGAAGGATGACGACACCCGTGAAAATCCAATCCATGACGCTCACAAGGAACCTCCTTGCCTTAGCCGCAGGCGCGAAAGGATGAAGTCGGCGACGCAGTCGGCCGAGGGCGCCCTTCCCCCGCTTTCTGTTTTTATCATCGAAAGGGAAAGGCAGGCTTTCTTCGCCCTGGCCAGAGCCTCCCCGTCATCGAGCCAGCGAAGTAATGTCGAAAGGACTGACTCAGGTTCGGCTTTTTCACCGATGAGACAGACGGCCGCGCCGACAGCCTCGGCCATCCTGGCGTTTTCCACCTGGTCACCCCGGGTTCCAGAACCCGCAAGGGGGATAAGGACCATGGGAAGGCCGACAGCCGCGCATTCCCACACTGTCCCCGCGCCCGCACGGCCGATGGCCAAGGTCGAGGCGGCAAGGATGTCTTTTAGCTCCTCGCCGACATAGGCCATGGCGAGGTAGCTTCCCACCCTGGGCGCATGGGTCTCGGGATCGAAGAGCCCCCCTCCCGTTTGGTGGAAAACGAATGCCCGTCCGGCCAAGGCAGGGAGGATCGATGCGACGATCTCATTCACCTGTCGCGAGCCCTGGCTTCCGCCGAGGAAGCTCACGATGGGCAGACCATCGGGCGCGTCCAGTAATTTCCTTCCCCTGGCGGCGTTGCCTGCAAAGAAACCCGGCCTCACGGGATTCCCGACGACGAGAACTTTTTGCCTGAGCCGGGCGGGGAACATAGTGACTGTATCGGGCCAGGAGACAAGAATGCGTTCGGCTTTCCCCGAGTTGAGTCGTGTAGCGAGGCCAGGGCTCGTGTCCGACTCATGGGTGAAATAGGGTATGCCGAGAAAGGCAGCGGCCCTGCAGGGAGGGACGCTCACATAGCCCCCTTTGGAGAAGAGGAGGCTGGGCTTAAGTTCGTCCAGGAGACGCTTCGCCGTCCTGTAGCCAGAGATGACGCGGAAGAGATCGGCAAAATTCTCCAAGGACAGAGAGCGCCTGAGTTTGCCCGTGGGGATGGCTATATATTCGACGCCCTCGCCCGTGACGGTTTTTCGGTCCAAATCCTTGCTCGAGCCGATCCAGACGATTCGGCCTGAAAAACCTTTAGTCCTCAGGGCCTGGATGACGGCGAGGCCCGGATAGAGATGCCCACCCGTCCCCCCACCCGTGAAGACAAGGCTCATCTTTCCATCTGGGGCCGTCCTGGAACCTGCGCCTCGTTTGGCGCTTCTCATACCAGGAAGCCAGCTAGCGCGGCCATGGCCGAGAGGACGCTGTCCTCGGTCTTCTCCCCCTGCATGATCGAAAGAACCTTGGATGCGAGGACCTTGCCCAGCTGTACCCCTTCCTGGTCGAAGGAGTTGAGGTTCCAGACGAAACCCTGGAACATCACCTTGTTTTCATAGTGCGAAAAGAGGGCGCCTAGCTGTCTGGGGCCCAGTCTCTGACCGAAGAGAAGGGTGGAGGGCCTTCCCCCGGCGAAGCGCTTGTTCGGATCGGTCGAGTCCTTGCCTCTGGCAAAGGCGACGATTTGGGCGAGGAGATTGGCGATCAGCTTCTGGCGGGAGGTAGTGCCCATCGAGAGGACATCTTCGGATTCCTGGTTCCGGGCGAATCCGATGAACTGAAGGGGGATGGGATCCGTCCCCTGGTGGAGAAGCTGGTAGAAGGAATGCTGGCCGTTCGTACCCGGCTCCCCGAAGACGACAGGTCCCGTCGGATAGGTGATACTTCCACCCTCCCTGTTGACGGACTTGCCGTTCGACTCCATGTCGAGCTGCTGGAGGTGCGCCGGGAAGCGCGACAAACCCTCGGCATAGGGCAGAACGGCGGTGAAGGGCATGCCCAGGACATTTCGCTCGTAGATGCCGATCATCGCGTCGAGGAGCGACGCGTTTTTGAGTATTGATGGCTCGGATGATGTGGAATAACGTCAGCCGATGAAATCATCTATATAGAAGGTGGTTATATAGTCCGGATTCTGGGCGAGAGGGCTCGTTCGTGATGTCACCGCTGCCATATGCCTGGACGACTCGAGGCCGGCTGCCTCGAGTCTGTTTCTCACCATAGTCTCGTTGGCGAGAGTCTCCTGAGTCGTCCCGCTCTTCGACACGAGGATGAAGAGACTGGTCTCGAGGTCGAGCTTTCCCAGGCAGGAGTCGGCATCGTCGGGATCGACGTTGGAGATGAAGCGGGCTTCCATCCTCAGCCTGCCTTCGGCTCTAGCCCAGCGCTCGAGGGCGATATAGGCAGCCCTGGGGCCCAGGTCCGATCCCCCGATGCCGATCTGCACGGCGGTCCTGAACCTCTTTCCCGTCGAGCCTGCCACAGCACCCGAATGTACGGCGGCGGCGAAGTTAGCGGCCTTGGTTTGTTCGCCCTCGTAGAATGCCCTCATGTCCGCGCCGTCGACGATGACGGGCCCGGCGAGGCTTCCCCTCGCGAGGTGGTGGAGGACGAGGCGGTTTTCATTCGTGTTCATGCGTGTTCCGGACGCGAGAGCTCTGTACTTCTCGACGAGCTGCTGTTCGTCGGCAAGGTTCTGAAGGGCCGCGAGTATTTTGGCGTCGACAGGGGAGGCTGCGTAGTTGAAGCAGAATCCTTCGGGGAGCCGGAGCGAATAGGAGCCGATTCTTTCCGGATTGAGGGCCTTGGCGATATCCACACGCGGACAGGCGGTGAGAATCGAAAAGCTCTCGGCGGCATCGAGATTCTTAAACTGGATCATGGCTGCTCCTCGATGGATTCGTATCTTTACGCTACATCATACGGGAGAAAAAGCTACACTTCAAGGGCGGACCTTTCGAGGGACCGCCCTTAAGCCAGCCTGAGCCTTTTCTCCCTGAATCCTCCTTCAATCCTCTGGATATACCCTTTGACGAGGGCCGCGTTCAATAGGATGCGCAGATCCTTCCTCTCCCAGTCGCCGAGGAGAGCTTCGCCGGCGCAGGCAGGAGGCTCATCCCTGCCTTGGCGAATTTTAGTCCCGAAAGCTCCCAGCCCGAGAAGCCTCAGGCAGTCCTCCTCATAGAACCTGCCTGGATTAGCCCCGATGAAGCTTCTCAGCTCCGCGAGGCCTTCGGACTCCAACCTCGCGCTGCCATCACAGACGTCGCAGCCTGAACAGGGCGAATCCAGTTCGACGCCCATGAGGGCATGAAGTTTGCTCCTTCTGCACTTCAGAGTCGACGCATATGCCAAAAAAGCGAGCCTTCTTCTCTCCCTGCTTTCATCCATGTCCTTGGATGAGGCTCTGGCCAAGACGCGCCCCTCTTCCCTGAGCGTATCGAATAGCAGGATGGCCTCACAGAGGCTTCCATCCCTTCCGCCTCTTCCCGATTCCTGGATATAAGCTTCGGCCGATGGGGGAGGGGAGAAATGGATCACGGTTCGGATATCCCTTTTATCCACGCCCAACCCGTAGGCGCAGGTGGCGGCGAGGACACCGTCCCTGCTGCCCATGAACCAGGTCTCTATCGCCTTTTTTTCTTCCCTCGAAAGGCCGGCATGGTAGAACCTGGCCTTGATCCCCGTTCGCTCCTCAATTGCCTCGCAGAGCCTCCTCACGCCGGCTCTCGACTGGTCAAAGACGATGAGGGGCTTGGGCTTGGATCTGACCAGTTCGGCGAGGCTGTGCAAAGGGGCCAAGGTGGGCAGGACAGAGTATCGGATGTTAGGCTTGTCCATGTCGGCGGTGACCAGAGAGTAGGGAGCGTCGCCGAATATATGTTTCGTGACAGCCTCGGCCACCTCGGGACTGGCTGTCGCCGTGAAGGCCGAAACCACTTTAGGGCCGATGGCCTGGATGCAGGATCCCAGGTCGAGGTAACTCGGCCTGAAAGTCTCACCCCACTCGGACACGCAGTGGGCTTCGTCGACGGCGATGTGGAATACACCGACCTTTGCGAGAAAATCCTTGAGCCTGGGCAAGGCCAGGCATTCAGGGTTGGTGATGAGTATCCTGGATCTGCCATTCTCGAGCGAGGCGAACTCGGTATCCCATGCCTCCTTGGACATCCCGCCCCGTATGAGGGAGGAGGGGATTTCTTTCTCGTCCAGGCTCCGCTTCTGGTCGTTCATCAGGGCGAGCAGGGGGTAAACGACCAGACTTATTCCGGGCACGAGGAGGGCGGGAAGTTGGAAGCAGAGGCTTTTACCAAAGCCTGTGGGGAAGAGGACAAGCTGCCTGAAGGGCCCTTCGGTGTCGGCGGCGTCGATGACGTTGGCCATGGCCATTCTCTGGAGGGGAAAGAGATAGGGTATTCCAAACTTCGACTTGGCGAGGGAGGCGACGATGTCTTCCTCGGATTCGAGGCTGGGGAGCGGTTCGTCCACGAAGAGGAAACGCGCTGGGATCAGGATGCCGCTTCAATTCCGATCCGCGGGCAGAACAAGGCGAGGGGACAGGGCTCTCCTATAGCGCAGGCGGGAGCCCTGGCCTTGCAGATAAACTTGCCGTGACGGTTCAGGGCGTGGGAAAAGGCGGTCAGCCTGTCGGCCTCGATGCCCTCCCGTATTGTCGCCTCGATGGCCACTGGGTCCCTTTTCCCGAAAAAACCGAGCCTCATGGCTGCTCGCATCACATGGGTATCGACGACGACACCGGGCGCCCCTGTGCAGGCCGAGAGGACGAGGTTCGCCGTTTTTCTCCCAACGCCGGGCAGTTCAAGCAGTTCCTCCATCGTATCCGGAACCGAAGAGCCATGCCGATTCACGAGGATTCTGGCGGTCGACAAGAGGTACCGCGCCTTGGCATGGTAGAATCCGATCGAGTGGATGAAACCCTCGATTGCCTCGATTTCAGCCCCCGCCATGGCTTCGGGATCGGGACATGCAGCAAAAAGCCTCGGCGTGGCCTCGTTCACCTGCTCGTCCGTTGTCTGGGCGCTTAAGATCACGGAGCAGAGAAGCTCGAAGCATGACGAATACTCAAGCAGGGGTCGTGCGTCCGGCCAAAGGGGGATGAGGATGTCGGCCACCCGGCCTAGCGAGCGTTGGATGTCCTGCGACAATTCGGTCTTGGGCTGCAATTTCCTCACTCCTAGCTCCTGGACACCCGCAGGGAAAACTTGACCAAGGCGCTGCCGGCATTATACGATGAGGCTGTCTTGCAAGAAAGGATTGCCCGCCAATGGAAAAAGTTCCTCAGAGTCTCATCGACTACATCGAGCGTCATGATTGCTTCTATGTGCTTGGGCACAGGGAACCCGACGGGGACTGTATAGGCTCGCAGTTGGCCCTTTCCTCTTTCCTGAAACGTATCGGCAAACGGGTCCACACGCTTTCCTCGGGACCCTTCACCCGTTCGGAAATCCTTCTTTACGAGCATAGGTTCAAGGATGAAGCCCCTCCCGAAAAGGATTTCGAAAGGGCGGCCGCCCTCGTCCTCGACTGTTCCTCGATGGGCCGCATCGGCCAGGTGAGCGAGACCATGCCCAAGGTACCGGTCGCCTTCATTGACCACCACTCCTCCGACGAACCCTCGGGCGAGGCTGACTATATCGATAAAAGCGCCCCTGCCGTCACGGTCATGGTCTTTCTCCTCATGAAGGCTATGGGACAGGTCCCCACGAAGGATGAGGCAGAACTCCTCTTTTTCGGGCTGGCTACGGACACAGGCTTCTTCAGGCATTTGGACGAGCGTGGAGCCGAGACATTACGCATCGCCTCGCAGCTTGTCGAGGCCGGCGCATCGCCCAAGCGCACGTTCCAGGAAATCAACGGCGGCAAGACCCTTTTCTCTCGCAAGCTGTTGGGCGAGATCCTCATGCGGGTCGAACCCTGCTACGGGGGGAAACTGCTCGTATCCTACGTCACTCTGGAGGATCAGCAGCGCTACGGAATGGCGAGCAGGGACTCCGACTTTCTCTACCAAATCATCATGGGGATAGCGGGCTGCGAGGCTTGTTTCGTCGTCAAGCAGGAGGCTGAGGACTCGTGCACCGTCGGATTCCGCTCCAAAGACAGGATCGATGTCGCTGCCATAGCCGCCCGCTTCGGCGGGGGCGGTCATCGACTGGCCTCAGGGCTTTCAATGCAGGGCAGTGTTGATTCGGTGCTGGACCGCCTTGTCCAGGCCTTTGCCGGCGAATTCGAGGAATAGAGGATCCCTGAAACGTCCCTTCCGAGAAAAATACTTTCCCTTCTTTGGGAAGGACTGGAATAACTACTGATAACAGCAGGCTGCAAAGGCGAATATCGGCCTATTTTGACGGCCTGTTCTTTAATAATCGTATATATTTCCAACTCATTCACGACTCAGGAATAAAAAGGCTTTCCTAGACCAAGGCGACGCTTCGCTTCCAGCTGTTGGCACCCATCCTGCATGTGGGTTTCCGGAGGCTCAAAGCTATGAGGGACGAGTCGTTCGCAAGCGTCGCCGGCGCCGAAGTCCAGTGTCTGGATCCCTTCATCGGGGAGCTGAGCCCAATCGAATCGGTGCTCTTTCACTCGCTTGCCGGAGATGTTTTCGCCAAGCCACGATACTATGGTTTCGAATCGAGCGATGAGGCGGCGGAAGCTTTCCTCTGCTACAAGGTCCGGCTCAGAACGATCATCAGGAAGAGCCGGACTATTTCAGGAAGTTCCGAGGCCTATATCGATTCCTGCCTGCGCTTCCTCGCCAAGTCGGTGAGGAGGAATCGCAGGAAAAAGGAACTCTGCGATCTCGTTTTGGCCGCATCGGGAGGATCTCTGGAATGCCAGGTCCAGGCTTTATCTCCTGACCTGACGGAGGAGGGTTGCCCCGAAGGCGGAGGCTGCTTCTGCGAATTGCCTCCTTCCTGGTTTCTCGAGAGGCTTCGATCCCCGGAAAAGCGCCTTCTCTTTCTCTCCCTGAAATGCGCATGGGAGATCGATGACGTCATGGCTGAGAAAGTCGCCGAACGTGTCGGCGTACCATCTCTATGGCTTGGTGGTCTGCTCCATCGAGCAAGGGCTTCGGTCGAAGGTTCACGCGAGTGCCTTCTTCGTCTCCACGAGAGGAAGAACGCTCTTTGGGTAAAATCTCGGCTTCTTGAATCCCAGCTGAAAGATCAGAATCTTCGATCCGAAGCGAGGCTCAGGCTCAGCCGGCGCAACAATGCCTACCAGATCCAGTATCTGGCACTCCAGGACAGGATATCCAAGTACAAACTCCTCGTCACCAACAAAATGGTGGCTGAAATCCTCAAGGTTCCGAAAGGTTCTGTCGATTCAGGACTTTTCTATCTGCGAACCCAGAGTCTTGCCAAAAAAAGAAACTGCGGATCGGCTTGATGGGAAGAGCCGCACTCTATATCCTCCTTGGCATGGATATCCTTGTAGCTACCTTCAACCGTCACAAGATGGACGAACTCCGACCTCTCTTCCCCGGGTACAATCTCCTCGCGCCCGCGGATCTGGGCATTAGCGAGTTCGCGATAGACGAGAACGGGGACGATTATTTCCAGAACGCGCTGATCAAGGCTCGGGCCCTGCGAGCCCAAGCCATTCGACGTATCGCCTCTATGCCCACCCTGGCCGATGACTCCGGCCTTTCCGTGAAGGCCCTAGATGGAACGCCCGGCATTTGGTCCTCACGTTATGGGTCGAAGGACGGGAGGTCCAAACTCTCAACCGGCGAGCGCAACAGCCTCCTCCTCGCCGAGATGGCGGGCGTCGCGGACAGGGCCTGCGCCTTCTACTGCTGCCTCGTCCTCCTCTACGGCGAAGATCGGTTCCTATCGGTTCAGGAAACCTGCCCAGGCCTTCTCGCCGATGCTCCTCGGGGTGTGGGAGGCTTCGGATATGACCCTATCGTCTATCTTCCCGAATTGGGAATGACCGTAGCAGAACTCGACCCCGAGAAGAAGGCTGAAATCTCGCACCGAGGAAAGGCAGCGCTGGCTATGCGTATCGCCCTCGATGCCCTCCGCTGTCCCGTAGCCGGAGGCGGGAATCCCATTTTAACTTGAAATAGGGGATACAATAAAAAAGCCGCGCTGATAGCGCGGCTTTTTTGGCCTCGGGACGGTTTATTTCGTCTCGATCGGCTTGATCCCGTATCTGCGATTGAAACGCTCAATGCGTCCGGCTGTATCGATAAGTTTCTGTTTGCCGGTAAAGAAGGGATGGCAGGCGGAGCAAATTTCCACCTCGATGTTCTTTACCGTCGAACGGGTCTCGATGACATTGCCGCAGGCGCAGGTGATGGTCGCGTTCGCGTACTTGGGATGGATTCCCTCTTTCATGTCTTTCCTCCACTGCGTCGCCATGGTACAACGCCTTAAAAACCGGCCTTATGACGGCGAAATCGAAATATCGCGATACTATACCCTTTTTCTCCGAGAAAGTCTATCAGTCCGCTCCCGCGTAGACCGGGTTGCTCATCGATTTGAGGAAGGCCTCGTTGTTCTTGGTCTTCCCCATTCTGTCGATGAGGAGCTCGATGATGTCTGTATCGTCCATAGGGTTGATCACCCTGCGCAGCACCCATATCTTCTGGAGTTCCTCTTCAGTGAGGAGAAGCTCTTCCTTCCTGGTGCCTGATTTCTTGATGTTGATGGCGGGGAAGAGTCTCTTGTCGGAGAGACGTCTGTCCAGGTTGATCTCCAGGTTGCCGGTTCCCTTGAATTCCTCGAAAATCACCTCATCCATGCGGCTGCCCGTATCAATGAGGGCGGTCGCGATGATCGTGAGGGAACCGCCTTGCTCAATGTTGCGGGCCGCGCCGAAAAAGCGCTTGGGCTTATGCAGAGCGTTCGAGTCGACGCCTCCCGACAGGATCTTGCCGGAAGTGGGGACGGTCTGGTTGTATGCCCGGGCGAGGCGTGTGATCGAGTCGAGGAGTATCACGACATCGCGTCCGTGCTCGACGAGGCGCTTGGCCTTCTCAAGCACCATTTCGGCTACCTGTACATGGCGGGTAGCCTGCTCGTCGAAAGTGGAGGAAATGACTTCGGCCTGGACGTTGCGCTCCATGTCGGTGACTTCCTCGGGGCGCTCGTCGATGAGAAGGACGATGAGATAGACTTCCGAATGGTTTTTGGTTATCGCGTTGGCTATTTTCTGGAGCAGTATGGTCTTGCCGGTTTTGGGCGGTGAAACGATGAGGGCACGCTGGCCTTTCCCGACTGGGCAGAATAGGTTGATGATGCGGGTGGAAATCTCTTCTGTCGTAGTTTCAAGGTTCAGTTTGTGATTTGGGTAGAGCGGGGTGAGGTTTTCGAAGGGAATGCGGTTCTGGGCTACAGCCGGCTCATCGAAGTTCACGAGCTCGATGCGCAGCATCGCGAAGAAACGCTCGCCTTCCTTGGGGCTCCTGATCTGGCCGTATACCGTGTCGCCGGTCTTGAGATTGAAGAGCCGTATCTGAGATGGAGAGATGTAGATGTCGTCGGTGCCCGAGAGGTAGGAATTCTGGGGCGAGCGCAGGAAGCCGTAGCCGTCGGGGAGAATCTCGAGGGATCCATAGGCGTAAATGATGCCGCCTTTATCCGTATGTGACTTGAGGATGTAGAAGATGAGTTCCTGTTTACGGAGAGCGATGAGTTCCTCGTGATTTATCCCATATTTGGAGCCCAAGTCGCGCAGCTCCTTGATTCCCATCTTGGATAGGTCGTTTATGAGGAGGCGGGCTCTGGAATCGCCATGCTCGGACTTCCCGTTCTCAGGGGGGCGCTCGCCCACGAGGCGTTCGAAGGATTCCTGCTTGTTGCGCATCATGCCGTTCCGGGTTTCACGTTCCAGCGCGTTGGCCGCGGCGACATCGAGGCTGGCCGTCACATGGCCATCCGGATTTTCTAATTCGGAAGATGGTTTGGCTTCCCCTTCATCCAGCAGAGGCTGAGAGCCTGGCTGGAAGCCCTGACTTTCGGCCTCGCCTGCCTGAGCGGGCTTGAAGGGCCTTCGTTTCAGCTTAATCCTCTTTGGAGACTTGAGCCCCGGCTGAGGAACCTGCTCTTCGTGGAAGGGTGCCTCCTTTCCCGTCTGTCCTTCGTCGATCATGCTCTCCGCAGGCTGAAGGCTGGAGTCACGATCCTCGCTGTCTGAAGCACTTTCCCTTTCTTCCATCTCAACCTTCTTTTCACGCATTTCTTCGGGTTTGCCGAACGAGTGCCATAGAAGCATTCTGTCCGGGGGCATATTGACGCGCGTTGATCCCGCGGTCAGGTCAGTTCTTATCTATGTCTATGGATTCATTGTTCATGATAAAATCCAGCGCCAAGCCGGAAGGTTTTCAAGGTCGCGTATCTTTCTGGAAGGAATACGGTCCTCAACCTGAATAAAACTATAGCCCCTGCTGGTCGATCTGTCAATCTCCGTCGTCGGGCATCTTTATCCTGCCTTCGAAACTCGAGCTTTCGGCGATGGAAAGAAAGGGGGCTTCCAAGTCTGCGCTTACCGTGGCCCTTCCCCCGATCTCGATTAAGGAGGATGCCTCGATACTGCCCGCGAAGCCGCCTTTCACGGAAACGGACCTGGCCGAAAGTCTGCAGGGTCCCACGTTCGCACCCTTTTCGATTCTTACGTCGGAATTCGAGGCTATCGTCCCGGAATAGCTCCCCTTGATGAGGAGGCTTCCCTTCGTTTCAAGATCGCCTTTCATGGATAAACTTGCGCTCAATTCAGTCGAGTAGAGGAGGATGGCTGGGTTCTTTGGCTTTCCCATCGATTGCAGTCTCCGATCGCTTTACTTGCTTGTCAATAAAAAAGGCGAAAACCGCTTCAACGAGGTTTTCGCCCTGTTTCGATAAGCAATGCGCTATTTCTTAAAACTGCGCGAAATGAGAGCCGCTTCCATCTCCCATGCGGCCTTCTTGAGTTCGCGTCCGGGGCGGAATCCGGCGACTCCATGATCCTGAACCGAGACAATCTCGCCAGTCTTGGGATTCCTCGCCTTGGATCTGCCTTTGCGGAGCTTGACTTCGAAGGTTCCGAAGCCCCTGAGTTCAACCGTCTTTCCACTGAGGATGGCTCCCTTAATCTCCGAGAATAGTCCATCGATGAGTTCGTGAATTTCCTTCCTCGTGGTCTTTCCCGAGGAGAGACTGCCATAGAGAGCGTCGATCAATTCGGCTTTCGTTAATTTTTCGGCCATACCGTTCATTCCCCCAATCGTCCAAGATACCAAAAGCGGTTTCAATAGATCGGATTCAGACTCCCAGTCTGTTCACCAGTTTCTGCATTCTGGATTTCTTGCGGGCGGCGGTGTTCTTCTTTACGATTCCCTTTCCTGCCGCCGTGTCGATCTTCTTGATCATATCGGCCAGGGCTTCTTTAGCGGTCGCTACGTCCTTCTTCTCGGATGCCGCGAGGACCTTTTTAGCGGCCGTTCTGATAGCAGTCTTGACGCCCTTGTTCCTGATGCGGCGCTTCTCGTCCTGCCTCATCCGCTTTTCTGCAGACAGATTCTTGGTGCTCAAAGGGAATCCTCCCCAAAATGATGTTCGATTCGTACCGAACCGGTTACTTGCCTAACGCGATTAAGAAAAATAGCAGAGGGGATGGTCGAATGTCAAGACCGCGATTGACTGCGTACTCCCAATCAGTTTAAATAGGATAAAGAATTAGGCGGTCCGAGAGAAATATCCATGAATCTGGTCATCGTCTTCGTCCTTCTCAGCGTCTTCGCCTGGTGGGAGTCTTTTCTCCTCTGGTTCCTGGCTTTTTCCGCGCCTGAACGGAAAAAGGCCAAGATCCTCGAGTATGAGGCAAAAGCCATCTCGGCGATTTTCCTGATGTTTAAATATTACGCGGGGTTCAGGATCGATTTCAAGAATCTCGTCGATGAGGACATCCCCCAGCGCTTTCTACTGGTCTCCAACCACCAGAGCCTCCTTGACATCCCCCTGCTGATGTATCTTATTCCAGGGGGAAAGCGCGCGCGCTTTGTCGCCAAGCAGGAACTCGCCTGGGGCATACCGCTCATCTCCCTTCTTTTAAGGAAAGCAGGGCACAGCCTCGTACGACGCAAGGGCGATGCCCTCCACGCGATAAGGAGCGTGGAACAGATGGCCAGGCGCTGCATCAAGGAAGGTTCCATACCCGTCATCTTCCCGGAAGGGCATAGATCCCAGACGGGAATTCTGGGCACCTTCCATTCCGCTGGCTACAGGAAGATTCTCGAAGTCGAATCCCTTCCCATCCTCGTCGTCGCCTTGGAGGGAGGCCGATACGTCAGGACCCTCAAGGATTTCTTCAGGAATTTTGGAACCTCCCCCTATTCCGTCCGCTTCGTCGGGCTTATGCCTCCTCCCGCAAACAAGAGGGAGGCGCTGCGGAGTCTCGAGAATGCCAGGCTGATGATAGATGAAGCTCTGCTGGGGATGAGGCGTCTACATTCAGGCAGGAATTGACCCCGGCCCTCAGGCCGGGGATAGAAGGGCTATATTAGTTGAAATCGGCGGGTTTGCGCTCGGCGCGTTTGCACTTCTCGCATTCGGCTACGTTCCTGACCTTCCCGTTCTCGAAGATGGTCTTCATCTTGACCTCGCCGCCGCAGGGGCAGTAGAAGTGATGTGTCGCGCTGGAGCTGCGTGAGTTTTTGGATACCTGTGCCATAAATTACTCCTTCGAAATTCCATGAAAGATATATGCTAAGCCCCTTATTTGTCAACCTTGCAGGACGGATTCCCGATTAGTTGCTCCAAAAAAAAGCCGCCGGGTAAGGAGGAGTACCCGGCGGCCGACGCAAAAAAAGGAGCTGAAATGAAGAAAGCTGTTATCGTCCTGCATCTATAAAAATACCGCATTTCCGCGGAAGTTACCAATTATCTAGTTCTTTTTTAAGCTTTTCCAAGATTTTTCTCAGGAAGCGCCTCAATCCCGTTGGCTTGGTCTCTGCACCCTGGTTTGACTTGAAATCGCGGGCTGCCTCGCCGATGCCTACGTCTTTGTTGAGGCTTTGCTTGAGTTCGTCCCAATGATTGACAAGGTAGAGGTAGAGATCGGCAGCCGTTCGGCCGGGGAAGAGCTGGAGCAGCCTCTCTTCCCCTATGGCGAGAAGTATGGGGGCATATACATTCTCGTGCCAGGAGAAGAGGGCGTTCGCCCAGGAGATTTCCGCCTCTTCGTGCTCGTTCAGGTAATATTTATGGACGTCGACATGGTCCGTTATCGTGTCATAACGCCCGGGTTCGGAAAAGGAGAGATCGTCCAGGCCGACGACAGTGAGGTAGTTCGTCGAGGCGTAGAACTCGGCCTTTTCAAAGCCGATGACCGCGGCTTTCAACTCCTCGATGCTCATGTCAGGGCTTATAGCCACTTTGGATTGCAGTGAGACGACCTCGGCGTCTATATCGAGCTGCCCCGACGATTTCGCCACCGAAACTCTATGGTTGCCGTCCCTGACAAAATAAACGCTTCCCATCTCGTAGAGGCGGACCGGGGGAAGGTTGACGTCATTGTATCGGGCTTCATCGATGCTCATCCAACGTATCTTCAGATGATTCTTCCTCGGGAGAAAGTGCCGGTTAAAATCCCTGTATCTTCCCTCGCTGCCGACGATCCTGGCGAGGGGTATCGTCGCCAGGCCAGAATAATGTTCCGTGTCCGGTCCGAGAATCCTTTTCGCCTCCTCGAAGGGGAGGAGATCCTCCTCGCCCGGGTTGAAAATATGAGCGAGGCGGGAGAAAAAGGCCTTGGTCTGAGCTTTCTGGAAATCGTGGTCGGTCATAGAGTCGATCAGTGATGACATGGCTCCTCCTCCCCCAGGATGATGAGGCTGTGGCCGTAGACATTCACGACTTTGGTGGAATCCAGCTCTTTTTCCCGCTTTTCCCGACCGTCGTAAAGATGCACATGGCCGTGGATGAAGTAGAAAGGCTTGGCCAGACCGATAAGCCAGAGAAAGGCCGAAAAGCCGCGATGCGGCAGATCCGGGCCATCGCCCATGCCCTTGGGAGGAGCGTGAGCGAGGACGATGTCGACCCCTCTCCCCTTGAAGAGCCGCCTGAGGACGAGACGGGGCGCGAGGCACAGGAGTCTCATGGTCATATAATGATCGGAAAATTGGTTGGGGCCACCCGAGTAGAGCATCGAGCCGGGGATTCCCAGAATCGAAAGACCAGCTTCCTTCCGTATCGAGAAGCAAAGGCGTCCGAGACCCGAAGCATCCTCTTCCCCATGATCGTGGTTGCCCGCCACCGAGACAAGAGGTCTGTTGAGCATGGAGGCTATGTAGCCCAGGTATTCGTTGGGCAGATCGCCGGCAGACAGGATGAGGTCGACCTCGCCAAAACGCTCCCGTATCGCGTCCGAGTAAACGAGGAGGTCGACTTCATCGGCGACGCAGAGGATTTTCACTGGGCCTGCAGGCGGCGGCTTTTTTAACAGCGGCTTCCTTAGCCGAAGCTTCCTTAGCCGAAGCTTCATTGGACGAGCCTCCCCACCATCCTATCGAGGCTCGTTCTGTCGAGCTTGACCCAAATGGGCCTGCCATGGGGGCAGCGGGGGAGGGGGAGCTCGAGGGCTCGTGCCACAAGGTCCCTCGCCGCGGCTGGGTCGAGCTCGTCGCCATCTGTAATCGCCGCCCTGCAGGCCATGGTGGCCATGAGTCCGAAGCCTGGAAGCTCATTGGTTCCATCGTTCGAAAATGTTTCGGCCAGTGCCTGGACAGCTTTTTCTCCTAGAAATGAGGGTACGGCGTTGACGACGCAGGATTCAGCCGTGAGTTCTATCGCATAACCCATCTTCGAAAGTTCGCATAGGGATTTGGAGAGTCGCGTCCTGGCCGATCCGGGGGGACAATCGAAGACAGCCGGTACGAGGAGCTCTTGGCTCGACTTCGTCTCATTCGAGAGTTCGTCGAAGAGAATCCGCTCGTGCGCGGCATGCTGGTCGAGGATATAGAGCACATCGTCCTTTTCGAAGAGAAGGAATGGACCGAAGGCCCTGCCCAGGTAGCGGAAGGCTGGGGAGTCAGGCTTGCCGAGTGAGGAAAAGGCGGGCCTTTCCTCGCCCGGCATCTCCCAGGCCTGGGGGTCGAAGCGCTCGCGGGCTTCGGCAGGCTGGGACATAGCGCCGACCAGGGGTGTGAATCCGTGGCTGTAACCGCTAATGCCCGGAAGCTGTCTTTCGGAGAGAAAGGGAGCCATGTCCGTCGGCCCTGCGCCCAGTTCGACGCGCAGGTGTGTCCTGAACGCGGTGAGGAAGGCGTTCTTGAGCTCGTCGAGGCGTTTAATCCTCACCTCCCGCTTGGCGGGGTGTATATTGAAGTCAGCCCTGGCTGGGTCGATCTCGGCGAAGAGAAAGGCGATGGGATGCATGCCTCCAGGCAGATACTCGTAGAAGGCGTATTCGAGGACGCCTGCGAGGCCCCATTCAGGTACCTTCCTCCTATTGACGAAGATCTGGACGTAACGTCTGTCCCTCCTGTGGCAGGAAGGATCGGTATAGACCACCTCGAACGCCGCTTCGTCGGTCTTTGCTGAAAAGCTCCGAAGAGCCCTCGCCGGCAGGTCGGGGTAGAGTATGGCGATCCGCTCGAGCCTTCCTCCCGCAGGGAGACGCTCAGAACTTCCTCCCGATGCCCAGACGAAGGTGGTCCCCGGATGGGCGACCGCTTTTTCGTTGAACACAGTCCTGCAGAGCGCGGCTTCGGATGAGGGTCGCTTCAGGAACTGTCTCCGCGCTGGGAAGTTTTCGAAGAACGCCCTGGCTGAAACAGTCGTGCCCCGGCGGGCGGCCGTCGGAGTGAGTGAAGCATTCCCGCCAATATCCTTCCTGAGGCGCCAGCCCATCTCGGTCCCCGATTCCACACTCGTCATCTCGAGCCGGGCGACGGCCGCGATGGATGCGAGGGCTTCGCCGCGGAACCCGAGGGTCCGGGCCGTGAGGAGATCGTCAGCCGTTTCGATCTTGCTTGTCGCGTGCTCGAGGACGGAAAGCGCGAGGTCTTCCTTGGACATGCCAGCGCCGTCGTCCGAAACCTGGACGAGGTCGATGCCGCCCGAGGCTAGTTCTACCCTGATTTCCGAGGCTCCTGCGTCGAGGGCGTTGTCGATGAGTTCCCGTAAGGCCGAGGCTGGCCGTTCGATGACTTCACCGGCTGCGATTAGCCTTGCCGTCTCGGGCGGCAGGATGTGGATGCGTGCCATGCCCCTATGATAGCGATTCGGTGCGCATAAAAAAAGGATGCCCCCAAAAAGGGGCATCCTTGGTCGAATTTCGGCTTTTTTCAGAACCTGAATCGCGTCTCGATCGTGATGCTGGGCTGCATGACAATACCCTTGCTGGGATCGGTCGCGACCACATAGACGAGACTACCTGATGCGTCGCGCTTGGCGACCGCCTTGAAGATGGCGGCTACGGAGAGATTCGGCGTTCCCGGGATCGGAAAGTCCACCTCGCCGGCAAAGGCTGTCTTCTCGTCGAAGAACTGGAAACTGCCGTCCATGATGGAGTTAACGAGACCCCATTTATCGTAGTACACCGCGCCCGCAAGGTCCACGACGGGGATGAGGCCTTTCTTGATGGCGATGCCCGCGTGAAGTTCGTCGTCAGCCGTCGCGCTTAAAGAGAAGCCGACCGCGGGATTCCAGGGCCACATGTAGCCCGCCGAGAAGCTCAGCCTGTCCTTGAGAAGGGAGAAGCCGGCCTCGCCGTAGATGCCCATGACCGTGGGGGCCGTGGAGATTGAATGGGTCCCGTCGAGGTAGCCTAAGTATTGCTGGACATAGACCGACCGCGCGCGTTCATAGGTAGAATCGAAGAAGGCCGGCCTGAAGATGCCCGTGAAGTACCGGTACTCGAGCCTCCAGTCGATGAAGAGTACGTTGCCTAGTAAGCCTGTCGCCGCGCCCCAGTTCTTGGGTCCGCCGTTCCAAATGAGATCGGTTCGCAGCCCTCCCGTGATCGGGACGCTATTGTAGGTGACCGTATTGCCTTTGATGTAAGGCACCGTGACCGCCGCGTCGGCAAAGGCGCGTAGGGAGAGGATCTCGTTGTTCTTGATGATAGGGAAGTCCAGGTCGAGACCGGTTCCCAGGAACATTAAATTGTCCATCACCGTGCTGAAGGAGGGATCCGTCATATCCGAAGCGGCCGCGAGGTCGGCGACCCCCGATAAGCCGAAGGCGAGCTTGGAGCCCTTGATCGGTCTGAAATAGAGGCGCGCGCCCACGATGTCGGGTACGGGCAGGTCGTTGGCAAGGGCTTCGAAGCCGAAGCCGCCGAAATCTATGCCCGTGTTGACGCCCGTTCTGCGAACGCTCGGGAAGTCCGAATCGTTCCTGTAGTTTCGCATGATGAGACCGTGGCCTATAGTGAGGTCGTGGAGGTTGCCCACTTTAACGAAGAACTTGTCCTCGAGGGGTTGGCCATATTCGAGGTACTTTACCTTCAGGACCAGGTCAGCCGCCACGTCGAGGAGTGCCTTGAAGGTGTCGCGGCCCCAGTAGTCCGCGCCGAAATTCCATTCGTTGTTCCCGCCCGGTGCATACCAGGTGGAGGGATTGAAGAGGTCATCCTTGTAGATGACGGGCAGGTAGAGGCCCAGCTTCAGTCTCCCCATCCTGACTTCGGGAGATAGCGTAACCTTTGAATAGGAAAGGCCGTCTATCGACACGGAGCCCATCTCCATGCTCATGTTGTCGTGCAGCCAGGTCATGACACCGGCCATCGGGCCGCCCGACTGGGCGAACAGCGCGGACGGAGTGAGGACGGCGATCAGGCTTATCAGAACCAAAATACGTTTCATCTTTGCCTCCCAAGCCCGCTTAGAAGCGCACTTCGGCGCTTAAGGAAGAGCTGACGTCGAAAGCGCTGGCTGCGGGGTTCCAGCGGTAGGCGTAGTCAAGGGTCAGAACCGTTGCCCCTGTCTTGTAATGCACGGCGAAACCGATAGCTGCGTCGGTCGGATCGATCAGATCCTGGAAGAAGGGATGACGCCTGCCGATGAAGTACTTCTCGTATTTGCCTTCGGCCGAAAGGCCCGAGATCAGGCCCTCGGCCAGCATGACCGTACCCTTGAGGTGGGGGTATTCAGTGACATCGTTCGTATCCATCACGGTGCTGTCAAACGGACCTGACAGAAGGGCGCCGAAAGTAAATTTCTGGCTGAAGAGGTCGAAACCGAGGTTGGCCTGCCATCCGGGCACATAGCCGCCCGGCGATGTCGCCATGATGTAGTCGTAACGTTTCGGCCGATAGAAGTCGTAGTTCGCATCGAAATAGGAGGGGATGAATCCTGCCTGGAAGTAGTTGACCTGGGCTCCGTAGTCTATAAGGCTGATGAGTTTTCCCCGTATGCCGCCCGCCGCGCCCATGGCGCTATTCATTTCCTTGGCGCCTTCGACATAGGCCGTCAACGAGAAGACACCGCCCGTGATGAGGGGGTCGGTGATGTCGGCGCCGATTTCATAGATGAGGGAGGCTGTGCCTGAGGAGCCCGTATTGTAGAGATAGGGGGCTCTGTCCACGACGCCCGTGCCGCCTAGCTGCAGCCTGCCCAGAATGGAGTCGCCCATGAAGCCTAAGGGCCGCAGGTAAAACCTCCCGCCGACGACATCGAGCTTGGCGAGGTTGCCAGTCAGCAAGTCCAGTCCGAAATAAGGTACCTTAAAAAGGCTTCCATCGACTCCGGCCTGGAGACCGAAAAGCCTCAAGTCGGGGAGAAAGTGCATATTGGAATAGTCGGAGATGATGAGACCATTGCCAAGGGTAAAATCGTTGATTGATCCAAGCTTGGCATAGAGAGGATCGATTCCCTTGAGGCCGTACCTCACATACAGGATCTTGGGCAGATAGACGTCGAATATAGTCTTGCTTCCGGTAGGTATCCAGTCGGGCGAATAAATGGCCAAAGGGTTCGAGGAAGAGGTGGGATAGAGCTGGAATCGGATGGTAAGGTCCAGGCCTACGCCGAATTTCCCGATGGCGAGGTCGGGCTGGAAACCGATCTTGGACCAGCTCTCCATGACGCCCGTGCCGGGATTGGGGAGCAAATCGGAACCGAGGTTCAGACCTGCGGTAAATCCGGTGCCCGAAGAACCTCCCGCCTGAGCCGATAGAGGCATGATCAATGCCAAGGCGATGAGTACCAAGAATAACCGTTTCATCGTATGTGTGCCTCCTTTTATGGAGGGAACGCTCTTTCCGGGACACGTTCCTTCAGCTAGTATAGACCACTTTTTTTAGGAATGCATGCATTACCAACAATTTCGGGCAAAGAAACAGGCTTTGGTAGGGTTTCCTCATCCATGGCTATGGTCCAGCAAATAGTATATTCTAGGGAAGCTTTCGGCCAGGGGGGCAAGGATGGATTTTTTTCCGGAACTTGAGAGAATTGTCGTGGACAAGGGTACCTGCCTCTGCGTGGGACTCGATCCATATTTCACCAGGGAGGAGAGGGCATCTCTGGGCGACGCCGAATGCCTGTCGCGGGCTCTCGAGGCTAATAAAAGGATCATCGCGGCGACGAGTCCCTACGCCGCCTGCTACAAGCCCAACGCGGCCTTCTACGAGGCTTTCGGCGCGGAAGGACATTCCCTCCTCGAAAAGACCATCGCAGCCATACCCGAGTGGATTCCCTTCATCTACGACGCCAAGCGGGGGGATATCGAATCTACGGGCAAGGCCTATGCCGACGCGATCTTCGGAGGACTGGGAGCCAACGCCGTGACCCTGAACCCCTACATGGGCAGGGAGATAGTGGAACCTTTCCTCGCCTACGAGGGGAGGGGCCTCTTCCTTCTCTGCAAGACAAGCAACCCCGGCGCCGGAGCATTCCAGGGTCTCGATTCAGGGACAGGAAAGCTCTACGAAACCGTGGCCCGCACCTGCGTCTCCTGGTCCGAACGCATCGGCCTTGTTGTCGCGGGAAATGATCCTTCGGCCCTGGCCTGTGTCCGCGCCGCGGCCCCTTATGCCTGGTTCCTTGCTCCCGGTATCGGGGCTCAGGGAGGCAGAGCCGAAGATGCCATAACCGCCGGAGCCCGAAAGGACGGCCGGGGCGTACTCGTCGTGGCCGCACGCTCCGTGGCCGGCGCCTCGGATCCGGCAGCCGCCGCAGCTTCGCTGCGCGACCAGATGGCGGCTATCGCTCGGAAAATAACAGCGATAGGCCCAAGGAACTTTCAGGGCTTTACGGCATCCGTAGCGAAGCAGGTCGCGGGCCCGAACACCGAACTCAAGGACAGGTTCGTGGCTGGTCTACTTTCCACAGGCTGCTTCAGGCTCGGAGAATTCGTTCTTAAAAGCGGGAAGAAAAGCCCTTTCTACATCGACCTGAGACGGCTCATCTCCGACCCGGCCGTCCTTGGGGCCGCGGCGGAAGCCTATTCGAGCCTCGCCAGCGGCATAGGCTTCGACCGCCTGGCCGGCATACCGGCGGCCGGTCTTCCTCTCGCGACGGCCGCCGGCATCAGGCTTGCTGTCCCGATGATCTGGCCGCGCATGCCTGTAAAGGAACACGGTACCGGCAACAGGATCGAGGGAGCCTGCGTGGCGGGGGAAAAGGTCCTTCTTCTCGACGACCTTATAACAACGGGGGCAAGCAAGCTTGAGGCCGTGGAGATCCTGCGCGGCGAGAGCCTCGTCGTCGAGGACCTCGTCGTCCTCATAGAAAGGGGAAAACAGGGCAGGAGGGATATGGAAGCCGCGGGCATACGGCTGCACGCATTCCTCCACGTCAGGGAGCTTTTCGATTCATGCGAGCGTCAAGGCCTCATCGACAGGACAAGGCGCGAAGAGCTGGAGCGTTTCGTCGATTCGGAGTAACTATTCAGGGCCTCATACGGGTCGATTGGTCTTTATGAGGTCGGCGAGGGATCGGGATTGGGCGAAGTCGCGCATCCTGGTTTCGAGGGCTGACCAGAAGCTTCCAGCCTCGCAGCCCGGGAATTGCGAGCATGTCTTCCTCGTTTCCGAGCATTTCACGGCGCAGGGGGAAATCTCGAAGGATTCACCTGCCGCCTCGAGTACATCGAGGACGGAGATAGCCGCAGTCTCCTTCGCGAGGAAGAAGCCTCCCCCCGGGCCGCGATAGGCCGATATCAGACCAGCGTTACGCAGCCTGTAGAATATCTGCTGGAGGAATTCCGTCGAAATACCTTCCTCGACGGCCAGCTTGTGGAGTGCGAGTGGTTGGCTTTGGCTGGATTTTCCCGCAAGGGCGATCATGGCTTTCAGCGCGTAAAGCCCCCGAGTCGTCGTCCTCATTTTGTGCTCCTTATGAAATATCAGCAAAAAAGATTATATAGAGGCTTGGTAAACCGTGCAACTTGTTTCTTTGGTAGGCCGGACTGGCAGAGCCCAATGGTCTGCTATCAAGGGGGTCAGGAAAATGAGAGACCTGTACAGTTTCCCAGGAGCCAGCAGCGGTGGATCCTGCGGTCGCGGAAATCCCTAGGCAGGCTCGTCTCGCTGACGTCCTTCCAGGCCAGGCCTAGGACCGCGGGATCGAATCTCAATTTCCGCGAATTCGTCGAGAACAGGATGGTTCCATCCTCGGCGAGAATCCTTACGCAGGCGCGCAGGAGACGGGGCCAATCGGCGACAAGATCGAAATCCTCCTTCGCCATGGAGGAGTTGGAGAAGGTCGGGGGATCGACCACGATGATGTCCCATCGTTTCCGCGCATTTACGGCCGATTCGATGAATTCGAGGCAGTCAACCTTGACCTCCTCATGGGCCGAAGAAGGGATGCCGTTGAGGGCGAAATTGGCTCTGGCCCACTCGTGGTAGGTGTTGGAGAGATCGACCGAGAGAACCTCAGTGGCCCCGCCTGAGGCCGCATGGACCGAGAAGGAGCCCGTGTAGCTGAATAGGTTGAGCAGCCGCTTGCCTCTGGACGACCTGCCCACGGCTGCGCGCGCCGGCCTGTGGTCGAGGAAGAGGCCCGTGTCGAGGTAATCGGAAAGGTTGACCTTGAATGAAAGACCCGACTCCTTCACGATCAGTTCGCTCAATCCCGCGGCCTTCTTTTCGTACTGCTCGCTGCCCTTCATCTTTTTTCGGAGTTTCGGGAAGACATGGTCCACGGGGACATCCAAGGCTTCCGCGGCTGTGCGGGCCATGAGCTCGAGCCAGGCCGATTCCTCGGCATAGTCCTTCTCGTAGGGGCGTTCGTAGAGCCAGATCGCGAGGGCGGCCGAGCTGCCGAGGCCGAAGCGTTCGATGGCAAGGGGGATTTCGGGGATGTCGGCATCATAGAGCCGCAGGGCCTCGATGCCCTCCTTCCGTGCCCACTTTCGCAGCGCTTTCTCGTTCTTTATGAGTCGATTCAAGAGGTACTCTGCCTGACGACGGTCTTTTTCGGAAGGGAAGGACATGCCCTAGAGGTCTTCCACCGCGCTCTTCTGCGCCAGTTTCATCATCACCGAGAGCATGGCGTAACCCGATGAGAGATCCTCCCTCCACACCGTAATGCCTTCGGGGACTTTAAGCTTGCTGTTGGTGAAGTTCCAGATGGAGCTGATCCCCGCCTTGACGATGCTTTCACAGGAGGAGTTGGCAAAGGGGAAGGGGACGGTGAGTATGGCTATTTCAGCCCCGATCCTTGGGACGATCTCATCGAGCTTGTCCAAAGGATGAATGGGGACGCCGTGGATCACCGAACCGATTTTGGAGGGATCGGTATCGAAGGCTGCGACGATGTCGAGGCCGTGGTTCTTGAATTCCTGGTAGCCGGAGAGGGCCGAGCCAAGGTTGCCCGCGCCCACGACGATGGCCTTGTGGACCAGATCCCATCCCAGGAAATGATCGATGGCCATAACGAGTTCGTTGACGGGGTAACCCTTCTTGGGCTTGCCGATGATGCCCGTGATGGCGAGGTCCTTGCGTACCTGGATGGGTTCCTGGTTGAGTTCGGAGGCTATGGCCGTGCCGGAGATGAACTGGACCCCCGCACTCTGGGAGCTTCGGATTATGTTGAGATATGAGGGAAGGCGTCGTATCGAGGGACCGAAGGAAACCTTATTCTTGTTGACCATATATTCTCCGCATACTTTTGCACTATAGCCCTATATCGATAAAAGTCAAGCGAAAGCGCTGCCGCCTGCCTCAATCCCACCAGACCCGCCCGCAGAAGTCGGGATTGACCGAGGCGCCGGCATGCCGTATGGAGCAGGCCGTCCTGGTCGTCGAGAAGAGCTTGCCCAGGCGTTCCGAGAAGATCGAAAGGGTTCTTCCCCCGGCGACATCCTCGTCGTAGAGAAGGACCTTGGCATCCCTGTAGGAGTAAAGCCAGGCCTTGTCAGAGAAGGTGACAATAGGTTCTTCGTCATGGCGTTTGAACATCGAGAAACGGATGAAATACAGGGGCACGCCGAGGATCTCGGCGAGAAGGAGGGCGGGCATGATGGAGCCGTGGGCGGCGGCGACGATGAGCTCGGGTTCCCAGGATGCGCGCAGCTTAGCCGCGAGTCGCTCCAGAAGCTCGGGTTCGGAGCCCCTCCAGGTATACTGGTCCCGTATCTCCGTATAGACGAAGCCGGGAAGCTCGGCCGGCAGTTCGCCCAGGAAGCTCTCGGTTTCGAAGGAAAAATCGGGATCGAGGCGCAAGGAAGCCCTGGCGAGTTCGATCGAGCGTCTGTAAAGGCGATTGGCCTTTTCCACGGTCGGCAAGTCATAGTCAATCCGGTACTTCCTCGCCTCCTTCAGCTCGTAGTAGACCGTGGGATGGAGAGGGAGATCGTGCTCGACACAGATCTTGTAGTTCAGCATGACATTGACGATGCCCGGGCTGCGCACATAGAGTGAGACAGCCTGATCGTGAGCTGTATGCCATTCAGAAGTCTCGAGCGAGAGTGCGGCGACGAGGCTGGCGATGCTCCGTATGAGTTCGCCATAGGAGGCTGAAAACTCCATGGCATCGGGCGGCGTGGACCAGTCGGACGGGGCGAGCAGTTCGGAGAGCATGGACAAAGAGTACGCGTGGCCTTAGGCAGGCACAAGGGCCGGTCAGACCAAGAAAGGGAGGCAGAGCTTGAGGTCCGGGGTCACGGTGGCTATCCTCGCCGGGGGTAAAAGCAGCCGCTTCGGCGGAAGGGACAAGCAGGAACTGCTCTTCGACGGTGAGATGCTGGGACGACGGGTCGCTCGCATGGCTCTCGCTCTCGGCGCTCCCGTCATCGTCGCCGGCTCGAATCCCCGGCCGTACACGGGTATGGATCTGCGCCTCGTCGGGGACGCGCGTCCCGGCTTCGGCCCCCTCTCCGGCCTTCACGCGGCCCTGGAAGCAGCCTCCACGCCCTGGGTCTACCTCATGGCCTGCGACATGCCCTATATGGAGGAAACCTGGCTCGACCGTCTCCTCGAACTGGCCGCGGCGGGGGAGGGGCAGGGAGTTACAGCGATAGCCGCCGAGAGGGGAGGGAAGATCGAGCCCTTCCACGCCCTCTATTCCCGGCCCCTCTTGCCCGAGCTGGACGAACTCTTCGACGGACCGAGGCTCGACCTGCGGCGCTATTCCATTACATCCTTCATGCGCGAAGGCCAGGGCCTCATTGTCCCGGAGGAGAGCGCCGGTCTTTCTTGCCCAGGCTGGGCTATTTTCAGGGGGATCAACGACGCCGAGGAGTTGGCGGCCCTCAGTCCGGGTTATAGGCCGCCTGTGCCTGGTGAAACGGTATAATTTCCTGTCGGTACTAGAATAATCTTTCGTTTTCCGCATATACTTGAAATCTATGACATTCGAATCCCTCGGGCTTTCACCCGACATGCTCTCTGCTCTCTCCAAGAAAGGTTTCGAGGAACCCACGCCCATCCAAGCCCTTGCCATCCCCAGGCTTCTGTCGCCTGGACCGGCCATCGCCGCGCGAGCGAGGACGGGGACGGGTAAGACGGCCGCCTTCGGCATCCCCCTCGTCGAAAAGCTCTCTACGCCCAGGCCAGAGGGTAGACATCCGGTCCAAGCCCTCATCCTCGTGCCCACGCGGGAACTGGCTATCCAGGTCACCGAGGAGATTTCCTCCCTTAGATACGGCCCGAGGCCAAGGCTGGCCTGCCTCTACGGTGGAGCTTCGATCGGCGAGCAGCTGAGGCGGCTCTCCCAGGGCGTCGACATCGTCGTCGGGACACCCGGCCGGATCCTCGACCACCTGGGCAGGGGGAGCCTGGACCTCACCCAGCTCGAGTACTTCATCCTGGACGAAGCGGACGAAATGCTCGACATGGGCTTCATCGATGATATCCGCGCCGTGATGGAGACGGCTGACCCCGAGGCCAGGACACTTCTGTTCTCGGCCACCCTCGCTCCGGCCGTCCTCGACATTCTCGGCGACAGGACCTCCGGCATCGAAATCATCGAGGACTCGACCGAGACCCTGCCCACGGAACTCGCGGAACAGCTCTGGATCG
>JAPLSO010000021.1 GCA_026398595.1 Spirochaetota bacterium | reverse complement strand
GAGAAAGCGATAAGCGATTTCATAAAGACCTGGAATGCTTCAGGTCGCAGATTCAAATGGGTTAAGTCAGCAGACAAGATCATGGACAGCATTGCCATAGCGTCCATAGATTAGGCAATCTGTAAAAGACAGGACACTAGGACGACAAGCTCGAACATGGTCGAGCGTTTTCCTGATTTTTGTGATGCTGACCATAGGCACCTCGCAGATGATTTCCGCCGGCAGCCTAGGCATGACTCTGTTCGGCCTCGACTTTGCCACTGTTGTAATCGCTTCGGCTGTAATCTTCATTGCGATGACGCTTTCGGGCGGGATGATTGCTATAGCCAAGACCCATACCCTCCATCTGGTTTCGCTGTATAGTGGGGAGATTCTCGCATTAATCCTGTCGCTCGGCCCGGCCGGGGGAATGGCAAGCCTCGCGAAGGGATTGCCCGCAAGTCACTTCGATATGACAGCCCTAGGCATGCTAAAGATAGTCTCATGGGTTATCGCTTCCCTTCTCGGGGCATGTACAGCCCAAGCCAGCATCCAGCCAATATTAGCGGCGAAGGACGGGAAGACAGCGAAGCGAGCTTCCCTGATAGCTGCCATCGTTGTGGCACCATTCGGAATACTCACAGCGCTGCTAGGCATGGTTGCTCGGTTGCTCTCTGACCGTGGAAAGTTGTCAAACGGCGCAGGGCAGGCCATCACGAACGGAAAACAGGCGCTTCCTGCATTGATGATGAGCCTGCCGCCCGTGGCAGGCGGAATTATCATGGCCTCTTTCTCGCTGCGATCTTAGCGACAATATCCTCGATAATCCTTGCATCAGGGACAATGTTTACCAGGGACATCTATCAAAGCTTAATCTATACAAACGCCGACGAAAGGCATCTGTTCCTTGCATCCCGCATCTCCACCGCGGTTGCTGGGATACTGTGCGCGATAGCGGCAATATTCCTGTATTCAGGCTCCATCCGCGTGTTGGATATTGTTTGCTTTGCCTACTCCCTCCGCGGAGCCCTCTTTGTTGTCGTACTTCTCGGCTTATTTTGGAAACGCACATCTCTGAAAGACGCTGTCCTTGATATGATTTCGACCGTAGCTGTCGGATGCTTCTGGGTACTCTACAACAAGTTCGTTGGACATTTCCCGATTAATGCGGCAATTTCCGAGACTTACGCTTCTGTATCGACTGCCCTTGTGTCGACTATATTCTTCAGCATGCTTATCCCGAGACGAAAAGAAGTGAAAATTTCCCCCAACACGAGCAATTGATCAAGAAAATAGATCTAGTGCGCTGTAACACCTAAATCATTTTATTGGTTCGGAAAATAGAAAAAAACTACAGGTACCCCTATAGACATTTTCGAAATCTCATTGTTCCGGTTTACCCTATCTCGCGAAGATATGGTGCCGGCTGTCTGCTAACAATTGAATCGGCTTCTCATCCATGCATACTACCGGACGATTGATACTATAGGGCTTGCTATACTTCAAGAATATATTCCACTGCGGGAACTAAACGACTATTGAGCTGGGAAGGAATACATCGGCATTTTACGAGAATGCGTAATGAAAAACTACAGAAGGCCGTATTAAGTCTTTTACTTAGCCTGCAACGAGTTCTCTTCATCAAAACAGCAAATAATGGCTCCCTATTTACTACAGCCCATTATAAAAATGAAGATAATAAAAAAGGCTTCCTTTCGGAAGCCAAAAACGTGCCCAGAGGGGGACTTGAACCCCCATGCTTTCGCACTAGAACCTGAATCTAGCGTGTCTGCCAATTCCACCATCTGGGCGATGCGGAGAGTATTCTTACCGCTCCGGCATAGCTCTGTCAAGTCATAAAAAATGTAGCGGGATTTGGCGCCAGGGCCTATACTGATTCCCATGAAGACACGTTTCGAAGGGGACAGGCTCCTCGTCATAATGGAAAAGGGCGAATCGGTGGCTTCCGATATCAGCAAGCTCCTGGCTATGCCAGAGATGAAAGCGATGGGGACGGTACTCACGGCTCTTGGCATGGTGAAGAATGCGGTAGTCGCCTATGGCAGGTATACTCCAGGTTCGGTGAACTATGAGAGAATGACCCTGCCTGAGCCTATGGAAGTGCTGGGGATAAGCGGCTTCATCCTCAAGTCGGAGAAGTGGCCTTTCCATTTCCATGCTACCTTGAGCGATGCAGGGATGAAAGCATGGGGTGGCCATCTCTTCGACGCCGAGGTCGTCACTTTTATTGAGATATCCTTGCTCCTGAGCGACTCGCGGGTGACGAGGATTGTGAAGGAAGGTCTTCCGGAAATGGATTTCGGAGGGGTTTAAGGGAAAACGGCCAAAGGCCGCCGATAACGTATTCGAGAAAAAAGGGGCGGCCTTGCGGCCGCCCCTTCGCTCAACCGGGTTCCTGAGGGAATCCGGTTCGCATGGTCAGTTACTTCATCTCAGCGATCTTATCGGCGGTGATGGTGCCCAAGGACTCGGCGTACTTGATGAAGGTTTCCGCGTCGGAGGCGAAGTCGGCCGAGGCTTTGCCTATCAGCGTACGGTAGTCGTCGCCGCCGTTGAACTCGAAGTTCAGGGTGGTGAAGACGTAGTCCTTGTCCGGATCGACGGGCTGGCCGCCGACGAGGATGTCGGATACGCGCTCGCCAGCTGACTTGGAGGCGTCGAGGGTGTAGGTCCATCCGGCGAGGTGCGGGAAGCGGCCATCGGGGTTCGGGAGCTTGCCGACGCCATTCTCGAGTACGGCGTCAAGTTCGGAACCCTTGAGCTTGCCGGTCTGGATGATGTTGCCGAAGGGCATCACGGTGTAGATCTGCTTGAGGGTAATGTCGCCGGCGGGAATGGAGTCGCGGATGCCGCCGCCGTTCATGAGGGCGATGTCGGCGCCGGTCACGTAGAGCATGCCGTTGGCGATGAGGGTGCCGAGGTTGGTCTGCTTCGTTCGGACATTGTTGCGAACGCCGTCGAGGGCGACAGCGCTCTTGGCGACGACCTGGGAGAGGACGGCGTCCTGGGCCTTGGAGAGCGTGGTCATCATATCAAGGATTTTTACGTCGCTCACAAGGTCGGGGGAATTGGCGACGGTGATGGTGCGGGCCGACTTGGCCGAGACCTTCCTGTCCTTGCCGACGGTGAGCTTGACTTCGCCGAGGCCGATGCCGTAGGAACCGGTCGAGACGATAAGGGTAGAGGTCGGATTGCCTTTCTGCACCTCTGCAAGTGTCGAATGGCTGTGGCCGTCGATGATGACATCGATCTCGGGGATGGCGCGGGCGACGTCGTAGGACACCACTTCGGAGGAGCCATCGATGCCGAGATGGGAGAGGAGGATGAGGACGTCGTACTTGCCGGCGATTTCCATCATGAGCTCGCGGCTCTCGACGACGGGGTCGGTGAAGGTGAGGCCTTCGACGTTCTTGGGATCGGCCTTGTAGACTGTCTCGGGGGTCGCCAGGCCATAGAAGCAGACGCGGACGCCCTGGACTTCCTGGATGATATAGGGCTTGAAGACGCGCTGGCCATCCTTGTACACATTGGCTACCAACATATCGAAATCCGCCATTTTCTCGAGCTGGTAGAGCCTGTCCTGGCCATAGTTGTAGTCGTGATTTCCTGTCGTCATGGCAAAGAAGCCCATCTCGTTCATGAGCTTGACGATCGAGGCGCCCTGGTCGATGTTGGCGATGGGCAGACCGTGGAGCGTGTCGCCGGCGTCGACGAGGAAGGTGTTGGGATTCCATGCCTTGGCCGCTTTGTACGCTGTCTCTATACGGCCGTAACCTACCTCGGTCGCGCTATCGAGAACGCGCGCGTGGACGTCGTTAGTATGCAGGAGCGTTATATACACTTCCTTGGCCAGGGGAGCCGGGGTCTGGGCGGCGACTATGCTCGAGAACAGCAGGGCAAAGGCCAGGGCGATACCGAAGATTCTCTTCTTCATCATCAAACCTCCTTGAAGGTATGGAAGACTTTGGGTACGCTAAAGTATAGACCGCTTTCCTGAGGGGGACAAGGCGAAAACAAGGCTCGAAAGCAAGCTTGTGATCACTTTTCCGAATCCTTCCTCCGCTGTATGATCGGGGCAGATGAAGAGATCCCGATTGGGGCTGATCCTGGCCCTCCTGGCTATATCGACAGCCTCAGGATTCGCCCAAGTCCAGCCGCTTTCAGGACCGGAGTTCCTTATCGGCGGACTAGGGGGGCTTGCCTCCATCTCCTTAAGCTCGGCCGGCCCCGTGGCCAGGTCCCTCCTCTCCGGCACGGAAGTCCGGTCGATCGTTCCCGTCAGGGGCGGCTGGTTCATCCTGAGTTCGGAGGGTCCTCTTTTTTCCCCCGATCTCGCGAGCTTCGAACCGCGGACAGCCGGGCTTCCCTCCAAGACCCTCCTTATCGAGGATGGGTCGGGTTTCTCCCCCATTCGTACAGCCGTCGAGATCAAGGCCTTCGCCGTCGATCCGCGTCAGAACGGAAGGATGGCGGTCATGACTTCTTCCGAAATATGGTACAGCGATGACTGGGGTAAATCCTGGACGAGCCTCGGAAATTCCACGCCCATCCCAGGCTATAAGGCTCTCTCCTTCGGTCCCATCCCCGGAAAAACCGACCTGGGTCTCTGGGTCTCGCACTCGATGAAGGGGCTTTTTGCACGCGAGGTCGATGGCCAAGGGAGCTGGACCGGGTATTCGGCTGGTCTTCCCAGGATTTACGGCGGGGGCGTCGAGGAAACGGCCGGCTTCGCGCTCTTCCCCGATGAAAAGGGATCGTGGCGTTTCGCCTTGGGAATGAGCTTCCTGGGGGAAATCTATGAATGGGACAATGCCAAATCGGTCTTTTCAGAGCGCTTCTCGGACGGTAAGAGCTTCGGCTATGTCGAATGCCTCGCTGCCAAGAACCCCGAATCCCTGGTCGGCGTGACAAGTGATTCAGTCTGCCGCTTCCCTCTCGAGCAGCGCAACGGCCGATGGAGCGCCCTCCCCGACCAGGATATGACGGCCGACTTCAAGGCCGCGGCAGCCGAGGCCCAAAAATTCCTGGGAACGACAGACTGCGCAGCCCTCATCGTCCCCCGTGGAGGTTCCGTTGAAGGGTTCAGGCCCGTTGTTATCGATGAGTCCTGGCGTCTCGTTCCTCCCCCACGCAGCCAGCAGGCGGAAAAAGCCCTGAGAAAACAGGGTCTCTATTTGCAGACCAGCTTTTTGATAAATCCGCAGAGCAGGAAGAAGTACTTCGATCTCATCACAACCCTCGGTCTTGACAGTCTCGTTATCGACATGAAGGACGACAGCGGCAAGCTGCGCTTTACGCCCAGATCTCCCCTCCTGGCGGCGCAAGGAGCGGTCAGCGAGCCTCTCGATCTGGAAAATTTCGTCGCCGAAGCCAAGAAGCGGGGCATCTATCTCATCGCTCGAATCGTCGTCTTCAAGGACAAGACCCTGTATTCCTGGAACTCTGCAGCCCTCGCGGTGCACGATGGAGCGAGCGGCAAGCCCTGGCAGGGGTTGAGGAGCGACGCCAGACCAATTGAGGAGTATTGGGTCGATCCCTATTCCCCCGAAGTCTGGCGTTACAACACCGAGATCGCCGGGGAAGTGATAGACCGGGGCTTCGACGAGGTACAGTTCGACTACATTCGCTTCCCGACCGATGGCAACAACGTCGCCGCGGCCATCTTTCCCGCCAAGGCCGAGGGGATGGACCAGGACGGAGCCCTGGAGTCCTTCCTGCGTTACGCGCGGTCTTCTATAACCGCTCCTATCAGCATCGATATCTACGGTTCCAACGGCTGGTACAGGACAGGATCGCGAACGGGCCAGGATGTGGAGATGCTCTCCAAGTATGTCGATGTCATTTGTCCCATGCTCTACCCATCGCATTTCGAGCAGACCTTTCTGGCCCAGGAGCCGGCCGAGCTCAGACCCTACAGAATCTATAGATTGGGGACTTCCCGAAACCTCGCGATAGCCCGGGACAGGGCGATCGTCAGGCCGTATGTACAAGCCTTCTACCTCGATGTGTCCTATGACAGGCTCTATTATGGTCTGCAATACGTCCGGGACGAAGTGCGTGGCCTGAGGGAAGGCGCCAACCAGGGCATGACGTTCTGGAACAATTCGGGAAGATACGACGACGTCCCTTCGATGAAATGAAGGCGAAAAGGTGCGGCTCATTACTGCCCTATCAAATCCCGCACGTATGCGGTACACTTTCTTCATGCCCTCGAAATGGAAAGAAAGCCGCTTGAACGCGGCACAGAAACGCGCCCTTGTCTGGGGTTTGGCAGCTTTTATCCTCTGCCTCGTCATGAACGCCTACCACTACTCGCTCCAGGGAGCCAAAGGCCTTTATATCTGGAACCGCACCGGCATGTTCAGGGCCTTCATACTCATGGGCTTCGTTCCTATTGGCATAGCCCTTCTCTCCTTTCCCCTGGACAAACTGAAGAGCAAGACCCCGGCCAAGATCTTCAGGGGTTCGGCTATCGTACTGTCCATCCTCGTCGGGGCCGCTTCCCTGGGCATCCTGGGCTTTCTCTTCCTGGGACCGCGATCGGGTTCGCTTGAGCAGACCCGCATTGTCCTCGTCAATCCCTCCAAGGGCATAAGCCGGGTGAACCTCGGAGAAGCGGCATTCAGCGCCGGGGGCAAGGTCGCCTCCGGGTCCAAGGCCGAGACAGTCCAAGCCGGGGCGCCCAAACCCTCGCTGAGGATCTCGATATCCTCCGACCCGCATTGGGGAGTGGAGAGTTCCGATGCTTCGGCCCGGTCCGAGATCCTCGCTTCCATTTCCGAACACAAGCCCGACGTGTTCTTTATGCTGGGCGATACCGTGGAAACAGGTTCCCAGGTTGGGGAGTGGAATTCCGCCCTCACCGACCTGGAAGCCCTCCTGCCCAAGACACCTTTGAGACCCCTCCTGGGGAATCACGATGCTCTTTTCGGAGGCCAGTACCTTTTCAAGAAGGCTTTCTTCCCCAAGGGCTTATCCTCCGATTCGGGCTCGCCCTATTACTATTCCATCGTCGATCCAGCGGCGACCTTCATCGTCCTCGATCTACCCTGGGGCACCGAGGAATTCAAGGGCGCGCAGAAAAGCTGGCTCATGGCAGCCCTCAAGAAGGCCAACAGGGCCAAACCTATCGTCGTCCTCTCGCACAGCTACTTCTACGCCTCGGGCTACGACGATCCCGGGCTGGACAAACCCTGGTACGATCACTATCAGGACATTCCTGCCATCGTTCCCATCCTCAGGGAATACGGGGTCAGCCTCGTAGTCTCGGGACACAACCATTACCAGGAGTTCCTGCAGAAGGACGGCGTTTCCTACGCGGTTATCGGTGCCATGGGGGGAATACCCGATCCCGCGCCGGCCCACCTGTCTTTGGCCTCGAAATGGCTGGCAGTCTCGACTTTCGGCCGACTCGACGTCGATTTCTACGAAGGACGGATGGTGCTTTCGTTCAGGGACGCTGCCGGGACTCTCCTCCACGAGGAGACGATCGCCCAGCAGCGCTAGCCCTAGAACCCGAGATCCTCGGCGACGAGGATGACGGTGAAATCCGAGAGCAATGGCTTCCTTCTCATGATCTGGTAAACCCGGCAGATCCTGCCTGGGCTGTCGCAGTCCATGCAATAGCCTGATTTCACGCAGGGATTGTCTTTCTGAAGGCGCTTGTTGTTCATGGGCGCTGCAGTCGACTGCAGCCGCTTCCAGGCTTCGGCCTCGTCGGCGACGATTTTATTCGCCCCGGCGACCACAATGTTGCGCTTGGGACCGAAGGTCATGGCTGCTACTCTGTTGCCGTTACCGTCGATGTTGAACAGTTCACCCTTGAGGGTGACGGCATTGGAACTGCAGAGGAAGAGATCACAGGTGAGCTGGGCCCGCAGGACCATGAGCCTTTCCTCAGGCGTGATGCCGGGCCTGTTGTGGTCGAGTATGACGGCGCCTGCTTCCTTGGCCTTTCCGGGTATGCCGAGGGACTTTATCGTCATGGACCCGCCGAAACCCAGCTTCATTCCCGGCTGTATATAGGACATGACGAGTTCGGCAGCCTCGTCCTTCGTCTGTACGACGACAGCGTCAAAACCGTTCTTAAGAAGGGCCGTCCTGGCCCTTTCGATCTTCTTGAGGCGCGACCAGAGTTCTATCTCAGTCATATTTTTCTCCCCGCATTTTGAAACAGAGCGTTCGTCTATTATGCATCACCGCCTGCAGCGAGACAAGAAGGAAGGATCCCGCCTTTTTCAGCGGGGCGACCAGCCCATGTTGCGGGAGATGTCAGAGGCTGCCTTGAGAACTCGCGCCGCCACCTTGGCAAACTCCAAATCCGGCCGGATCTCGATCGACCAGGAGGTGCTGATGGCCGAAACGATCTTTCCCCTGTAGTCATAGATGGGTGCTGCCACACAATTCGTGCCTTTCTCGTTCTCTTGGTCATCGACAGCCCATCCTCTGGACCTGCAGAGGTTCAAATCCCCAAGGAGGCCTTCGAGGTCGCGATGTGAGTTGGGACCGAAAGTTTCGAAGGCTATCCCCTTAAAGAGCGAATGAAGTTCTATATCGTCGAGGTCGAGGAGGAGAGCCTTTCCCAGCGCCGTGGAGAAGAGGGGTTTCTGCTGGCCGATGATGGCATAGGTCCGGAGGCTGGCAAACTGATCGTACCGGTCGATGTAGACCATCTTCGAGCCCTGCCTGCAGGCCAGAAAGACAATTGTCCCGAAGGCGGCCGCGAGCTCCTTCATGGCTGGAGCCGACTCCGTCTTCAGTTCAAGGTTGTTCAGGTACATGGAACTGAGCTCCACGAGGCCTGGCCCCAGCCGGTAGCGGGCATCCTTTCCCGATTTGCGCACGTATTCTCTTTTCTGGAGAACCGCGAGCAGCCTGAAGGCCGTGCTCCTCGGCAGGTCGGCGGCTTCGGCTATTTCGGAGAGGCCGAGACCGACCGATTCCCTGGCGAGGATATCGAGGATATTGAAGGCACGCTCGAGGGACTGAACCTTCATTTCGGCCATCGTTTACCTTCTTGAGTCCCGGATTTGCCCTGGAGCCCACAACTTGACAGACCCGGATATTGGATTATGATAACAGGTACTACAATTTGGAATTGTATTCCATATAGTGGAACAAGTACAGACCCGTTGGACTTTATGGGACACAAAGGAGACGCTCATGGATATACGCGAATACGTCAATTCAGAGTACGCCAGAACCCTGGACACGGAGAGCCTGCGATCCAACTTCCTCGTCAAGCGAATCTTCGTTCCCGGCGAGATCGCACTCACCTACAGTCACGTCGACAGGATGATTGTGGGAGGAGCCACGCCTGTCGGCAAGCCTCTCGAACTAGCCGTGACGAAGGCCCTCGGCACCGACTATTTCCTGGAACGTCGCGAGATGGGCATCATCAACATTGGAGGCGCGGGTTCCATCACCGTCGACGGAAAGCGCTTTCCCGTCGGTCCCCGTGACGGCTTCTACATTTCAATGGGATCGAAGGCTGTGGCCTTTGAGAGCGCGGACGCGGCGAATCCCGCCAAGTTCTACTTCAACAGCACCCCCGCGCACAGACCCTGCCCAACGCGGCTCGTGACCCTAAAGCAGGCCAATCATGTGGCGATGGGCAGCGCCGCCGAATGCAACAAGCGGGTCATCAACCAGTTCATCCACCCCGCCGTCCTCGAGACCTGCCAGCTCGTTATGGGCATGACCATCTTTTCCGAAGGCTCGGTGTGGAATACGATGCCCGTCCACACCCACGAGAGAAGGATGGAAGTTTATCTCTACTTCGACATGCCTTCCGACCGGGTGGTCTTCCACCTCATGGGCAAACCCAGCCAGACGAGGCATATCGTCGTCAGGAATGAGCAAGCGGTGATCAGCCCCTCTTGGTCCATCCATTCGGGCGTGGGCACGGGCTCCTACACCTTTATCTGGGGCATGGCGGGTGAAAACCAGACCTTCACCGATATGGATGCTGTCCCCATGACCGAGCTTAACTGAGCAGAAAAGGAGAAAATATGATACTCGATAAATTCAAGCTGAACGGGAAGGTGGCGATCGTAACAGGCTCATCCACGGGACTAGGCCAGGGCATCAGTCTCGCCCTCGCCGAGGCCGGGGCAGCTGTCGTAGGCGTCGACTACGTCCCATCCCCCGATACGAAGAAGGCCGTGGAGGCTTTCGGGGGGCGGTTTCTGGAAATAGTAGCCGATCTCATGACGATCGCGCCGATACCAGACATCATGGCCAAGACTCTGGCAGCCTTCGGCCGGCTGGATATCCTCGTCAACAACGCCGGGATCATACGGCGTCAAGACGCCATCGAATTCTCGGAGAAGAACTGGGACGACGTGATGGCGATCAACACCAAGACGGTCTTCTTCCTCAGCCAGGCCGCTGCGCGGCAGTTCATGGCCCAGAAATCGGGCGGAAAGATCATCAGCATAGCCTCGATGCTCTCCTTCCAGGGCGGGATCCGGATTCCCTCCTATACGGCTTCGAAGAGCGCCGTGGCGGGAATCACACGCCTGATGGCCAACGAGTGGGCCAAATTCGGAATCAATGCTAACGCCATAGCTCCGGGCTATATGGCCACGAACAACACTCAGGCACTCAGGGCGGACGCCGAGCGCAGCGAGGCTATCCTGGAGAGGATACCCGCAGGCAGGTGGGGAACTCCCGCCGATGTCCAGGGCGTCGCTGTCTTCCTGGCATCGGAAGCGAGCGACTATGTGAATGGTTACATTATCGCCGTCGACGGCGGCTGGCTCGCGAGGTAAATCCAACATGATAGCGACGACACTTGAAAACCTGGGACGGTACAAGGGACTGGGCGCCAACCTTGATAAGGCAATCGCCTGGCTCGAGGCAAAGGGCTGGGAAAATCTCCCGGTAGGCAGAAAGGATATCGATGGCGAAAAGGTCTACGCCCTCATCCAGAGTTACGACACAAAGAACTCGGTCAAGGCAGGCTACGAGACCCACCGCGCCTATCTGGACATCCAGTTTCTGGTCTCAGGCAAGGAGATTATCGAGGTTAGGGACGCAAAAGGACTTAAGGTTTCGGTCCCCTATACGCCTGATATCGAATTCTACGCGACGCCCGAGCATAACCCTTGCTTTGCGATGTTCATGAAACCGGGCAATATTTTGATCCTCTTCCCCGAGGACGCCCATCGCCCGTGTATCGCGGTCGGTGGAGTATCGGAGCCGGCCCGAAAGATCGTTCTCAAGATAGCTCTTTGAAGAGCTGCCGCTAGGAGTATAAACAATGCATGTGGCGACCTTTGGTGAGATCATGCTCAGGCTCAAGTCGCCGGGCCATGAAAGGCTCTTTCAGTCCCCCAGCCTCGAGGCGACTTTCGGGGGCAGCGAGGGCAACGTCGCGGTCGCCCTGGCCAGGCTGGGCATGCAGGCCCGTTTCCTCACGGTCCTGCCCGAGGGCCAGATAGGCAGGGAATGCCTGCGCCAGCTCCGCGGCCAGGGCGTCGACGTCGGCAGCGTCGCGGTCAAGCCGGGCAGAATGGGCATCTACTTCTTCGAAAATGGGGCCAACCAGCGGCCATCCAACGTCATCTACGATAGGGCGGGCTCGGCCTTGGCCGAAATCGCGGCCAGCGACATCGACTGGGCCAAGGCCTTCGAGGACCAGAATTGGTTCCATCTCTCGGGGATCACGCCCGCTATTTCCCGGGGCTGTGCCGACGCCTCCCTGACCGCGGCCGTCGCCGCGAAGAAAGCCGGGCTTAAGGTTTCCTTCGATCTGAACTACCGCGCCAAGCTCTGGAAATACGGGGCAAAAGCCCAGGATGTCATGTCCGAGATAGCCGGATACGCGGATATCCTCATCGGCAACGAGGAAGACTACCAGAAGTCGCTCGGTATCGAGGGTCCCAAAGATCCGGGATCTGGACGCATCAACATCGGGGAGTACAAGGCCTTGTGCGCCCGGGCGCTCGAACGCTTCCCCGCCGCGACCCACGCCGCCGTCTCCTTGCGCGAAAGCCGCTCGGCCGATTCCAACGACTGGTCGGCCATGCTCGCCTCCCGGCAAGAGACGCTCGTGTCCCGGAAGTATTCGATCAACGACATCGTCGACAGGGTCGGCGCCGGGGACAGTTTCTCGGCCGGACTCATTTACGGGATGGGGACCTGCGGCTCTGACCAAGAGGTCTTGGAGTTCGCCGTCGCCCTCTCCTGCCTCAAGCATTCCATACCAGGGGACCTCGCCCTCGTGGAACTCGGCGAAGTGAAGAAGCTGCTCGAAGGTGGAGCCACGGGAAGAGTCCAGCGCTGAACTGCCCGGCGTCGTTGTCGGCAAGACGGCGGCGCCAGACTTCAGGATCGCTTTATCTTCAGCTCGCAACCTTCCTCGACGACGAGGCCCTCGCCAGGGAAGTTGCCCAGCCTGACCTCCTCCAGCGTGCACTCGACGTTCCTCAGCCTCATGCCCCTTTCCTGGATTTCAGGAAGGCCTTGATACATCTCTGAGAATTTCGGGGGAAGGAGCCCCTCGTCGGCCAGGTCGATGGAACAGTCCTTCAGGACCAGGCCTTCGATCTTCGACTCGGGCAGTCCGACCACGAAGCCGGCAGAAGCCCTGCAGCCCTTCGCCGTCAGGCCTGATATCCTGATGTTCCGGAATTTGGGCGTCAGGACGTCGACGGGCTGGGGCAAGACCGAAAAGAGCCTCGCAGCCTCGTCGGCCCTGGCCCCGCAGTTGTAATAGAGATTGATGGTTATAGGCGCGAGAACCCCCTCCATCTCGAGGCCGGAGAAGCCGAGGTTCTGGACGAGGCCGCCTCTTCCCCTCCTGCTCTTGATCCGAATGCCCCGGTCTGAGCCTGAGAACCGGCAGCCGCTCACCTCGACATCCTCGACCCCTCCGGCCGTTTCCGACCCAATGACGACGCCACCGTGACCATTGAGAAAGGAGCAGTTTTTTATGCTTACGCCGCGGGTCGGCCTTGCCTCGGCCAGCCCGGCCGGGCCTGAGCCCGACTTTAGAGCCACGCAATCGTCGCCTACGTCGACGAGGGTTCCGCTGATGGATACATCGACGCAGGAATCCACGTCGATGCCGTCTGTGTTGGGCGCGTCGGCTGGGTTCACGATCCTGACATCAACGATTCTCAGTCTATCCGTGAACACGGGATGAAGGGTCCAGAAGGGGGAATTGACCATCGAGATTCCCTCGATGAAGACATCCTCGCAGGAGAGGAACTGAACGAGAGGCGGACGAAGAAACTGAGTCTGTCTTCCTCCTCCCCCCGAAGGCTGGTCGTCTGAGGCGCCGTTCAAAGATCCCAGCCGCTTCTCGGAAGGCGTGACGGGGCCGGCCTGCCCCGAAGCCTTTTTAGCCTTGTGGGCCGCCCACCAGGACGCGCCGTTGCCGTCGAGGGTACCCTCGCCCCGTATCGCCACGTTCTTCGCATCCTGAGCGAAGACAAGGGGGCGCATGGCCCAGCAGGAGAGGCCTTCCCAGCGCGTGCGTACGGGAGGATAGCGTTCGGGATCATCGACGAAAAGAAGTTTCGCGTCCTTTTCAAGGATAAGGGTAATACCGCTAAAAAGTTCAATGGGACCGGTGAGGAAAATTCCAGCCGGGACGAGAAGGGTTCCGCCTCCACGGGCCTTGAGTTTCCCGATGGCGGCGCCGATGGCGGCCGAGGCGTCGGATAGTCCGCCTGCCCTGGCTCCGAATTCCTGTATATCGATCGCGGATTCCACCATCGCCTCCCCCGGACGCGGTCGGAAGCCTGGCCGCGCAAGCGCATTCTGCGACTGCATCGCCTGGCTGGCAATAGTCTTTAGAGGCGTATTTTTGGATATTTCTGACTTAAGAAAGCAGGCTGGACTTGAGTTGCGTTGACTCGCGGCGGCGGGAACGAGAAAATGCAGTCGGGACTCCAGGATACGTGAGCCTCGGGAGATCGCTTATTGAACGCGAGAAAGAGCCGACAGGTATGAGGAAACTAGCTTTCATGATGGCTTCCATACACTCGGGATCTTCGACCAAGGTCTGGCCCGAGATCCTCGCCGCGAGCAAACGCTACCAGTGCCAGATCTTCGCCTTTCCCGGCGGCAGGCTGGGGAGCGCGGACGAGTACGAGTACATGCGAAACGGCATCTTCAGCCTCGTCGGATCGAAGAGCTTCGATGGGGCTGTCTGCTGGTCCTCCTCCCTGAGCGGCTTCGCCTCCGAAGCCCAGGTCGAGAGCTTCCTCCGCGATCAGGTGGATATTCCCCTCGTAACCTTCGGTCTCAAGATCGGCGACAAGCCCGTGGTAAATATTGATACCTACTCGGGGATGAAGCTCCTCGTCTTTCATCTGGCGCGGAAGCATCATCGGTCGAGGATAGCTTTTATAGGCGGTCCCAAGGCCCATTCCTCGGCCGAGGATCGCCGCAGGGCCTACAGGGATGCCCTCGCCGAATCGGGAATCACCTACGATGCGCGGATCGTCAGCCTCGACAACCCCTGGCACGAAGGCGGCAAGGCCATCATCGAGCTTCTGGATTCCAGAGGATGCGTCCCGGGCAGGGACTTCGACGCCCTATGCGCGGCAAGCGATCTCCTCCTCTTCGAGGCGGCGAAGATCCTTAAGGAGCGGGGATACAGGATACCGGCCGATCTTTCCTGCGCGGGATTCAACGATTCGGATGAAAGCAACCTTCTCTCCCCCACCTATACGACGGTCCGAATGCCCTTCGAACGCCAAGCCGGCCAAGCCTTCCACATGCTCGTGGAAATCCTCGAAGGGAAGAAACCCCAGGACAAACTGCTGAAGACTAGCCTCGTCGTGCGGCAGTCCTGCGGCTGCCTGCCCGAATCCATTCGCCTCGCCAGGGGATTCCGGCCTCCCTGGCTCAAGGCAGCTGCCGCCATCCGGGGAGAGGAGAGAACGAGAAAGATCCTGGCGGCAGCTGCGCGCCGATTAAGCCTCGGTTCCGGCGACTGTCTGGAGCGCATCGGACCCGTCATCGCATCCTTTGCTTCGGCTCTCGCCGGTTCGCCTGAAGAGGAATTTCTCGCGGTCCTCGACCGGGCCATGGACGACTTTATAGCGGAGGAGAAGGATCTGTCGGCCTTCCAGGACCTTCTCTCCATCCTCAGGGCGGCCTACGCTTGCTCAGGCACAAGTCCGGCAGCCCTGGAACTTCTCGATTCCCTCGTCGGCCAAGGCAGGGTTCTCGTATCGAGAGCCGAGAAAAGGATGAGCAACTACAGAATGTGGAAGGAAAGGTCGCAGGACAGCTGGCTCAACATCCTCAATCACGAACTGCTCTGCGCCAAGGACTTCGGTTCCATCGTGAACGCTTCGGGCAGGTATTTGCCGAAGCTCGGCATCAAGTCGGGATACTTCGTCCTCGACGAGGTGCAGAAGGGGCGGCATAGTTTCCTGGGCTTCTTTGAATCGGCACCCGACGGGGCTGAGACGCGGATCCATGCGCCGCAGGACGGCAGAGCGGGCTTTTCTTCCGACCTCATCCTGCCCGAGGAATTCCAGCCCAAGGGACAGGGTGCCTTCGTCGTCCTTCCTCTCCATTACGAGTCCACCTTTTTAGGCTATGTCTGCCTCGGAATAACAGGAGGGGGAGCACCTGTCTTCGAGGAAATTCGGGTTCTGCTGTCGTCGGCTATGCGCGGTATCCTCCTCTTTGAGCAGGTCAATCAGGCTCGGTTGAGAGCAGAAAAGGCCGAAAAGATGAAGACGGAATTCCTCGCGGGAATATCAGGGGAACTCCAGGAGCCGATACGCTTCATTAACGGCATGGCGAGCCGTCTCCTCGCCGAACCCGATATCAGCCACAGAAAGGAGATCGAGGCCATAGCGGCCCATTCAGCCGACCAGCTGGAGCTGACGCGCCGGCTCTTCGACCTCTCCCTTGCCCAGGTCGGTAATTTGAGCATGGATTTCGCCCTTTTCGACCCCTGGGCTTTTGCCTCAAGCTTCGCCGAATCGGCAGCGGTCAAGGCAGGCCAAAGAAGGTGGGGGCCGGTGAGAACAGACGTACCGAGCAGGGAACTGCCGATTCTCTGGGGCGACGAGAGGCGCCTATCCCAGGTCCTCGAAATCTTTCTCGATCTTCTTTCGAGGCAACTCAGGCTCGAGGCTGTCGACCTGAGTCTCCGAATCGTACCGGGAGGCCTCGTTTTCCGCCTTGGCGGCGAGGGAGGTACGGCCGAGAAGGCGGCACGGCTCAAACGCATCGTCGAGACGCGATCGGGCCTCGCTTCCTCCAACGAAGCGAGGATCAACGTCGAACTGGCCCGACGCATCGCCTTTCTCCACGGGGGTTCGCTGAACTTCCAGGACGAAGCCCGGGAAGGGGCGGCAGGACTCGCTTTCCTCCTCCTTCTCCCCTACCCCTTGATGGACGGGACCATCCCTATGGACAGGCAGGAGAGGAATCCCCAGATCATGGCCTGCCTCGGCCCCACTGTCCCTGAGTTCTTAGGCTCGATGTTCCCCGATACTGCGCCCGTAAAACTCGGCGTCGAGGAACTGGGCGGAACCAAGTTCAGCCCCGAGGCTCTGTCATTAGTCTACATCGCCCCTGCGACGTTCGCCCCCGAAGACTGGGCGGCCGTGGCCTTGCTCCTCGAGCATCCCGCCTTCCGGAAATTCCCCTGTTTCGTCCCTTCGCCGCGGCTCGGGTCATCCCAGGAACTTCGGGGCGCAACTCTCGGAGAGTATCTCGGCGGGCTCATGCCCGAGGAATCGCGGAGATCCGTCTTTCTCCTCGGGATCCCCGAGGAATCCCAGGAAGAATTCAAAATTCTTTCGAATCTGATCGGCGAAGACGGATGGAGGATCTTCCGCTGCGAGACGCCGGTGGAGCTGGCGATACTCGCCGACAGGGAGAAGCCCCGGCTCCTCATTCTCGCAGGGCAGCGAGGGGATTTCCTGATGGCGGCGGCGGGAAAGACCTCGCTCTCCGATATCCCCCTTCTCTGCGTAGCCGGGAAATTCGACAACCCTTCCTTTGAGGCCGCTTTGGAGGAAAGACCCCGGACGCTCATCTACAATTCGGGACGGGTTTTCGCCGGAATTGCGGCGTCGAAGGCATTAGCCATCCTAGACGGGGAGAATATCCTCCCCGCTCCGACGGGCGTCCTCGTGTCCAAGGCTATCTTCTTCCTCAACAACCAGTACAGGGAACCCGTGTCACGATGGAGACTCTCCGAGCAGGTCAACGCGAGTGAAGACTACCTCTCCAGGATTTTCCATCGCCAGATGGGCATACCGCTGTGGAACTACCTGAACAGACTGAGGATAGGCCGGGCGCTCGAACTTCTGCGCAGCTCGGCCGATAGCGTCGCCGAGATCGCGTCCAGGGCGGGATTCCAGGATCAAGCCTATTTCTGCAGGGTCTTTAAAAAGGTGATGGGCTTCACTCCTGGCGTCTTCAGAAAATGCGAGGAGGCAAATGTCAGAAAAGTACAATAATCGGACTGTTAATTTGCCATGATCCCCTTTAGTATATCCTTGTGAACGAGATGTTCGCGTCGACGACCCTGAAAGCCCCGGCCTTGAAGCCGGGGAAGCTGTGGCGACAGATCAAGCGCCATAAATCACTCTATCTCCTCGGTTCGATTTCCTTGATTTACTTTATCATCTTCAAGTACGTGCCCATCTGGAATTCCCAAATCGCCTTCCGCGATTTCCAGGCCCTCGAGGGAGTCGTGAAGAGCCCCTGGGTGGGATTGCAGAATTTCAAAGACTTTGTCAATTCCTATTATTTCTGGGAGCTGATCCGAAACACGGTCTTCTACAGCATCGGCAAGATGGTGTTTTCGATCCCGGCCGCCATCTTCCTCTCCATAGCCCTCTACGAGTGCAGGATCTTTGCCCTGCGCAAAACCATCCAGACCCTGGCATACCTGCCCCACTTTCTCTCCTGGGTTATCATGTACGCCATCCTTCTCGCCCTGCTTTCACCCTCGAACGGCATCCTGAACGACCTCATCAAGCTGATGGGCGGACAGCCTATATCTTTCCTGACGGACGCCAAGGCCTTCCCCTGGATAGTCCTCCTCTCCGACACATGGAAGGAGATGGGATGGAGCGCCATCATCTTCCTCGCCGCGCTGATGGGGATCGACCCCTGCCTCTTCGAGGCAGCCACGGTCGAAGGAGCCTCTGCCTGGCAGCGAGTCGGCCACATAACCCTGCCCTCCATCCGCCCTGTAATCGTCATGGTCGTACTCCTGCGCCTCGGCACCATCCTCGACGCAGGCTTCAACCAGATATTCATGCTCTATTCGCTGCCTGTGTATTCGGTCGCCGACATCATAGACACCTGGATATACAGGCAGGGCATCCTCGAGTTCCGCTTCGGCCTCGCGACCGCGGTGGGACTCTTCAAGGGCGTATTCGGGCTCATCTTGATCGTCTTTTCCAACAAGATGATCAAGAAGTACACGGACACAGGGCTGTATTGAGAGGCCGGCCATGAAAAGCAGCATACGTTTGACAAGATCGGACAAGCTTTTCCACCTCTTCATCGACTCGAGCCTCGTCGCTATCTTTCTGATCCTCTTCATACCGATCTGGAGCACGATCACCCTCTCGTTCAGGCCCAATGATTATATCGGCTCTGCCCTCGAGGGCATGCTCCTGCCGCCCTGGAAATGGTCGACAGCGGCATACCGGGCGCTTCTGGGCCACAGGGCCTTCCTGACCGCATCCGTCAACTCGTTCAGAATCTTTTTCGAAGGTGTGGCGACTGCCCTCTTCCTTACCGTTCCCCTGGCCTATCTCCTCTCGATCAAGACACTGCCGGGACGGAAGTTCTTCTACATCCTCGTCATCGTCCCTTACCTCTTCAACGTTGGCCTCGTGCCCAACTACCTCCTCGTCACCAGGCTCGGCCTCGTGGACAAGCTGGCCGCCATATACCTTCCCGGCGCGATCAGCGTCTACAACACCCTCATCATGAAGAGCTTCTTCGAGGGTATTTCGGAGGAGCTCAAGGAGTCGGCGCGGATAGACGGAGCCTCCGAGCTAACCGTCCTCATGAAGATCATCCTCCCCCTCTCCAAACCCATCCTCCTGACGATCGGTCTCTACTACGGCGTCCATTTCTGGAACGATTTCTTCAACGCCATGCTCTACATCAACGACAACAAGCTCCAGCCCCTGCCCATCCTCCTGAGGAACATCCTCTTGTCCTCGGGGATGAACGAGTATGTCGAGGTGAACGCCTTCGGCGAGGCGCCGATAGCGGCGATAAAGGCGGCATCGGTCTTCCTCGCCGCCATTCCCATGCTGGTGGCCTACCCCTTGATCCAGAAGTATTTCGTCAAGGGAACCATGCTGGGCAGCGTGAAAGGTTAGTGTCGGGGCCATCAACCCCGTTCGAATAGTACAAGGAGGTTTCCATGAAACGAACGATCAGTATCGCGATCGCCCTCGTCCTCGCCCTGGTCTGCGCGGTATCGGCATTCGCGCAGGACAAGAAACTCATGACCATCGATATGTGGTACGGGGCAGCCGTCACCGAGGCCGGGCCTCCCCCCGACGATTGGGTCGTTTACAAGATCCTGCGCGACAAGCTGGGTATAGATCTCAAAATCACGGCCGAACCCTCAAACGAGAACGACCAGAGCGTGAAGATCCTGGCTGCCGCGGCCGCCAACCAGCTGCCCGACTTCTTCATGGTCCAGCGCGACCCCTGGCAGGTCCTGATCAAGCAGAGCCTTGTCTCTCCAGTCGATGATATGTATCCCCTCATGCCGAACCGGGCCGAAAACTACTTCGACGACGATTCCAGGGCTTTCTCCACCATTAAGGGCAAGAGCTACGGCCTCGCCTTCCCCGGCTCCCTCGCGAAGAACGAAGGTCTCGTCATCCGCAAGGACTGGCTCGCCAAGCTCGGCCTCAAGATGCCGACGACCCTGGACGAGCTCTACGACGTCCTCTATGCCTTCACCTACAAGGACCCCGACGGCAACGGCAAGCAGGACACCTACGGTTACGGAGCCTTTGTCGAGTACTACGACCAGGAACAGTACCTCGGCCGCCGTTTCGAGCGGCCTCAACGTCAAAAAACCCGAATTCTTCGATGCCCTCCAGTTCGTGAAAAAACTCATCGACAACAAGGTGATCGATCCCGACTGGCCGAGCCTCAAAAAGGACGACTTCCGCGCCGCGTGGAAACAGGGCAAGTTCGGCGTCATGAGGGAGCAGTTCGCCGCCCTCGCAGCGGCCGCCAACTACGCCCCCTTCGACAAGAACTTCCCCTCAGGCGAGTGGGCTGCCCTGCCTCCGCCCAAAGGACCCAAGGGTCTCTCGGCCACAGGCATCAACGACGCCAACTACAGGATCTACGCCGTGTCCGCCAAGGCGGCCAAGGCCGGCAAGAAGGAGGCGATAGCCAGGCTCATGGACTGGATGGCCTCGGACGAAGGCTACCGGCTCATCGGCTGGGGCGTCGAGGGCGTCAACTACTCCGTGGACGCCTCAGGCGACATCACGGACAAGAACGTGCCCGCCGACACCAAGTTCTCCGGACCCAAGGGCCAGACCGTCACCCAGCTCCGCAACATGGTCTTCTACAACAGCCCCCTCGAGCTGAACGCCCGCTACCCCTATTTCACGACAGCCAACGGCCGTAGGATGGGACCCATGCTCTACCTTAAGACCTTCCAGAACTACCCCTGGATCAATGTGACCGGAGCCGGAACCATCGCCCCCTCGCCCAACAACGCCGACCTGAAGCGCTACATCAACCAGGGCGTTCAGGAATTCGCGCTCGGGAAGAACCCCCTCACGAAGGACGGCTATGCCGCCTTCATCGCGCAGATGGACAAGCTGGGAGCGGTGGCCTGGGAAAAGGCAGCCAAGGCCCAGATGGACGACTCCGGATATCTGAAGTGAGAATGCAGGCTTGATTCCGGGGAAGGGTAAAGCGCTCTCCCGGAGACCAAGCAATCGGGGCCCTGGAACATCGCTTCTTTTAAAAGCGCGGCTCAAGGGCCCTTAAAAAAAATCGGCCCCGCGGCTCCTGCCGCCCGGCTCACCGGGAAGTCAGCGAAATGAACGACCGCAGGGATCATTGCCTACGCCTTCTCGAGAAAGCGGTCTCCGCCGCCCTTGAGGACTGCACGCCATCGACCGTTCGCTGGAATTACGAGACCGGACTTGTCCTGAAAGCCGTCTGGGAAGCATCGATCAGGGTATTCGGGGGCCGATACGACAAGGCAATCAAGGCCCGGGTGGACACACTCGTGGCTGCGGATGGTTCGATCGCGGGCTACAGGCGCGATGAGTTCAACCTGGACCAGATCAACGCGGGACGGATCGTCCTCGATCTCTGGAAAACAACAGATGAAGGAAAATACAGGATCGCCGTCGAAGCCCTCCTCGGGCAGCTCGCCGGACATCCCCGGACCCTTTCCGGTTCCTTCTGGCACAAGAGGATCTACCCTAGCCAGGTCTGGCTCGACGGCCTCTATATGTGCGGACCCTTTTACGCCGCCTGCGGGATCGAGTTCGACCGCCTCGAGTTTCTCGATGACATCTGCGCCCAGATGTTGAAAGTCAGGGATGTCATGAAGGATCCAAACACCGGACTCTATTTTCACGCCTGGGACGAATTGAAGGTTCAGCGCTGGGCGGACCCGACGACAGGATTGTCGCCCCACGTCTGGGGCAGGGCGGTCGGCTGGCTCTCCATGGCCCTCGTCGATATCCTGGACTACCTGCCAGCCGGTCACTCCAGCAGAGCCGCTCTTATCCCTATGTTCGCAAATCTCGCGGCGGCGCTGATACAGGCTCAGGATACCTCGGGACTCTGGTGGCAAGTGATGGACAGGCCGGGCGGGGAAGGCAATTACCTCGAGACCTCGGCCTCGTCGATGTTCGCCTATTCGCTCTCGAAGGGCACGAGACTCGATTATCTTCAGGGGTCCGAATTCATCGCCGCCTGGGAACGCGCCATCGTGGGCATCGAAAAGCGCTTCGTCTCCCTCGATGGCTCGGGCCGCTTCCACCTGGGCGGCATCTGCAAGGTGGCTGGGCTCGGTGGCAATCCCTACCGCGACGGATCCTACGAGTATTACCTGAGCGAACCGATTGTCCGGGACGACTACAAGGGCATGGGACTCTTCATACTCGCCCTCGTCGAAGCCTGCCAGAAACTCCGGGAATGAAAGACTCTGACAGGATGACGGGACCGGCAGGCTCGACAGGCAGAAGAATTGTTCATATTTCTTTCTATAATAATTATTTGAAATCTCTATATCCAGTAAAATCCCATCATTCTTTCCAATCTCCTCATATCCATTTCTTGATCTTGAAGTAGATGAGCTCGGCGATGACCACGATCGCCATCAGCCCCAGAGCCATCGGATAGCCCCAGGTCTGGGAAAGCTCGGGCATGAAGTGGAAGTTCATCCCGTAGACACCGGCGATGAAGGTGATCGGGATGAAGATGGCCGACAGGATGGTCAGCACCTTCATCACCCGGGACATGTTGGTATCCACCTCGGTCAGGTGGAGCTCGATGATCCATGCCGCGTGCTCGCGGTAGGATTCCAGCGCTTCGATGGCCTGGACAGAGTTTTCGTACAGATCCCGCAGATAGGGAGAGAGGGAGACGTCCATCTGGATCGATTCGGTCCTCGCGAAGGCGCTGATCGAATCGCGCACGGGCCAGATCATACGCCGCATGCGCGCGAGTTCGCGCTTTAGTTCCTGCAGGCCGTGGAGAAAGGCCCCGTCGTCCTCGGCGGCCAGATCCTCGTCGAAACTTTCGAGCCTGTCCCCCAGGTGCTCAAGGACAACGAAATAATAATCCACGATGTTGTCCACGAGGGAGTATAAAAGGTAGTCGGCGCCCATCTTGCGCAGGCGCCCCGCCCCCGACATGATCCATTCGCGCACGGCCTGGAGGCAGTCGCCGGGCCTCTCCTGAAAGGAGATGAGAATCTTGCCCTTGAGGATGAAGCTCACCTGCTCGTACTCGACCGAACCGTCCTTCTGGAGGGTGAGCATCTTGGTCACGAGGAAGAGATAGTCGTCGTAATTCTCCAGTCTGGGACGATGCTCCGTGTTGAGGATGTCCTCGACCACCAGAGGATGGATGCCGAGGGTGGAGCAGAGCTTTTCGACGGCGTCGCCAGAAAGTCCGTTGACGTTGATCCAGTTCACCAGATTCGGGTCGATCATGGCGACCAGGGTATCGATGTCGCCGGGGAATTTGACCGCCGCTGAGGCTCCATCGTAGGAGTAGATCGAGTAGGTGGCTATGGTAGGCTCGGTGTCGCCAATGTAGTGGGCCGAGCCGGGGGGAAGGCCAGCGGTTTCTTTGGACACCGCAGAAAAAGGCAGTTTTAAGGCGCGTTTGAGGTTGTTGGCTGCAGTAGCAGCGCCGATTTTCTTATTATGTCTTTGGATTCTATGCTTCATAAGCTCGAGCCTATTGCCTATGTAGTTTCAGCACAAGGAGCACTAATAGATTTGCTATTGTAAAAAACCGGATAATAATTAGGTCAATAGAATAAAAGGAGAGCAGGCATGCGTCGACAACCTTTGGATCAGTTGTCATTCCGGCGGTGTTCAAGCTATCGATATTTTTACCCAAGGCAATTAAGGATGAGAAAAATCTTGGGCTACCTACTGCTATTGCTTCTGTTGTGCGGATGTTCAACGATCCCAGAGCCACAATCACCAACAAGTAATTTATTGATTGGTACTCTTGTGTTTAAATGCTCGGGATTCGAGAAGTCATCAACCCCTTCGTTTAATGGTGAGCACAGATCAGGCCTTGAAATAGTCTTCAAGAATACAGAAACTAACCAGAGTTACTCATTGAGAACAGATGATGAAGGTGATTACTTTTCCGACGGAATAGTACCTGGGAACTATAGAGTTGAAAGTATAACGTACAGTCAGACAGAAGCGAATTCATCTTCCTACGTATCTATGCCCATCAGTACTCTTGGCTTTACAGTCCAGCCAAGTATTGTCAGTATAATGTACTCGATAATTCTCAATGCGGAATACGGCGGTGCATCTTCATACAAGATCAACATAAGCACCCCGGAAAAACGTAAGTCGGAATTCAGCCTCTCACACCCTAAATCCAAATGGAATTCATTCGATTGGCAGAACGTTGCGGTTATTCTGGGAAAGAGATGAATGAAGCTCTCATCCTGTTTAGTACTCCATTCCCGATAAAATCGAATTCCTTTCATCGTGTTTGTTGAGGGGTTTTAAAAGGCAACACATAAGCAACACAGGCTAGTGATAACTATATGGCCAGCAATAGGACTGTTACGCCGCCGGGGAATCAGCACAAGGCGTGGGCTACCATGTTGGTCAGCGACTCGACCCTCATCCCTAGGCCGTAATACTCGTTCAGCTCGGAAAGCTGGGTATGGCAGTTTTCGCAGGCCGTGCAGATGACGTCGGCCTTAGCTGCCCTCACCTGGTCGGCCTTGACCTTGCTCGATTTCATGCGAAACTCGTGCTCGCCCAACGCGATGAAGCCTCCCCCGCCTCCGCAGCACCAGTTGTCCTCGCGGTTCGGCGTCAATTCCACAAAATTCTTCGTCAGCTTGCCAATGATGTAGCGCGGCTCCTCGATGACACCGCCGTTCCTGGCGAGCTGACAGGGGTCGTGGTAGGTGAGCCTGCCTTGGAACTTCGCGGGGTCGACGGAGATTCGCCCCTCCTTCAGGTAGCGAGCGACAAGCTCAACGATGGAAAGTACCTTAAAGGAGTGCTTCCCCGACTGGAACTTCATGACGCGGGTGGCGGTGCCGCACTCGACGACGACTACTTCCTTGACGCCCAGGCGCTCTGCCTCGGCGACGATCCGGTCCGATATCTTGGACTGCTTCTTCGGGTCGCCCAGCCAGGCGGCGAAGTTGACGGCCTCGAAGTAGGAGAGGCACCAGTTTTCCTTGGCCGCGTTCATGATAGCCGCGGCGGGTATAATGGAGTGGGCGCCCGAGAGACTCACGTAGAGGATGTCGGAGCCAGGGACAGATACGGGGATGGTCGGCCTTCCCTCGGGCTTGGGCGCGAGGGCCTCGACCTGGGGCTCGAGGTTGCGGATTGCCTCAAGGTAGGAATCGTTGGATTCCGTGTAGGTTTCGCCTTTGGCGATCGACATGTCCGAGAGCATGGCGAGGATCTGGGGCTGCTTCTCTACGCCGATGAGAAGGAGCTTGGCTATACCCATGATCTGCTGGGTATCGATGCCGAAGGGGCAGAAGCCCACGCAGCGGCGGCAGCCCGTACAGGAGAAGGCCGCCTCGAAGGCCTTGTCCATGCCGATGTCGTCCATCGTCATGGTCTCGCCCAGCCAAGGGGCGAACTTTCCCTGGAGCCTGAAGTAGCGCTTGAAGAGCTTGCGCACGACCTCGGCCCTGCCCACGGGCGTATATTTGGTTTCAGGCATCGAGGCGTAAACGTGGCAGGCGTCGACGCAGAGGCCGCATCGCGAACAAGTGTCGAGATAGAGCCGCATGGCCTTGTTCAGCTTGGTCTCGAAGAGGTTCTTGAGGTACATGGTCGTCGGTTCGTCCAGCATCACTTCCTCCTCAGGATGTTCAGCGGAAGGCTGAAGAAGGTATGGACGATCTTGCTGAAGGGCAGGATCGCCATGAAGATCTCCGCGAGGAAGACGTGGAGGACGATGAAGTGGTAGTGGGAACCGGGGAGGACGGTCTTTGGGTCGGCGAAGGAAAAGCTCGAAAGGACGCCGAAGTACAGCTTGAAGTCGGCCTTGGTCATGACGAAGCCGTTGGCCGTCCAGGAGTTTCCCCAGGAGATCATGTCGCCTAAAAGAAAGGTAAAAATCAAAATCAATAATAAAAGATAGTCGGAGGGAACTGAAATATGCCTGTCCTCGCCCCGGAACCGCCTTCCCAGAAAGTAGAAGGCCGGAACCGTCACCGATATCCCGACGAAGCCCGCCCCGATCATGTGACGCGATGCCTCGGGCATGATGTTGACTTTCGGGAAGAGGTCGAAGTGCCCCAGGATCAGGAACAGAATCCCGACATGGAACCACATCAGGAAGAACCAGAACACGGGTTTGCGCTTCCTGATCTGGGGCATGGCGAAGGTGTCGCTCAGGGCGGCCAGAACCGGGTGCTTCCGCGACGGGAAGGTCTTGAGGGTGAAGACCGGCGCCGGCGAAGCGGCGATTCTGGCGATTTTAGCGATTATACCCACGATCATCGCGGCCACGGCGACGTAGACCAGGGGCACCATGATGGTGTAATAGACCCCGTCCATGAAGAGGGCGAAGCCCGTGTGGGCGACTGCCTGCGTGGCGCCCGAGACGGCCGTCACGACTTGTCCCACGGCCTGTGTTGCCCCGCTAATAACAGCGGCTACGCCCTGTGAGAGTGGCCGGGAATCCATGATCCTGTCCTTATTTCTGACGCTTGACGAAGAAACGGATGAGGCCGGGTTCCTGCTTGGTCTCGACGACCGTGTTGCCTGTCGCCTTGGCCCAGGAGGGCACGTCGGACAGGGACCCCGGGTCTGTGGTATGCATCTCGACGACCTCGCCCACTTTGAGCTTGGCAATTTCCTGGCTCAGGCGCACGATGGGCATCGGGCAGGCCAGCCCCTTGCAGTCGAGGGTTTTCACTACAATGTAGTCAGCCATTGCAATCTCCTTAGATAAAGAGCTGGACGG